>NZ_JBVJIM010000003.1:0-771925 GCF_055586305.1 Nonomuraea sp. NPDC051298
CGACCTGGATCGCGGATTTCTACAACGTCAAGCGCAGGCACAGTGCCAACGACGGGCTGCCGCCTGTCACATTCGAGCGCCTGATGATCGAGAAGCGGCAAACATCAACGGCCCTGCTAAGGACCGCTGTGGCATAGAACCGTCTCCACGGTTTGAGGGGATTGACACGAGTCCTGTCGCAGGTGGAAGGCCATCTCTCGGTTGCAATGGTCACGCGCTGTAAACTGTCGGCTCAGCCTACGCAAGTTCGAACCTTGCACCTGCCACCAGCAGGCGCTGCAGGTCAGAGGCCCTTCAGGGCCTCTTCTGCGTTTCAGGGGTGTGCAGCCGGACGTCGCCGTGAGTGGCCTTTGTCGCTGGTCACGGGATATACGCGGGATGGATCCTGCGGTGTTTCCCAGGTAGACGCGCATGATCCGGAGCATGCGCGGGATGAGCGGCCCTGCAATGCCGAAAGGCCCCGGGGGAAGCCGGAGCCCTTCGAGGAAAGTTGTTCGTGATCTCATATGGTCAGCAGGTCCGCTATCCGCTGGTTGACGATCTCCTCCGGACCGTCGATGCACTTGGCATAGACGCGCAGCAGGACATCTGCCCGAAGCGGATGGTCACTGAGGGCCTTGCCTCTCTCTTCACGCTCTGAAGTGGCTGATCGATAACTGGTTGACCCTTGCCGAATTGCCCTGATAGGGATCAAGCGGCGGCGCGGCGCGCCGCCGTACCCCCGGCCCTCCGCCCGCCCGCCGTCCGGGCGTGCGGCCTGAGGGCCGGTCCCGGACGGCGGCGGGACACCGGGCCGGGCACCGTACGCCGGCCCCGCCGTACCAACCAAACGCCCCGACCGGGGTCGCCACGCCGCCGCACAGATGCAGCCCTACGATCGCCACTGCATGGCTGGACGCCATACGTGCTCGGGGGCCGATCGACGATCCAGAGTTCGTTCCTCACCCTGGCTCACCGAGCAGCGTGGTTGATCTCTTGGAGGGCACGATGAGCGGAATGCCGAAGAATCCGCCCGAGTCGATGAAGCATCATTTGCGTCAGCGCCTGAACGACCACGCTCGCTCACGCTGGCAGTTGGCCGGGATCGACGTGAGCTTCCGCGGTGGATTCGCTTATCTCGAAGCGCGCCTGCACGGCGGTGCCTATGCGCGGTTGTGCCGCCTGCGCTTCGACGGCCTCTCGCACATCTGGGCCTTCGCAATCTACCTGCCTAGCGAGGGCATCTATCAGGACAGTCTCCTGCCCAGCGGCCACCCTTCAGGCTCACCCGAGGAAGCCCTCGACCGTGCGTGCGCCTTCCATTTTGCTGACCCCGACGCTCAGACCACACCTCCACCGCCCCCAACGACCTAAAGCGGTGCAGCACTAGGCAGGGAAGTCGGTGTCCCAAGGGTAGGCGAACCGTTCGGGCGCTACGCCCCAACCTTGGAGTATGGCTAGGAGGTCAACTTCGTCGGTGGCGATTGTGCGCTTGATTTCGTGGCTTCCGATGTCGTAGTCCCAGCCGTCGAGGCGCTTGATGACGTATTCGCAGTGTGTCAGCCGGAAGCTGCGCCTTTCGTCGTTTCGTGTCCAGCCTTCTTGCTGGGCGGCATCGTCGGCGGTAGTCCGCAGTGGGCGGATCTCGATCCATGCTCGATACTCCAGAGCGCCCGCCTCAACTTCGGCGACGAGGGGTGTGCCAAGGCGAAGCGCGCTTAGCTTGTCCGTCGGGAAGGCTGCCTCCGGGCGCTGATCCACAGGGCTGAGCTTCTCACGGGGCGTCCGGTGGACCGTGCAATATGCGTGCAATGATCTTGCTGCTTGTGGCGGCCTGGCAGGATGGAGTCGCAGGTCCAAGGCATTGAGTCGATAGGAACGGCCACGCGCTGTAAAGCCGTCGGCTCAGCCTACGCAAGTTCGAACCTTGCACCTGCCGCCAGCAGTAACAGCAGCTCAGAGGCCCTATGGGGTCTCTTCTGCGTTTCAGGAGTGTGCAGCCGGATGCCGCGGTGAGCGGCCGGGCGGAACGGACCGTTGGGCAATCCCTAAGCGGCCAGTCGGTCGTAGGGCTGGCGTGGCGACGTGGCATGTCGTCAGGGACCAAAGCTCCAGACGTTGCCGACAGGGCGTCCGCCGCGCCGCAGCACGGTGCCGAGAAGGCCAGTGAGCTCATCGTCTACGTGGGCGAGAAGTTCGTCGCCGAAGACACATAAGGATGCTTCCCGCCAGTTGCCGAACGTGCCCATTCGGAGGTCCTCGGTGACTTGGATGACGTGTTCATCGATGAGGTAGGCGTAAGTCGTCCACGGGGGCTGTCCTGGCCCGCCGACGCGGGTTGGGTCGATGCGAGAGCCGCTGATGTACCACTTGAGGCGGTAGAGCCGGTCACCGGGCCGAGCGCTGGCACGTAATCCGCGCGCGACAATCTCCTCTACCTTGGCAAGCAGGGGGTCGTCCGGGCGGTCGACGGTTTCGAGGTGCCAGGTGGTGGAGGCTGGAGGTTCAGCGATTCCCCGATCGGCAGTCTCGTAGGTCACCTCGAACCGAGCCTCGAACCGCTTCCAGATCTCGTCATACTCAGGATCGGACAGGAGCTGTTTTGCAGGGCGCTCCCGGGCTGGCTCACCGGCGGGCGCCCAGCGGTAGGTGCACACCCGGGCGATCTCATGGAAGCCCGCCGCGAGGTAGGTGGGGATCAAGGCGCCGGTCGCTTCGGCGGCAAGGTGACGCGGCGTCCGAGGTCGATACACGTGCCGAATATCGCGCCATTCCGCCCAGGCGGCCGCGGCGTGGAGCAGTTCGGGGCGTGGGCCGGTGATTCCACCGATGGCCGCGAAGTCGGTGTCGGCCACTCGTTCGATCCAGATTGAGTCCAGGATCCGCCCGTCGTACTCCAACACCAGGATCTGCATCTCTGATCCTGTTCCGCGGGCTGTCCCGTCGGCCTCCAACTCCGTGAGCGGCCTTCGCTGCTCTGGCGCGGCCGCGGCCATGCGATGCAGCCGCTCTCGTTCCCCACGGAGATAGGGCCGTATGCGCATGCCAGATCGCAGGACTTCGGGTGATGGGACGTCGGCGATGTCGGCCGCCAGGAGGGTCCGCTCCAGCCCCGGGCTGAATCCTGCGTCTCGCAGCGATTCAGGGAGCAGGGGTGAGTCGTGGGAGTGGACTTTCCACTCGATCGGTTCGCAGCGTGCGGCGAAGATCTCCTGTTGTCGGCGGATCAGCCCTGCCAGATCGTCGTAGACGAGACTGGGGAGGTCGACGGTCCCGTGGGTGCCGAAGTGGGTTCGTATCAGTGGTCCATCCCGCTCGATCGCGGCTCCCCACGGCAACTCCTGCGGCACCCGGCCCGGCAACTGATTGTCGTACGCAGCCAGCAGCGCCTCAGCCACTCCATTCACGCAGTCCACCCCCTATCAGTCTCGGCCACCACGTGCCACGGTTTGATCATCCCAACTGACCTTGTGTGTTCGAACTTGTGTATTCGTCAGCACACCGGCACTGGCAAGATCCGGAATATGCGCGGAATGATCTTGATCTCTCGGTCCGCGCCAACTTGATCGTCTGGGTCATCAGCGGGCCAACAAGGGAGGTGACGAAGGGGGAGCCATGGTCACTCAGGAGCGGCCTTTGCCCTGCTCGGCAGCCCTGTAGGGCTGTGATCGATACAGCTCCCAAGCTGATAACGCGGGAAGATGCTCTTGTGGGAGATCTCTGGGGCTCCATTGATGATCACATTGTCCGCAGGCGTATCCTTCCGGTCCTGATGGTCATGCGGGACCAGTTCGGTGGCTCGATCCATGAGGCTGTCGACAGGTTCGCCGAGCGCTACGAGTGCCTCCGGGAGGTGCGGCCCGATGACTTCACGAAGTCTCGCGCTGCTTTCAGTACTCGAGAACGCCATGGGCGGCCACCGCGTCACTTGACGCGTTCGGCCGCACCTCGGTGATGCGCTCGGCCAGCAGCAGTGCGGCGGCGAGCCCGCCCTCCGACTTGTCGCCGGCCAGCCCGAGCTCGATCCGGTCGGCCAGGTAGTCCTCGGGGAGGCCGTCCTCGTCGCCGCCGAACAGCGGATCGAAGGTCAGGATGCTGCGGCCGGCGGCGTAATGGTCGAAGAACGCGACTCTGTTCACGTTGACGAAGACACTCGCCGTGACCGTCCCAGCCGACAAGGGCCGCAGCACCTCGGGCAGCGTGCCGGCGAAGCCGTTCGACTCGCTCAGAATGGTCCCGCCCTCGGCCGGCCGGGCGCAGATGAGCCCGTCCTCGAAATCGCCTTCCTCGTCATCCCCGTCGAACATGTCAATGCCAAGGCGGGCCAGCGCCTCGTGCGGAGTGAGACCGCGGACGAAGGTTGCACAGAACGCGTCGTCATCGAGCCAGTCGTAGCCGCCCACGGGGATCCTGTTCTCTCGGGACAGATCATGAAGATGATGGCATGCGAGTCCGACGAAAAGGTTGGCTCGACCTTGAGAGGCGGCAGCGGGCTCCCTGCTCAGAGACCTGCAGGTCCGTAACGTGCGGGACGTGCTCTGGAGATCTACGTCGACGGATACCCGTACGGAATGTCAGGCAGGTTCGAGGTGGTCGGCGAGGCGGCGGAGGGTGATCGCGAACCGGCCGCGGAGGCGCAGATGAACAGGCCGGCGCGTGCGCGGCGGAATCATGCGTGACCGTGCCGCCTCGGCTCGCTGTTCAGCGAGGTAAGCGCGGCCCCACTCCTCATGCATGGTGTACATGGGAAGCTCCTCAGGGTTCTTCGGGGAATGCGTGGTAGAAAATGAAAATCGGGCGAGTGTCCGGCGGAGCCGCGCTCGATTCGACGCGCGATTTGGTCAGCTCGCACCACGGCTTCAGCACGGCATTGAGCTGGTCGTCGAGCTGCGTGAGCTCATCCTTGGTGAGCCGTAGGTGGCGGCTGCTTCCAAAGGCCGCGTTCTGCCAGTCCTCGGGAAGCGTCATGTGAGTGCGTTCGAAGTCGCGCAGTCGCTCGAACTGATCGATCACCCACTGTGAAGTCCACGCCTGCAGGGCGGCTCTGGCCTCCGGGGCTTCGAAGTCCCTCACCAATGCCCACCCGCTCAAAGCCGCCCGCACCCAGCGTTCCCGGCTGTCCCGGGCGAGTTCCGGCACGTCCTCGATCAACCTATGTTTCTGCATTTGCCGCAGGTGATAGCTCACCTGGCCGGGGTCGGCATCCATCCGCCTGGCGAGCTCGCTCACCGTGACCGGGCCAATCCGGAACAGGAGGCTGAAGAGCTTCATCCGAAACCGGCTGCTCATAACCTTGAGCACGTCCACGTCGTCGATCTGTCGCATGGTCACGACGGTAAGACCAGCAGGTGAAGATGCTCAAGGCGTCTACTGGATCTTGAAATCACGTGTGGGTGGCGTCGAGGTCGGCGGCGTGAAGGGAGGATCGTGCCTGCCTCTGCCTCGCAGGCTCGGCCTACGCAAGTTCGAGCCTTGCACCTGTCGCACCAGCGGGGAAAGGCCCGTCACCAGCGGAAACGTGGTGGCGGGCCTTTCGCTTTGTGTCCGGCTATCTATCGATCATCGGTGCCCTACGGCTCTTCATGGCCGATACGCGGCCGGTTCGTGGGGCTGTGTCTAGAAGCCCGCCGAGATGCGGGTGAAGTCCCAGTTCCCCTGGCTGACGCCGCTACAGGTCTGGGTGAGGCCACCGGAGCAGGGCCGGTCGCGGTTGACCGACCAGAACGCCAGGCGGCCCAGCCCTCGGGCCTTGGCCCAGTCGCGGATCTGGGTCCAGGTCCCCGTCGTGGTGACCTCTGACTGGTCGGAGATGCCGTTCATGCCGGAGATGCCCATACGGGCGTACGCCTGGGCGTCTGTCCAGCCCCACGCGTTCTTGAGGGCGTTCTTCAGCCCTTCGGCGGAGCTGACGGTGCTCTGGTAGATGTTCGAGGCGCCGAAGTTGAAGGGCATGATCGTGTAGTTGTCGATCGGCACGTTCAGCGCCCTGGACTGGTTGATCAGCCGCAGCCCGGCCGCGCTGGGGCCGTTCTGGTTGGTGCCGAAGGTGACGGCTATCTTGACGTTGGGGTTGTTCTGCTTGACGATCTTGAGGCCGTTCAGGATGCGGTCCTGGACGGGGTAGTTCTCGAACTCGTCGGTGTTCTCGATGTCGAAGTCGACCACGGCCGGGCCGTGCGCGTCGATGACCTGCTGGACGGCCGCGGCGTAGGCGGCGGGGCTGGTGCAGTTGGGGCCGAGCTTGTTGCCCGACCAGCCGCCGAAGGAGATCTGTACGCTGCCGCCCGCGGCCTTGATCGCGTTGATCGTCTGCTGGTCCGCGCCGCCGGTAAGCGGTCGCGAACCGTCCCAGCGGGGCACGCATCCGCCGCCGGACAGGATGAACGCCATGGTGAAGGAGCGCACGCCGGTCTGGCTCATCACCGACGTGGCGCTGGGCGGGCTGGCCCAGCCGAGGTAGAGGTACGGGGCGGCGGCCGTCTTGCCCGGGGCGGGCGGCGTGGTGCCGTCTCCGGGCAGGGTCCAGCGCTGGTTGGCGGCGGCGAAGCAGTCCCAGATCTGCAGCGGGGTGCCGTCGGCCGAACTGGGGCCGGTGGCGTCCAGGCACTTGCCCAGAGAGCGCAGGGTGCCGTCGGATCCCGCCGTCCAGACCTGGGCGGCCGAGCCGTTGCAGTCCCACAGTTGCACCTTTGTGCCGTTGGCCGTGCTTGCCGCGGCCACGTCCATGCACTTGCCGAGGGCGCGCAGGGTGCCGTCCGTGCCGGTGGTCCACTGCTGGGCGGCTGTGCCGTTGCAGGTGTAGAGCTGGATCTGGGTGCCGTTGGCGGTGCCGGCGCCAGCCACGTCCACGCACTTGCCGCCGTACCCGGTGATCTGACCGGTGGCGGCCGCGGCCGGCGTCACCAGGCCGACGGTCGCGAGGCCGAGGGCGGCGAGGATGCTCAAGAGCAGCCGTGATGGGGGGCGCTGGGGGGTCATGGGGTGTGTCCCTTTCTCTCTGCGCCGCGAGTGCAGGGCTTACTTCGGTCCCTAAAATAACTCGGATCAAAACAGGAGAAAGGAGGGTTGTCAATAGGAAAGTTTACGAACAGAAAGCCTTGACCGGGTCGTGCTCGCGCTTTATGTTCGCCATCACGCGCAGTCTGTCCAGGCTTATGCATGTCGTACACATATGTGGACGAA
The DNA here is from genome assembly GCF_055586305.1 of Nonomuraea sp. NPDC051298. Classification (NCBI taxonomy): domain Bacteria; kingdom Bacillati; phylum Actinomycetota; class Actinomycetes; order Streptosporangiales; family Streptosporangiaceae; genus Nonomuraea; species Nonomuraea sp. NPDC051298. The sequence continues at coordinate 7,162 of NZ_JBVJIM010000003.1, forward strand.
GGGATCTCCCCATGCGCAGCCGTATCCTCCTCTCTCTGTCCATGCTGGTCACCCTGCTGGTCACAGGGCTCACCGGCGGTACCGCCGAGGCCGCCCCGGCGACTTTCACCCACCCCGGCGTACTCGTCAGCCGGCCACAGCTCGACTTCGTCCGGGCCCAGGTCCAGGCGAACGCGCAGCCGTGGAAGAGCGCGTACGACCAGATGAACGCCAGCCGTTACGCCTCCCTGACCAGGACTCCTCGCCCGCGGGCGATCGTGGAGTGCGGGTCCTACTCCAACCCGAACAACGGCTGCACCGACGAGCGCGAGGACGCCCTGGCGGCGTACACGCTCGCGCTGCGCTGGTACATCTCCCGAGACAGCCGGTACGCCGAGAAGGCGATCTCGATCATGGATGCCTGGTCTGCGACGATCCAGGACCACACCAACAGCAACGCGCCCTTGCAGAGCGGCTGGGCCGGCTCGACCTGGCCGCGCGCCGCCGAGATCATCCGCTACACGTACACCGGCTGGCCCAACGCCGGCCGCTTCGCCACCATGCTGCGCAACGTGTACCTGCCTGAGGTCGCCGGCGGCTCATCGAGCAACGGCAACTGGGAGCTGACCATGACGGAGGCGGCCCTGGGCATCGCCGTCTTCCTGGAGGACCGCGCCGCCTACGACCGGGCGGTGGCCAAGTTCCGCGCCCGCCTGCCCGCCTACGTCTACGTGACCGCGGACGGCTCCCTCCCGGTCGCGCCGCCCGTGGGAGGCATCGACACCCCGGCCGAGATCATCGGGTACTGGCACAACCAGACCAGCTTTGTCGACGGTCTCAGTCAGGAGACGTGCCGCGACTTCACACACACCGGCTACGGCCTGTCGTCCATCTCGCACATCGCCGAGACCAGCCGCATCCAGGGCCAGGACCTCTATCCCGAGGTCGCGGAGCGGCTCAGGCACGCGCTCGGCTTCCACTCCAGGTACCAACTCGGCACCGCTGTGCCGAGCTGGCTGTGCGGCGGCTCCCTCACCCTCGGGCTGGGCCCGATCACCGAGGTCGGCTTCAACGGCCTGCACAACCGCATGGGCATCCCGATGGCGAACACGCAGTCCCTGACCGAGCGGCAGAGGCCCGCGGGCAGCAACAACCTGTTCGTCGCGTGGGAGACCCTCACCCACGCGAACAACCCGAACTAGGTCAGGTGGGCGGTCCGGTGACGATCACGCCCTGCCCCGCGCGTACGGCGGGGCAGGCGGGTGGCGTTCGCCCGATGGCTGATTCGTTAAGACGATGCACTTCGCCAATCTGGTACAAGGTCGCCAAGCGTCAGATGCCGCGTAGGTTCTGGATCCACCGTGGCGTCCACCCCAACTCCACCAGCTTCCGCACCGCGGAGTGGCAGAGCGGGGTGACCGGTGGATCGACCGCTGGCTGTACGGCATCGACAACGGCATCACGGACGAGCCGATGGCCGACATCCAGCGGCCCGACGGCTCCAGGGAGTCCACGTGAGTTGGCCGGAGGCGAGTGCGTGCGAGGTGAAGCTCCCGTTCGGCCCGGCCACCGGAGGGGGCGTCGGCACCCTGTCGCTCGACGCGCCTTCCGGCAACCCGACGCGGAGCTTCGTCGATCAGGTCGAGTCCCAGGCTGTCAAGGTCGGAGACCCGGCCATCACGCCGGAGCGGGTGTTCGCATGGGGCAGGTGAACGTCCAGAGCACGCCTGACCTGAGGCGCGGCGACGACCTCGAGCGCGGCAAGCAGTATCAGGGCCGGTGGAACACGTTGCCGACCGAGCACGTCATCCCCGCGGGCCAAGCCGCCGTATCGGGCTGGTGCTGACGGGCAACCACAGCGCCGACCCGAGCCAGACCCGCCCCGCCCAGGATCAGGGGCGCTCGGCAGCCGGAGCTCCATGCCTGTGCCGGTATCTGGCCAGGGCTCTCGGATCAGGACCTCCTGGAAGGCCCTGACGATCTCGTCGCTGGACATTAATAGTCCCAAAAATCCTGATTTGTCACTACGATCTCAGCTCGTGCCCATAGAGCATCACCGCCCTGAGCAGCCACCCACCGCCGGCTTCCAGCCGCCGTCCAGAGCCGTCTTCGTTGACGGAAGCGGCCGTCGCCGGCGACTCATCATGTTCGGCTCGATCGGCGGAGCCCTGGTGGTGTTCGGGCTGCTCGCCGTCGTGGTCGGCGGGTTGTTCTCCGGCACGACGCTCTCTGTGAGCGGCTGGCCAGGGGACCAGCCCGGCGGCCCGGCAGGTACGGCTTCGCCCGACCATCCGAGCCCCACGGCGACGCCTCGTCGCACCGTCCAGGCAAGCCCGCCGGCGGCGACGCCCACCCGTACCCCGACATCCTCCGCCCAGGCGGAGCCGCGCAGGACGCGCTCGGTCGAGCCGACGGGGGCGCAGCAGGAGCCCCCGCAGGCGCCCGCCACGGACCCTGCGGGACGTCCCACGACCGAGCGGCCGGGCACGGACCCCGAGGGCTCGACGAGCGCCGAACCGACCAGCGCGCCGACCAGTGGGGACAGCACCGGACCTGAGCCCACGGCCGAGCCCGTGCCGACGGAATCCGTGCCCGCCGAGCCGGACGGGCCCGGCCGCGGCAACCCGCCGGGACACGACCCTGGCAAGACGAGAGGGCCGAAGGGATGAGCCATCCTGCCGACCGGGCCAGGCCGCCGGTGCCTGCCTGGCAGGATTCCCGCCTCGCCGCCGGCCTGCCACCGGTCGCCCCGCCGCACCCGCAACCCCCGTACGGGCAGCCGCCACCTGCCCACCAGCCGCCGTACTTACACGCACCACACGAGCGGCCGTCAGGCAGGCAACCGCACGGGCAAGCGGTCGAGCCGCCCTTGCCCGGGACACCCGCGCCGGTCTCCAAGAAGCGGACGGATCCGCGGGGTCACTGGTTCCTGGTGGCCACCGGGCTGCTGCTGGCCGCCACCATGCTCGTGCTCGACGGGTACGTGACCAACGTCGTCGGAGAGACGCAAGCGGTCCCGCCCGCGGCCGACCACCCCAGTCCCGACCTGGAGCAGGCCCGCCGTGGCGGCCCCGTCCTGAACCTCACCGAACGCGAGCCGGCCAGCGCCCGCCTGCCCGCGCTGACGGCCGCCCTGACGTTCGACGACGGCCCGGATCCGGAGTGGACGCCGAAGGTGCTGGACGTGCTGCGCCGTCACGACGCCAAGGCCACCTTCTTCGTGGTCGGCTCGAAGGTCGCCCAGTATCCAGAGCTGGCCAGGCGGATCGTCGCCGAGGGCCACGAGATCGGCAACCACACCTACACCCACGCCGACCTGGCAGCCGTACCGGCGTGGCGGCTGCGGCTGGAGCTGTCGCTGACGCAGCGGGCGCTGGCCGGCGCGACGGGGCTGCACACCACGCTGGTACGCCCGCCGTACTCCTCGACGACGAACACGATCACCGTCCCCCAGTGGGACAGTCTGCGCGCAGTGGCGGACCAGGGCTATCTGGTGACGCTGACCGATCTGGACACCAAAGACTGGAGCCACCCCGGCACGGACAAGATCACTGCGGCAGCGCTTCCCAAACGTGGACAGGGCGCGGTGGTCATGATGCACGACGCGGGCGGGAACCGGCAGCAGACCGTCGAGGCCCTGGACCGCACGCTGCGGGAGCTGACCGCGCGCGGCTACCGGGCGGTCACCGTGACCGACGCGCTGGGCATGCCGTCGGCGCACCAGCAGGCGGAAGGCGGGGAGCGCTTCGCGGGCGCGGTGTTCTCCTTCGCCCAGCGCGCCTCGGGCTGGTTCGTCGCGGCCCTGTCGTGGGTGCTGTTCGCCGCCGGTGTGCTCACGCTGGGCCGGTTGGCGTTCTTCGCGGTGCTCGCGATGGTGCACGCCCACCGCAACCGGGGCGGACGGCGGCGCAAGGGGCGTGCGCCCGACTGGCCCGCGCTGCCTGCGGTGACGGTGATCGTCCCGGCCTACAACGAGGAGGCCGGGATCCAGGCAACGGTGCGCTCGCTGGTGTCCACGTCCTACCGGGGTGAGGTGGAGGTGCTGGTCGTCGACGACGGCTCGACCGACCGCACCGCCGAGTTGGCCGCGGCGCTCGGCTACGGCAACGTCCGGGTGATCACGAAGCCGAACGGCGGAAAGCCCTCGGCGCTCAACGTGGGGATCGCGCAGGCATCGCACGAGATTCTGATCATGGTGGATGGCGACACCGTCTTCGAACCCGCCACGATCGGGCACCTCGTCCGCCAGCTCGCCGACCCGGCCGTCGGCGCGGTCAGCGGCAACACCAAGGTCGGCAACCGGCGCGGCATGATCGGGCGCTGGCAGCACATCGAGTACGTGATCGGGTTCAACCTCGACCGGCGCGCGTTCGAGCTGCTGGACTGCATGGCGACCGTGCCGGGCGCGATCGGGGCGTTCCGCCGCTCGGCGCTGGTGGCGCTGGGCGGGGTGAGCACGGACACGCTGGCCGAGGACACTGACCTGACGATGGCGCTGTGCCGGGCCGGCTGGCGGGTGGTGTACGAGGAGAAGGCGCTGGCCTGGACGGAAGCCCCGACGACGCTCGGGCAGCTCTGGAAGCAGCGCTACCGCTGGTGTTACGGCACCCTGCAGGCCATGTGGAAGCATCGCGGGGCGCTGGTGGAACGGGCGCCCTTCGGTCGCCGCTGCCTGGGCTATCTGACTCTGTTCCAGGTGGTGCTGCCGCTGCTCGCGCCCGTGGTGGACCTCATGGCGGTCTACAGCACGGCGGTGGGCGACCCGCTGCCGGTCGTCGCGGTGTGGGCCGGGTTCGTCGCCGTGCAGGCGGCAACCGGCTGGTACGCGCTGCGCCTCGACGGCGAACGGGTCTCCGCGCTGTGGGTGCTGCCGCTGCAGCAGTTCGTCTACCGGCAGTTGATGTACCTGGTGGTGATCCAGTCGGTGGCCACGGCAATCCTGGGCGTACGGCTGCGCTGGCACACGATCAACCGGCAGGGCACGTTCAACGCGCCGGGCACGCCGGTCGGCGAGCCCGCCGGGTAGGCGGGCCGGTGAGAGCGGGCCCACCGCATGCTGGGCGCATGGAAGCGAACGACGGTGGACAACGGAGGTCGCCGTGGACGGTCACGAGTAGTCCTCTTCGTCGTATTGCTCCAGGTGGAGGAGTGCGCGGATCTTCCCCGCCGCCGGCTTGCCGTCGTGGCGGGCGGCGTTCAGCACCTCCTGGATGAGCGTGTCGCGGGTACGGGCACGCGCCGCCAGGAGCCAGTGCCGTTGCGCCGTGAGCGACTCGGCCTTGAGTTGCCGCACCGGACCGCGCAGCGCCCTGGGCCAGGCGGTGTCGGTCAAATGCCGGATCTGCGTCTTGTTCGCGGTGGCGACCTGCGCTGCTCGGCGGCGTAGCTCCGTGACAGGCCGGCCGCCGTTGACAGCCTGCTCGAGTCGCTCGAGCGCGATGTTGTACGGGCGCACGATGCCCAGATAACGGCGGGCCGCCTGATCGACGCTCAGCGGCGCCGGGCTCGGCGTCGCCCGCGGCGAAGGAGTTTCGGTCTCCACGCTCGGGTCGGGGCTCGCGACCGTGGTCGTAGGGGGCGCGAGCGCGGCTGCTGGTACCGCGTCGACGGGGTCGCTCGAACACCCCGCGACCAGGGTGGCGATCATCAGTGTTCCTGTAAGGACGCGCACAAGTCCGCAATTGATCCACTCCGCCGTCGGCATGTCAAGGCGCTGAACCCGCCCGCCAGAATTCACGCGGCTGTGGGAGGGGGAGCCTCGCCGCCGCCACGGCATCCGGATCGGCGCTGGTCGTGAGGTCGCCGTCGATCGGTTGACCAGAGACCGTTCCGCTTCAAGAGTCGTTTCGCAGCGTGCTGTGTGCCCTGAGACCATAGCCGCCCGACGGCGATCTCCCTGAGCGGCCCGGCAAAGAGTCCGACCTCATCGGTGTTCATCCACGGCAATGTCAGTGAGGTCCAATACTCCGACTGCCCTACGAGCCCGCATTCGATGACCGCCTGTAGGACTTCAGCGAGGTCCGGATCGTCAGGACCGAGTGCCTGCCTGGCCTGCCGCTCCACTTCGTCTCGCGGCCTCTCCAGCAGTGGTAAGAGCGACAGCCTCGACCTGGTGAAGGGGAAATCCACCCCGGTGTTACGCAACTCGACATTCCAGGTGGACCCGTTTACGAGTACCAGCCACGGACCATCTGGGTGCACCGCCAGAATTCTGCGTACCGAACCAGCCTCCATGTCCACCAGCTTCGCACGTCGAAGTCTGCTCCTCCGAACCTTTGGTTTCGCTGGGGAGTACGGAGAACCCCCTCATCGGCATCGCCGATTCTTCTCTAGACTGTTGAAGTGATCGAGTTGGGTTCGCGAGAGCGTAAGCAACCGCCGCCGGCTCATGTCGTGTGGGAGAGCCTGACCGAGCCACGACGGCCTGGTGGGCGCCCATGGCTCGATCTGCGTTCTGACGAGGTCGAGCCGCACATCCTGCACGCGGTGAAGCCGGAGCTCGTGGTCTGGTCATCATTGTGGCCGGGTAGGCCCGGGGACGAGATCCGGTTCGACATCCGGCCGGCTGAGGACGGCTGCGCACTGCGCTGGACGCTGTTGACACCTGAGGAAATTCCGGAGCAGGCCGTGATCGGCCATCTGCGTTTCCGGCTCAATTTCCTGATCAACGCTCAGCTTCGATTCTCCTTCGGGCAGTAGGGTCTCCTGCCCCCTGGAGGAATCTCTGCTGTTTGGTATGCCGTTTACCGCGGTGCTTGCGGGTTCTGGAGTTGGGGCAGGAATCTGTGGTGGGCGAGGGCGGTCGCCGTCTTGACGGCGAGCGCGGCGATGAAGGCCGTGATCGCGATCAGCACGCACCAGGCCCACACCGTGTGCCCGACGGGTTTTCCGTAGTGGATCCAGTGCAGGGCGAAGATGGCGACGGCGGCGTACGGGAACGCGAACGACCAGAACGCGGGGCTGAACGCCAGCCGGCGGTACACAGGGATCAGCCGGAGCTGGACGATGGCGGCGAGCACGGTGAAGCCGCCGAACACCAGGGCCAGGGCGTCGACCTTGTCGTGGGTGATGGCCAGGTAGGCGAGGCCGGCGAGAGCGGGCGGCGCGATCTCGATGGCCAGGGTGGGCATCAGCGGCGCGGGCAGGCGGGGGCGGAACAGCAGCCGGGCCAGGATGACGGAGCCGATGAGCAGCCACGACACGAGGCCGATGCCCATGAACGCGTGGGCGATGGCGGTCCAGCCGGCGCGGGCGGCGCCGATGGAGGCGATGAGTCCGCCGGCGACGGCGGGCAGGACGTAGCCGGAGTGCAGCCGGTCCAGGTCGAGCCCTTCGACGATCCATTGGCCGGTGATCCACCCGGCCAGGATGACGGTGGCGGCGGCGAAGAGCGCGAACAGCCACCGGCCGACGGTAGGGGCGTGGGGCATCAGACCGGTCGTCAGGAGCATCCCGACGATCGGGATCAGCGACACGAACGGCGCCAGCACCGGATCGGCCAGTTCGCCGCGCCAGCCGCCGGGCCGTTGCGGGACCTGCGACGCGTAGCCGACGATGAGCACCAGCCACACGACGGCGGTGATGACGAACAGGATGTCGGCCACCAGCGCGGGCGCCAGCCTCAGCATGGCCGCGTACCCCCAGCAGGTGGCCAGACCGGCCAACCCGTAGGAGATTCCAAACATGTTCGAGGTGATCCCAACCTGGGGCTGAGCTGTCCGCGTGTCCATCGAGCCCTCCACCGCGAATACTGGCGGCCGCGTGCCCTCTGCGAATTCGCCGACGCTGACTGTGGTTGTGTGAGCGACGTCGTAGGATCCTGCCAGACAGTTCGACCTACCCCGAAAACCCAGGCCCATGTCACCTGCGTGATCCAGGTGGGACGAGATCAGGCCGTCATCTGGCCGTGGAAAGACCATGCGTCACCTGGCCGCACAGCGGCCCAGTACCTGGAAGTCGCGCCGCCCAGGGCATCGTCACCTGACGAGTGGCTTCTCGCGTGACGGCACCCTGGGCTTGGGCGATGGGGTCGGGTATCGCGGCGGGAGCGGACCTCCGCTTTACTCTGTTTGGCCGCCGGAAACCGTCCTTGTCGGCGACGCGTCCGCGAGAGGGAGTTCGGAGAGGTCGTCTTGACCCTGTTGTGGGAACCACTCCTCCTGGATGAGCAACCGCAGATCTGAGCTGCGGATCCTGTCTCGCAAGCGACTGCCCTCAGCCCGAAGATCTGGAATTGCGCCGGATCGCTCTGCGAAATGGCTGGTCAGTATGCGGCGGAGACTACTGGTCGCGCGTCAGGTATTGCCATTTGGTCATGCGGTTTCGCAGGTCGAGGGTGTCGGCGTTGCCGGAGAAGGTGCCGTTGCCGCGATGATGGAACTCACCCGCTCCTCGTTTGCCGGCATCGAACCAGGCGCGCTCGCCGCGGAGAATCCACAGGTTGTAGTCGTCGACGAGCCTGTCATCGGCCACGGTGCACTCGATGTTGGCGAAGCACTCCTGGACGAGAGGCGCCCGGACGACAGCCGCAGGTGCGGGAGTGAAGCCGAACTTCCCCCATTTGTCGACGTCGCGGCCGGAGATGTTGCCGACGTCGGTCACCTGTTCGGCCAGGTCGATGGAGGGGATGGCGATGACGCACTCGCCGGTGGTGCGCAACGCGTCGTAGCTGTGATCCCACGGGCCAAGGATCAGCCCGATGAGCGCACCATGCGCGATCGGCATGTTGAAACCGTTGGTCATCAGGTTGGCGCGCTCGCCGTCGAAGGTGGACACCATGATGACCGGCCCGGGCTCGATCAGCCGATGCACGAGGTCCAGCGGGTATTCGGAGAAACCTGTGGGGCTCATCTCGGGCCTTTCATCGCGCGTGAGCGGGGGCCGATGGCTGGTCGGTGCTCAGCCATCGGCCTCCCTTCCCAGGGCTGCCGCTTGGGCTAGACGGCCTGGGCGGTGGGCAGGATGGTGATCTCGGTGAGGTTGACGTGGCGGGGGACGGCGGCCATGAAGGCCACGGTCTCGGCGATGTCACTGGACTGCAGGACGTCGATCTGGTCGATCAGGTCGGCCATGAGCTTGGTGGCATCGGGGTCGGTGACGTGGTCGGGCAGTTCGGTGTCGACCATGCCGGGCTCGATGGTGGCCACGCGGACGTTCTTCCGGCCGAGCTCCACCCGCAGCAGCCTGGTGAGGTGGCTGATGTAAGCCTTGGTGCCGGAGTAGATCGAGAACTTCTCCAGGATCCGGGTGGCGGCGATGGAGGAGGTGGTGATCAGGTCGGCCGGCTTGCCCGCCTCGGCGGCAGCGCTCAGATGTGGCAGGAAGGCGCCGATGACGTTCATCACGCCAGTGATGTTCAGGTCGATCTGGCGCTGCCAGTCGTCGAGTCGCAGCTCATCGATGGCGGAGATCAGTTGGACCCCGGCGTTGTTGAAGACGAGGTCCGCTCGCCCGAACTGCTCGGCGACCTGATCGGCGGCGGCCTGGACGGCTTCGCGGTCGGTGACATCGACGGGCACCGCCATGGCGACCCCGCCGGCGGCTTGAATGCTGTCAACGAGGGTGTCGAGCTTGTCCTTGCGCCGGGCCATGACGACGACCTTGGCACCGAGTTGGGCCAGGCGCTGCGCGGTGGCGGCGCCGATGCCGCTGGAGGCGCCCGTGACCACGGCCACGCGGCCGGCGAGCGGAGTACCGGTGAGCAGAGCAGACATGAGTCGTGCCTTTCTTCTGGCGGTTGAGCTTTTGGATCGGTGACGGTCGTCAGAGCACCGTGTGATGGCCGACAGTTGATGTGCGGGTCAGGCGGCGTCGTCGTGCGCGGTGGCCGCCGACTTGTCCCGCCAGGCGTTCAGGTCGTGGTGGATCTGCTCGAGCTTCACCTGGAGCCGATCGAGGGTGTCGGGCCCGAGGTACAGGTGCCGGGGCAGGACGGTCTGGCTGGTGACCTCGTAGATCAGGGCCGCGCTCTTGACGGGGTCGCCGAGCTGGGTGTGGTTGGCGTCGTCGACCCAGTCGAGGGTGACGTGCGCGGGGGTGCCGTCATAGTCGGCGATCCGCTCGCGCGCCAGCGACAGCGAGCTGGCGTCCAGGAAGTCGGTACGCAGCACGCCCGGTTCGACGACCATGGACTGGATGCCGAACGGCGACATCTCCGCGGCGAGGGCTTCGCTGATCCCGGCGACGGCGAACTTGGAGGCGCTGTACAGGCTGACTCCCGGCTCGCCTTCGAATCCGGAGCGCGAACCGATGTTGACGATCTTGCCTGAGCCCTGGCGGCGCATGCCGGGCAGCACGGCCCGGGTCATGTTGATCAGGCCGAACACGTTGAGGTCGAACAGGGAGCGGGCCTCGTCGTCGCCGATCTCCTCCAGGGCGCCCAGCAGGCCGCGGCCGGCGTTGTTGACCAGCACGTCGATGCCGCCGAAACGGTCTGTCGCGGCCTGGACGGCGGCGGGGATGGCACCGCTGTCGGTGACGTCCAGGGCGACGGCGTGGACCTGGTCGGAGGTCTGCAGGTCGCCGGGGAGCCTGTCGGGGTTGCGGACGGCGACGACCACGTTGTCTCCGCCCTTGAGTACGGCTCGGGCGATCTCGGCGCCGAGGCCGCGGGAAGCACCGGTGATGAACCAGGTAGCCATGATGTCGTCCCTTCCCTTTGTGGATCTCTTGTCGAGAGTTCCGGCGGAGTCGGATCCCGCCGCTGACAGATTCGAGTCTGTGCAGCTCACGGGCAGGGATGAAGGCCGGGACTTTCCTGGGAGTAACACACCTAGGAAGGGAACGTCGGGTGAAGGCCGGGCTCGAACGGAGGCGGTACGAGCTGGGCGTGCTTGGCCACCTCTCTGATGCGGTGTGGGGGGAGCGGTCAGGTCACGTTGTTGTCGTGCAGCGTCCTTGCCGCCGTCCGCGCGGTTGAGGAGCGCAGTTGCTCGAACGCGGCCGCGGTCGCCGAGGCGGGCTGGGCCTGGTAGACGACGAGCTGCTGGTGCGGGGCGCCGTTGACGGTGAAGGCGGAGAACTGGATGTGCAGGTCGCCCACGCGTGGGTGCCGCAGGTGCTTGCCCTCCTGCGTCTTTGACTTCACCTCGTGGCGGGCCCACAGCTCGGCGAACGCGGGGCTGGCCGAGCTGAGCTCGTCGACGATCCGGTTGATGCGCGCGGACTCCGGGTCGTGGCCGTAGGCGGCCCGCAGCTCGGCCACGCAGGAGTGCGCGGCCCGCTCCCAGTCCTGATAGAACTCCCTCCCCGCGGGGTCGGTGAAGACCATACGGGCCAGGTTGCCGGTGGCGGCGAACCCTTCGTGCAGGGCGGTGGCCATGGTGTTGGCGGCCAGGATGTCCAGGGCGGGGCCCAGCACGAACGCCGGCGAGGTGGGCCAACCGTCCATGAGCTGGAGCAGTTGCGGGCTGACATGGTCATCGGCGGCGGCTCGGCGCCGGGCAGGCGGCTGGACCAAGCGGCGAAGGTGCTCGGTGGCCTCCTCATCCAAGCTCAGGGCGCGCGCTACGGCCTCGACCACTTGCGGCGAAGGGCTCGTCTCCCGGCCCTGTTCGAGCCGTACGTAGTAGTCGCTGCTCATGCCGGCCAGCATCGCCACTTCCTCACGGCGCAGCCCCTTTACCCGGCGCCGCCCATATTCCGGCAGGCCGACGTCCTGCGGTTTGAGGGCTTCGCGACGAGCTCGCAGGAACTCACTTAAAGGTGTGCTTCGGCTCATTTGGCCAGGCTAGGCGACAGATGCCCGATGCGTCATGATATGGAGGCGCTGAAGCGGCTTCCTAGGAAAAGTACGGCCTGGCGGTGGCGATCCCTTTGCCGCCGCTCTCGCCTAGCCTCGATGCCATGGACGGTGCCGACACGAGCAACGCCTTGGGGCAGTTCCTACGCCGCCACCGCGCGTTGACACGCCCTGAACAGGCAGGGGCGCAGACACTGGGCCGGCGCCAGGTGCCCGGGCTACGCCGTGATGAGGTCGCCAGGCTGGCCGGGCTCAGCGCCGGCTACTACGCGCGCCTGGAGCAGGGCAGGCAGCGACACCCTTCGCGGCAGACCGTGGCCACCCTGGCGCAGGCTCTGAGGCTGGACGAGCCGGCCGTGGCCGAGTTGTACAGGCTGGCCCGTCCGGCCGTTCGCCGCCGGCGCCCGGCGCGCGTAGAGCGGGTGGCCCCAGAGGTGCTACGGCTCATGCACGGCTGGACGGACGTCCCCGCCTATATTCTGGGCTGGTCGCAGGACGTGCTGGCGCGCAACCCGCTCGCCGATGCCCTCCACAGCCGGTTCGCCCACGATGACAACATGCTGCGCATGATCTTCCTCGATCCCGCAGGACGAGAGTTCTTCCGCGACTGGAGTGAGACGGCCTGCGCAGCCGTGGCCGAGCTGCGCAAGATCGCCCTCATGACGCCAGACGAGCGCGGCCTGACCGAGTTGGTGGGAGAGCTGTCCATCAAGAGCCCGCAGTTCCGGCACTTGTGGGCCGAGCAGAAGTCCGGGGAAACCGTGCGCCGCACGGTCCGACTCTCCCACCCTGAGGTCGACGAGTTGCACCTGAGCAGGGAAGTCTTCCTGATCGCCGGCGCGCCCGGTCAGCGACTGGTCACCTACCAGGCCGAGCCCGGCTCGCCGTCCGCGGACGGGCTGGCCCTCCTGGCCACCCTGGCCGCGCCGGATCTCGGCGAGTGCGGCCCGTCGGCGTAACTTCTCCAGGTCACGCCCGCCGTCACGACACTGTGCCGTCAGGGGACGCCGGCCCGGCATGCCCTTGATCTCGTGGTGAACGCGTCTTCCATCCTGGGTGCGGCACTCCCAGGAAATCAGCGGCCTTCTTCGCCCTCGGCGACGTGAACAGACTCGGATCTGTCAGCGGTGGAACCCCGACCGACGGAGAGAAGGCCCCTCATGAACGCCGACATGACCCTCGACCAGCTACGCCGCCAGGACACTGAGCGCGACCGGCGCCTTCTGCTGACCGGTGCCACGATCGTCACCATGGATCCCGGTCTCGGCGTCCTGCCCAAGGGCGATCTGCTCATCCAGGGCAGCGCCATCACCGCGGTAGCTCCTGACCTGCGCACCGCCGGCGCCGCCGTGGGCGCGGTCGTCATCGACGCCACCGGCACCATCCTGGCCCCCGGCTTTGTCGACACCCACCGCCATGCTTGGGAGACGCAGCTACGCCGAATCATGCCCGACGTGAACGACCTCGGCGAGTACGTCATGTCCACCCTCGACGGCATCGCTCCCGCCTATCAGCCGCAGGACATGTACATCGGGACGAAGCTCGCCGCCCTGACCGCCATCGACAGCGGCATCACCACGATGCTCGACTTCTCTCACAACTCGCGCACCGCCGCCCACTCCGACAGCGCCATCGAGGCCCTGATCGACACCGGCATCCGGGGTGTGCACGCCTCCATGCGGCCGCACTTCGGCGACTGGGACGGCCAGTGGCCGGCCGACCTGACCCGGCTGCAGGACAAGTACTTCGCCTCCGACGACCAGTTGCTCACACTGCGCCTGGCCACCCTGGCCACCGACGAGATCGCCGGCCCCGATCTCGCCTACGGGCGCGCGCTCGCCCGCGTCGCACGCGAACTCGGCATCGGCGTCAGCGTCGACGCCGTCTTCGGCATCCCCTCCTCCCAGGCCATTCTGCGCTGGTCGGCCGATGGGTTGCTCGGCCCGGACGTGACACTCATCCACAGCACCGGTTTGACCCCCGATGCCTGGCGGGCCATGGGCGACTCGGGCACGACGGTGACGCTCGCCCCCACCTCCGAGGCGCAGATCGGCCTGGAGACCGCGGTCCCGGCCATCGACGAGGCGCTCGCGGCCGGTATCCGCCCCGGCCTGAGCATCGACGTTGAAGTGGCACTGGCCAGCGACATGTTCACGCAGATGCGCGCCTTGCACGCGATCCAGCGGATGCGCGCTGTCAGCGCCGCCTACGGCAGCGCCGCCGCCCCCGTTCGGATCGGTGTGGCCGATGTCCTGGACTTCGCGACCCTGCAGGGTGCCAAGACCGTCGGGCTCGGCGACGTCACCGGCTCGCTCACCCCCGGCAAGCAGGCCGACTTCCTCATCGTCGGAGCTGAGGACCTCAACAACATGCCGCTCAACGACCCGATCGGCACCCTCGTTCTCGGCTCCGACCCGCGCAACATCCAGGCCGTCTTCATCGCGGGCCGAGTGCGAAAGTGGGCGGGCACCGTTCTCGGCGTCGACCTGGCCGAACTGCGTCAGGACGTGCGCGAGTCCCGCGATCGCGTCCTGCGTGCCGCCGGCCGCTGAACGCCCCTTTCCGCCGAGTCGTGCGGGCCGCGACCGAGCATGGCATCCCATCCGGCTCTCACCTGAAGGAGAAGTATCCCGACATGCGCACTCCGGAACTGCTCAAGGCCATCACCAATGACAACGTTCGCCCTCTGCTCCTGACCGGCGGCACCGTCATCAGCATGAACACGATGCTGGGCGACTGGGAACAAGCCGACGTCCTGATCGGCGGTCCCGCGATCGTCGGTGTCGGCCCTGGCCTGCGCACCGCCGCTGAGGACGACGGGATGATCGTCATTGACTGTGCCGGCTGTCTCGTCCTGCCCTCCCGCGCCGACTTCGCCGACGCCGGCGCCACCGGCACGCTGACACCGGGCGATCGCGCCGACATCGCGGTGATCAGGATCGCCGACCCCGAGGGTGCCCAGGACGGCCCGGCGATCGCCCGAGGCGGCCATCTGGACGTTCTCCTGCAGGACGGCCGCGTGACGGTGTGGGACGGACGCCCGGCCGGTGAATCCCCGGCCGTCTCCGAGGCCGCGCCGCCTGAGGCCGGCGCCGACCACTCCTACCTCGGCCTGTGGGTGGATGAGAACGACTTCGTCCGCCAGCGGCTACTGCCCGATGGCCGCTACGACGAGGCTCGCGGCGACCGTCCCAGCGCCTACCAGGGACGGTACTGGATCAACGGAACCCGCATCGACTATCTCGACGACCTGGGCTTCTGGGCCTATGGGGAATTCCGGGACGGCGAACTGCACCACGCAGGCTACCGGTTCACCCGCCACTGACGGCCACTCAGGACACTCCGCTCACCGACCAGGAAGGTCACGACCATGAAAACAAGCGTGTTCCTCGGGCTCGGCCTGTTCACCATGCTCACCGCCGCGTGCTCGACCATTGAGCCCGGCAAAGCGCCGACCGGCAACAGCGCGGACCATCCCCACGTGGGCATGTGGGTCACCGCCGACGGCCGCATCCGGCAGGAACTCCTGCCCAACGGCCGCTACGAGGAGGAGAGGGACGGCCGCAAACGGGCCTACACCGGCCGCTACACGGTCACCGGCGACCACATCGACTACGTCGACGACATCGGCTTCACCGCCACCGGCGAGGTCCGAGACGGCGTTCTCTACCATGAACACCTCGTGCTCTACCGGCAGTGACAGCCTCACACTCACCGATGATCTGCCGTCCGAGCAAGCCGGGCGAGCGCGACGGACGAGCGCGACGGGCTGCCGCGCGCTCCCGCGTGAGCGGGCTCCGCGGCGTGGCCTAGCATGCGGACATGCAGACTACCGCTGCGGGCATCGTGCTGGCGGGTGGGCGTTCCACCCGGATGGGGCGGCCGAAGGCGTGGCTGGAGTGGCACGGATCGACGCTGCTGCACCGGGCCGCCGCGGTCGTCACCAGGGCGGTCGACGGTCCGGTCGTCGTGGTGGCCGCGCCGGGGCAGGAGCTTCCGCCGCTGCCCTCGGGGGTCTCGGTGGTCGAGGACCCGGTTGAGGGGCTCGGCCCCGTGCAGGGGCTGGCCGTGGGGCTCGCGGCGGTGGCCGATCGGGCCGAGACGGCGTTCGTGTGCTCCACCGACCTGCCGTTCCTGCACCCGGCCTTCGTCCGGCGCGTGCTCCGGGCGCTGACCCCGGGGACGGACGTCGCGTTGCCGGTGGCGCGGGGGTTCCGGCAGCCGCTGGCGGCCGGGTACCGGACCGCGCTGGCCGGGCTGGTCGCCGACCTGCTGAAGGCGGGCGACCTGCGGCCGGGCATGGTCTTCAAGCACTGCGAGGTGACCCGGTTGGGCGACGAGGACCTGCTGGCCGACGCCGACCTCGCCCGGCTCGATCCGGCGCTGGAGTCCGTGGTGAACGTCAACTCCCCGGAGGACTACGCGGCGGCCAGGGAGCAACCGCCGCCGGAGGTCGTGGTGGAGTGCTTCGGCGTGCCGGCGAGGCGGGCGGGCCACCGGTCGCGCGGCGTACGGGCCGCCACGCTGGGGGACGCGGCCGCCGCCGTCGGGCTGGTGCTCGACCGCCACGTGGTGGCCGCGCTCAACGGCGATCAGGTGACCAGGGACGCGGCGCTGCCCCTGGTGTCGGGGGACACCGTGGCCTTCCTGCCCGCGGACGCCGGCGGCTGAGGTCGTGGGGTCGGGTCATGGTGCCTGGCGGATTCTTCGGACGGGCGTTGCTCGTGGATGTCGCCGGCCGGGAGGCGAGCGGCGTTCCCTATGAGCTGAGCGAGCGGGTGTTGCGGTCGTACCTGGGCGGGGTGGGCCTGGGCGTACCGGCGCGCTCTGCGACGAACTGCCGGCTCCGCTGTGGGCCCTCCTGGAACGAGCCGACTTCCGCGCCGAGGTGACGGCGCTCGGCGGCTACTCCCGCACCGAGACGGGGCGCCGCATCCGCTGACGAGAGTCACCGGGTACGGCACCCAGGAAACCGGGTGCGGTGGCGGTCTAGGGTGGTCTTTCCCGATCATTTCCGATGGATCATGATGCTCTGGAGGCGCCTGGCGTGGTGATCCGGATTGGTAGGGGGTATGCGGTTGTGGGCTGCGTTGCTTCGGGAGTGTCGCGTGGGTGATGGCGGTGGGTGCGAATAATGCCGTGGGTTCTCGCACTTCCGGTGATGTGCGTCCGGCGCCGCTTACGCGATACCGGAAAACCGGACGTTTCTGATGGACGTTCTGGCGTCCGGGCCATGGTTGTCCGCGGTTGCCGACTCTTGGTGAGGATGGATGTGCGATTGGCCACTCCTTGGTTCCGTGGCTCGGATATCGTGACCACGCTGCGTGAGCAGATCAGGACGGACGACTGCGCTCGGGCTTTGCCCGCCCCCGTCAAGGAGGATGTGTGAGCTCGCTGCCGACGCGCATGGAGAACCGCTGGGAGAAGCGGCGCACGCTGATGCTGCCGCCGGGGCAGGGGCGGCTCTACTGGCACGTCCTGCTCGGCGACGACACGCAGGCGCGGGACATCGTTCAGGAGGCTCAGGGGCGGCTGGCCGGTCTGCCGGGGCTCGATCTGGTGCCGCAGGAGTTCATCCATCTGACCATGTTCGTCGCGGGCTACTCGCATGAGACCACCGACCACCAGGTGAGCGTGATGGCCGAGGAGGTGGCGGGGCAGCTCGCGAGGGTCGAGCCCATCACGGTGACGCTGGGGCGCGTGCTCTACCACCCCGAGGCGATCGTGCTGGAGGCGCGGCCGGCCGAGCGGTTGCGGCCGCTGCTGGAGGCGGTGAAGTTCGCCACGCGGGCGGCGACCGGGCGCGACGGAGTGCTCGCCCACGACGTGTGGATCCCGCATGTCACGGTGGCCTACAGCAGCGCGGACGGCCCGGCGGCCCCCATCATCGAGGCGCTGGGCGAGCAGCTTCCCGAGCGCGAGGTGACCATCCACAGCATCCACATCGTCAACCAGGACGGCCCCGAGACGGTCTGGGACTGGCGCACGCTGGCGGAGGTCCGGCTGGGCGAGTCGTGAAACGGCGAGGTGACGTGGTGCGGCCCCGGGCAGCGTGACGTCCGAAGGCCGCCAGCGTGCGCGCCGGCCAGGCACGACAGTGGACGTTCATGAGCATCCCCGTCGACCGGCACGTCCCCATCGAGCCGAACATCCTCTACTTCGGCACCCCCGTGGTCCTGATCTCCACCTCGAACGAGGACGGGACGCCCAACCTGGCCCCCATGTCGTCGGCCTTCTGGCTGGGCTGGCGGTGCGTGCTCGGCCTGGGCGCGCGGTCCAAGACGGCCCAGAACCTGCTCAGGACCCGCGAATGCGTACTGAACCTGCCCTCCGACGCGCTCGCGCCGCACGTCGACCGGCTGGCGTTGACCACCGGGTCGGATCCCGTTCCCGAGCGGAAGCGGCAGCGGGGTTACCGGCACGTCGGTGACAAGTTCGGGCGGGCGGGGTTCACCGCGGTCCCGTCCGAGACGGTGGGGCCGCCGCGGGCGGCCGAGTGCCCGGTCGCCATGGAGGCCGTGGTCGAGCGCCGCCATCCCGTGGGGGAGGACGGCGGCGTGCTGGCCTTCGAGGTACGCGTGCAGCGCGTCTGGGTGCACGAGGAGCTGCGCCTGGCGGGCACGGACGACCACGTCGACCCCGACGCGTGGCGACCGCTGATCATGAGCTTCCAGAAGCTGTACGGGCTCGGCCCGCAGGCGCACCCCTCCACCCTGGCCCGGATCCCGGAGCGGCTCTACCGGCCCGACGGCGACCTCGATCGCGCCCACGCACTCCAGCACACCCGCTGAGCGAGCTACAGCAGGACCAGCCACGTACGTTGGCCGCAGACGCGTTCGATCTCCGGCCGGGAGAGCCAGTCCGCGCGAGTGCACTCCGATCCGGCAGGCGGACGCGCCGGACCATTGGGCCCCGGCACCGTCGCCCGGAACATCGCCATGTAGGTCAACGCCGGATACGGGTAGTCCGCGGGCGGCGGCTCCAGCAGCTCGATGCGCTGCCAGGCGAAGATCGACAGGGCGGTGGACGGCAGGCGCAGCCCGGTCTCCTCGTACAGCTCCCGCGCCGCCGCGTCCGTCGCCCCCTCACCCGGCTCCAGGTGGCCGCCGGGGAGGTCCCAGCCGCGCCCGGCGCGGTCGACGTACGTCATCAGCGTCCGGCCGGCCTCGTCGGACACGAACGCGAACGCCGACGTGGTGCGGTCGGCGGGCGGGAGGGTCTTGGCGCGGATCACGTCGAGGCGGTGCGCCACCGGGATCCAGGGCACGGTCTTGGTCGCCACCACTTCATGCGTCATGGCGCCACTGTCGTGCCCGCACGAAACCGGTGTCAAAGGGGCCGGGCCGGTCAGACGCCCTGACGCATGGCCCGGTTGCCCAGGTAGAGGCCGATGGCGGCGACGACGCAGGCGGCGGCGGTGCCGTACAGGACCGAGGGGTCGCCCAGGTCGCCGGAGAAGAGGGCGCGCTGCGCGTCCACGATGTACGTGACCGGGTTGATCTGCCCGAGCACCCGCAGCCACCCGGGAGCCGTCTCCAGCGGGAGCAGCACCCCCGACAGCAGCAGCAACGGGAACATGATCGACTGGCTCACGACGTAGAACAGGGTGCCGCCGGGAGCCGACTTGATGGCCAGCACGAAGGAGAACGCCCCCAGCCCCACGCTGAAGAGCACGAGCTGGGCCAGCCCCGCCAGGACCCCGGCCACGTGCAGCTCGAAGCCGAGCGGCAGGGCCAGCACGATGATCAGCACCGCCTGTACGAGCAGGGTGAGCATGGCCTTCATGCTCTTGCCGACCAGCATCGCGGTCCGGTTGACCGGGGTGACCATCAGGCGCTCCATCGCGCCCCCGATCAGCTCGACCAGCAGCGTGTAGCCCGCGCTCATGGGCCCGGTCAGGCACATCATGACCAGGATCCCCGGCACGAACCACTGCCAGGACGAGCCGACCGCCCCGCCCAGCAGCGAGCCGAACAGGAAGAGGAACAGCAGCGGCTGCCCCATGTCGAAGATCAACCCGGTCGGGTTGCGCAGGCTGGGCCTGAACTCGCGGGAGAAGATGGTGATGGTGTCACGCAAGAATGTCGTCATCGGTGAGGCTTCTCCCGGTGAGGGTGAGGAACACGTCGTCGAGTGTGGGGCGGACGGTCTCGGCGGTGATGACCTTGATGCCGGCGGCGTCGAGGGTGCGCAGGTAGTCGGGCAGCGCGGCGGCGGCCTTGGCGACCCGCAGGCGGACGGTGGTGCCGTCGGCGGTGCCGCCGCCGATCCCGGCGGCCGTCCCGGCCTCCTCCGCGGTGCTGGTGGTGATCGTGATGTGGTCACCGGCCAGGTCGTTCTTGAGCTGTTCCGCGGTGCCGTCGGCGATGATGCGGCCACCGTCGATGATCACCACCCGTTCGGCCATGTTGTCGGCCTCCTCCAGGTAGTGGGTGGTCAGGAACAACGTCGTCCCGTACGTCTCGCGCAGCCGCAGGATGTGCTGCCAGACGTCGGCGCGGCTCTTGGGGTCGAGGCCGGTGGAGGGCTCGTCGAGGAAGAGCAGGCCGGGGCGGTGGACGAGGCCGAGGGCGATGTCGAGGCGGCGGCGCTGGCCGCCTGACAGCGTGCCGGGCACCCGTTTGGCCAGCGACGTGAGATCGAGCAGGTCGAGCAGCTCGTCGGCGCGGGCGGCGGCCTCTCTCGGGTGCAGCCCGTAGCAGCGGCCCTGGGTGACCAGCTCGTCGCGGACGAGCTGGTCCTCGCCCGCGCTGTTGCGCTGGCCGACGTAGCCGATGCGGGCGCGTACGGCCCTCGGCTCGCGGGTCACGTCGTGACCGGCGACCAAGGCGGTGCCGGAGGTGGGGGGCAGGAGGGTGGTGAGCATGCGCAGGCTGGTGGACTTGCCCGCGCCGTTCGGGCCCAGGAACGCCACGAGCTGCCCAGCCTCCACGTCGAGGTCGATGCCTTTGACGGCCGTTACGGTCTCCTTCTTCATCGTGAAAACTCGGGTCAGTCCCCGGGTGTGGATCATGGTCGGTCTCCTCCGGGCATGGCGAAGAAACCCCTGGTCGGGGGCGCTTTTGAGGATGGATCCAGTTTGGGCAGGCCGAAGGAGGTTTGGCAAACGCGAACACTACGTACACAAAACGCTCTGACCTGGGGAAACGACGTACTGGGCGGCCTTCGCGCGTGACCAGTTTCCGGGCCCTGACCTGCGGTTTCTTCCTACGTCCCCAAGATTTCCTAGCGTGGCTCCGCGAGCATCCCGGCCAGGTGCGAGCGGATGGTCGTCGTGAACGGTCTTCCCGGGTCTGGCAGGGACCACACCGGGGCGGCCGGCGAGGGCGCGGCCGTTGGGGGGTGGGCCGGTCTATTGGATTGACCCGGCTAAAGAAGTGGATATTCGTGGACTTGCGGAATTGTGTGCCGCTCCGCAATGATCTCGGGCGTGAAACGTCTCTTGTTATTTGCGGTAATTGCTACGGTCGGTATGACCGGGGTCGTGCAGGCGGCCGATGGAGTGCCGGGCGTCGACGTCAGTAACTGGACGGGCGACATCGACTGGCAAAGCGTGGCCACGGGCGGCGCCAAGTTCGCGTTCGTGCAGGCCACCGAGGGTACGGACTACCGCAACCCCCGGTTCGAGGCCCAGCACGGCGGCGCCGCCGCGGCCGGTCTCATCCGCGGCGCATATCACTTTGCGCAACCGCACGAATCCGACGGGACAGCGCAGGCCGACTATTTCCTGCAGAACGGCGGCAACTGGGTAAGCGACGGCCAGACGCTTCCGGGGGTGCTCGATATCGAGGACAACCCGTATCAGGACAGGAACGGCAAGAACCACTGTTATGGCCTGTCCGCCAAGGACATGGTCACCTGGCTCAAGGACTTCACCGCCAAGTACCGCGAGGCGACCGGCCGGCACGCGATCATCTACACCACCACGAGCTGGTGGCAGACTTGTACGGGGAACTCCGACAAGTTCAAGTCCAACCCCCTGTGGCTGGCCCGCTGGGGCGGTGACCCGGGCGAGCTGCCCAAGAGCTGGAAGAAGCACACGTTCTGGCAGTCGGCCGACAAGGGGCCGCTGGTCGGGGGCCAGAACTCGTTCAACGGCTCGCAGTCGCAGCTTGAGTCGCTGGCCAACCCGCCCGCGGAGGTGAGGGTGTCGGGGCAGGCCAGGAGCAGGAAGACGTACACGGTCACGGTCTCCAACACGGGGCCGCACCCGGTCAAGGACGTCAAGGTGTCGGGGCGGGCGTTCGGCGGGCAGCGGGTGGTGAAGGCGCCGGGGTGCACGTTCAGCGGGACGGCGGTGCGGTGCCGGATCGACGAGTTGCCGCGCGGGCGGAAGGCGACGTTCACGATCACCACCAAGCCCGCGAAGTCGAAGGGGACGGTGGGCGTGTACGTGACCGTCGGCTCGGTGAAGCTTACTCTCAAAGCGGGATAAAGCTGGACAAAGCGGTATGCGTTGGGATAGGGCAGGATGAATCCCGTGGCGCGACTTTGGGGGGATGTGTGGCGCGAGCTTTGGGGGGATGTGTGAGATGAAGCGGCGGTTGGCGGTGGCGGGGGCGGCGCTGCTCCTGCTGACCGCCACGGCCTCGGTGCCGCTGAGCCTGCCGGTGCCGCCGTTGACCGTGCGGCTCGCGTACGAGATCGAGCAGCGGCAGATCGTCTACTCGTGGGGCGGCGGCCACGGCGAGGATCCTGGGCCGTCCATGGGGACCTGCCGGGGTTACCGGGGCAAGATCAAGCCCTGTCCGGCCGCCACGACGCGCGGGCTCGACTGCTCGGGCTTCGCGCGATGGGTGTACGCGCTGGCGCACGGGGAGGACGTGCTGGGGCCGGGGAACACCGACGACCAGGTGCGGAAGATGCGCCGCGTCTCCGCCGCCCGGCCCGGTGACCTGGTGTTCTTCGGCCAGATCGGGAAGCGGGCCGTCAAGACCCACCACGTCGGCATCTACCTGGGCGGCGGGAAGATGATGAACGCGCCCTACACCGGGTCCATCGTGCGGATCGACGACATCCGGGAGAGGGCCGACCTCGCGGGGTTCTACCGGTACTGAGCAGGCGTTTCGCGCGTACTGGGCGGGCGTTTCGCGCGGGTGCCGAATGAGGCTTTCGGTATTGGGGCTGTCTGTGGGGGGTGGATTCGTACCGATTTGGTATGCGGGAAACGCGTGTGGCGTGGCGAAAATGAGAGACTCCACGGCTAATCTGTGCCGCTATGGAAAGGCGATGGGTGGGGCTCGACGGCTACGAGGTCGTGGGTGCCGTGCGGGCCGGGCGGCAGGTGCTGCGGGTGCGCAGAAACGGTCGGGTCGTCGCCGACTGCACCTCCGTCTCGGAGGTGGCCAGGCACGTCGATCTGGCCGACCTGTGCGAGGTGGTCGAGCTCCCGGTGTGGCGGGCGACAAGATCGCCCGCGGAGGTCAGAACGAGTTCGCATCATCGCTGAGTGCCGTGTATGGTTACACCTGTCCGCAGCGCCGGACAGGCCCCTATAGCTCAGTCGGCAGAGCGTCTCCATGGTAAGGAGAAGGTCAACGGTTCGATTCCGTTTGGGGGCTCGCACAATTGAGGTAGGAAACGCCCGGTCCAAGGGTTTCTTGGAGCCGGGCGTTCGTCATTTCAGGCCGAGGTCGGGCCGAAGTGCCAGGGTCGAGGGTCGAGGTTTCGGGGTTGAGGCTCCGGGGATTGAGGCTCTCGGGTCGGGGTCGGGGTCGGTGCGAGGGCTGAGGTCGGGGACAGGGCTGAGGTCGGGGCTGGGGTCGGTGGTGTTACGGGTTCGCCGGGCGTGCGGTCTGCTGCTACGCTGATCATCCTCGCGCGCGGGGGCGGCAGGCGGGGCTGCCGCTTATTGATTTCGGTTGTCGGGGGTTCCTGAGGCATACTGGGAGCACCCCACCTGATCGGGTGAGTTACGAATGTGCTCGCCACGTCGGGTATCCTCTACGGGCCGGGTCGTTCCGGCTCAAAGGCGGAGTAGCTCAGTCAGGCAGAGCAAACGGCTCATAATCGTTGTGTCGCCGGTTCAAGTCCGGCCTCCGCTACTGCCCAATCCCAGGTCGACCGGCCTGGGTACGGGCGTGTCCATGTCCCGAACGTAGAAAGGCACTCCCAAGTGGCTGCCACCGACGTTAGGCCGAAGATCACGCTGGCCTGCCAGGAGTGCAAGCACCGCAACTACATCACGCGGAAGAACCGGCGCAACGACCCGGATCGGCTTGAGCTGAAGAAGTACTGCCCCAACTGCCGCTGCCACCGCGCGCACCGCGAGACCCGCTAGGTTCTCCGGGCAGGGCTTCTGCCCCATAACCTTCATAACGCGCAGCCGGCGTCCCCGACAGGGCGCCGGTTTCGTCGTGTCTGCACACCCTGCACACTCTGCACACCCTTCTCGATGGTCCTGAGGTGGCCCCGAGGCGGCGCTGCTGCTTCCGTGACTGCCCCGGGCTGTCCCGGCCGCGCCTGCGGTGGCCCCGGGTGCTTCCAGGGCTGCCCTGCGCACGGCTACCGCGTCTGTCCGGGTCGGCGTGTCCGCTGCGGGTCTTGCCGGGGTCCGGGAGTGCTGTGTGGCTGGGCTCGTTCGCGGGCAAAGAGCAGCCCATGAACGGCGACAGCCGAACCTTGTTCTGTTAGCGTCGGCGTCATCAGCGCTGGGACGGAGACAGGCGAGGGAGCAGCGATGGCCTTGAACCGCGACTTCGTGGGCAGAACCTATCCCCCGAGTGCCCCATACGAGGTCAGCCGGGTGAAGATCAGGGAGTTCGCCGCCGCGATCGGCGACCACAATCCGCTCTACCGCGACAGGGAGGCCGCCCAGGCCGCCGGGCACCCCGACGTGATCGCGCCGCCCACGTTCCCCATCGTGTTCAGCCTGCAGAGCGGCGGTGAGGCGCTGGTGGACCCCGACCTGGGGCTGAACCTCGCCATGGTGGTCCACGGCGAGCAGCGCTTCGAGTACGTACGCCCCATCCACGCGGGCGACGAGCTGGTGATGACGTCCACGATCACCGACATCCGCACCGCCGGGCACAACGAGCTGCTGACGGTCAGGAGCGACGTGAACACGGTCGACGGTGAGCCGGTGTGCGTCACGTACAACACGATCGTCGAGCGTGGAGGGGCGGGCTGATGGGCGCCACGGTACGGTACGACGAGGTCGAGGTCGGGCACGAGATCCCGGCCGTGGACTACAACGTGCGCAGGGCCAACCTGGTGATGTACGCGGGGGCCTCCGGCGACTTCAACCAGATCCACTGGAACGAGCGCTTCGCCAAGATGGTCGGGCTGCCCGACGTGATCGCGCACGGCATGTACACGATGGCGCAGGCGGGGCGGTTCGTCACCGACTGGGTGGGGGATCCGGGCGCGGTGGTCGACTTCGGGGTGCGGTTCTCGTCGATGGTGGTCGTACCGGACGACGATCGGGGGGCCATGGTGTCGGTCAGCGGCGTGGTGGAGGAGAAGCTGGAGGACAAGCGGGTGGTCATCGGGCTCACCGCCAGGTCGGGCGAGGCACGGGTGCTGTCGAAGGCGCGGGCGGTGGTGCAGCTCTCCTGATCGTCCGTGGGAGAGGGGCGCGGCGGCCGTCCTGGGCGGTTCCGGGGGGCCGGGTCGCTCCGATCGCTGGCCTGGTGATATAAGGGGCGGGTCTCGGGTAGCGCGTCTTCGTATGAATGAAGCTGCGCGACTGGTCTGGCCGACGGTTCGATCGATTCCCGTTTCCGCCGTGACCGACGGCAAGCCGCCCGGACGGCTGCGCCCCGCGCGCCCGGACCCGGCGGCCGGTTCCGGTACCGGACGCGACCCGGCGGGCGGCACGCCGATCACCCCCGCGAGCCAAGAGGCCCCGCACGGGCAGGAGGCTCGGCGGGAGGCCGGAGCCGGGCGGGAGGGCCGGGCTCAAAGGGCCGAGCGGGAGGGCCAGGCTCGAAGGGCCGAGCGGGAGGGCCGGGCTCGAAGGGCCGGGGCGGCGACCGGGGTGGGCACGGCGGGCGCCCGGCCCCACGGCGTGCACCCCAGGCT
Source organism: Nonomuraea sp. NPDC051298 (assembly GCF_055586305.1). NCBI lineage: Bacteria > Bacillati > Actinomycetota > Actinomycetes > Streptosporangiales > Streptosporangiaceae > Nonomuraea > Nonomuraea sp. NPDC051298. The sequence goes on from NZ_JBVJIM010000003.1 coordinate 32,903, forward strand.
CAACCCGGCCGCGGACCTGGGCATCTTCGGCGGCCCCGGCCAGCACGGCGACCCGGGTGACGGCATGTTGCACGCCCAGCGCACCTGGGACGCCACCCTGGCCACCAACCGCCTCGACGTGCAGGGCGTGAACATCGAGCGGCTGCGCCTGGAGACCAGGGACGTCACCGCCAGCGTGAGCCTGCTCGTGGACGGCTGGCCCGACGACCTCAGGAGGTGCCTGCGGTCGGTGATCGAGCACACGGCCGCCCGGGTGCTCGCCCTCGACCTGGGCAATGTGGACGGCGCCGGAGACGTCCTGCGCGAGCTGGCGGGACGCCACCCCGACCGGATCGTCGAATGGCACGTGACGGAGCGTCCGCACTGGCGCGGCGGCACCGCGACCTGGGGTGAGTGCCGTACGAAGCTGTTGCAGCTCGACGAGGCCGAGGTGCACGTGCTGATGGAGACGAACGTCGTGCTGGGCGCCGACGCGCTGACCCCGCTGATCGCGGCGGTCGTGGAGGGCGCGGTGGCGGCCGGGTGGAAGGGCGTGGAGCCGGCGGACGGCGGCGACCGGCCGGAGTGGGAGCGGGCGGGGCCGGGCCCGGTGCGGGCGCTGACCGGGGAGCTGATCGCCGTACGCAGGGCGCAGGCGCTGAGCGCGTTGCCCGCGGACGCCCACTACGGCCGCTACGCCGACCTGGAGCTCTCCCTGGCGCTGCCCGGCGAGCTGGTCGTGCCCAGCGAGCTGCTGCCCGTCACCCTTCTCGGACGGCACGAGATCGCCTCCGACTACCTGGACCGGGAGTCCCGCCGCAACTACGACGGGGTGCTGCGGATGCTGCGCGCCTCATAAGCTTGTTGCCCATGGAGATGCTCGCGCCGCACACGACGCTGCGCCTGGGCGGCCCCGCTCGCGAATTCGCGGAGGCCACCTCGGCGGAGCAGCTCGTTTCGCTGATCGCCGAGGCCGACAGGAACGCCGTCCCCACGCTGGTGCTCGGTGGGGGCAGCAACGTGGTGGTGTCCGACGAGGGGTTCGACGGGCTGGTCATCAAGGTCGCCACCGAGGGCGTGGCCGTCTCGCGCGACGGCGAGCAGGTCGTCGTGACGGTCGAGGCGGGCGAAGACTGGGACCGCCTGGTGGCCCGCGCGGTGGCCGAGGGCTGGTCGGGCATCGAGTGCCTGTCCGGCGTGCCGGGGCTGGTGGGCTCGACGCCCATCCAGAACGTCGGGGCCTACGGGCAGGAGGTCGCCCAGACGATCAGGTGCGTGCGCGCCTACGACCGGCGCACCCGGCACGTGGTGGACCTGGAGGCACGGCAGTGCGGCTTCTCCTACCGCGACAGCGTCTTCAAGCGTGACCTGGCCCGCTACGTGGTGCTGGCGGTCACGTACGCGCTCGAGCTGTCCGAGCTGTCCGGCCCGGTGGTCTACGACGAGCTGGCCCGCAGGCTGGGCGCGGAGGCGGGCGGCCGGGTGCCGCTCGACCTGGCCCGCGAGGCCGTGCTGGGGGTGCGGCGCGGCAAGGGCATGGTGCTCGACCCGGCAGACCCCGACACCCGCAGCGCGGGGTCGTTCTTCACCAACCCGGTCCTCACCGCGCGGGAGGCGGAGGAGCTGGCCGTGCGCGCTCCCGGGCACCCGCGCTGGGACCTGCCCGGCGGGCTGGTCAAGGTGCCCGCCGCGTGGCTGATCGAGCAGGCCGGCTACCCGAAGGGCTACCAGCTCGGCCCCGTACGCATCTCCACCAAGCACACGCTCGCCCTCACCAATCCCATGGAGCGCGCCACCACGGAAGACCTGCTGGCCCTGGCCAGGGAGGTGCGTGCCGGCGTACGCGAGAAGTTCGGGGTCACGCTGGTCAACGAGCCGGTGATGGTGGGCTGCACCCTCGGGGAATAGACGGTCTCTTGGGGCTGTTATGGTGTTTCGGTAATTCCGAAGGGGAGTAGTCCCAATCGCGTGATCGACACACTGGCGCGTGCTCGCGCCCGGTCACGCGGGCCTCATACGGGCGGACGAGACCTTCGGCCTGGCAGTCATGGACAAAGACGCTGCCGGGCCGAAGCCGTGCCCGAAAATTCTCCCCGGGTACCTTCTTCCGGCCCGGTCGCGCGGAAGAGGAGCGTTGGAAGCTTTCTGGATCAGTCTGGGCGTCATCTTCGTCGCCGAGCTGGGCGACAAGAGCCAGTTGATGGCGATGACGTTCGCGACCCGTTTCAAGATGTGGCCCGTGCTCGCGGGCATCACGATCGCCACGACCGCCGTTCACCTGGTGAGCGTGCTCGTGGGCGGGTTGATCGGTGACGCGCTGCCGACGACGGCCATCTCGGTGGTGGCGGGGCTGGCCTTCCTCGGGTTCGCTCTGTGGACGCTGCGCGGCGACGAGTTGAGCGACGAGGAGGCGAGCAAGGCCGGGCGCACCACCAGGAACGCCGTGATCGCGGTGACGGCGGCGTTCTTCCTGAGCGAGCTGGGCGACAAGACCATGCTGGCCACCATCACCCTGGCCACGCAGCACGACTGGGTGGGCACCTGGATCGGCTCCACGGTGGGCATGGTGGCGGCGGACGCGCTGGCCATCCTGGTCGGCCGGCTGCTGGGCAAGCACCTGCCCGAGAAGGTCATCCGGTACGGCGCGTCCGCCGCCTTCGCGATCTTCGGAATCGTGCTGCTGGTCGAGGCGATCCTCTGAGTGCCCTGGAGAACGAGGTTCAGGACAGCAGGGACAGGCGGTGAGCGGCGGCGGCGGCCTCGCCGCGCGTGGTGACCCCGAGCTTGGCCAGGATGTTGGACACGTGCACGCTCACGGTCTTCGCCGAGATGAACAGCTCGGCCGCGATGTCCCGGTTGGTACGCCCCTGGGTCACCAGCCGCAGCACCTCCAGCTCCCGCGGCGTGAGCAGCTCCGACGGCTGGTGCGCCGCCTGCGTGCCGCCCACCCGGCGGCACAGGACCTCGATCTCCGCCACCAGCGGCGTCGCGCGCAGCGCCGTGGCCAGCGGCAGCGCCACCTCCAGGCGGGACGCCGCGCCCTCCCGGTCGCCGGCGCGGGCGGCCACCCCGGCGGCCCGCAGCAGGGCCTTGGACCGGTTGTGCGGGCGGTTGAGCCGCTCCCAGGCCGCCGCGGCGGCGTCGAAGTCACGCGAGTACGTCAGCCGGTACGCCTCCACCACCGGCCCGGTGACCGACAGCTCGGCGGCCACCTCGGCCGCGTGCGCCCGTACCGCGGCGGACCGCTCGGGCTCGGTGTCCTGGGCGGCGTCGCAGACCGTGGGCAGCAGCGACAGCAGCCGCCAGCCCAGCATGGCCTTGCTGGACTGCTTGGGGTGCGAGAGCACGCGCTCGGCCTCGCACAGCGCGGCGGCCGGCTCGCCCTTGGTCAGGTGCCAGCCGATGAGCAGGCGGGCGTTGCTGATGATGTCCTGGACGAACTCCTCCGTGCGGTCCGCGAACACGCCGATCTCCGACAGGATGCTCTCCACGAGCTGCATCTCGCCCCTGGCCAGGGCGATGTCGGCGCGCACGCGCAGCAGGGCGTACCGGGTGCGCAGTGAGGGGCCGTGGCTGAGCGCGCTCTCGACGATGTCGATGGCCTCGTCCCAGCGGCCCATCGCCTCCAGCACCTCGGACCAGTTGTTCAGGATGAACAGGCCGCTGCCGCGCAGCCGGCCGTACTTCTTGGCGATCCGCCAGCCGTCCTCCGCCAGGCTCAGTGCCTCCTCCGCGCGGCCCATGTCGAGCAGCACGTCGACGTTGTTGGCCATCGCCCGGGTGATGATGCGGGCCGAGCCCTGTTCGCGCCCGATCTCCAGCGCCTCTTCGTTGACGGCGATCACGGCGTCGAGCTGCCCGTTGAGCGAGTGGCCGAGCGCCAGGTTCATCAGCAGGTCGCCTTCGAGGCAGCGGTCGCCGTGCTCCCTGACCCAGCGCAGGCACTCGGGGATGAGCTGACCGGCCTGCTCGATCTCGCCCCGCAGCATGAGGTGCCGGCTCAGCGGCGTGACGACCTCGGCCCAGTCGAGGGTGTCCGCGGGGACGAGTCGCAGCGCGTGCCTGAGGTCGTCGATGACGCCGGGCTGGCCCTTGGAGTTCTTGACCGCCGCCCGGCGCACGATGAGCTGCGACACCCGGGCCGGCTCGCGGGTCTCGTCCAGCTCGGACAGCGCGGCCTTGACGAACTTGGCGCCCTTGTCCACGTCGCCGCCCGCGTAGGCCGCCTCGGAGGCGCGTTCCAGCACGCCGGTGTGGTCGGCGCCGATCAGCTCGGCCGCGTCGGGCACGCGGTCCCAGAGCATGAGCACGCGTTCGAGCAGCGGGACGGCCTCGGTGTAGGCGTACGCCTTGAACGACTTCCGCGCCGCCTCCCACGCGGAGATCAGGGCCCAGCGGTCGTCGCGGGCGCCGTACCAGTGGTGGGCCAGCTCGACGGCGGCGCGGCCGGGCGGGACGAGGCCGCGGTCCTTGAAGATCTCCTGGGCGAACCTGGCGTGCAGGCGCTGGTGCTCGCCCGGCAGCAGCTCGTCGTGGACGGCCTCGCGGATCAGGGAGTGGCGGAAGACGTAGGCGCGGCTGTCGGCGATCTGCAGCACGTTGCCGGCGATGGCGGGGCGCAGCGCCGTCTCCAGCTCGACGTCGGACAGGCCGCTCACGGCGGCCAGCAGCGCGTGGCCGACCCGGTTGCCGCCCGCGGCGGCCACGCGCAGCACGCGCTGGGTCTCCTCGGGCAGGCGTTCGACGGAGCTGAGGATGAGGTCCTGCATCGACTCGGGGAACGAGCCGTCGTCGCCGCTCTCCAGCATGGCCTCGACGAAGAGGGGGATGCCCTCGCTGCGCTCGTAGACCTTCTCGACCTTGGCGTATTCGGGGATCCTGCCGAGGATCGCGGTCATCTGCTGCCCGACCTCGTCTCTCGACAGGCGGGGCAGGTCGAGCCGGTGGACGCCGTGGACCCGGCCCAGCTCGGCCAGCACCGGCCGGAGCGGATGCTGGCGGTGCAGGTCGTCCGATCGGTACGTCATCACGATCAGGACCTGCGGGATCTGCAGGTTGCGGCTGAGGAAGGCGATGAGGTCGCGGCTGGACCTGTCGGCCCAGTGGATGTCCTCGATGACCAGGACGGTGGGGCGGTGCTCCGCCAGGCGTTCGAGCAGGGTGAGGAACTGTTCGAAGAGCCGGGCGCGGCCGGTGTCGGTCTCGCCGTCGCTGTTGGGCTCGCCGAACTCGGGGAGCAGCCGCGCGAGGTCGCGGGCGGCGCCGTCGGGCAGCAGCCCCGCCACGGCGGCCGGGCCCTGCTCTCTGACGAGCTGCCGGAGCGCGGCGGTGAACGGCGCGTACGCCAGGCCCTCCGTGGACAGCTCGACGCAGCCGCCGAACAGCACCTGGGCGCCGTCGGCCACGCAGCGGTCGGCGAAGCGCTGAACCAGCCGGGTCTTGCCGACCCCGGCCTCGCCTCCCAGCAGGACGGCCGTCACCGTGCCCTTCCGGGCCTCGTCGAAGCTCTCGGTCAGAGCCGCGAGCTCCTCTTCCCGCCCGACGAAGACGGGACTGACAGATCGTCCCCGCATGTCGTCCAGCATGTCATGCCCCATCTGGTGCTTTCGACGGCTTTATGGGGGTGTTTCGGGGCGGCCTCGCGGGTGTGCCGAGGCGGCCGCACATAGGGGTGCCGAAGTGGTGCTACGGGGGCACCGAGGCCCGGCCACGAGGGAGGTGGCCGGGCTCTCGTAGGGTGTTCATGCGGAACGGCGCTTGCCGAAGACCGAGCGGCGCTCGGCCTTGTTGTGGCGCTGGGCCTCGCGTACGCGCCGGTGCTCGGCGGCGGCCCTGCGCAGCTCGCTCGCGTTGTTCTTCATGAGCTCGTACTCAATGTCGGGATGCATGGGGTTTCTCCCTGTGATCTCTGATATTTCGTGCTACTTCCTGACACCTTTAAGGTTCGTGCTAAGGCCCGGCCCGGCACATCGGGCGCATGCCCTATCTGCGGCCCGCCTGTGGCCCTCGACATACCTACGTACGTGGGCCCGAGTGCCCTAAGGTGGTCCGGTTTGGAGGTGGAGGGGCTGGTCGGCGATGCTGTCTAGGTGTCAACTGTGACTACCTCGCTCGCCGACGTCGGTTCGTCCGGCGCGACGCTGCGAGCATTCCTGCACGGCCTGCCCGGTGTCGACCGGGTCGGCGCGGACCAGCGGGCGGCGATGCTGGGCACCCGTTCGATCAAGACCACGGCGAAGGCGCACGCCATCGACCTGGCCATCTCCATGGTCGACCTGACCACCCTGGAAGGGGCCGACACGACCGGCAAGGTGCGGGCCATGTGCGCCAAGGCCGTGCGCCCCGGCGGCGACGCGCCCTCGGTGGCGGCCGTCTGCGTCTATCCCGACCTGGTTGCGGTGGCGGCCGACGAGCTGAGGGGCACGGGCGTCAAGGTCGCCTCGGTGGCCACCGGGTTCCCCAGCGGCCGCACCTCGCTCGAGGTCAAGGTGAGCGACACGGCGCTGGCGGTGGCGGCGGGCGCCGACGAGATCGACATGGTGATCGACCGGGGCGCGTTCCTGTCCGGCGACTACCTGAAGGTCTACCAGCAGATCGTCGCGGTGAAGGCGGCCTGCGGGGCGGCCCACCTGAAGGTGATCCTGGAGACCGGCGAACTGTCCACCTACGACAACGTGCGGCGGGCGTCCTGGCTGGCGATGCTGGCCGGCGCCGACTTCATCAAGACCTCGACCGGCAAGGTCTCCCCGGCCGCCACGCCGCCGGTGACGCTGATCATGCTGGAGGCGGTGCGGGACTTCCGCGACGCGACCGGCCGTCAGGTGGGCGTGAAGCCGGCGGGCGGCATCCGTACGACGAAAGACGCGATCAAGAACCTGGTGCTGGTCAACGAGAGCGCCGGCGACGACTGGCTGACCCCCGAGTGGTTCCGGCTGGGCGCGTCCTCGCTGCTCAACGACCTGCTGATGCAGCGCCAGAAGCTGGCCACCGGCCGGTACGCGGGCCCCGACTACTTCACCCTGGACTAGCCGATGTTCGAATACGCACCCGCACCCGAGTCGCGCGACGTCGTCGACCTGAGTCCCTCCTACGGGCTGTTCATCAACGGCGAGTTCGTCGACGGTTCCGGCCCTTCCTTCAAGACCGTCAACCCGGCCACCGAGGAGACGCTGGCGGAGATCGCCACGGCCTCCTCCGACGACGTCGACCGCGCCGTGCAGGCGGCGCGCAAGGCGTTCGGCGTCTGGAGCGCGCTGCCGGGCGCCGAGCGCGCGAAATACCTGTTCCGCATCGCGCGCATCATCCAGGAGCGGGCCAGGGAGCTGGCGGTGCTGGAGTCGCTCGACAACGGCAAGCCCATCCGGGAGTCGCGCGACGTCGACCTGCCGCTGGTGGCGGCGCACTTCTTCTACTACGCGGGCTGGGCCGACAAGCTGGAGCACGCCGGGTTCGGGACGAAGCCGCTGGGGGTCGCCGGGCAGGTGATCCCGTGGAACTTCCCGCTGCTCATGCTGGCCTGGAAGATCGCTCCGGCGCTGGCCTGCGGCAACACGGTGGTGCTCAAGCCGGCCGAGACCACGCCGCTGACGGCGCTGCTGTTCGCCGACATCTGCCGCCAGGCCGACCTGCCGCCGGGCGTGGTCAACATCGTCACCGGCGCCGGCGAGACCGGCGCGGCCGTCGTGGCCCACCCCGACGTCGACAAGGTGGCCTTCACCGGCTCCACCGAGGTCGGCCGGATCATCGCCAGGAGCGTGGCGGGCACCGGCAAGAAGCTGACGCTGGAGCTGGGCGGCAAGGCCGCGAACATCGTGTTCGACGACGCCGCCATCGACCAGGCCGTCGAGGGCGTCGTCAACGGCATCTTCTTCAACCAGGGGCACGTCTGCTGCGCGGGCTCGCGGCTGCTGGTGCAGGAGTCGGTCCAGGAGGAGCTGCTGGCCGCGCTCAAGCGCCGGCTGGGCACGCTGCGCCTGGGCGACCCCCTGGACAAGAACACCGACATCGGCGCGATCAACTCCGCCGAGCAACTCGCCAAGATCCGGCGGCTGAGCGACCTCGGCGAGGCGGAGGGGGCCGAGCGCTGGTCGCCCGCCTGCGAGCTGCCGGCCAAGGGGTTCTGGTTCCCGCCGACGCTGTTCACCGGGGTGGCGCAGTCGCACAGCATCGCCAGGGAGGAGATCTTCGGGCCGGTGCTGTCGGTGCTCACCTTCCGCACCCCGGCCGAGGCCGTGGAGAAGGCCAACAACACGCCGTACGGGCTCTCCGCGGGCGTGTGGACGGAGAAGGGCTCGCGCATCCTGTGGATGGCCGACCGGCTCAGGGCCGGGGTGGTGTGGGCCAACACCTTCAACAAGTTCGACCCCGCCTCGCCCTTCGGCGGCTACAAGGAGTCCGGCTACGGGCGCGAGGGCGGACGGCACGGGCTGGGGGCCTACCTTGACGTGTGAGCACCGCCGCGCCCGTCGCGGGAAGCGGCGCGCGCAGGCCACGAGGGGGCACGCCTTCGCCAGGGCCGGCCGGCCCGTACGCACCGGCTGGTTCGCCCACCGCTGCGGCGTGAGCCGGTGCGGCCAGGTCTTCGTGCCGGTCGAGATGTCGCAGGAGTCCACGTGGAGAGGGCGGGGCGATGAGTAGGTTGTCCGTCAGAAAGACCTACAAGCTGTACATCGGAGGGGCGTTCCCGCGCTCTGAGAGTGGGAGGTCCTACCCCGTGACCTCGGCCAAGGGCGACTTCCTCGCCAACGCCTCACGGGCCTCGCGCAAGGACGCCCGTGACGCGGTGGTGGCCGCGCGCAAGGCGTTCCCCGGCTGGTCGGGGGCCACCCCCTACAACAGGGGGCAGATTCTCTACCGCGTCGCCGAGATGCTGGAGGGGCGGCGCGGGCAGTTCGCGGAAGAGCTGGGCGGCGGCAAGCGGGCCGCGCTGGAGCGGGTGGACGCGGCGGTCGACCGGCTGGTCTGGTACGCGGGCTGGTCCGACAAGATCGCCTCGGTGCACGGGGCGGCCAACCCGGTGGCCGGACCGTACTTCAACCTGTCGACGCCCGAGCCGACCGGCGTGGTGGCCGTGGTGGCGCCCGCCGATCCGCTGCTCGGGCTGGTGTCGGTGGTGGCCCCGGTGATCGTGACCGGCAACGCCTGCGTCGTGGTGGCCTCCGAGCCCGCGCCGCTGGCCGCGATCACTCTGGCGGAGGTGCTGGCCACCTCCGACCTGCCCGGCGGGGTGGTGAACATCCTCACCGGACGCCAGGACGAGCTGGCGCCGTGGCTGGCGGCGCACATGGACGTCAACGCCATCGACCTGACCGGCGTTCACGACGCCGATCTGGCGCTGCGGTGCGAGCAGGCGGCGGCGGAGAACCTCAAGCGCGTGCTGCGGCCCTCCGACGACGACTGGACGGCCGATCCCGGCACCGGCCGCATGACCGCCTTCCTGGAGACCAAGACCGTCTGGCACCCGGTCGGCATCTGAGCACCCGAGTCCGGGGCCGCGCACTCGACCCGCGAGCGGGGCCCCGGACGCCCTGGTCTCTCAGAACGAGAAGCCGGGCGGCCTGAGCGGCGGGTGGGCGGCCTGGAGCTGGGCGGCCAGGCCCAGCAGGTGCGGTTCGCCGCCCGGCGGGGCGATGATCTGCACGCCGATGGGCAGCCCGCCGGAGTGGGTCGCCAGCGGGACGGTGACGGCGGGCCAGCCGCACAGGTTCCAGGGGGCGGTGGCGGGGGCGTACCTGACGTTGGCGCCCGCGTTGCGCAGGAAGCCACGCTCGCCCCAGCGCTCGGCCCTGGGCGGGACGGCGGCCAGCGCGGGCGTGATGAGGGCGTCGGCGTCGCCGAACCACTGGTCGGCGCCGTAGCCGCGCCAGCGCTCCCGGCCGCGTACGCCGTCCAGCCCGAGCGCCCCGAGCACCCGGCCGACCCGGGCCAGCGCCCGCGTACGGCGTTCGAGACGGGCGCGGTCGAGCCCCTCGACCGACTCGGCGGCCCTGGCCAGCCAGCAGGCGACAGAGGCCGGGCCCAGCCAGGCGGGCAGACGGCGGCCGTGCTCGACCACCGTGTGCCCGGCCACCCGCAACGTCTCGGCCGCCCCGCGCACGGCGGCCACGAACTCCCCGTCCACCCGCAGCCCAGGGGGCAGCGGCCGCGGCGCGTACGCCACCCGCAGGTCGAACGGCTCGGGGCCGTCGGGCGGCGGTGTCGGCTCCCACACCTGGTCGTCCTCCGCCCAGACCGAGCGGAGCAGGCGCGGCGAGGGCTCGACCCGCCGCCCGCCCCGCCACGCCTCGGCCAGCGCCGGGTCCCCGGCCAGCACGGACAGCGCGAGCGACAGATCGGCGGCGGTCCTCGCCAGCGGGCCGTTCTCGGTGAGGCGTTCCCAGTCGTTCGCGGGCGCGGGCACCAGCCCGGTGCCGGGCTTGATGGCCAGTACGCCGCAGCAGGCGGCCGGGATGCGCAGCGAGCCCATGCCGTCGTTGCCGAGCGCGATCGGCACCATGCCCGCGGCCACGGCCGCCGCGCTGCCCGCCGAGGAGCCACCGGCGGTGCGGGACAGGTTCCACGGGTTGCGGACGATCCCGTACGGGCTGTCGCCGAACGCCACGAGCCCCAGCTCCGGCAGGTTGGTCAGGCCCACCACCACGGCCCCGGCCGCGCGCAGCCGCGCCACCGTGACGTGGTCCTCGGGCGCGGGCGTGTCAGGGGTGGCCGCGGACCCGCCGCGCGTGACCTCCCCGGCCACCTCCACGTTGTCCTTGACCGCCACCGGCACCCCGGCCAGCGGCAGCTCCGCCAGGTCGGCCCGCTTCTCCAGCAGCCGCGCCTCGTCCAGGGCCTGCTCTCTGACCAGCCGGAACGCCCCCACCCCCGGATCCCGCGCGGAGATGACGCGAAGGTGCTCCTCGACGACGGTCGTGGCCTTGACCTCTCCGTTCCCGACGGCCGCCGCGATCTCGACGGCGGACCTGCCTGCCCACAACATGACTAGAGTGTGCAGCTTTTCACGCATCGTGGCGAGGCTCGGCTGCCAGTCTCGATAGGGTCGCTCCACGTGAACGGACCTTCGCTTGCCCTCCGTCAGCGCTCCCTGGGCGACCCCTCGGCCGACTTCCCCCTGTTCCCGCCGCTGACGCGGGGATGCCCCAAGACCAGCACCGCCGAGCTCGCCTATCCACTGGAGGTGGTCTACGACTACGCGAAGGTCGACCGCGGCCTCTTCGCCCAGCACCCGGGCCCCGACCTCGCGCGCTGGTCGCCGCTGCTGCCGCCGCTCGACGCGCCCACGCTGGGGGAGGGCGGCACGCCGCTGGTCGAGTTCGGCGAGGTGCACATCAAGGACGAGTCGCGCAACCCCACCTGGTCGCACAAAGACCGGCTCAACCGCGTCGCCGTCAGCGCGGCGGTCGCCTGCGGGGCGCCGGGCGTGGTCGTCGCCTCCTCCGGCAACCACGGGGCCTCGGCCGCCGCGTACGCGGCCCGCGCCGGGCTGCCCGCGATCGTCCTGACCTCCGCCGCCTCGCCGCCCGCCGCGCAGGCGTTCGTGCGGGCGTACGGGGCCAAGGTCGTGTCCGTGCCCGTCGAGGCGCGCTGGCCGCTGCTGCGCGAGGTCGTCGAGCGGCTGGGCTACCACCCGGTCAGCAACCAGACCGTGACGCACACCGGGCACCCGTTCGGGGCCGAGGGCTACAAGACGATCGCGTACGAGCTGTTCCTGCAGCTCGGGGAGGTGCCCGCGGCCGTCTTCACGCCCACCGGCTACGCCGAGCTGCTCTACGGCGTGTGGAAGGGGTTCACCGAGCTGCGGCTGCTGGGGCTGACGGAGAAGGCGCCGCGCATGTTCTCCTGCGAGACGGCCGCCGGTGGGCCGCACGCCAAGGCGCTGGCCGCGGGCGTGCCCGCCACGGTCGTCGACCTGGGGCCCACCGACGCGTACGGCCTGGCCGGTTCGGCTGGTGGGTATCGGGGCGTGGTGGCCGTGCGTGACAGCGGTGGCGAGGCGGTGCTCCTCACCGACGAGGAGATGCGCCGGGCCCAGCACGACCTGGCCAAACAGGGGCTGTGGCAGGAGCTGTCGGGGGCGGCGGGGCTGGCCGGATACCGGCGGCTGCGCCGTGACTTCGACGGCCCGGTCGTCTGCGTGGCCACCTCCAGCGGGTTCAAGGACGCGGGGCTCGGGGGCGGGCGTCACCCCGTCATCGAGAACCCGACCCTCGACGACCTCCTCCCCTGACTCGGGCGCGCGACCTCCGGCCGACGGGGGTCGCCCGCGATCACTTCGTCCGGCGGGTCGGCGGGGCCGTCAGCGGGTCCTCCGGCCACGGGTGCTTGGGGTAGCGTCCGCGCATCTCCGCCCGTACGTGGCGGTATCCGTCACGCCAGAACGACGCCAGGTCCGCCGTGACCGCCAGCGGGCGGCCCGCGGGGGAGAGCAGGTGCACCAGCACCGGCACGCCCGCGATCGTCGGCGTCTCCTGCTCGCCGAACAGCTCCTGCAGCTTCACCGCCAGCACCGGCTGCTCGCCGGAGTAGTCCACGCGGATGGCCGAGCCGCTGGGGACCTCGATGCGTTCTGGGGCGGTGCGCTCCAGGCGTTCGCTCCACGGGATCAGGCGTCGCAGCGCGGCGGCCACGTCGATGCGCTCCACGTCGGCGCGGCGGCGGGCCCTGGACAGCTCGGGCTCCAGCCACTGGTCGGCCAGGTCGATCAGGGCGTCCATCGAGGGCCAGGGCGCGCCGATCGCGCGGTGGCAGAAGGCCAGGCGGTCGCGCAGGTCGTTGGCCTGTTTCGTCCAGGTCAGGAGGTCTTCGGCGCGCAGGCCGGACAGGATGGCGGGGCGGACGTCGGCGTCCTTGAGCGGGGTGGCGGACAGCTCGATCGCGCCGAGGCGCTCGACCCTGCGGGCGAGGACGTCGCCGCGGCGCTCGCCAGGGGGGACGCGCCAGGTGATCTCGTCCTCGACCGTCGTGCCGGTCGCCAGGCGGGCCGTGGCCTCGTCGATGACGACCGCCTGCCGGACGCGGGCCGAGGCCGAGCCGGTGGGGCGGTCGGCGATCGCGACGGCCAGCCATTCTGCGGTGCCGAGCTTGGAGCCCTCGGGGAGCTGGGCCCGGGTGCCGGAGGCCATGAGGTATCCGGCGCCGCGCCTGCGCGCCACCCGCTCGGGAAACGCCAGCGCGACCGCCGTCCCGGCCAGCTCGTCATCGGATCGGCGGCTCGGGGTGGTGGCAGGGGCTCTCCGGAGGGCCGCTCCGGTGGTCGCGGCTTCTGCCGCGGTGCGGCGCAGGCGGGCGGCCTCCTGCCGCCAGCGGGCGGCGAAGGGGGTGCCGCCGCGACGGGCCGCGCGCCAGACCTCCACGAGGTCGTCCGGTACGTCGCGGGGGAGCTGTTCGGACAGCAGGGCCACCACCTCGGCGGCCTCGGGCCCGAGGTCGAGCAGGGCGCGGGCGAGGCGCGGGTGCACACCGGCCACCACCATCCGCCGCCCTCGCTCGGTCACCCGCACGGGTGTCGGCTGGGCGGCAGCCGGGGGATGGGTGAGGGCGCCGAGCGCCTGCAACGTGCGGGTGGCGGCGGACAGCGCGGCGGGCGGCGGCGGGTCGAGCAGGGCCAGCCCGGCGGCGCCGGGAGCGCCCCAGCAGGCCGCCTGCAGCGCGAACCCCGTCAGGTCGGCCAGCGCGATCTCCGGCCGGGCGTGGTCGGCGAGCCGGTCGTGGTCGGCGGCCGGCCAGCACCGGTAGACCGCGCCGGGGGCCTCGCGGCCGGCCCGGCCCGCCCGCTGCGTGGCGGACGCCTTCGAGACCCTGACCGTGGTGAGTGAGCCCAGGCCACGGGCGTGATCGGTACGCGGCTCGCGCGCCAGCCCCGAGTCCACCACCACCCGGACGCCGGGAACGGTCAGGCTCGACTCCGCGACCGACGTGGCCAGCACCACCCGGCGGGCCGAGCCCGGCGACAGCACGGCGTCCTGGACCCTGGCCGGGGCCTGGCCGTGCACCTGGAGCAGCTCGTCCACCTCTCCGGCGAGCATCGCGGCCACCTTGGCGATCTCGGCCACGCCGGGCAGGAAGCACAGCACGTCGCCGTCGCGTTCGGCCAGCGCCCTGCGTACCACCGAGGCCACGTGGGACAGCAGCGCGGGGTCGACGCGCAGGCCGTGCGGCGGGGCGACCGGGCGCGGCGGCGGGGCCCAGATCGTCTCCACGGGGTGGGCGTCGCCGGTGGCCGCGACGACGGGGCCGCCCAGGAGCCCGGCCCACGGGGCGGCGTCGGCGGTGGCGGAGGTGGCCAGCAGGCGCAGGTCGGGGCGGAGCGTGTCGCGTACGTCGAGGAGGAACGCCAGCGCCGTGTCCGCGTCGAGGTGGCGCTCGTGGCACTCGTCGAGCATGACCGCGTCGACCCCGGTCAGCTCCTGGTCGCGCTGGAGCCGTTGGAGCAGCACGCCGGTCGTGACGACCTCGACCATGGGGTTCGCGCCCGTGTGGCGTTCGCCCCTGATCGTGTAGCTGACGCCCATCCGCCGGGCCGCCGCGCGGACGGCCAGCCGACGCGGCTCGGCCACCAGCACCCGCAGGCCCGCGGCGGCCAGGGCGAGCGGCACCACGGTGGTCTTGCCGGTGCCGGGCGGAGCGGTCAGCACGGCGCTGCCGTGCCGGTCGAGCGCGGCCAGCAGCTCGGGCAGGACGTGCCGGATCGGCAGCCCCCTTTCAGCGCCCCGCATCGGCCCCGGTGGAGACGCGGGAGGCGGACGACAGGACCGAGGCGAGCAGGCCGGGGAAGCGGGCCTCCAGGTCGTCGCGGCGCAGGCTCATGTAGTTGAGCCGCCCCTCCTGCTTGGTCATCACCACGCCGGCCTCGCGCAGCGTGCGGTAGTGGTGCGAGGCGGTGGACTTGTGCACGCCGAGCTCGTGGCCGGCGCCGGTGCAGGTCAGCTCTCCTGCGGCGGCGAGCCGGACAACGATCTCCAGGCGCACGGGGTCGGACAGCGCCCGAAGGACCTCGGTGAGCCGGAGGTCGCCGACGGACGGGTGCGGTAGCACACGCATGGTGAAACCCTACCCCCGTCTAATTGTTTGACAGCAATCCAACTATACGTCAGTTTGATGGCTGTCCAACTTTCTGATGGAGGATCCATGAGTTCACGGCTCTATCCGATGGCCGCCGGAAATTTCGCGATCGGTACGGGCATGTTCGTGACGGCCGGGCTGCTGCCGCCCATCTCCGCGGACCTGGGAGTGTCCCAGTCCGCCGCGGGGCAGCTCATGACCGTCTTCGCGCTGTCGTACGCCGTCCTGTCGCCCGTCCTGGCCGCACTCACCGTACGCATGTCACGCCGGACCCTGTTGGTGCTGGCCATGAGCGTGTTCGTGGCGGGGAACGTGCTGACCGCGCTGGCCCCGACGTACACCCTGGTCCTGGTCACCCGGGTGGTCGCGGCGGCGGGGGCGGCCATGTTCACGCCGACCTCGTCGGCCGTGGCGAGCGCGCTGAGCGCCCCCGAGCGGCGCGGACGGGTGCTGGCGCTGGTCATGGGCGGGGTGAGCGTGTCGTCGGCCATCGGGGTGCCGCTCGGGACCTGGCTGGGCGAGGCGGCGGGCTGGCGGGCCACGTTGTGGATGGTCGTGGTGCTCGGCCTGGTCGGTCTCGCCGGGGTCGTGGCCCTGGTGCCCGAGGTGCGGCTCCCGGCGTCGGGGCGGCTGCGGGAGCGGTTCGAGCCGCTGCGCGACCGGCGGGTGCTGGCGGTGATGGTGACGCAGTTGCTGGCGTTCGCGGCGGCGTTCAGCGCGTACAACTACATCGGGTCGCTGTTCGACCTGCCGCTCCCCGCGCTGTTGTGGGCGTGGGGCCTGGGCGGGATCGTGGGCAACCTGCTCGGCGGGCGGCTGACCGACGCGTACGGCCCCCGCCGGATGATCCTCCTCGGGCTGGCCGCGGCCACGGTCTTCCTGGCGCTCATCCCCGTCGCGAACCTGGCGCTGCCCGTCGCCCTGGTGTGGGCCTTCCTGTGGGGCGCGGTCGGCTGGATGACCGCCCCGGCCCAGCAGTTCAGGACCGTCACGGTCGTGCCCGGCAACGTGTCGATCGGGCTCGGCCTGCTGTCGTCGGCGCAGTACTTCGGCCTGTTCGTGGCGGGGCTGGCCGGTGGGGCGGTGCTGGAGGTCCACGGCGGCGTGGGCGTGGTCGTGCTGTCGACCGCCCTCGGCCTGGCGGCGCTGCTCTTCACGCTGGTCACCTACCGGGCGGCGGCGCCCGCCTCGGAGGTGAGCGGGCCGGTCAGGTGACCCTCGACGGCGGGCGGCACCGGCCCTTCCTGGCCCGTCGCGCCGCGCGGTCGGTCAGAATGGCCGGTGTGTCCGACGAAAACGACCCGCGTGACAATCCCGCCCCGTTCGGCACCGTCGTCCTGCTGACGTCCCTGTCGGCGGTGGCGGTCATGGTGCTGTCGGCGCTGCTGGCGCACCCGCCCGAGGCGAAGTTCCTGCTGTTCGGGCCGATCGCGCTCGTGGTGTTCGAGGTGATCGGGCACGAGGTGTGGTGGCAGCGGTGGTGGGGCGCGGTCCCGGGGGCGCTGGCAGGGCTGGCCGTGTACTTCGAGGGCCGTCAGGCGCTGGCCGACGTGATCGGTGACACGTGGGCCCACCCGATCGCGTACGTCACGGCCTGGACCCTCTTCGCCGTCGTCTTCGCCCTGTGCAGCCGCTACCCCCGGACGCTGTCACAGGGACGGGCCTCCTGAGGCGGGCCGCCGTCAGCCCTGAGCCGGAATCCAGTCGAGGCTGACCGCGAGGATGACGAAGAAGCCCAGGATGATCCGGTAGATCACGAAGAGGGTGAAGCGGTGGGTGCTGATGTACTTCAGGAACCAGGACACCGCCGCGTAGCCGACGATGAACGAGATGACCGTGGCCAGGATGGTCGGCCCCCAGGCGGGCGCCGCGCCCTCGCCGATGTCCTTCAGCTCGTACAGGCCGGAGGCCAGCACGGCCGGGATGGCGAGGAGGAAGGAGTATTTCGCGGCGTCCTCGCGGCGGTAGTCGAGCAGGAGGCCGGCCGTCACGGTGCCGCCCGAGCGTGACACGCCGGGGATCAGGGCCAGCGACTGGGCGAAGCCGTAGACGAGGGCGTGGGGGAAGCTGAGGTGCTTTTCCAGAGTGAGCTTGTTGCGCGCGGTGTGGTCGGCGAACCACAGGATGATCGCGAAGACGATCAGCGTCGTGCCCACCAGCCGCAGGTCGCGGAAGACCGTCTCGATCTGGTCCTTCAGCACCAGGCCGAGCACGCCGATGGGCAGCGTGCCGGCGATGATGTACCAGCCCATGCGCGCCGCCCAGTTGCCGCGCAGCTCCTTGTTGAACAGGGAGCGGGTCCAGGTGGAGATGATCTCCCAGATCTCCTTGCGGAAGTAGATCAGGACGGCCGTCTCCGTGCCGAGCTGGATGACGGCCGTGAACGCCGCCCCCGGATCCTGCCAGCCGGCGAAAGCGGAGACCACCCGGATGTGGGCGCTGGAGGAGATCGGCAGGAACTCTGTGAGCCCCTGGAGCAACCCCAGAACCACCGCTTCTAGCCAGCCGATCACGACTACACCTCTCGTGCGCGCGGGAGTGACGAGGGTGAGGCTAGCGGAATCTGGGACCGGCCATTTCCACCCGGCCTGTCGGACGCCGGGTTCCACGATACCGGCACCCGGGAGCGGCACGGTGATCTACGCGGTGATCTACGACGGGAGCACCCATGCCGGGGCGGCGGCCGTGGCGAAGGCGGTGAAGTCGCGCGCCGGGCGGCCGAGCGCCTGGCGTACGCCGTCGGCCACGGAGGCGTTGCGGCCGTCGAGGATCTCCGTGAACAGGTGGACCAGGCCCTGCGCCGCCTCCTCCGGCACGCCATGGGCCATGGCCGCGTCCAGGTACTCCTCCGGCGTGACGCGGACGAAGGAGATCTGCCGCCCGGTCGCCTTCGACAGTTCGTCGGCCACTTCGGCGAACGTCAGCAGCCGCGGCCCGGTCATCTCGTAGAGCTGGCCCGCGTGCCCGTCCTCGGTGAGCGCCGCCACGGCCGCGTCCGCGATGTCGTCCACGTCCACGAACGGCTCGGGCACGTCGGCGGCGGGCAGCGCGATGACGCCGTCGAGCACCGCGCCGAGGAGGAAGTCCTCGCTGAAGTTCTGCATGAACCAACTGCAGCGCAGCACCGTCCACTCGATGCCCGAATCCCGCACGGTGCGTTCGCTGGCCTGCGCCTCCGGCTCGCCCCGGCCGGACAGCAGCACCAGCCGCCGCACCCCGGCCGACACGGCGGCCTCCGTGAAGGCCCTGACGTCGTCGTACGCGCCGGGGAACGCGAGGTCGGGATAGTAGGACAGGTAGACGGCGGAGACGCCGTCGAGGGCCGGACGCCAGGTCGTCCGGTCCTGCCAGTCGAAGGCGGGTACGCCGGAGCGCGACCCGATCCGTACGGGCAGGCCGCGTGCTGTGAGCCGGTCAGCGATCCGGCGGCCGGTCTTGCCGGTCCCGCCGAGTACCAAAATCGTCATGCATCTAGTAAGTCCCCATACCGATAAGACTCTCCATGGTTGAGAAGCGCAATCCCATATGCGATCGTCTAACCCATGGACCAGCTCGCGGCGCTACTCGACGGGCCGCACGCCCATGGCGCCTTCCTCCTCCGTTCGATCATGGACCCGCCCTGGTCGCTGCGCATCCAGGACGAGGCCCCGCTGTCGGTGATGGCGCAGGTGCGCGGGCAGTCGTGGATCATGTTCGACGGCGGCGAGCCCGTACGGCTGGAGCCGGGGCAGGTGGCGATCGCGCGGGGGCCGGAGCCGTACACGGTGGCCGACGACCCCGCCACCGCCCCGCAGGTCGTCGTCCACCCCGGCCAGCGCTGCACCACGCTCGACGGCGAGCCCGTCTACGAGTCGATGGACCTGGGCGTGCGGTCGTGGGGCAACGACCCCGACGGCGCCACCGTGCTGCTCACCGGCACGTACAGCCTGGAGGGCGAGGTCAGCAGGCGGCTGCTCGACGCGCTGCCCAGGCTGATCGTGCGACCGGGCGGGCCGGTCATCGCGCTGCTCGGCGCGGAGATCGTCAAGGACGAGCCGGGGCAGGAGGCCGTCCTCGACCGGCTGCTCGACCTGCTGCTCATCGCGGTGCTGCGGGCGCACTTCGCCGCGCACGAGGCGCCCGGCTGGTACCGCGCGATGAGCGACCCCGTCGTCGGCCGGGCCATGCGCCTGATGCAGCACAACCCCGCCCACCCGTGGACGGTCGCCGCCCTGGCCACCGAGGTGGGTGTGTCGAGGGCGTCGCTGGCCAGGCGGTTCACCGAGCTGGTGGGTGAGCCGCCGATGGCCTTCCTCACCGACTGGCGTCTCACCCTCGCCGCCGACCTGCTGCGCGAGCCCGAGGCGACGATCGGCTCGGTGGCCAGGCGGGTGGGGTACGGCAGCCCGTTCGCGCTCAGCGCGGCCTTCAAACGCGTACGCGGCATCAGCCCGCAGGAACACCGGACGGCCGCGGGCCGGGGGGCGCGCCCGCGGCAGGGGATCACGGCCGGAGCCGTTCGGTGAAACCGCTGCTCCTGATCGACGTGGACGGCGTGCTCAACCCCATGGGACGGCCGACCGCGGACTTCCGGAGATACCGCTGCACGATCGGCAACGAGGTCTACACCGTGCACCTCAACCCGCGCCACGGCCACCGCCTGATCGAGCTGGCCCTCGCCACCGGCTCCGAGCTGGTCTGGGCCACCACCTGGGAGCACCACGCCAACGACTGGATCGCTCCCAGGATCGGCCTGCCCTCGCTGCCGGTCATCCACATGAGCCCCGACGAGCCCAGCGAGCACGGGGAGATGTTCAAGACACCGCACGTGGCCGCGTACGCGGGACGGCGGCCGTTCGTGTGGTTCGACGACCAGGTGTGGGCGGAGGACGAGGAATATCTCAGGGTGCGTCAGGGGCTGCGGGATTTCCTGCTCATCCATGTGGACCCCAGAGAGGGACTGACCAGCAGACATCTGGGAATGGCACATGAGTGGCTGACCCTGACAGGGTTTTCTCAGGGTCCCTGACAGGAGCGCGTCGGCCACTCCGTCCGTTGTCGAGATAGGTCGCAACACCACACGGAGGAACAGATGTACCGCTCCCGAGAGCACAGGATTCTGGCCGGCGTCTGCGGCGGTCTCGCCGACAAGATGGGCCTGCCCCCTACCCTCGTCCGGATCCTCTGGTTGCTGCTCTCGCTCATTCCGGGGCCGCTCTGGGTGGTCTACGTCGTGATGTGGATCCTCGTCCCGGAAGAGCCGAAGGGCTACCGCACGGCGGCTTAGACGCTCGCCCGTGGTGGCGCCGCGCTCATCCAGGCGGCGCCAGCCGGGCGATCCGATCGAGGACGCCGTCCGTCAGATCGCCCACGAGCATCCCGTTGTTCACCGAAGGGCGGCAGCCGGGCTGGATCCGTACCCACGCCGGTGGCCCCTGCGCGTAGCCGAAGTGCAGGTAGAACATCTCACGTGGCCCACCGGACCGCTCTTGGCAGGTGTTCCCGCCGGGTCTGGCGCCCAGCGAGTTCAGCGCCTCGGCCAGGGCGCGCGCCTCCTGCTCCCCGTGCTCCGCCCCGACGGCGGGGCGGGGGGTCGAGCCCGTCACCGGGACCTGACGGCAGACGCGAACCTTGGCAGGGCCCTCGGGCACCATCCGCTCGTTCTGACCTCGCCTGCCGAGTGTCGGGCCGCAGGGGACGTCCCGCTGGACGAGCCGCCAGGTCCCGGTGCGGTAGACGGCGGCGACGCTGGGCCCGACGTACGAAAAAGTGTTGACCGTGCCGTTGGTGGTCGTCACGCAGGAGTTGGGCTCCTCGGCGGTGCCTACCCACAGGGCCCGGCCGTCCGGGTAGGCGAACCGGACGAGGTAGTTCGTCATCTTCCCGCCCATCAGCGTGCACGCCCGTTCGACGCCGTCTCTGGTGACGGGAAGGTAGCCCAGGTCGTGAGCCATCGCCGGCGCCTGGTCGGTCAGGGTGCGCGAGCCGGCCAGCGGCTCCTGGCCCGGGTTCGTGTTGTCGCCCGGGTAGGCGCAGATCAGCGCGCCGACGGGGGAGCCGGGCGCGAGTGAGTCCGAGGCGCCCTCGACACCGGAGGCGTCCGGCACCCAGTCGCCGATCTTGTCGCTCTCCCAGCGCTGCGGGCAGGACGCGGGGCTCGGCGCCTGCGGCGTCCCGCCGCCGCACGCGCCTGCGGCCAGGACGACCGAGGCGCACACCACGACCGCGGCGGCCGGGCCGATCCGATGCACAGGCTTCATACCGCTGAAGACGTCATTCGCCGGCGGACGGTTCACCCCCGCGTAGGCTGGCCCGGTGATCCGCATCGACCACCTCGACCACCTGGTGCTCACCGTCGCCGACGTCGAGGAGACCGTCGCCTTCTACGGTCGCGTCCTGGGCATGGAGGCGGTCACGTTCGGCGCCGGTCGACGCGCGCTCGGCTTCGGCTCGCAGAAGATCAACCTGCACGAGAAGGGGCGGGAGTTCGACCCCAAGGCGGCCCGGCCCACGCCCGGCTCGGCCGACCTGTGCCTGATCAGCGCCGTGCCGATCGACGAGGTCCTGCGGCACCTGGAGGCGTGCGGCGTCCCGGTCGAGGAGGGCCCCGTCTCGCGTACGGGTGCGCAGGGCCCGATCACGTCGGTCTACTTCCGCGATCCCGACAGGAACCTCATCGAGGTCTCCACCTACTGAGACCGGGGCATATCCTCGAAGCATGAGGGCGAGGCCGCTGACGCTCATCCAGGATGAGCTGGTCGACTACGACGAGGCGATGGAGCGCATGACCGACCTGGTCGGGCAGCGCCAACAGGACGCGCGGCCGGACACGCTCTGGCTGCTCAGCCACCCGTCCGTCTACACCGTCGGGCGCCGCACCCCCGTCGCCCACCTGCCCGACCCCGCCCATGGCATCCCGGTCGTCGAGACCGGTCGCGGTGGCCAGCTCACCTATCACGGGCCCGGCCAGCTCGTCGGCTACCTCGTCGTCAAGCTGGACGAGGGCGAGGGCATCGTCGACTACGTACGCGAGGTGGAGCTGCGGCTGGTGGAGGCGCTGGGCAAGCTGGGGGTGCCCGCCGAGCGCCGGGACACGCCTCCCGGGTCGGAGCTGCTGACCGGGGTGTGGACGGCCGAGACCGGGCGGAAGATCATCTCGATCGGCATGCGGCAGAGCCGGGGCGTGACGAGCCATGGGTTCGCGCTCAACGTCGACGGCGACCTGACGCCCTGGGGCTGGGCCGTGGCCTGCGGGATGCCCGACGTCGACATGACCTCGCTCAAGCGCGAGGCGGGCTCCGCCGCCGTCGACGGGGTTCGTCTGGCCGTGGCGGAGGCGTTCGAGGCGCACTGAACGATCGGCGTCGGCCGCGTCGAAACATCCGCGCGGAAATGCCCGACCGGCCCCCGTGGGAAACGCCCTGAACGGCGGTTTCGTGCCCTTTTCCACTGGTTTTGTCATTCCCAGGGGTAGAAAATTGTCATTTCTCCCCCATCCATAACAGCAAATGCGCGATGATCCGCTTTGATCGCACGCCCCGACGGGGGGAATCGATGAAGATTGGAGCATTGTGCGAAGAGGACTTTCCTTGTTCGCCGCCGCTTCCGTGGCGCTGACGACGCTGTTACCGGCATCGACGGCCGACGCGGCCACCGAGTCGGCGGCCATCGCCTGGGCGCCCTGCGCGGAGGAGCCCGCCGCCGAGTGCGGCAAGCTGACCGTCCCGGTCGACTGGGCCGAGCCCGACGGCCCGACCATCGAGATCGCGGTCGCCCGGCGCCAGGCCACCGACCCCGCGGCCAGGGTCGGGTCGCTGGTGATCAACCCCGGCGGCCCCGGCGGCTCGGGGGTGGAGGCCGTCTACGGCGCTCCGGGCTCGTACACCGAGGAGCTCCAGCGGCGCTTCGACATCGTGGGCTTCGACCCGCGGGGCGTGGGCCGCAGCAACCCGGTGATCTGCTCGGCGTCCGTCTACAACCAGATGCCGCACACCGTCATGGCGAGCCAGGCCGACTACGACGCCTGGAACGCCTTCACCAAGAGGCTGCACGCCGACTGCCGGGCGCGTACCGGCCCCGTCTACGACCACGTCGACTCGGTCGACGTCGCCCGTGACGTGGATGCCCTGCGCGCCGCCCTCGGCGACGACAAGCTCACCTTCTACGGGATCTCGTACGGCACCCTGATCGGCCAGATGTACGCCGAGCTGTTCCCGGACCGGATCCGGGCACTCGCGCTCGACAGCAACATGGACCACAGCCTGGACGTGAAGGGCTTCTTCGCCACCGAGGCGCTCGCCGTGGAGGACGCGTTCGACCAGTTCGTCGGCTGGTGCGACCAGGAGCCGAGCTGCGTCCTGCACGGGCAGGACGTCCGCGCGATCTGGAAGGACCTGCGGGAGAAGGCGCGGCGCGGCGAGCTGAAGTACCCGAGCACGGGCCAGACGATGACCGAGCTGCAGGTCATCTACAACGCCGCGCTGGGCACCGAGGGGCCCGACTGGCGCCTGCTGAGCGACATGATCAACTGGCTGAACGGCGGCCCGCCGCCGTCGTGGGTGCCTCCGCTGCCCGGCAGGGGGCCGGTGCAGGGCGACGTGGCGTGGCTGCCGACCACGATCCTCTGCCAGGACTACACCCTCCGGGTACGGAACTACGCGGAGTACGCGGAGCTGATGCGCCTGTCCAACAAGCTGGCCCCGGACACGCGCTACCACCCGTACCCGACCGATGACCTGCCGATCTGCATGAACTACCCGAGCACGAACCCGCCGCACAAGCTGCGGTACACGGGCAGTGCCCCGATCCTGCTGGGCAACTCGCTGCACGACCCGGCCACCCCGTGGATCTGGTCGGCCAACGCCGCCCGGCAGCTCGGCCCCAAGGCGGTGCTGCTCACGTACGAGGGATGGGGGCACCGCATCTACGGCAAGGACAAGTGCCAGACGGACATCATCGACGAGTACCTGATCTCGTTGAAGGTGCCGCCGCACGGCACCCGCTGCGCCGTGGGCACCCTCCTGCCGGAGAACACGCTCAAGCGGCAGCCGGCGTGGCCGGTGGACGGGCTCAACTGGTCCGCCCCGGCCGCGACGGCCCCGCGCTAGGTCCCGGGGTACGGGCCCCGCGCGCCGGGGCCCGTACCCCCTTTCACGCTCACGCGACGGGGGTCTGGTCGATCGTGCGGCGCGGGCCCGTGAACCAGTGGCGGGCCGACAGGACCCACCACAGCGCGATCCCGACCAGCACCACCCCCACGGCGATGGGCGCGTAGTTGACCGACGTCCAGGTGAAGTCCGCGTTGCCGGGCACGCCGGCCGGCGAGAACGGCATGACGAAGTAGATCGACACGATCACGATCTCGACGCACGCGATCCAGCACAGCGCCTTGTACTTCCGCCCGAGCGTCCACGGGCCCGGCTTGAAGGCGTCGCCCATGCGCAGCCGGAGCCAGATCGGGATGAGGAAGGCCAGGTAGAGGCCGATGACCGCGATCGACACCACCGCGTAGAACGCGACCGGCGTGGTCAGCCCAGGAGGCGCGTAGAGCGCGGGCAGGGTGATCAGCGCGGCCACGGCGCAGCCCGCGATGATCGCGTTGACCGGGGTGCGGTTGCGGTCCACCCGCGACCACAGCCGCCAGCCGGGCACCGCCCCGTCGCGCGAGAACGCGTACGTCATCCGCGACATCGACGTCACGCAGCTCATCCCGCAGAAGAACTGCCCGATCGTGGAGATCGCGAAGATCGCGGTGGCCAGCGGCGACGACAGCGCGGTCTCGAAGATGGCGCCGACGAAACCGGCCTGTTTGTTCAGCTCGTCCACGTTGGTGGCGGCGAACAGGAACGACAGCAGCAGGATCCACCCGCCGATGGCCGAGTAGAAGATCGACTGCCACAGGCCGCGTGCCGCGCTCCTGGCCGCGCCCTGGGTCTCCTCCGAGACGTGCGCGCAGGCGTCGAAGCCGGTGATCGTGTACTGGGTGAGCAGGAAGCCGAGCGGCAGCACGTACAGCCAGAAGGGCAGGCCGTCGGAGCCGGCGCCGAAGCCCGAGTTGTTGTTCGTGCCGGTGAAGACGAAGCTCGCCGACTGGTGGCTCTCCGGGGCGAAGACCAGGATCGCGACCACGATCGCGGCCCCGGCCACGTGCCACCAGACCGAGATGTTCTGCAGCAGCGCGATCAGCCGGTGGCTGTAGATGTTGATCAGGGCGTGCAGCACCAGGATGATCACGAACAGCAGGAACGCCTGCGAGAGCGTGCCCGCCCAGGCCCCGCCGGTCAGCCGGTTGAGGGTGATGTTGAGGAAGGTCGCGCAGCCGTAGTCGACCGACGCGGTCACGGCGATGAGGCCGACCAGGTTGAGCCAGCCGGTGAACCAGCCGTGGATCGGCTTGCCCAGCTTGGCGGCCCACCAGTAGATGCCGCCCGCCGTCGGGTACGCCGACACCAGCTCCGACATGCAGAACCCGATGATCAGGATGAACAGGGAGATCAGCGGCCAGCCCCACGAGATGGCGATGGGGCCGCCGTTGTTCCAGGCTTGTCCGAACGTCGTGAAGCAGCCGGCGAGGATGGAGATGATCGAGAAGGAGATGGCGAAGTTCGAGAAACCGCTCCAGGTGCGGGCCAGCTCCTGCTTGTAGCCGAGCTCGGCGAGTCGCCTGGAATCCTCTTCAGTGGTCATTGAGGTCTCCCTGGGGGCGCGGAGGACGCTCCTTTTGGTCTACGTCTAGACCATTTCTCCCCAGGTGACAAGGCGTTACAGAACGGTTTCGATCTCGTCAGCTCCGTCGGTGGTCTCCTCCGCCCGCCGGAAGGAGACCACCTCGGAGGCTCACCCGCCGTCGAACGCGTCGGTGGCGGCCTGGCAGAACGCCTTCAGGTCGTCCGGCTTCCTGCTGGTCACCAGCGTGTTCGGGCCTTCGTCGCACACCACGACCTCCCGGTCGACCCAGGTGGCCCCGGCGTTGCGCAGGTCGGTACGCAGGCTGGGCCACGACGTGAGCGTGCGGCCGCGTACGACGTCCGCCTCGATCAGCGTCCACGGCGCGTGGCAGATGGCGGCCACCGGCTTGCCCGTGTCGAAGAAGGCGCGGGCGAACCGGACGGCCTGCGGCACCGTACGCAGGAGGTCGGGGTTCGCCACGCCCCCGGGCAGGACGAGGCCGTCGAACGAGGCCACGTCGACGTCGTCCACCGTGGCGTCCACGGCGAAGGTGTCGGCCTTGTCCAGGTGGTCGAACGCCCGGATCTGGCCGGGGGCGGTCGAGACGAGCCTGGGTGTGCCGCCCGCCTGCTTGACCGCCTTCCACGGTTCGGTCAGCTCGACCTGCTCGGCCCCCTCGGGAGCGACCAGGAAGGCGATGGTCTTGCCGTCCAGCATGTCGATTCCCCCCTTGTGCTGCGGGTTCTCATCTCGTGGTGCTTGTCTGGTTCCCCCTTTCCCGCGCGGGGGGATGTATGCGCTTTTACCCCTAGGGGGTATAGTGCGGTCCAGAGTCGAGAGTGAGGAGTTGGCCCATGACTGTCGCCACGTACCAGGTCGAGGGCATGACCTGTGGCCACTGCGTCAGCGCGGTGACCACCGAGGTGGGTAAGGTCGCCGGGGTGAGCGGGGTCGAGATCGACCTGGCGGCGGGAGCCGTGACGGTGACGAGCGAGACGCCGCTCGACGTCACGTTGATCGACGCCGCGGTGGTGGAGGCCGGATACGAGCTGGCGGGCAAGGTCGACCTGCTTCCCCAGGCGGGCGGCTCGTGCTGCGGCAGCGGCGGCTGCCACTAGGAGTCGTGGGCCGGCCCGGCCGACGGGCCGGCCCATGCCGAGGTCAAGCGGGCTGAAAATTTACACCGCGAAAGGAAACGAGACTGAAACAATTTTCCGCCACTCGTTGACATGCGGTCTCTCTATGGTGTGCCTTTCTCTACACAGGAAACCCCCGCCTGAAGGTGAGGCACTCATGAGGAAATGGTTCGCGCGCCTGGCAGTGCTGGGCGTCGCGCTATTAGTGGCCGGTCAGGGCGCCACGGCGGCCCTCGCCCAAGACCCGGCGGCGGGGAAGAAGATCGTACGCGTGGGTGCGACGCAGTCGATGGACTCGATGAACCCGTTCCTCGCCGTCCGCCTGGTCTCGACGTCGATCCACCGCTGGATGTACGGCTACCTCACGGTCCCCGACTCCAAGACCCTCCAGCCCAGCCCCGACCTGGCCGAGACGTGGACCACGTCGCCCGACGGGCTCACGTGGACCTTCAAGATCCGTACGGCCAAGTGGTCGGACGGGCAGCCGGTCACGGCCGAGGACGCGGCCTGGACGTTCAACAAGATGATGACCGACGAGGCCGCCAAGACCGCGAACGGCCCGGCGGTGGAGAACTTCGAGAGCGTCACGGCCAACGGCCAGGACCTGGTCATCAAGCTCAAGGCCCCGCAGGCGTCCATGCTGGAGAACCCGGTCCCGATCATGCCCAAGCATGCCTGGGAGTCGGTCACCGACATGGCCAACTACGACGCCGAGAAGTACCCGTCGGTCAGCAGCGGCCCGTACATCGCGATCGAGCACAAGAAGGACCAGTACGTCAAGCTGCAGGCCAACCCGAACTACTGGCGCGGCAAGCCCAAGATCGACGAGCTGCAGGTCATCTTCTACGACAACCCGCAGGCCGCCATCGCCGGGCTGAAGACCGGCGACATCGACCTCATCGGCCGGCTGAACCCGCCGGAGTTCCAGGCCATCCAGAACGACCCGAACATCGAGGCGTGGAACACCCAGGGCCGGCGCGCGACGTACCTGCAGATCAACCACGGCGCCACCACCAGCGACGACAAGCCCGTCGGCGACGGGCACCCGGCGCTGAAGGACCCGAAGGTGCGCCAGGCGCTCCACTACGCCATCGACAAGCAGAAGCTGGTCGACGAGGTGCAGGAGGGCCTGGCCAAGCCCGCCGACGGCTCGATCGTGCCGCCGCTGTACAAGGAGTTCTTCTGGGAGGCCACCGGCGACGCCAAGGTCGCCTTCGACCCGGCCAAGGCCAACCAGATCCTCGACGACGCCGGTTACAAGAAGGGCTCCGACGGCGTCCGTACGATGCCCGACGGTGACCGCAAGCTGGAGTTCCGCTTCAGCATCCACACCGACACCCCGATCGAGGACAAGCTCGCCGAGTACCTGACGGGCTTCTTCAAGGAGATCGGCATCACGCTGACCACCAAGAAGCTCGACTCCAGCAAGTTCACCGAGGAGACCGGCGTCACCGGCCTGTTCGACATCGCGATCAGCGGCTGGTCGGTCAACCCCGACCCGGAAGAGGTGCTGGCCACCCACCTGTGCAGCCGCAGGCCCGCGCCGACCGGCGAGGGCGGCGGCACCGAGTCCTTCTACTGCGACGACACCTTCGAGCAGCTCTACAAGGACCAGCAGAAGGAGCTCGACCGGCCCAAGCGCATCGAGATCCTCAAGAAGATGCAGGAGCGGCTCTACACCGACGCCCCTGTCATCGCGATCTACTACACCAACGACCTCGAGGGCTACCGCAAGGACCGGATCACCAGCATCACCCCGATCCCCGAGGACAAGGGCCTCCTGTACGGCGGCAGCGGCTACTGGCCGTTCTACACCGTGGACGCCAAGGCGGTGGCGGCCTCCTCCGGCGGCAGCGCCGAGGGCGGCTCCAACACCGGCCTCATCGTCGGGATCGTCGGCGGCGTGGTGGTCATCGGGCTCGCGGTGTTCCTCCTGAGCAGGCGGCGCAAGAGCACCGCCGACGAGCGCGAATGACGACAGCGCGACCGATGACGGCGCGTCCGACCACAGCGCGTCCGACCACAGCGCGACCGGCGACAGCGCGAGAAGCACGCGGATGACCACTCCGCTGGAAGCAGCAGAGCCCGCCGTCCAGGCGGCGGGCCCTGGTGACGAGCGCCCCGCCCACCGAGGCACGCTGCGATACGCGTTGTCGAAGGCCGGTGGGGCGCTGTTCAGCATCGCCATGGTGATCGTCGGCACGTTCTTCGTGTTCCGGCTGTTGCCCGGCGACCCCGTGCGCAACCTGGCACAGGGCCGCAACATGACCCCGGCCCAGCTCGACCTGGAACGGCGGCGGCTCGGGCTGGACAAGCCGCTGATCGACCAGTTCGTCGACTTCGTGGGCGACACGCTCCGGCTCGACCTGGGCACCTCGTACGAGTACAAGCGCCCCGTGCTCGACCTGATCGGCGAACGCCTCGGCCCGACCCTGCTGCTCGCAGGGACCGGCCTGGCCATCGCGGTCAGCCTGGGCATCTGGCAGGGCACGCGGGCGGGCTGGCGGCACGGCAGCCGCTTCGACCGCGTCTCCACCGGCGCGTCGCTGCTGCTGTGGTCGGTGCCGACGTTCTGGCTCGGGCTGCTGCTGATGATGGTGTTCGGCGTGGGCATCGGGCCGATCCCCGGCCTGTTCCCGTTCCGCGGCATCGAGAGCGTGGACGCGCCCGACGGGTTCGCGTACGTGCTGGACGTGGCCTCCCACATGGTGCTGCCCTGCCTGACCCTGGTGGCCGTGGTGTACGCGCAGTACCTGCTGGTCATGCGGTCGTCGCTGCTGGAGGAGGTCAGCCAGGACTACGTCACCGTGGCCAGGGCCAAGGGGTTGCGTGACGACGACGTACGCCGCCGCCACGCGGTGCCCAACGCGCTGCTGCCGACGGTGACGCTGGTGTTCATGCGCATCGGCTTCGTCGTCGGCGGGGCGGTCACCGTGGAGACGATCTTCACCTGGCCGGGCCTCGGCCAGCTCTTCTACGAGGCGGTCCGGGTGCCCGACTTCACCCTCATGCAGGGCACGTTCCTGCTGATCACCGTGGCCGTGATCGTCATGAACACGCTCGCCGACGTGGTCTACCACCTGCTCGACCCGAGAGTGAGGTCCGCATGACGGGGGTCGCCACGGCCCGCAGGCGGCAGGCCGTGGGCCGGTTCTGGGCCGAGTTCCGCGGCCATCGGGCCGGCGTCGCCGGGCTGGTCGTGCTCGTCGTCGCGGTCGTGCTCGCGCTGGTCGCCCCGCTGTTCATCGACGACAGCGTGACGAGCGTCGTGGTGGGCACGGGGGAGCGCTGGGCCGCGCCCAGCCTCTCCGAGCCGTTCGGCACCGACGAGTCCGGCCGTTCCACCCTGCTGATGGTCTGGTGGGGCTCGCGGACGTCGCTGCTCATCGGCTTCCTCGCGGCGCTGCTCAGCATCGTGATCGGGCTGCTCGTCGGGATCACCGCCGGGCACTTCCGCGGCTGGGCGGGCGGCGCGCTGATGCGCGTCACCGACTGGTTCCTGGTGCTGCCGTCGCTGGTGACGGCGCTGGTGCTGGCGGCCATCCTGGGCGGCAGCACGTTCACCATCATCGTGGCCATCGGCATCACCACGTGGCCGTCCACCGCCCGGCTGATCAGGGCGCAGACGCTGGCCGTGGAGGCCCGGCCGTACATCGAGCGCTCCAGGGCGCTCGGCGGCGGCCACTGGCACATCACCACCAGGCACGTGCTGCCGAACGTGGCGCCGCTGCTGCTGGCCAGCACCACGCTGGAGGTGGCCAGCGCGATCGTCACCGAGTCGACCCTGGCCTTCCTCGGCGCCAGTTCGAACAAGACCTCGTGGGGCACCATGTTGCGGGCCTCCTACGACTTCGGCGCCGCCACCCAGGGCGCCTGGTGGTACATCCTCATCCCCGGCCTGGCCATTCTCGTCGTCGTCATGGCGTTCACCCTGGTGGGAAGGGCTCTGGAGGCCGTGCTCAACCCCCGGCTGAGGAGGGCCGCGTGAGCCTGCTCGAACTTGACGACGTGTCGGTGACGTACCGCATCGCCTCGGGCGAGGTGCCCGCCGTGCGCGGGGTGTCGCTGACGCTGGACTCCGGAGCGGCACTCGGAGTCGCCGGCGAGTCGGGATCCGGCAAGTCGACCCTGGCCATGGCGCTGCTCCGGCTCCTGCCCCGGGACGCGCGCGTCGGCGGCCGGATCCTGCTCGACGGCGACGACGTGCTCACCATGAAGTGGGGCCGCATACGCGCCGTACGGTGGGCCGAGGCGTCCATCGTCTTCCAGGGGGCCCAGCACGGCCTCAACCCCGTACGCAGGATCGGCGACCAGATCGCCGAGCCGCTGCTCGTCCACGGCCTGGCCAAGCCGGACGGGGCCCGCAGGCGCGTGGCCGAACTGCTCGAACAGGTCGGCCTGCCCGCCTGGCGGGCCCGCAGCTACCCGCACGAGCTGTCCGGCGGGCAGCGGCAGCGCGTGATGATCGCGATGGCGCTGGCCTGCTCGCCCCGGCTGATCATCGCCGACGAGCCGACCACCGCGCTCGACGTGATGGTGCAGGCCCAGGTGCTGACCCTGATCAAGGACCTGGTCGCCGAGCACGGCATCTCCCTGATCATGATCTCGCACGACCTGTCGGTGCTGGCCGACGTCTGCGACCGGCTCGCCGTCATGTACGCCGGTCGCGTCGTCGAGCACGGCCCGTCCGGCGAGGTGTTCCACGACGCCCGCCACCCCTACAGCCGGGCGCTGGCGGCCGCCTTCCCCACGGTCGGCGACCCGGCCTCGCGCATGGCGCCCAAGGGGCTGGGCGGCGACCCGCCCGACCCGATGCAGCTTCCCGGCGGCTGCGCGTTCCACCCCCGCTGCCCGGTCGCGCTGGACGGCTGCGCGAGCCTGGACGTGGAGCTGTGGCCGGCCGGCCAGGACCGTACGGCCGCCTGTGTGCACGTCAGGGCCGAGGAGGAGGTCTCATGACCGAGACGCGCACCGCCGCGGAGGCGGTCTCGACCACCCGCCCGGCCCTGCTGGAGGCCCGCGACCTGCACGTGGAGTTCTCCTCGCGGGGCCGCCGCGCCCGCGCGGTCGACGGCGTCAACCTGGCCATAGGCGAGGGCGAG
Organism: Nonomuraea sp. NPDC051298; assembly: GCF_055586305.1. Classification (NCBI taxonomy): domain Bacteria; kingdom Bacillati; phylum Actinomycetota; class Actinomycetes; order Streptosporangiales; family Streptosporangiaceae; genus Nonomuraea; species Nonomuraea sp. NPDC051298. The sequence goes on from NZ_JBVJIM010000003.1 coordinate 64,827, forward strand.
ATCGTGGCCCTCGTCGGCGAGTCGGGCTGCGGCAAGACCACGCTCGCCCGCACGTTGCTCGGCCTCGAACGCCCCACCTCCGGCGAGGTCCACTACGGCGGCGCCGCCCTGAGCTACTCCTCCAAGGCGCTCAAGGCGTACCGGCGGCAGGTGCAGCTCGTCCTGCAGGACCCGACCGGCTCGCTCAACCCCCGGCACACCGTGTACGAGGCCGTCGCCGAGGGCCCGCGCATCCACGGGCTGCCCGACGAGCGCGAGGTCGTGGCCACGGCCCTGGCCAGGGCGGGGCTGCGACCGCCCGACCGGTTCTTCCTGCGCTACCCGCACGAGCTGTCGGGCGGGCAGCGGCAGCGCGTGGTGATCGCGGGCGCGCTCGCGCTGGACCCGAAGGTGCTGATCGCCGACGAGCCGGTGGCCTCGCTGGACGCCTCCGTACGCGGCGAGATCCTGGCCCTGCTGCTCAGGCTCCGCGACGAGCTGGGGCTGTCGGCGCTGGTCGTCACCCACGACCTCGGTCTGGCCTGGAACATCGCCGACCGGGTGGCCGTGATGTACCTGGGCAGGATCGTGGAGTCGGGGCCCGTGGAGCAGGTGCTCACCGCGCCGCGGCACCCGTACACGCAGGCGCTGATGTCGGTGCTGCCGGAGTCGCCCGAGCGGGTGGTGCTGACCGGTGAGCCGCCGGACCCGACCAGGATCCCCGGCGGGTGCCGCTTCCACGCCCGGTGCCAGGTGCTCGCCTCGGGGCCGGCGGCCGAGGCCGGGGTGGACGGACGGTGCCGTACGGAGCCGCTGGACATCCTGCCGGCCGTGCCAGGGGCGCAGGCGGCCTGCCACTACGCCGGGCTGACCTCCTGACCTAGCCGAGTGCGGCGTCGTGGACCAGGATGGCGGCCTGGACCCGGTTGGCCAGGCCCAGCTTGGCCAGCACGCGGCTGACGTGGGCCTTCACCGTGGCCTCTGTCAGGCGCAGCTCGCGGCCGATCTCGGCGTTGGACAGGCCGCGGGCCAGCGCCCTGATCACCTCCTCCTCCCGGCCGGTGAGCCCGGCGAGCTGCCTGCGGGCGGCCTCGGCGCGGGAGGGGGCGCGCTCGGCGTAGGAGGCGATCAGCCGTTTGGTGACCGAGGGGGAGAGCATGGCCTGGCCGCCCGCGACCGTACGGACCGCCGCGGTCAGCTCGCGCGGCGGGGTGTCCTTCAGCAGGAAGCCGACCGCGCCCAGGCGCAGGGCCCGGTGCACGTACTCGTCGAGGTCGAACGTGGTCAGCATGATCACCTTGGCTGGCTTCGGCTGCGGTTCTGCGAGGATGCGGGCGGCGGCGGTCAGGCCGTCGAGGACCGGCATGCGTACGTCCATCAGCACGACCTCGGGGCGCAGCCGCGCCACGGCCGAGACCGCCTCGGCGCCGTCGCGGGCCTCGCCGACGACGGCGATGTCGCCCGCCGCCTCCAGGATCAGCCGCAGCCCCGAGCGGACGAGCTGCTCGTCGTCCACGACGAGAACCCTGATCATGCCGGGATCCGCGCGCTCACGAGGAAGCCGCCGCCCTCCTCCGGGCAGGTACGCAGCGTGCCGCCGAGCAGCTCCACCCGCTCGCGCAGCCCCACCAGCCCCCATCCCGCGCCGGGCAGCTCCGCGCGCACCGGCGTGCGGCCCGTGCCGTCCTCGTGCGGGCCGTCCTCGTGCGGGCCGCGCGACGTGACCGCCCCCGCCTCGCGGGGGGCCTGGTTGCGCACCTCCACTTCCAGCTCCCCCTCGCCGTAGCGGATGCGCACGTCGGTGCCGGCGTCCCCGGCGTGCTTGTGCACGTTGGTGAGCGCCTCCTGGACCACCCGGTACGCCGTGCGCTCCACGGTGGACTCCACCGGCCGAGGACGCCCCTCGTCATGCCTGGTCACCGCGATGCCCAAGGCCCTGGACTGGTCGAGCAGCCGGTCGAGGTCGCCCAGCGTGGGCGGCGGCCGGTAGTCGGCGTCGCGGGCTTCCTGGCCGGGCGAGCGCAGCACGCCGAGCACCTCGCGCAGGTTGGCCAGCGCCTCGCGGCCGATCCCGCCGATGAGCGCGGCCGTCTCCGCCGTCTCCGCGTCGCCCGTACGCACCTCGAGGGCCCCGGCGTGCAGCACGATCAGCGAGACCCGGTGGGCGACCACGTCGTGCATCTCCCTGGCGATCCTGGCCCGCTCGTGCGCCCTGGCCTGCTCGGCCCGCATGACCTGCTCGCGTTCGAGCCGGGCCGCCCGGTCCTGCGCCGACGCCAGCACCTCGGCCCTGGCCCGCGTCCACAGGCCCACCAGCAGCGGCAGCACGACCACGCCCAGCGCGATGAACACCGCGTTGCCCGAGGTCGCGGTCGTCATCCGCTGCAGGCCGCCGACCCGCTCGCCGACCAGCGCCGAGAGCCCGCACACCGCCAGGCCGCCGCCGAGGTAGGTGGCGGGGAGGCGGCGTCCGGTGAGTGTGCGGCCCGCGAAGTAGGAGGCCAGCAGCAGCGGCGGCCAGATCACCAGCCAGACGTGGACGACCGCGCCCACGACGGCGAGCGGCCACCAGGACCGCCGCGCGTGCCAGGCGGCCACCCCCGTGGCCACCGCGATCACGGCGAGCACCGGGAGCGGCAGGTCCGACGGCACTCCCGCCTGCCCGGTCGCGACGAACATCGACAGGGCGGACATCCCCGCGCCGAGCAGTACGAACCGCATGCTCACAGCGTATGGGCCGGTCGGGAGAGCACCTTACGACGAAAGTAGTAACGGCCGACCGACGATCGGGGCGTACGCCCCCGGGCCCGCCGCCGCGAGAGTGGTGCCCATGTGGAGAACCCTGGCCGTCACGGCCACCTCGCTGACCCTGCTGACCGCTCCCGCGCAGGCGGCTGTGCCCGATCCTGTGCCCGATTCCGTGCCTGAGTTGTCGCTGCCCGCCCCGACCGGGGCCGAGCCCGTCGGCACGACCAGACTGCACCTGGTGGACGAGAGCCGCCCCGACCCGTGGAACCCGGCGGCCCGCGAGCGGGAGCTGATGGTCACGCTCTGGTATCCGGCCAGGTCGGCCACCGGCAAGGTCGCGCCGTACATGACGGCCCAGGAGTCGGAGGCGGTGCTGAAGGCGTACTCCGTCCCGAAGGACGCGTTGACCAGGGTCAGGACGCACGCCCGCCTCGACGCGCCCGCCGCAGGGGGGAGGCGGCCCCTGGTCGTCATGTCGCCCGGGTTCAGCTTCCCGCGCGCCACCCTGACCTCGCTGGCCGAGGACTTCGCCAGCAGGGGATACCTGGTCGCGGCCGTGGAGCACACGTACGAGTCGGTCGCCACCACCTTCCCCGACGGCCGCACCACCTCCTGCCTGGCCTGCGTACCCGGGCAGGACCAGGCCAAGGTGGTGTCGGGCCGGGCGCGGGACGTACGGTTCGTGCTCGACGAGCTGACCGGGGGCCGCTGGGGCGCGAAGATCGACCGCTCGCGCATCGCCATGGTCGGCCACTCGGTCGGCGGGTACGCCACCGCCGCGGCCATGCCCGGCGACCCCCGTATCAAGGCGGGCGTCAACCTGGACGGCACGTTCAAGGTCGATCGGCCGATCAAGCGGCCGTTCATGCTGCTCGGAGCAGCTCCGCTGCACACACCGGAGGGTGCGGACAAGTCGTGGAGCACGGCCTGGCCCAGCCTGACGGGCCAGAAGCGCTGGATCACGGTGACGGGTGCCGACCACTCGGCGTTCGTCGACTACGCGGTGCTCAGGAAGCCGCTCGGCATCCCGGCGCAGGAACTCGACGGCACGCGGGCTCTGGAGATCACCCGCGCCCACCTGGCGAGCTTCCTCGACCGCCACCTGCTGGGGAGGCGCACGCCCGTCAAGGACTACCCCGAGGTCACCGATCACTCGCTGGTGACGCTCTCCGCGACCCGGTAGTCCCTGAGCGAGACGGCGCCCCTGCCCGGGGAGGCCCTCCGGCTACGCACCGGGCGAGGGCGGTCTATGCGCGCTGACTCGCGCGTCGCCCTGCTGCGATCTGGGCTGCCGCCAGCCCGCACACGTGCTGGACGAACCAGGCGCGGCCGTCGGCCACCTGCTCGCCGTTCCACTGCCCGCGCAGGTGCTCCGGCAGGTCGCGGGGCGCTGGGACGGTGGCGGGCCTGGACTTGGCACGCCATAGGTCGGGTTCCAGAACGTGTAGTCGCCGCCGACCACGGGCTCAGGGTCGAGATCGATCGGCACACCGCCGCGATCGATGAGGTGGACCATGACCACGTTCCGGCCACAGTCGCCGCAGCAGGAAAGCGCGTCGGTCATGGCGCGGGCCGCCCGCGAGCGCGATGCCGAGCCAGGCACTTGACGCGCGACATCTGTACGGTCAGAGCGGCCATGAGTTCGATGGGATCGCCGCGCTGAACCTCCCGCAGCACACCGGCAGTGACCATTTCCAGCGTGGGCTGCCACAACGCCGTGGCGGTCCAGACCCAGCGGCCGTCACCGCCGAGCCGGTACGCGAACGTCCACTCCGGGAAGGTGTTGGCGAGGACGGCGCGCTGACGTTCTCTCACATCGAGGCGGAGCCACGCTCTGATCGCGGCCTCCTGCTCGGAGGCCCGCACGCCCACATCACTCGAATCCATTTCAGTCGCCATCCCGCTCAAGCGAATCGGCTGATTCGAGATCAATTCCGGGATTCACCTTGCGGCCTTTCTGATCAGCGGTTACGCACTCTCCAGTGGTTTTCGCGGTCCGGCGGAACGCGCAGTGTCATAGTGAAAGAGTTCGGGGGGACATCCAAGGGGATGGATGTTGGAACTCGCTTTTCCAGAAATCCCAGCAACGAGGAGATGAATGCGATGCCCCGCCGCCCTGACGCCGTCGATCCCTCCGCGTCGCCCTGGCACTTGCTGGGCTCCGAATTGCGGCATTGGCGGGATGACGTATGCAACCTCCCTCAGCGCGAAGCGGCGGCGAAGGCGCTGTGCGACGATGGCGACCTGTCCAGGTGGGAGCGGGGACTCGCTCGCGTGCAGCCGGATGTATTGGAACGCCTGGACAACCTCTACGGGGCCGACGGTCGACTTGTGGCTCTCCATGCTGCAATGACCGAGTTGGATAACTTCCGTGTGGGTACGGTGGAAAGTACAAAACCCTCATCTCATGTCGAGGACGACGATATGGAACGCCGCGCCGTCATGCAGATCCTCGCCGCTCTCGGTGCGGGCGCTGCAATCCCGCCAGGCACGTGGGACGCCCTCTTCTCTGGGGTTGAGCGGACCATCGCGAGTCGCAGCGGTATCAGCATGGACGACTGGACAGAGATTGCCTGGGAGCACGACTTCGCCTACTACACCAATCGCCCCGGGACGGTCTTCCCCACCATCGCGTCTGACTTCGCCGAGGTCTCCACGATCCTCAAGCGGACGTCATCGTCCACCGCTCGCTTAGGGTTACTACGAGTCAGCGCGCAACTCGCCGTACTCATGGGCATGGAATTGAGCGACATCGGAGATCAGGGCTCCTCGCTGCGATCCTGGCGGCTGGCCCGCCGGGCCGCCGACGCCACCGACGACCGTGAACTCCGTGTCTGGGTCCGCGGTTGGGAGGCCGAGTACGGGTTCTGGGCCGGGCGGCCAGCACCGGTCGTGGCCAAGCTGGCGAACGAGGCCATTGAGATCGCGGACGGGGCGCCGTCCCGGAGCCTCGCCGAGGCCCACATGGTGCGCGCGTTCCTGATGGCGTCTCAGGGCGACAAGGAGAACACTTATGCCGCGCTGCGTGACCTGCAGCGTACATTCGACAAGCTGCCGGAATCGGTGAACAGCGATCAGACTTCGCCCCTGTGGAGCTTCCGGGCGTGGGCGCAGGCGTGGGCGCTCGCCTATCCCTACGCCTTGGTCGGGGAGCCTCGAGAGGCGCTCAAGGCAGCAGAGCAGGCCCGCACGCTGTGCCCCCGCGCGTTCCTCGGCAACGCGGCGAACTTGTCGCTCGTACATGCCCTCACTCAGGCCCGGGACCGCGATGTTTCCGACGGGCTGCAGCAGGCCATCGCGACGGCGCAGGCGTGGCCGGTCAGCACGATCCGCGCGCGGATCATCGGTCAGATGCTTGACGGGCTGCCGGAGAAGGCGCGAGGACTGGAGGCTGCTCGCGAACTACGCAGCCTCACCGCCGCACCGCTCAGCGACGCTTGACGACGCTCATCTCGGAGGGTCAGAAGGCGCTGATGGTGGCTGGGGCGCGTTCGGTTCGGCTCAACGTACGGATGACGGCCGTCGGGCCGTGGCGGTGTACGGCGAGCCGGGCCAGCAGCTCGACCACCGGTTCGATGACCGAGTCGGGCAGGGCCGGGGTCTCCACGCCGACGCTGGACGCCAGGTCGTCGGAGTGTACGACCAGCTCCACGAGCCTGGTGAGCAGGAAGTCGTCCAGCCGCAGCGACCAGCCCGACCACGGCAGGTACACGACCCGGTCCGCGGGCTCGGCGGGCAGCGCGGCGCTCAGCATCTCCAGCAGCGCCTGGGCCCGCTCGACCAGCACCGCGGGCCCGGCCGCCGCGGCCGCCTCACCGCCGCGCCGGATGCTCAGGTTGCTCTCGTGGTCGAGCCCGGCCTGCACCCACGGCGAGCGCGAGAAGTGCTCGATGAGCGCGATCGGCTCCTGGGCGGGCCCGTCGGGCGCGGCGGGCGGGAGCACGTCGGCGGCCCTCACGAGCTGGTGAGCCAGGTGTCCGGCCAGTCCCGCGACGCTGAACTCCATCAGCGCGCTCGGCTTGTCCCACGACGCCGCCACGGCCGGGTCGTTCAGGAGCGACACCGCCGAGGCCGCGGCCACCAGATAGGACTGCCTGCTTTCCCCCATTTGCTGCCCTCTCCCGGGTTTAGGTTGGCGCTAACACTATGCACCTAACAAACCAGCCGCGCATTGCCATCCTGGCTGGTGAGACGGTAGGCCGCCTCCGCGCGCCGACGGGGCTCAGGCGAGGGCGCGTCTGATGGCGGACCGTACGAACGCACGCGCCAGGCGCCCCCTCCTGAACCGGCTCAGCACCGGGCGCGGGGTGCCGTAGCGGCGGGCGCGGATGTCGGCCACGACCGTCTCCGGGGCGCCCAGCTCGGCCAGGACGTCCAGCGACTCCAGCTTGCTGATCAGGCGTCCCTCCCGCAGGGTCACCGTGGCCCTGGCGACCGTCATCATGCCCAGGTCCACCCAGATGTCCTGCAGCCAGCGCCGCCGCGCCTGGGCCTTGACCAGCCAGTAGTCACGCAGGTCCGTACGGACGAACCGGGCCAGCTCCTCGTCCGACACGGGCGGCAGCAGCTCGGCCGGCGGCGGCCCGTACAGCACCCGGGCCCCCTCGTGCAGTTCGCGACGCGTGACCGCGGTGACCGGACGGCGGAAGATGCGCCCGTGCGCCCACGTGACGTGCTCGCCCGCGAGGTCGTCCAGCTCCTGCCTGGCCAGGTAGGAGCAGTGCAGCAGCTCCGCCGGCGGCAGCCGCAGCCTCCGGTGGACGGCCTTGATCCGCCGCCAGTGGTCCATCGTCGCGGGGGAGTCGAGCACCGCGATCAGGTCCAGGTCGCTGCGTTCTGGCTGGTAGTCGCCGCGCGCGAGCGAACCGTGGGCCCAGAGCGCGACCAGGGGTACGGCCGGTCCGACGGCGTCGAGAAAGTCCTCCAGCAGGCGTTCCGTCGCTGCGTGCATGAACGCAACTATGATCGATTCGCGGCCGTCATGGAAGGTCGCGCGACGTCGGCGCCGGGTGTCAGGGCGTGCCGAACAGGGCGCTGACCGACTCGCCGTCGTGGATGCGCCGCATGGCCTCGGCCAGGGCGGGCGCGATCGACAGCACGGTTAGCTTGTCGCTGGGCTTGGGCGGCGGCACGGTGTTGGTGCAGACGATCTCCTCGACCTCGGGCAGCGCGCTCAGCCGCTCGATCGCCCCGCCGGCGAACAGGCCGTGGGTGCAGGCCACGCGTACGGACCTGACCCGGCGCTCGCGCAGCCGGTCGAGCAGCTCGATCACCGTGCTGCCCTTGGCGATCTCGTCGTCGAGGATGATCACGTCCTTGTCCGCCACGTCGCCGATCACCGAGCTGATCACCACCCGGTCGTCGCTGAAGCGCTGCTTGGCGCCCATCGCGACGTCGGTGCCGAGCAGCCGGGCGAAGTGCGCGGCCTCCTTGGCGTTGCCGAGGTCGGGGGAGACGACGACCGTGTTCGACAGGTCGTAGCGCTGGAAGTGGGCGGCCAGCTCGCGCAGCGCGTGCAGGTGGTCGACGGGCACGCTGAAGAAGCCGTGGACCTGCGGCGAGTGCAGCGTCATCGCCAGCACCCGGCTCGCGCCCGCGGCCACCATCAGGTCGGCCACCAGCCGCGCCCCGATCGAGATGCGCGGGGCGTCCTTCTTGTCGCTGCGGGCGTAGGCATAGTGGGGGATCACTACGGTCGTGCGGGCCGCGGAGGCGCCGCGGGCGGCGTCGAGCATCAGCAGCAGCTCCACGAGGTGCTCCTGCACGGGCGGGACGAGCGGCTGGATGAGGAAGACGTCGCGCTCACGGCAGTTGGCCTGGAGCTGCACTTCGAGCACGTCGTTGGCGAAGCGGTTGAGCCGTACGGGGTGTAGTGGGGTGCCCAGGTGGGCGCAGATCTCCTCAGCCAGGTCGGGATGAGCACTGCCGCTGAAAACCGTGATGTCTCGCACGATTCCCAAATCGTAGCCACCAGGGCCGACTTTCTCCGAGAGCGACCCCCGGTGCGGGTCGTCGGCCCCGCTGCCACAAGGGTTCCGTGTCATGAGAGCGTCTCCGGGGTGAGCGCGTCGAGGCCGGGCAGCACGTGCCAGGCCAGGGCGAGGGCGTCGGGCGCGGGCGGGTAGCGCGGATGCGGTACGGCGATCACGCGCATGCCCGCCGCGTACGCCGAGCGCAGCCCGTTGCTGGAGTCCTCGACCGCCACGCAGCCGCGCGGATCGACCCGCATCCGCCGGGCCGCCTCCAGGTAGCCGTCGGGCGCGGGCTTGCCGCGCGCCACCTCCTCCGTGGAGACGGTGGCCGCGAAGCACCGCGTCAGCCCGGCCCCGTCGAGCACCACGTCGATCAACCGGCGCGGGGACGAGCTGGCCAGCCCCAGCGTGACCTGCTCCGACAGGCGCTGCACGGCCTCCACCGCCCCCGGCATCAGCGGCACCCCGTGGCGGTAGCGGGCCGCCATCTGCTCGACCACGCCGCGCGCGATGTCGGCGGGCGCCAGGCCCACCCCCAGTTCGTGCAGGTACGCCGCCCACTCGGCGGTGCTCATGCCCATGAGCCTGGACTGCGTGTCGGGCTGCCACGTGCCGCCGTGGTCGGCGACGAACGCCCGGCGTACCTCCTCCCAGACCGGCTCGGAGTCCACCAGCACACCGTCGAGGTCGAACACGCACGCTTTCACCCGACCAGCCAACCACATCCGCCCCAGAACGCAGCGCGGATGCCCCTGCTGGAGATTCATCCTATTTGGGCGTCTATTGAGCTATTTGCCCGAATTGTGGGGAAGTCGGCTAGGCATGGCAGACCTTCCATTTCACGACCGGGGTGACTTCGACGACGCGGACCGTGGGTTCATCGCCAAGCTCACCCCCGCAGTGATCAGAACGGTGGACGGCCGGGTCGTGTGGGACAACGACTCCTACGACTTCCTCCAGGCGGACTGCCCCGACACGGCCCATCCCAGCCTCTGGCGCCACGGCCGGCTCTGCGCCAGACAGGGCCTGTACGAGGTCACGAACGGCATCTACCAGGTACGCGGCCTGGACATCTCCAACATGACCCTGGCCGAGGGCGAACGCGGCGTCGTCGTCATCGACCCGCTGATCTCCACAGAGTGCGCCGCCGCCGCGCTCAAGCTGTACCGGGCCCACCGCGGCGACCGTCCCGTCACCGGCGTGATCTACACCAACGCCCACGCCGACCACTTCGGCGGCGTACGCGGCGTGCTCCCCGCGACCGGCGGCGGGGTGCCGATCCTGGCCCCCGCCGGGTTCATGGAGCACGCGATGGCCGAGAACGTCTACGCGGGCCCCGCCATGAACCGCCGCGCCGTCTACACGTACGGCCCCGCCCTGCCCCGCTCCCCGGAGGGCCAGATCGGCGCCGGACTCGGCATGACCGTCTCCACCGGCACCATGTCGCTCGTCCCGCCCACGGTCGAGATCGCGCGTACCGGCCAGGAGGAGATCGTCGACGGCGTCCACCTGGTCTTCCACGTGACCCGCGGGTCCCCCGAGATGACCTTCCTCCTGCCCGGACACCACGCCCTGTGCCTGGCCGAGAACGCCACCCACAACCAGCACAACATGCTGCCCCTGCGCGGCGCCGCCGTCCGAGACGCGCGGGCCTGGGCGCGCTACCTCACCGAGACCGTCTCCCTGTTCGCCGGGCGGGCCGAGGTCGCCTTCGCCTCGCACCACTGGCCCACCTGGGGCCGCGAACGCGTCGAACGCTTCCTCGGGCAGCAGCGCGACATGTACGCCTACCTGCACGACCAGACCCTGCGCCTGCTCAACAAGGGACTGACGGCCGTCGAGATCGCCGAGACCGTGCAACTGCCGCCCGAGCTGGAGCAGGTCTGGCACACGCACGGCTACACCGGCTCGCTCAGCCACAACGTCAAGGCCGTCTACCAGCGGTACCTGGGCTGGTTCGACGGCAACCCGGCGCACCTGTGGGAGCACCCGCCGCGCGAGAGCGCCCTGCGCTACGTCGAGTGCCTCGGCGGAGGCGCGGCCGTGGTCGCCTTCGCCCGTCGCTACGTCGACGAGAACGACCTGCGCTTCGCCGCCCAGCTCCTCAACCACGCCGTCTTCGCCGACGAGGGCAACAAGGAGGCCCGCGACCTGCTGGTCGAGGTCTACACCAGGCTCGGCCACGGCGCCGAGAACGCCACCTGGCGCAACTTCTACCTCATGGGCGCCCTGGAGTTGGCCGACGGCATCGTGCCCGCCACCCTGGAGCCCGCAGCGCCCGACCTGCTCGCCGCGCTGACCGTGGAGCAGATCTTCGACTCGATCGCCATCCGGGTGGACGGCCCCAGGGCCTGGCACGAGCGGCTGGCCATCGACTGGCACCTGACCGACCTGGGCAGGCGTTACCGTACGACGCTGTCCAACGGCGCGCTCATCCAGCAGGCCGACCCGCGCGACGAGAGCGCCGACCTGACCCTGCGGCTGACCAAGGCCCAGCTCGTCGGGCTGCTGGCGGGCAAGGGGGTGGAGGGGGTCGAGCGCGAGGGGGACACGACGGTCCTGCGGCGGCTGGTCGCCGTACTGGACCGCCCGGTCCCGGACTTCGCCGTCGTCACCGCCTGACCACCCGCCCGGCCCTCCCGCCCGGTGGCGGCTCGTACTCGTGGTGACGCCGCTCCATCTCGGCGCGCAGCGCCCGGCAGGCGAGCGCGAGCAGCGTCACCACGAGCGCCGCGACGCCTGGACCGACCAGCAGCGGCACGGCCGGCTCACCCGCGTGCCAGGCCGCCGCCAGGGTCGCCGCCGACGTCAGCACCGCCACCCCGAACATGGCCGCCCACAACGGCAACACGTGCAGGTACGCGAACAGCAGCGGGAACGCCAGCCACACGAACGGCGGCGCCGCCACGGCCAGCACCGCCCACCCGGACGTCACCAGGCCCAGCCACAACCCCCTGGCGAACCGCCGCCGCCCCTCGATCGCCGGACCCGCCGCGTACACCAGGCCGAGCAGCACACCGCCCACGGCCACGCCCGTGCGACCGTCGCGCCACGCGCCGACCACGTCGATCGCCAGCAGCACACACGCGGTGACCGGCGCCGCCCACTTCAGCAGCCGCAACGGAATGTCCATCATGACTCACCAAGAGTAACCTGGGGCGGCCTCCGCGAGGCGCAGCGGCGAGGCTCGGATCCGGGGCGACGGGGTCGTGCGACGGCTCAGCCCCGCGCCATCGCGCTCCTGGGGCGGGCGACGGCCGTGATCACGAAGTAGAGGAGCCCGGCCAGCGCGAGCGCGACGACTACGCCGATGTTCGCCGACCCGAACGTGCCGGACCTCATCTCGTCGCTCATCAGGAAGCCGACGAACGCGGCGATGTTCGGATCGGCCGAGGTGATGAGCCCGAGGCCGACGGCCGACGCCACGACCAGCGACACCACGCCGGGCCAGTTGAGCGCGGGCGCGTCCGGGCGCAACAGCCGCTCGTCGTACGTCCTGCCGCCGCCCCGCAGCCGCCGCATGTCCACCAGGAAGATCGCGGCCCAGGCCGCCATCACCACGCCCACGACGGCCAGGAACGCCTGGAACGTGGCCAGGAAACTGGTCGAGACGAACAGCAGGTAGTAGCCGCCCAGCACCATGAGCAACCCGTCGATCAGCACCGCGTGGTGCCGCCTGACGGGCACGCCCAGCGCCAGCATCGACAGCCCGGAGGAGTAGATGTCCATGATGGCCCCGGCCAGGAATCCGCCGATGGCGGTCAGCAGGTACGGCAGCAGGAACCAGGTCGGTAGCGCCCCGGCCAGCGCCGCCACCGGGTTGGCGCCCGCCGCCTCGGCCAGCCGGGGATCGCCGCCGGTCAGCAGCACGCCGAACACGAGCAGCACCATCGGCGGCAGCGCGCCGCCGAGCGTCGTCCACAGGGCCACCGAGCGTGGTGAGGAGGTCGCGGGCAGGTAGCGGGAGTAGTCGGCGCCGCAGTTGACCCAGCCCAGGCCCAGCAGCGTCATGGCGAAGACGATCCCGCCCACCCAGCCGCCGGGCCCGGCCGTGGTCTCCAGCGAGCCGCCGAGCCTCGGGACCATGAGGACCAGGTAGACGACCGTCAGCACGACGAACACGTACGTGAGGTAGCGCTGGACGACCATGATCATGGCGTGGCCGTACACGCCGACCGCGATCACCGCCACGGCGGCGACGGCGAAGCACACGGCGGTGGTGGTCGTGACCGGGAGGCCCGGGGCGATCCGCCTGAGGATCTCCGCGCCGCTCTGCGCCGCCAGCGTGACGAGCACGATCTCCCAGCCGACGTTCGAGACGTAGGACAGCAGGGTGGGCAGCTTGTTGCCCTGGTAGCCGAACGGCGCGCGGCCCAGCGTCATCGTGGGCACGCCCGAGCGCGCGCCACCGACCGCGACCAGGCCCACGAGCAGGAACGACAGCGCGTACCCGAGGGCTCCGACGATGATCGCGGGCACCACGCCGAGGCCCAGCCCGACGATGTAGACGCCGAACGCGACACCGAACAACGACAGGTTGGACCCCGCCCACGGCCAGAACAGGTCGCGCGGCCGACCGCGCCGCTCGCCTTCGGGGATCGCGTTGATGCCGTTCTGCTCGACCGCCGTCGTGCCCATGATCGGACGCTACTCCCCTTTCGTCCCGAAACGAAGACCACCGTTCCTCCCTGCGGACCGTCGAGGCCGATCACTTGGGAGAGGGGCGGCTCGCGTGGGCGGGCCGGTAAAGAAGCCGTCGGTGGGCGATATTTCAGGATCTGACGGGAATCATGAGCGCAGTGCGGCAAGGGGGTGATGAGGGCGTCCGGGTCCGACACACGACGGCGCGCACTGGCCGTGTGCCTGGTCGCCGCCTTCATGACGGGGCTCGACGTGAGCATCGTCAACGTCGCGCTGCCGTCGATCCGCCAGAGCCTGAACGCCACGGACGACGGCCTGCAGTGGACCCTGTCGGGGTACGCCCTCACGTTCGGCCTCCTGCTCATCCCGGCCGGACGCCTGGGGGACGCCCGGAGCCGTCGCACGGTCTTCCTGTGGGGTGTGGCGTTCTTCACCCTCTCCAGCGCCGCCTGCGGCTTCGCCGCGGAGATGAACACGCTGATCGTCTCCCGCCTGGTGCAGGGCATGGCGGCCGGAATGCTGAACCCGCAGGTCTCGGGGCTGATCCAGCAGATGTTCCAGGGCTACGAACGCGGCCGGGCCTTCGGCGCGCTCGGCGCCACCATCGGCGTCTCCACGGCCGCCGGGCCGCTGATCGGCGGCTCGCTGGTGACCGTGTTCGGGGCCGACCACGGCTGGCGCTGGGTGTTCCTGGTGAACCTGCCGATCGGGCTCGTCCTGCTGCCGCTGGCCTGGCGGGTGCTGCCGCGTCCACAGCTCGTGCACCGGCGGCACGAGAGCATGGACCCGGTCGGTGTGCTCCTGCTCGGCGTCGGGGTGGCGGGGCTGCTGCTGCCCTTCATCCAGCGCAACCAGTGGGAGGGGAACGCCAAGTGGCTGCTCGTACCGGCCGCGTTGACGGTGCTGGCCGGGTTCGTGACGTGGGAACGGTTGTACCGGCGTGAGCCGCTGGTGGACCTGTCGCTCTTCCGCAAACGGTCGTACCGGCTGGGTACGGCCATCGCGCTGTTCTACTTCGCCGGATTCACCGGCATCTTCTTCATCTTCACGCTGTACCTGCAGAGCGGCCACGGCTACAGCGCGCTCATGGCGGGGCTGTCGATCACGCCGTTCGCGCTCGGCTCGGCCTCGGCCGCCGCGGTCGGGGGCCACCTCGTGACACGGTTCGGACGGCGGCTGGTGGCCGTCGGGCTGACCATGGTGATCGTGGGGCTGCTGGCCACGATGGTCGCCACCGAGCTGGTGCCCGGCCGGGCGGCGGGGCTGGCGACCGCGCTGCCGCTGCTGGTGGCGGGCATGGGCAGCGGCCTGGTCATCTCGCCGAACCAGGCCATCACGCTGTCGGAGGTGCCGCCCGCGGGCGGGGGCAGCGCGGCCGGGGTGCTGCAGACCGGGCAGCGGCTCGGGTCGGCCATCGGGATCGCGGCGGCGGGCACGACTTTTTTCGGCTCGCTGGGGGACGGCTGGGCGGTGGCGTTCCGGCACGGGCTGGTCGTGGTGGTGGCCTCGGTCTGCATCGCCCTCGCCGCCGCCCTCTACGACCTCGCCCGCACCCGGCGCGACCCACCCCGCCCGTGACCCGCCCCGCTCATGATCCGTCCCGTTCGTGACCAGCCTCGCCCATGACTTGGCCTGTTATGCCAGGAGCCGCGCCTCCACCGCCGGGTCGAGCCCCTTGTTCGGCCGGTCGGGCCGTATGGGCGCCTTTCCGCCGATGCCGCGCAGCCAGGCCCACGTGTCGGCCACCGTCTCCGACACCGGACGCAGGCGCAGCCCGGCCGCCACCGCCTTGCCCACCTCACCCCCGTGCATGAACGCGTAGTCGTCGCCCACCAGCCAGATCGGCAGCTCGATCCACGGCTGCACCCCGGCCGCCAGCAGCCGCTCGGGCTCGATCCAGCGCAGCTCGGCGTCGGACCCGGTGGCCTTCACGCACTCTTCGAGCAGCTCGCGCATCGTCGTGAACCCCGGCGGGCTCACCACGTTGAACGCCCCGCCGACGCCCCGCGCCCCCGCCTCCAGGCACCACCCGGCCAGGTCACGCGCGTCGACGTACTGCAGCCCGAGGTCTCCTGGCGCCGGGGCGACCACCGGACCACCCTGCGCGATCCGGGTCAGCCAGTAGGGCAGCCGCCCGACGTTCTCGTAGGGCCCGAGGATCAGGCCGGCCCGCGCCAGCAGCGCCCGGTCGCCGAAGGCGGCCACGGCCGCCAGCTCGGCCCCCGCCTTGTTCCTGGCGTAGTCGCTGTCGTCGCTCTCGTCGGGCGAGGACGCCACCACCGGCGCGCTCTCGTCGGCGCCGAACGGCACCGGGTCGGCGTAGACCGACCGGCTCGACACGTAGACGTAGGAGCCCGCCCGCCCGGCCAGCAGCGTCGCGGTGTCCCTGACCGCCGAGGGCGCCCATGACCAGGTGTCGACCACGACGTCCCACTCGCCGCTCTCCAACGCCGCCAGCCCGCCGGGCGCCGCCCGGTCGCCGCGCACCGCCGTCACCCCTTCGACCGGCGCGTGGCTGCCCCGGTTGAACGTCGTCACCTCCCACCCCAGCGCCAACGCCTCGTCGACGACCGCCCTGCCCACGAACTCCGTGCCGCCCAGCACCAGAACCTTCATGGCGTCCACCCTGGCCCCGGCGCTCCTCGTGCGGAAGGCGTGCACGCCGTCAGCGGAATCGCCACGAGCGAAAGGAATACGGAGCGTATCCAGAAGTCGGCAGGTCCAACCCCGTGGGCCCAGATCAACTCGCTAAACGTGGCGGGCGTGCGCCCGGGGTAGATGTCACGGACGGTGACGTACGGAGGGTGAGATGGGATGGTAGACCGGCTGTTTCCGCGCTCGATCCGGGCACGCCTGACCGCGATCGCGACCTTGGCGGCCGCTGGTGTCGTCGCCGCCACGGCCGCCCTCATGCTCGCCACCGTGCCCGACAGCCTGCACGGGGTCCTGCTGGCCAGGGTCGAGCTGGCCGTGCGCAGGGTGGCCGGCGACGTACGTGCCGGGCAGTTGCCCGGGGTGCTGGAGCCGCCGGAGCGCGTCGAGCTGCTACGGGTGGTCTCGGCCACCGGTGACGTGCTCGCGAGCAGCGGCCCGTCCCATCCCGCCGACGCGCGGGTCACGGCACTCAGGCCGTACGGGTTAGAAACCGTCCGTACGACCGAGGTGGAGGTGACGCGCGACCCCGCCGAGCCCGCGACCCGCTACCTCGTGATGGCCATGACCGTCCGCACACCCGCGGGACCCGCCCTCGCCGCATCCGCCACCATCGGACCTCCCACAGTCGCCCACTCCACCGCCGGACCCGCCACCGCCCAGCGCGCCGTCGCCGGGTCGGTCACCGTGTACGGGGCCGCCTCGCTCGCCGACGTGGACCGGTCGCTCAGATGGATCCACGCCCTGGTGTTCCTCGGCACCCCGCTGGTCCCGCTGGTCGTGGGGAGCCTCACGTGGGCCGCCGTCAGGACGGCCCTGCGGCCCGTCGAGCGCATCAGCGGCGGGCTGGCCGAGCTGACGGGCCGTGACCTGAGCCGGCGGGTGCCCGTACCCGACACGGGGGACGAGATCGCCGCCCTGGCCGCCACCGCCAACCACGCGCTCGACCGGCTGGAACGTTCGGCCGAGACCCAGCGCCGCTTCGTCGCCGACGCCTCGCACGAGCTGCGCAGCCCCATCTCCGCCCTGCGCACGCAGATCGAGGTGGCCAACGCCTACCCCGACGAGACCGACTGGCAGGTCACGGGCGCGCGGGTGCTGGCCGCCGCCGACCGGCTGACCGGCATCATCGACGAACTGCTGATGCTGGCCAGGCTCGACGCCGGCGCGCCGCCGCAACGCCGCGTGGTGGACCTGTGCCGCGTGGCCGAGGACCAGGTCCGCCGCCGCGCGGACGCCCGGGTGCCGATCTTCCTGCGCGCGTGCGGGGTGGCGCCCGTCCTCGGCTCGCCGGTGCAGCTCGACCGCCTCCTGACGAACCTGCTCGACAACGCCACCCGGCACGCCGCCACCCGCATCGACGTCGAGGCGGCCGTACGGGGGAGCCGGGTGGTCGTCACGGTGACCGACGACGGCGACGGGATCCCGCCCCAGGACAGGGAGCGCGTGTTCGAACGGTTCACCCGGCTGGAGAACGCCAGGGCCAAGGACAACGGCGGCAGCGGGCTCGGGCTGTCGCTGTCGAGGGAGATCGCCACGGCCCACGGCGGCACCCTCACCGTCGCCGACCACGACCCGGGCGCACGATTCGTAGCGGTGCTGCCGTTGCACGACGCCTGACGACGGCTACGGCGGCACCCCCTGCGACACCTAGACTCGGCGGGGTGGACCTAAGACAGCTCTCCGACGAGATCGAGTCCATCTCGCGGCGTTACGCCGACCACCTGGGCATCGATCGCGACGACACCTGGTTCCTGCTGAAGCTCCAGGAGGAGGTGGGCGAGCTGACCCAGGCGTTCCTCATGCTCACCGGCAGGGCCAGGGACAGGGGCCGTACCGAGGAGGAGCGGGCGGCCGGTTTCCGCGAGGAACTGGCCGACGTGGTGTGTCACGTCCTGCTCATGGCCCGCCATCACGGGGTCGACCTGGAGGCGGAGGTCGAGCGCAAGTGGCTGGCCTGGGAGCGGTAGCGGCCCGGCCTGAAGAGGCCGGGCCGCAGGTGAAGCAGGGATTTCAGAGAGCAGGGGCTAGTCGACGACCGTGATGCGGTCGGTGGCCGGCGGGGCGATGGGGTTGTTCTTGCCGAGGTGGTCGACGAAGGCGTCGATGTCCAGCGGCCCGCTCCACAGGTCCGTCCCGTCCTTGAAGGCGAGGAACGCGTCGCCGCCGCCCACCAGGAAGTTGTTGGCCGCGACCCGGATCGTCTGCGCGTCCGTCACCGGCACACCGTCGATCTTCATGCCGGAGATCTTCGAGCCCCAGGCGGCGCCGCGGCTGTAGGTGTAGGTGAAGTTCGCCGACGGCTGCAGGATCTTGGTGAACGCCTGGCTGTTCGGCCCGCCGGTGAACTGCTGCTCCAGCACCGTCTTGAGCTGGGCGCCGGTGAGGGTGACCACCTGCATCAGGTTGTTGAACGGCTGCACGGTGAACGCCTCGCCGTACGTGACGACGCCGTCGCCCTCCTTGGCCGGGGAGCCGGCGTGCGTCAGCGCGGCCCGTACGCCGCCCGGGTTCATCAGCGCGATCTGCGCGTTGCCGCCGGTCTTGGTGGCGGCGAGCTGGGCGTCGGCGATGAAGTTGCCGAGGGGCGACTCGCCGGAGGGCGCGGCGGCGTTGGTGATGTCGGAGCTGATCGTGCCGACCGCCTTGTTGGCGACGGACGAGACCTCGTCCTGCCAGAACCCGACGAACTTCGAGATCGCGGGGTCGGCGGCGACCGTACGCGTCACGACGTGGTTGTCCGCCACGACGGAGGCCCGGTCGATGTCCTTGGTCTTGACGTTCACCTTCAGGTCGACCTGCGTGATGACCCGGCCGTTCGAACCGCCCTGGGAGTACACGCGGTCGTTGCCCGCCGGGTCCTTGACCTCGCACAGGTACGCCTGGTGCGAGTGGCCGCTCAGGATCAGGTCGACCTCGGTGTCCACCTCGGCGGCGATGCGGTTGCCCGCCCCCGGGACGGCGCTGCACGCGTCGGGCGACTGCCCGGCCGCCACCTGGTCACCCTCGTGCATCAGGACGACCTGGGCCTTCACCCCGAGCAGCTTGAGCAGCTTGGAGGCCACGTTCGCGGCCTTGACCTCGTCCACGAACTTGAGGTCCTTGATGCCCTCGGTCGTGACGATGTTCGGGGTCGTCTGCGTGACCAGCCCGATGAAGCCGATCGGCACGCCGTTCATCACCTTGATGCTGACCGGGGGCAGCGCGGGCACGCCCCAGTCGGCCAGGAGCTGCTTGACCTGCCGCGAGTTCGAGCCGCCGAGCGCCGCGAGCGCGTCGGTCTTCTCGTTGGGGTTCTTGAACAGGACGTTCGCGCCCACGTAGTCGAACTTGGCGCCCTTCCACTTGCCGGCGGGCGAGCAGCCGTCCACCGGGTGGCAGCCACCGTCCATGATCCGCCGCAGTTCGGCGTAGCCCTCGTCGAACTCGTGGTTGCCGACCGCGGCCACCTTGAGCCCCAGCTTGTCCAGGAACTCGATCGACGGCTCGTCGTGGTAGGCGGCCGAGATGAGCGGTGTGGCGCCGATGAGGTCGCCCTGGGCCACGGCGATGGTGTTCCTGTCGGACAGGGCCTTCATGTGCGTGGCGATGTAGGCGGCACCACCGGCCTCGACCGTCTGGCCGTGTTCGTCCACGATGCGGCCGGCGGATCCGGTGGGCGGTTCGAGGTTGCCGTGGAAGTCGTTGAGCGCGAGCAGCCGGACGGGGACCGTCTTGGGGGCCTTGCTCGCGTTCGCCGGGAGGGTGGCGAGAAGGACCGCACCCGAGGCGAGGGCGCCGGCCAGCGCCAGCCGGAGGAGGGAACGAGACGTCATGGCCCAAGACGTTACGGCCGCAAACCATGCGGCTAATGTCACAAAGGTGACGATTTGCCCGGCTGTCACATGGCGTCATTTGCCAGTCATACGCCTAGAGTTCGTTCTGTGAGTGTGAACGTGGAGATCCGCGAACGGCTGGATGACCAGGAGATCACCGAAGTGCTCGCCCTGGTGGAGGCGGCGACGGACGCCGACGGCGTACGGCCGCTCAACGAGCACGTGATGCTCCACCTGCGCTACGGCGGCGACCCGCGGGCCCGCTCGCTGCTGTTGCGCGCCGACGGAGCCCTGGCCGGCTACGCGCACGTCGATCCCACCGACGAGGTGGAGGGGCCGAGCGTCGAGCTGGTCGTCCACCCGTCCCGCCGCCGCCGGGGCCTCGGCGCGCGGCTGCTGCGGTCGATCATTGACCTGACCGGCGGCCCGCTCCGCCTGTGGGCGCACGGCGACCACCCGGGCGCGGGAGCGCTCGCCGCCGCCTTCGGCTTCGAGCGCGTCCGCTCCCTGTGGCAGATGCGCCGCTCCCTCTTCGCGCCCCTCGCTGCCCACCCGCTGCCGGAGGGGGTGAGCCTGCGCACGTTCGTGCCCGGTCAGGACGAGGAGCCCTGGCTCAAGGTCAACGCCGCCGCCTTCGCCCACCACCCCGAGCAGGGCGCCTGGACGCTGGACGACCTGCTGCGGCGCGAGCGGGAGCCCTGGTTCGACCCGGACGGCTTCTTCCTGGCCGTGCGCGGCGACCGGCTCGTCGGCTTCCACTGGACGAAGATCCACGGCTCCTCCGACCACGGGCACGAGCCGCTCGGAGAGGTGTACGTGGTCGGCGTCGACCCCTCCCAGCAGGGCACCGGCCTGGGCAGATCGCTCACCCTGGCCGGGCTGGGCCATCTGCGCTCACGTGGCCTCGCCCAGGCCATGCTGTACGTGGACGAGACCAACACGGCGGCGATCGGCCTGTACGAGTCCCTCGGCTTCAACCGCTGGGACGTCGACGTGATGTACGCCCCGCCACAGTGAGCCGGTTCACCCTATGACGAGGTGGAGGGCGAGGTAGGAGAGCCCGGCCACGATGGCCGCGGCCGGAATGGTGAGGATCCACGCGGTGACGATGTTCCCCGCGACCCCCCACCGTACGGCGCTGAGCCGCTTGGTGGAGCCCACCCCCATGATCGCGGCGGTGATCGTGTGCGTGGTGGAGATCGGCGCCCCGAAGCCGATGGCCGCCACGTACAGGACGGCCGCCGCCGCCGACTCCGCGGCGAAGCCCTGGGGCGGGTGGAGCGCGATGATGCGGCGTCCCAGCGTACGCATGATGCGCCAGCCGCCCGCGTACGTCCCCAGCGAGATCGCCCCCGCGGCGGAGAGGATGACCCACTGCGGGATGGGGTCGCTCGGCTCGGCGAAGCCGCCGACGGTGAGGGCCAGGAAGATGACGCCCATCGTCTTCTGCGCGTCCTGCAGCCCGTGCCCGAGCGCCATGGCGGCGGCGGAGACGGTCTGGGTGTAGCGGAAGCCGCGGTTGGTCCTGCCCGGCTGGCGGTTGCGGAAGATCCAATATATTGCGATCATGATCGCTGCGGCGAGGCTGAACCCGATCAGCGGCGACAGCACCATCGGGATGACGACCTTCGCGAAGACGCCGTCCCAGTGCACGACGCTGGCCGAGGCCAGCGCGGCGCCCACCAGGCCGCCGATGAGGGCGTGACTGGAGGAGGAGGGCAGCCCGAAGTACCAGGTGATCACGTTCCACACGATCGCGCCGATGAGGGCGGCGATCACGATGACCAGGCCGTGCGATCCATCCGGGGCGTCGATGATGCCCTGGCCCACCGTCTGGGCGATCTGGGTGCCTAGGTGGGCGCCGATGAAGTTCATCGCCGCGGCCATGAACAGCGCGACCCTCGGGGTCAGCGCCCTGGTCGAGACGGAGGTGGCGATCGCGTTCGCCGCGTCGTGGAACCCGTTGGTGTAGTCGAAGGCCAGTGCGATGACGACCACGCCGATGACGAGCGCGAGCGTGAGGTCCACTGCTGGTCCTAGCTTTCCTTGACCGCGATCGACTCGACGGTGTTGGCCACGCTCTCGAAGGCGTCGGCCGCCTCTTCGAGCGCGTCGACGACCTCCTTCATCTTCATGACGGTCAGCGCGTCGTACTCACCGCTGAACAGCTTGGCCAGCAGTCGCCGGTAGACCTGGTCGCCCTGGTTCTCCAGGCGGTTGACCTCGATCCAGTACTCGGTGAGGTTCTTCATCGAGCGGAGGCGCGGCATGGCCTCGGCGGTCAGCTCCGCCGCCCGCTCCAGCACCTCCACCTGCCGTACGACGTCCTTGGGGAGATGGTCGATCTGGTAGAGCAGGATGAGGTCGGAGGCGGCCTCCATGGCGTCCATCACGTCGTCGAGGTTCGAGGCGAGCCGGTAGATGTCCTCGCGGTCGAACGGAGTGATGAAGCTCTCATTGAGCCGGTTCATGATCGCATGGGTGCGTTCGTCACCGGCGTGCTCGCAGGCGCGCATCTTCTCGGCCAGGGCCTCCCTGTCCGAGCCGTCACTGATGATCTCGACCAGTAGACGGGATGCCGTGACCAGGTTGTTCGCCGAGTCGGCGAACAGGTCGTAGTAGCTGTCCTCACGTGGCGTGAGACGCAGGCGCACGTCGTTCTCCAGATGTGCGGGGATGGTCCGTGCAAAGGGTATGGCTTACCAGGAGAAATGCGAACTTCATCTTCTCTTCGCCTTGTGGCTACCCGGCGTCTGTTGTGCGACACCGGCATTCCGCGTACTTTCGTGATCTTTTGGGTCGTCCGCATTGGCCGACCGTGCCGGCCGATCGTACTGGTCGCCCGTACCGGCCGACCGCACCGGCCCACGGCATGACCATCGGCCAGGCACCCCGACCTGCGTTGTGACCTCTCGGCCGGTGTCGGTGGCCTGGGGCGTGACCCGGTGATCGGTGGCGCCGACGGGTGGCGCCGACCGGTGGCGCGCCGGTTGGCCGGGCGCGCCGGCCCGCGTGCGTCACGGAACGCCTCGCGGGCAGGCGGCGACCCGCCCCGATCACCCATCAGACCTTCCGCGTCTACCTTCCGTTCACCTTTCTCCCGCCTTGCCCCTCGTCCCCTTCGTACTCATCGTGCTCGTCTCACTCATCCCGCTCAGATCTTGGTGCGGTGGAAGTTCCGGAACGACCTCGACGGAGTGGGGCCGCGCTGGCCCTGATAGCGGGAACCGTACTTGCTGGAGCCGTACGGGTGTTCGGCGGGGGAACTGAGCCTGAACACGCACAACTGCCCGATCTTCATCCCCGGCCACAACTTGATCGGCAACGTCGCCACGTTCGACAACTCCAGCGTCACATGCCCGCTGAACCCCGGATCGATGAACCCGGCCGTCGAATGCGTCAGCAACCCCAGCCGTCCCAGCGAACTCTTCCCCTCCAGCCGCGAGGCCAGATGGTCGGGCACCGTGACGACCTCGTACGTGGAGGCCAGCACGAACTCGCCCGGATGCAAGATGAATGGATCGTCCCCCTGGGGCTCCACCATCCGCGTGAGATCCGGCTGCTCGACGGATGGGTCTATGTGCGGGTAGCGGTGGTTCTCGAACACCCGGAAGAAGCGATCGAGCCGTACGTCGATGCTGGAGGGCTGGATCATGTCCGGATCGAACGGGTCCAGCCCCAGCCGCCCGGCCTTGATCTCGGCGAGGATGTCACGGTCAGATAGCAACACGGTGAGCAACTTACCGGGCTGGCGGAGAATGCGCGGGGCCGGGATTGCTGATGCGCGCCAAGTTTCCGCTACAGTGGGGGACGCGACCTTGAGTCGTACGCGGGTGTAGTTCAATGGCAGAACATCAGCTTCCCAAGCTGACAGCGCGGGTTCGATTCCCGTCACCCGCTCCACTCTCATACTGTGGCAGGACCATCTCTCGTGTGCGCGTGAAGGATGTCGCCCCTCCTCTGTAGTCTCTAGAGGACAAGGAAGGGAGCGGGAATGACCGCACAACCGCAGGACTTCGTCTCCGTCGGCGCGCCTCTGCCTGAGAAGAACCTGCGGACCATCCGTGCCGCGCTGGTCGTCCCGGAAGATCGCGAAGCTTTCGACGCCGGGCTCAAGGCCGTGCTCGACGAGGTCAAGGTGAGCCTGGATCTTGGGGCGCTCAACGCTTTCGTGCACCGCTGGTGGATCTCCGCGTGTGACACCGCAAAGGATCCCGAGGGGCGCCGTCAGATGCACGTCCGCGCCCAGCAGGCTCTTGCCGGCGAACCCGTTCCTCACGGGAGGCCGTGGCGGGAGATCCTTGCTGCTCGTGGGATCGATGTCTAGGTGTTCAAGCTCATCATCGATCCCGTGGCCGAGGAACAGATCGCCGCGCTACCCGATCACGCACTGCATCCGCTCGCGGATCTGTTCGCACTTCTGGAGACCGCTCCATGGAGTGGAGACCCGTACAACTTCAAGAACCCCAGGGCGAAGATGCTTACGCACGCGTTCGGAGAACGTGGTCTCGCCACCTATGTGGTTCTGGACCGGCAGCGCGAGGTCTATCTTGTTCGCATCGAATGGCCATAGGTTCGTGCCCGTTGCGTGCCCGTTCGCAGAGCGACCAGCGGGGAGTCACGGGAACTCACGGTCACTCCACCCGCAGATGCCCAAGTCAGCGTTTCCCCTGCTCAGAGGTCTTGATCTCGAAAGAGTTCCCAAGCTGACAGCGCGGGTTCGATTCCCGTCACCCGCTCTCACTAGGAAAGCCAGGTCAGGGATGGATTTCCGACCTGGCTCTGATCGTTTCCGGGGCTGTTCTCGATCTTCCGTGCAACTAGCGATGCAGTGCAGGCAGTCAGGATGCGACTGCCGGCACTGCTTTCGGTGAGATCAGCCGGCCTCACGCAGCGGTTGGAACTCGACGCTGAGCCGCATCTCCAGAGCCTCTGCCAGGCGCTCCAACATGGGGATGGTCGGCATGGTCCCTCCTGCCTCGAACCGTGCAACCGCCGGCTGCTGCAGCCCAGTGCGCTCAGCTAGTTCGGTCTGGGTCAGTCCAAGTTGCTCACGCCGCAGTCTCACGGCCTCGCCCAGTTCGAACCGGATCTTGGCCGCCTCGTAGGCCGCTCCGGCACCGGGACGACTCATTATTTCGGACTTCCTGTCGGCCCAAGTCCTGCGCTCGCTCACTCCGCTCACTCCTCATCAGTGGTGTGCGCCTCAGTGATACACCGCTGTATGGCCCGCCACGCACGATCGATCTCAGTGGTCTCGCGCATCCGCTGCTTGCGGAACACCGTCAGCATGACGGTCCTTCTTCCCGGAGCGATCCAGTAGGTGATCCGCACCGCCTCTCGGTGGAGGTGAAACCGCAACTCCCGTAGTTTGCCGCGGAGCTGACGAGTGTAAAGGCTCGTCGAGCAGGACACCACGCTCGGCCAGTAGGTCGATGTAGAACGCCGCTGTTTCCTGGTCTTCCTGATCAAGGGTGTCGAACCACTCATCAACTTCTGGCTCCAGCTCCACCTCTCCCCAGTTCATAACACAAACGTTATACTGCAAGCAAGAGTCGGGTCTTGGAGAAGTGAAATTGTCCTGTTACGTGCCTCGGTGCTCGGGTCATGCCAGGTCGAAGGCTGGTCGTCGGGCCATTAGCGGGCCATTAAGTGGGGTGACGAGGGGTCAACCACGGTCACTCAGGACCGGCCTTCTGCCCAGCTCAGCGCCCCAGTGGGCCGTGATCGATGCAGTTCCCAAGCTGACAGCGCGGGTTCGATTCCCGTCACCCGCTCTCACTGCGAAAGCCCAGGTAGACCGATAGATTCGGTGCCTGGGCTTGATCTTGTCCAAGGTTGTTGATCTCTGCGTGCCATCAGGCGGAGAGGTGTCTGTGGTCGAGCACTGTTGCGAGTCGATGGTTCGCCAGGTGGCCTGGGAGTGTGATCAGCATGCGGACCCGTTCGTCTGTCCAGACGCGCTGATCACCTTCAATGAGCGGTTCATTGAGTACGGCTTGATCATCCATGACGGTGGAACATCCGTCATCGTCATCTCCTACTGCCCGTGGTGCGGGATGCGGCTGACTGAATCTCAGCGGGACCGGTGGTTCGATGCGCTGGAGGCGCTCGGAGTCGACCCGTCGACTGACGAGATCCCGATCGAGTACCAAGACGGGCGCTGGCTGCAGTCTTGATCGCGTAAGCCGGGGAGCGCGTCGCATCTACCTCACTGCAGGCAGAGCGGACGGGCCGTCGTCCGTGTCACCCTCGGCCTTACCCTTCGTCTCATGCCCGAGTAGACGCTTGTCGATGGCGTCCGTGATCAGCTTGTCGGCTCTCCGGACGGCGTGCTGATAGATCAATCGCGGCTCGGACGTTGTCGTGTCCCATATGCGCCATGAGGTCCTTGAGGCCCGCGCCCGAGTCCGCCGCGATCATGTTTCCCGTGTGACGGAGATCATGGAAGTGCAGCCCCGGGGCGCCGATCGCCCGTACCGCCTCCCTCCGGCCGGAGAGTTTGTTGAACCCGCTTCTGCGCATCGGGCCGCCCTTGATCCTCGTGAAGATGAGTGCTCCGGCTTCGGGCTTCACGCAGAGCCGCAGGTGTTCTCTCAGGGCCGGGACGATCGCTTGTGGGATGCCGACGATTCGCTCGCTGGCCTTGGACTTGGGTGGGCCGAGAACCGGCTCACCTGTGGAGCGTTCCAAGTGGGCCAGGCGAACGCGGACCGTACCCGCGTTGAGGCCGTGACTGATCGGGACAGTGTGGCCACCTTCGAGGCGCATGTGGTTCGGCCGAGGCGGATCGACGTGAAGTGCGAAACAGCCGACGTAAATGTTCACAGCAGCGCACCCGCCTGACCGGTCCCGTTGCACCGCCAGCAGCCATCGCGGTGTCGGTCATCGTGAGCGGCCTCGCCTGAGTCGTTCTCGGCTGCCACCACGGCCCGGCGGAGGCTGATGTATTTCCAACCTCACCCTGAGCAGGAGTTACACGGCGCAGTCATGCGACGAGAATTGCCCGAGGATCTGTCACGTCTCGATCGCTCCCGAGTACCTTCTGTGATCGGCTCGTCTCTTTTCGTCTCCTCTTGGTCTCGTCCGAGCCCGTCTCTGTCGCTAGCCTGGGCCCTATATGGCACCCCAGCCCGAGGCGCGGATCCTGACTGACCAGCCGATCCTGTTGGAGACCCTCCTGACGCAACGCCACTGGCAGACCTAGAGCACGTTCTGTAAGGAGTACGACAAAGCCGCCAAGAAGGTGGGCCCGTCGTTGCAGGGCGGTTGGCCGAGTCGAGCGCAGCTCCACCGATGGCTGGACGGGGAGCTCAAAGGCTTGCCGTACTCAGGTCACTGCCGTGTCCTGGAGGCGATGTTCCCGGACAGGTCGGCACACGAACTGTTCACCGCGACCGCTGTCGAGATCCCGGCACAAAGGGCAGAGCCGGAGCCAGTCAGAAGTGCCGGCCCCGACGCCGCGGCCTGCTCCATGCCGCAGATTGCCGACGTGACCGCTGTCTTCAGTAGCCGCTCGGCCTTCTCCTCCGCTTACCCGGCCTCGTCGATGTTCGACGAGGCGAAGGAGATCAGCGCAGCAGTCCTGTCGCTCAACATCCTCTGCCAGAGCTACCCCGATCATCAGCTCAAGCGTCTGCTGGACTCCGGCACTCGTATCCGCTGCCTCTTCCTCGACCCGAAGGGCCAAGCGATCCGCGCCCGCGAAGCAGAAGAGGGCTACACCGACAGCACCCTGACCACTCAACATCAGCATGCTGACCAGGTTGCGCGATGGGCTCGACACCACGCCGGCCCAGCGCCTTGAACTCCACGTCTGAGGACGAGACGATCCGGTTCAACTTGCTCTTCGTGGACCGGGCGCTGTGCGTGGTCCAGCCGTACCTGCCGCAAGCACGCGGTGTGGACTCGCCAACGTTTGTGATCAAGGACAACACCGCCGCAGAAGGGCTGTTCCCCGTCTTCGACCAGGTGTTCAGGGATATGTGGGAGCGGAGCAAACCTGTATGACCATCGACGCCCGGACTCTTCTCCCGATCGCTGAGCGCGCCGTGTCGATCGCCAGCGAGATCGTCCGTACCAAAGCTCCCGGCCTCGTCACGGCCAAGGGTGACCGGGACATGGCGACGGAGGTGGACTACGCCGTTGAGCATGCCGTGCGGGAGTTCCTGTCTCGTGAGACGCCTGAGATCGGATTCCTTGGCGAGGAGGAAGGCGTCAGCCGTACGGGCGACGGCCTGATGTGGGCGCTGGACCCTGTGGACGGAACGGCCAACTTCCTGCACGGCATCCCACTCTGCGCAGTCTCCCTGGGCCTGGTGGACAAAGACACACCCACCCTTGGGGTGATCGATCTTCCGTTCCTCAACCTCCGCTACTCGGCGGCCGAAGGCGCCGGCGCCGTCGCCAACGGATCCGAAATTCGAGTGAGCGACGCCCGCGAGTTGCGAACGGCGATCGTGGCGATCGGCGACTACGCCGTGGGGGAGAACGCGGACCAGCGGAACCGACCACGCCTCGCCCTGACTCAAGAACTCGCCGCTCGCGTCCAGCGCATACGGATGTTCGGCTCAGCCGCGATCGATCTCGCATGGGTTGCGGACGGCAGGGTCGACGCGAACGTCATGCTCAGCAACAACCCCTGGGACACCGCAGCCGGGGTCGTCATCGCCCGAGAGGCCGGAGCGACGGTGGTCGATCTCGATGGCAGCCCGCACAGCATGACCGCCCACGCGACCATCGCAGCGAGCCCCAAGCTCATAGCCGATCTCGTGGAACTCATTTCCGAGGCCCGCAAGGTCGTGGTGTCCGGCCGGGAAGTTGCCGAATAGCTCTTGTAGGTATCAAGCGGCGGCGCGCCGGGCCGCCGTATGCCCCGCGTCAGCGTCCCCACGCCGCGCTGCGGCCTGGGGGCCGGTCGCGGCGCGGGGCGCCGCGTGGGGCATCGCCGCACGCCTGCCCCGCCGTAACCACGCACGCCCGCCGACCTGAGCGTCGCGCCGCCATCAGATCACTGTCACCGAGCTGCGACTCGATGGCTACGAGTGGCTATCATCCGCCTCTTCCGGATCGTTGGTCGCCCCGCGTGCCCACCAACGGATGATCAGCATTCCCCCGAACCAGCCGAGCCCGAACACAACAGGCCGGGCGATGAGATACGCCGTCGTGATCCTCCCCGGCCCTTGGCTGATGAGATCGATGGCCAGCATCGCCAAGAACCAGCCCACTACCAAGCAGGTCCAGACCAGCAAGACCTTACGCGCTTCCCGGTTCCACGTCCTTCGACGGTTCGTCACCCATGCCTCCGACCACATTCGAGCCCGCACCATCTGGCGTCGCTCCAAACCAATTGCCTCCGGCAGGGGCCTCAGACTCCGGGATGATCAACACCCTCGAAGTACAGGTCCGTAGGCTGCTGAGGTAGGAGCCTGATCATCCCGTCCGCCATCGACCCGGGACAAGCCGAGCAGACCAGGGCCACGGGTACCAGATCGTTCGTCCGGTGGGGCGTTCCATCTGGTACCCGTGGCCCTGGCCGGCTTCCCCCTCGGGCGGGTCGACGGTAGACGGGATGATCAGGAGAGCGGGGTACGCGCGGTGCGCCAGTACTCACGTACCCTTGCGGCATGTGCCGGTATAGCGCGGGAACTTACAAGGTCCACTACGTGTGCTTGCCTTGCCGCGTGACTACCAAGCGACGCCCGGAGGAGCGAGCCCAGCTCTGTAACTGTTGCCGCGAGCCCATGATTGACGCCGGGCGAGATTTCGCGGCACCACGCCGGAGTGATGGCCCCGGTTGGCGAGCATTGAGCGCCGTCCTCCATGCCGGTTTGGATTTCCACTCCTGCGGTTGCAGCGGTCCGGGCTTCCGACCACGGACGCCTAGGCAAGTCCGAGAACGTCTCCAAGTAGTGGATCGGAAGGGGCTTCCTATCCGAAAGGCCATGGCTCTGGCTGATCCGTACGAGGAGTGAAAGACCAGGTCGCAGAATGAGCGTCGTGCCATTAGCCCCGGCGACGAGCGGTCAACCACGGTCACTCACGACCGGCCCGAGACGGACGCTGACCAGGGAACCCAGGGTCCAGAGCCCGCGCTAGTTGCAATTCTCAAGCTGACAGCGCGGGTTCGATTCCCGTCATCCGCTCTCATAGCGAAAGCCCAGGTAGACCGATGGATTCGGCACCTGGGCTTTGATGTTTTCTCGATGTTGTTGATCCCTGTGTGCCAGCAGGGTCATGATCACCCTGTCAGAACTGCAGGATGGGGCATAGCTCAAACCTTGATGACTGTAACGCGTACACCGCACAGTGCGGCGAGGTCCTCGGGGTCGGAGGTGAGGACCGTGACGGGCCCAGGGGCAGCGAGGGCGGTGGCGCTGAGCATGGCATCGATGGCGTACTTGTGCCCGTGCAAGCCGGCGTTGGACAAGAGTGTGGCGGCGTGGCGGGCGATTGGTTCGGTGACCGGCTCGATGACAAGGCGGGAGAGCGTCCACTCCAGAGCTGGCCGGTTGACGCGAGGGTGGACCACCTCGACGAGGGTGGCGGCAGAGGTGATGACGCGGAGGTCGTCAGCACGGGCGAGAGCAAGCCATGCTGTGACCGTACGGTCGCGCAGGACGGCCTTGGCCAGTCCCTCGCTGTCGAGGACGAGGGTGCCGCCGGGAGTGGCGGGAGAACGGGTCACGCAGCCGTACCACCATTGGCCTGGCCCCGCCGGGCCTGGTGGAGTTGGTCGCGCAGTGCCTGGACCTCGTCGTCGGTGATGGGGCCATGCTCGGCCTCGGCGATCTGAATGAGTTCGCTGAGGTTGTCGCGCTCGACTTGGCGGGCGACGGCAGCGGCGACGTAAGCGGACAGGCCGGAAGGGCCGCTCCGGGATCGGGCAGCCTCGGCGATGTCACGGGGCATGGTGATCGAGTACTTTCCAGTGGGCTCGCCCATACCCCTTATCCTACCGCTTATCCTCCTGTGCGTTGCGACTGCTGTGTCCAAGCTGAGGCCCGTGGCGGCTAAATCCGGCGCATCGCCTGCCCTGGCCGTGGATGCACTTGGCGGAGACCCGTTGTAGGACGTTCACGTTGTGCGTTGTGCCGAGCCAACTCAGCGACCTGAGGTGCTGGCTACTCCGGCGGTGAGCCACGACGCAGCTATTGCAGTCTCAGAGGTCCCCGAGGGAGCGTCTGGCGTTGTCGATGAGCTCCTTGTACGTGATGACCTCAACGCGGTTCACGTGCGTGTTGAACGTCCGAAGCGCTTCGTTGATCTCCCGTTCTGGCACATTCGGCTGGACGGCTGGATGGCCGATCAGAACGACCGCGCTTGCTCGGCGTGTCTCGATGCCGAAGTCTTCGAAGATCTGCTGACGGTTCTCATCTAGTCCGACAAGGTAGTTGACGGCTTGGCCGACCGCATCATGCACCTCAGCAGTAGGCACCCAGGCTCCGCGATGCCGCTTCACCAGAGAACCCTTCATGCTCATGGCCCGCTTCAACTCGACGATGTGAAGACTTCCATCGCCGCGGATCAGAGGGATGTCTACCTCGTCACCCGACACCAACCTGCGCTGAGCGGCTTCCCCGACGAAACGCCCACCGAAGATCCAGTGCTGCCCTTCCAGCGCCCGTTGTAGGTCCAGCTCCGTGGCGGTCCTGTCCTCCACCACTTTGCGCAGGCTTGCCAGGCGGGCCGAGCGCTGCTGAAGCTGGGATGCCCGGAGGATCATCTGACCATCTGAATCAGCGGCTAGGAGAGCCCATGCCTCTGGTGACGCAGCAATCCGCTGAGCGGCTTTCTTTGGGTCTTCGATATCAACCCGCTCCTGGAGCACACGCTCCAGCCACACCATCGTCTCCCTCCGGCCGCGGAAGAGCGAGTATCTTCCTGGCAGATCTTTCGGTGCTACGAGATGCCGAGCGTCATAGCTGAGCGAGCTGATATAGGCCAGCAGATCATCCACATCTGCACCGGGGTGTTGGTCCAGGAACTCGCGCCCCGTCTCTGCGACGTGCTTGAATTTGATCTCCAGCACGTTCGCCGCAAGCTTCCGCAACCCTTGATTGCGTATGCCGTCTTGAAAAAGACGGTATCTCTCGTTGAGCTCCGGTTGCAGGATACGTTCCTCGGCGTAATCCAGAGAGTCCTGCAGCAGTCGCACAACCTCCCACTCGCCGACCGAGGCTGCGTGTCCGCGCGCCTGTGTCAAGAGTTGCACGAGCGCCTTCCCGCCCTTGCGGTGGCCGTCGCGTCCAGTTCGCATGTGCTGGAGCACGGAGGAGACCGCTCGCTTCACCTCGTCGCTCGCCGCCTGCTTGTGAACGTACTCGAGCTGCAACTCCAATGAGAAGTCTGATCTGACGTCCATGGGCTGAAGTGTGACCGGCACGTGTGACAGTTTCTTGCGAGGGTTCCAGGCAGGTTGCCTACGCCGTTCAGGGACGCTAGCGGTCGTCCTACCGATTACGGAAACCCATGTTCCGGAAGCTCGAGGAGCAGGCCCAGGTCGGGGAGGTTCTCGAACTCCTCCCGGGCAAGGTCGTCGGCCGCCATGTGGCGGATGGACTCATCCGGCGCTGGCGACACCTTCGCCTCGGCGCGCCCGCCATCGGCCCTGGCAAAGTCGAGCAGGCCAAGGCCATGGGGACAAGGTCGTTCGTCCAGTGAGGGCGCTCCACCTTGTCCCCATGGCCACGGCCCGCTTCCCCTTCCGGGTGGGACGACGCCGGACTGGTGATCAGAAGACAGAGTTCGCGCACCGCGAAACCCCAGTCCAAGGGCTGATCGCCGTGCAATTAGCGTGCAATCAGACGGGGGGACGAGGGGGCCATCACGGTCACTCACGACCGAGTCTCCGCCCAGCTCAGAGCCCTCACGTGCCGCGATTCGTGCAGTTCCCAAGCTGACAGCGCGGGTTCGATTCCCGTCACCAGCTCTTGCCGCGAAAGGCCAGGTCAGGGATGGTTTCCCGATGTGGATTGGATCGTTCTCGGAGCTGTTTTCGATCTTCCGTGTCCGTGACGTGCCCGATCCGTCTGGATCTTGCTCGTCTGGCTCGGGCTCCTCGGGCTTCAGGGCTTCCTCGGCGAGCTTGCCGAGAGCGTCTGCGGTTGCCCTGTCGAGTTCCATCGCGGCGTGCTGGTAGATCAAGCGCGGCCCGCGTGGAGGAGCGCCCCATGCGGGTCATCAGGTCCCTGAGAGTCGCGCCGGACTGGGCCGCGAAGGTGTTCCCCGGTGTGGCGAAGATCATGAAAGTGGAACTCGCTGAGCTTTGCCTTCTTCAGCGCTGCCGCCCAGACGCGACGCCGGCCAGGCGTGCGGCCTGGGGGCCGGTCCCGGACGGCGGCGGCCCGGGCCCACCCGTAGCGCGTACTCGCCGTACCCAGCCAACGCGCCGACCACCGGCACACCGCCGCACTAGTTTTCGGACTCGTCCGGCCAAGCAGTCCAAGTCAGCGTCTCCCGCCACCCAGGCAACGTGTAGAGCCACATGGTGAAGATCTGCGCCAGAGTCGGCAGCGTCCTGCTGGAAGCGCGGAAGTGCGCGTCCACGCTGCCGTCGCGATACTCCAGCCAGTAGGCCCCATCGTCCCGTAGGTAAGCCTGCATGTAGTACTCATCATTTTCTGCGTCCAGGCGCTCGGCTACGAGGAAACGGTTGGACATGGTCAATCCGCGCAGCAGAGTATGCAGGTCGTCAGAGCTCGGGTTCTCCACAGAATCGCCGCGTTCATTGAACGCCCGCGCCGTTGACCTCATGGCGCACAAGGTAACAATGCTCAATGCCTCCGGCAGGGGATCTCCGGCTCCGGGATGAACACCATCCGCGACGTCCAGGTCTGCAGGTGCTGAGGTGGAAGCCTGATCATCCCGGGGTGATCAGGCGGACCGGGGGGCGCGCAGGCGCGCAACCTGTACTACTCGACGTAGGTGCCGTCCGATCGGATTATCTGGTCACGTGAAAATGGAGCGTCGGTTGACCGGCGTCGTCTATCGCTCACTGCCACGATCATCCGGAGGCCCTCGTCGGCGTCGCGAACGACGTAGGTGAGGATCTTGTACTCGTTGCCGTCCCGCCCGACAATGTTCTCCCAGTCCTTGTCCCCGTTCTCTTCCATGAGGGCAAGCTCCGCGTAGATGGCAACGCGACGCCAGCGGGTCAGATACTCCTCTGCGATCTCGGCCGCGACCTGCTCGTTCATCCCCATATCTTCGCCTAAGGTCGTGCCATTAATGAGAGCAGCGAGAGGTCAACCGCGGTCACTCAGGATTGGTCTCAGCCGCAGGTAAACGCTCCCACAAAGCCAAGATCCCTGCAATTCCCGAGCTGACAGCGCGGGTTCGATTCCCGTCACCCGCTCTCAGTGCGTGAGGTCCAGGTCGGATGCGGAATCGGAGACCTGCGCCTTCTTGATCGCCTTGGCAGATCTTGGTGGAAGCGCTCCTCCCTAGCTGGGCCCCGTATTCGCTACGAAGCTAACCCGTCAGTCATCGGATTGGTCACGGTGCTCCCAGATGGCGGCCTTCCTGCCTTTCGCCCAGACGGGTGGCAACCACATGCATGGTTCATCCACTTCACCGATGGTGCTCACCGCGCTCCCTGGCTCATCTTGCGACGAGACCTCGCAGTAACCGTCATAGAAGGGCTCGGCGAAGTCGCGGCCAATCGACTCCGCGAGCCACGACGCGAGGGTGATGTCCTGAGGAAAGAGCGCATGATCCAAGCAGCACAGGTTGGGATCCCATCCCCACATCGCGCCCTCGGGATCACGGCAATCCAGCAACGACGCGATCGCACATCCCCAGTCCAACAACTGGATCATGCCCGCCCGTCGTCCGTAGGAATCGGTTTGAAATCCCACAGCCGATTCAGTGATGTCCGGGAAGATGTCGCTTCTCCAGAAGTCGTAGCCTCGTACACCGATGATGCCACCCCGAGGACCGAAACCTCCGTTTCCCACCTCCAGATACAACCGCCGTAGCAGCGAAGGGAGCGAGTACCCAATGGCTTCTTCAGCTTCGGCGACCGACTCGGACGAGGCCACCGGTAGGACATCGGGCCCAGGGTTTAACCGTATCGCTTCGAAGATCTCATCCTCAGTCATGATCTGCACTCCGCGTGCGGGACCGCGAGAGGAAGAACCTGAAGTCGTTCACGTCCATAAGGCTGCATGCTGCCGGCTTCGGCCAACAATGCCACAACATGGAGGCATCGATCGCGTGCCAGATCCGTGCCAGAACAGGCGGACAGTCGCGGTCTCTCACGGTCACTCACGAGCAAGCAATCCGTTCTGACCTGCATCCCCGTTTTCCCTGCTCAGGACGCCAGGATCAGTAGCCGGTTCCCAAGCTGACAGCGCGGGTTCGACACGATGCCCGTCACTCGCCCTTAGCGTGAGAGCCTGTGTGCTCTTGCGGGATGGGGACGATGATCTGTGGGCTGCCCAACGTCCGACGTCCGGACTTGGACTTGGGCGGTCGCGGCACCAGGCTGTCCGGGTGTGCGGCCTGGGGTCGGTCCCGGATGGTGGGAGGACGCCGGGCCCGGTACCGTACGTCGGCCCCGCCGTGCCGAGCGATCGCCCCGACGGGATAATCGCGCTGCCGCACGGATACAGCCCTACGATCGCCCCTGCATGGCTGGACGCCGTTCGTGCTCGGGGGCGATCGACGATTTGGGGTTTGTTCCTCCCTCTGGCTCACTGGCCGCCGAACAGTTGTTGCTGACCAGGCCCGCAGATCAATCCGGCCGCGAATGCCGGCGCCAGGCGACCACCAGGGCTGCCGTCGTCAGGAGCGCCAGCAGTAGGTGCGTGGTGTACCACCAGGTGGTCGGCACCTGCTCGAAGGTCTCCCCGGTGGGCACAGCGCCGGTGGCCACGAGCCCGACGGCCACGTTCAGCGCACCCAGCCCGAGCAGCGCGAGCACAGGCAGAACCTGGGGGAACCTCCGGATGAGCACCAGTCGGAAGACGGCCACCACCAGGAAAGCCATCCCCGCCCAATGGTGCAACGCTCGCACGAGCAGGCCGCCAGGTGTCTCAAAGGCGAGTGCCAGCTCCGAGGCGTAGGCGGGGCTCATCTCCACACCGCGCAGCGGCTCATAGGGGCCGTCATAGATGATCGAGTTGTCCGTGGGCGAGTAGAAGAACGCCAGGAAAGCACCGGTGACCAACACGATTCCAAGACAGCCCACAAGCAGGACGCTCATCAGCCGCGTATGTAACCTCACCGGCATAGTTCACCACCGATCAACCGGCTCGCAGCAGGCGATAAGCCTTGGGTGCCGTCCCCGCTGACGCACCTTTGCCGAGCAGGTCGGCTCTCCAGTCCGGGATCGCCTCGGTTGAGAGCAGCCCGAGCTTGCGGGCCGCGTTGCGCGTGCGGCCCGAGGGCAGTTTTCGCACGCCCGCCACTCGGGCCGCGACGAGAAGACTCCTCACCATCGTTCACACACCAACGGGTGATCTTCGGCGCCTTCAGCAAATTCGCTACTGCCGAATCGGTTGCCGGAAGCCCACCCGACCAACCACTCGGTCATGCTCTCCGCAATAGGCAGCTCCTGGCCAGAGTCATGCGGAATGACGATCACGGGCCACTCTTCGGGCTCTCCTGTGGTCATCCAGCCGATCGCATCGCCGTCGATCGTCCTTCCCCACGGGAAGAATCCGTCGGGCTCGGGCCACATGGCAAGGGAGTATTTTTCAGGGTCTTCTTCTCGCCATTTCCGGTAATAGTCCATTTCGTGAGGCAATTGTGCGCAAGCCTCCTTGCTGAGCAGGCGAATATCGACGATGCCGAGCCAGCGGGCGAACTCGCAGCTACCGTAGCGATCGATAAGCGCAACGTAGTCATCCGGAAGTCGGATCCCGATGTCTCCGAAAAGCTCATCCCATGCGCGAGCACCGGAAAGCGGTGACGACGGGGGCGGAACCAGGGCAATGAGCTGGTTCAGATGCGCGGTGTTGTATCCCACGGCCCATGACAATAGCGGTGGCGACAGACAGAACCCATGCCGCCGGTAGGAGCCGCTTTGGCTTCGGGACCACGATCGTCGAGGCTTGTCAGGACCGTCCTCGGCTGAGGTGGAAGTGTGATCACCTCGTCCGCCATCGATCCGGGGCAAACCGAGCAGACCGGGACCAGCCTCGTTGGTATCAAGGCGGGCCTGGTCGCAGAGATTTTGGGATTCGGGTGGGCGACGGTGTTCGGGTGGTTGCAGGGCTACCGGGCGCTGGGCCCACACCTCGCGATCGAGGACTTCCGGCCAGGTGGGCTGACCAGCCTTCCGAAGTGTGGACGTGGGGTCAGTGGCGCGGCCCGGGGGCCGGGTTGCCGTCCAGGGTGACGGCCTGGTGGATGTAGTCGCGCAGGGCGGTTCGGTCGATGCCGTCAAGGTTCTTGATCTTCACATGCCTCGTCGTCTTCCCGACGCCCTCCAGCAGTCCGTGTTCGTCGTCGAACTCCGCTCCCCGGGCGAAGGCCAGGGTGACGTGCGTTCTGCTGTGGCTGATGATGGCCAGAATCCGGTCGCCCTTCCACGCGGGCGATCCGCGGCTGATCACCTCGGCGGCGTCCGGCGCGCTCTCGCGCATCAGCTCGCGCAACGCACCGACCACGTCCCGATGCTGTGCCGGGAGCATGGTCTGCACGTACTCGTCCACGTCGTAACCGGGCATGGCGGGGCCTTCCTCGAAGTGACTTGAAGTGACTCGAAGTGAATGGTGATCTGCGGGCCACCGGCGCTCACGTCGTCGGCGCTCCTCGATGTGCGGGCCCCACTGTGCGGGACAGCTCTTACGGGTCGTTGACGCTCACCCGCGCGCCGGACGTCAACAGGCCGTAAACACCCTCCGGCACAGTCGACGGCGTGGGACGGGCGAGCCCGAGGGAGGGCGGAGATGTCGGACGGTAGTACTTTGCGGCTGGCGGTCATCATCGGCAGCACCCGGAACGGCCGGTTCGGCCCCACGGTCGCCGGCTGGTTCGCCGCCCATGCGCGCAGGCGCGGGAACCTCGACCTCGACATCATCGACCTGGTCGACGCGCGGCTGCCCGACACCCTCCCCGACCACGGCGATCCCATGCCGGAGCAGGTGCGGCAGATGGCTCCGCGGTTGACCGCGGCCGACGCGTTCGTGGTGGTCACACCGGAGTACAACCGGAGCTTCCCCGCTCCGCTCAAGACGGCCATCGACTGGTTCTACGAGGAGTGGCGGGCCAAACCGGTCACCTTCATCGCGTACGGGAGGGAATCGGGCGGCCTGCACGCCGCCGCCCAGTTGCGGGAGGTGTTCACGGAGCTGCACGCGGTGCCCATCCGCACCGTGGTGAGCCTGCCCTGCTACTGGAACCTGTTCGCGGCCGACGGTAGCTGGCCCGTACCGACCGCGGCCTGCAACACCACGGTCAAGACGCTGCTCGACGAGCTGACCTGGTGGGCGTACGCGCTGTGCGAGGCGCGAGCCAGGACCCCCTACACCTACTGAAGGCCACTGAAGCCTGCTGAAGCGCGGGACCGCCGGAGGCGGCGTGCGCGTGACCCGAGGAGCACGATGTGCGCAAGGTGATCGTATCGGTCTTCGTGACCCTGGACGGCGTCCAGGACGACCCCCAGGAGTGGTCGCTCGAATACTTGACCGACGAGTACGGCAGCTACGCCCGCGACCAACTGTTCGCCGCGGACGCGCTGTTGATGGGCCGAGTGACCTATCAGGGGTTCGCCGAGAGCTGGCCCTCGATCACGGACGCGGGAAGCCCGCAGGAGGGCTTCGCCGACCGGATCAACACCATGCCGAAGTTCGTCGCGTCCACCACGCTCCGCGAACTCGCGTGGACCAACTCCAGGCTGATCGAAGGCGAGGTCGTGGATGCGGTGCGCGAGCTGAAACGGCAGCCGGGCCGGGACATCCTCATGTACGGCTGCGGCGACCTGGCCCGCCTCCTGACCCGGCACGGCCTGGTCGACGAGATCCGGCTCTGGATCCACCCCGTCGTCCTCGGCCGCGGAGACCACCTGTTCACGGGCTGGAGCGAAACCCGCATGCGGCCGGTCGGCACCAGGACGTTCGAGTCGGGCGTCGTCGTGCAGACCTACGAGCCGATGCGCTGACAGCGAAACCATCACATGCCATCACCAGGAGGGAACACCGGGATGAAGGACGTTCAGCGGCAGGTACGGGACGCCGTCGACCATCTGGTCGAGTCGGGCGCCGAGGATGGCCTGCAGGTCGCGGTGTACCGGCACGGCGACCTCGTGGTCGACGCCGTCGCCGGGACGGCCGACGCGACCACGGGTCGGCCGGTCACTGCGGACACGCCATTCCACGTCACGTCGACGGGCAAGGGTGTCGCCTCGACCGTCGTTCACGTGCTCGTGGAAAGGGGCGTGCTCGGCTACGACACACCGATCGTGGATCTGTGGCCGGAGTTCGGCGTGCACGGCAAGGAGCGGGCCACGGTCCGCCACGCGCTCACCCACTCGACAGGCGTGCCCGGCCTCCCCCAGGCCACCACGCCCGAGGACCTGACCGACTGGGACGCCATGTGCGCGGCGATCGCCGGGGCCGCGCCATGGTGGGAGCCGGGAACCAGGACCGGCTACCACCCCCAGTCGTACGGGTACATCATCGGCGAGATCGTGCGGCGCGTCACCGGCCGGCCGATCTCACGCGTGCTCGCGGACGAGGTGGCCGGGCCGCTCGGCGTCTCCGCGGAGATGTTCTTCGGGGTTCCGGAGTCCGAGCTGGACCGCCTGGCCCGCCTCGGGGAGCC
Organism: Nonomuraea sp. NPDC051298; assembly: GCF_055586305.1. Taxonomy (NCBI): domain Bacteria; kingdom Bacillati; phylum Actinomycetota; class Actinomycetes; order Streptosporangiales; family Streptosporangiaceae; genus Nonomuraea; species Nonomuraea sp. NPDC051298. The sequence goes on from NZ_JBVJIM010000003.1 coordinate 104,404, forward strand.
GGAGGGCGGCCTGGAGTTGACCCCGGAGATGATGGCGGCGATGGCCGAACAGGTGCCGTTCTTCCGCGTCGTCAACGGGTGGACGGCGGCGCCGCCCGCCGCCATGCCGACCGCCGCGTACTGCAATCGCCGTGACCTGCTCACCGCCGACATCCCCGCGGGCGCCGTCGTGACCGCCCGCGCCGTGGCGCGGATGTACGCGGCGTTGATGGGCGAGGTCGACGGCGTACGGCTCATCTCCCCCGAGCGGCTCAGCGAGGTCACCGCCGTCGCGATCGGCGGTGTCGACGAGACCACCGGCTTCCCGGCGAACCGAGGGCTGGGCTACGACCTCGGCTTCCCCGGCCCGCTGGACAGCCCCACCCTGTTCGGCCTGGCCGGCAGCGGCGGCACCGCCGCGTACGCCGACACCGCGAGCGGCGTCGCCTTCGCGGTCGCGAAGACCCGGGTCACCGCCGGCGACTACAGCACCTTCCACCACCTCGGCGCGATCGTCGCCAAGGTGCTGTCTCCCCGGTGACGGGCCACCCGGCTCGTTGCTGAAGCGCCGTACACAGGGGCCTTCCTGGCAGGCGGAGCGCGACCGCGTGCGGTTATCGTGACGGTCATGCGTTTCGGGGTCCTGGGGCCGCTGGCCGTGTGGAGCGACGAGGGCGACCTCGTCGCGGTGCCGGGGCTCAAGGTCCGTGCCCTGCTCGCGGCGCTGCTCGTGCACGCGGGACGCCCGGTCTCCGCCGACACGCTGATCGAGCACCTGTGGGGCGACGACCTGCCAGGCAATCCCCCGGGAGCGCTGTCGGCGAAGGTCTCCCAGCTCCGCCGGGCGCTGGAGGACGCCGAGCCGGGCGGCCGCGCGCTCGTCATCTCGCCCCCGCCCGGCTACCTGCTCGCGGCAGGCGACGACCTGGTGGACGCCGGCCGGTTCGAGCGCCTGACGGCCGAGGCCCGCGACACGACGGACCCGCGGGCGAAGGCGGCGCTGCTGTCCGACGCCCTCGCGCTGTGGCGCGGGCCCGCCTTCGCGGACTTCGCCGACGAGCCGTTCGCGCGCGCCACGATCGCCCGCGTCGAGGAGCTGCGCCTGGCTGCCCTGGAGGACCTGGCGGAGGCGCGGCTCGCACTCGGCGTCGCCGCCGACGTGGCCGCCGACCTCGGTGACCTGCTGGCCCGGCACCCGCTGCGCGAGCGGGCGCGGGCCCTGCACATGCTCGCCCTGTACCGGGCCGGGCGGCAGGCCGAGGCACTGGCGAGCTACGAGGAACTGCGCGTTCACCTGGACGAGGAGCTGGGGCTGGTCCCTGGCCAAGATCTGGCTGGCCTGCGACAGGCGATCCTGGTCCAGGATCGCGGGCTGGACGTGCCCGTCGCGTCCCCCGTCGTCTCCGAGATCGGCGTTTCCGGGATCGCCGTGGCCGCGGTACGGCCCGCGACGAACCTGCCCAGCCCGGTCACCGGCCTCATCGGCCGGGACGATGCCGTCGCCGAGGTGCGCGTGGTGCTGGAGCGGAGCCGCCTGGTGACGCTCACCGGGTCCGGGGGAGTCGGCAAGACCCGTCTCGCGGTGGAGGTGGCCATCCCGCTGGTCGAGTCGTACCCCGACGGCGTCTGGCTGGCCGAGCTGGGGACGTTCGACCGTCCCGGGGAGCCGGACGCCGTGGATGTCCTCGCCGACGCGGTGATGGCCGTACTGGACATCCGGGACGTCGCCGCGCCGCACGAGCAGTTGACGCCGACCGAACGGCTCGCCCGCGCCCTGCGCACCCGGCGGCTGATGCTGGTGCTCGACAACTGCGAGCACGTGGTCGAGCATGTGGCCGAGCTAGCGAATCTCCTGCTCCGCGCCGCTCCCGGCCTGCGCGTTCTGGCGACCAGCCGCGAGCCGCTCGGCCTGGCGGGCGAGGTCGTGTGGCCCGTGCCTCCGCTCGAGGCGCCGGAACCCGCCCACGGGAGCGACCCCGCGAGCCTGGAGCGCTTCAGCGCGGTGCGGCTGTTCGTCACCCGGGCCGGCGCCGCGGCCCGCGGGTTCGCCCTCACCCCCGGCAACGCGGAGGCCGTCGCCCTGGTCTGTCGCAGGCTGGACGGCATTCCGCTGGCGCTGGAGCTGGCCGCCACCCGCGTACGGGCACTCGGGATGAACGGTCTGGCCGCTGGGCTCGACGACCGCTTCCGGTTGCTGGCCACGGGACACCGGGGTGCTCCGCCACGCCAGCAGACGCTCACGGGGACGATCGACTGGAGCTGGCAGTTGCTCACTCCCGCCGAGCGGGTCGTACTGCGCCGACTGGCCGTCCACTCGGACGGCTGCACGGCGGAGGCCGCCGAGGCGGTGTCCTCGGCGGACGGCGCGTCGCGCGGGGAGACGCTCGACACCCTGGCCCGCCTGGTGGATCGCTCGCTGGTGACCGTTTCCGACCGTGGTGACGACAGACCTCGCTACCGGCTGCTCGAATCGGTGGCCGCCTACTGCCTGGATCGGCTGCACGAGGCGGGCGAGGTCCAGCGGATCCGGCTGAGGCACTGCGCCCACTACGTCGCGCTGGCAGAGGAGGCCGAGCCGCACCTGTACGGGCCTGAGCAACGGCGATGGCTGCAGCGCCTGGACGCCGAGGCCGCCAACCTGCGCGGCGCGCTCGACACCGCCGTGCAGCAGGGTGCCGCCGACCTGGCGTTGCGGCTGGTCAACGCGCTCACCTGGTACTGGTTCCTGCGCGGGCGGCTGGCCGAGGCCCGGCGCTCGCTCGAGGCCGCGCTCCGCGTCGGCACCGCCGCCCCACCGTCCGCCCGAGCGCGGGCCGCGGCCTGTCGCACCGGCATCTCGTTTCTCCTCGGCGACCTCGCGGACTGGCCGGAGCGCCACGCGGCCGCGCTGCGCCCCTACGAGAAGGCGGACGACCCCAGGGGACGGGCCAGGGCGGAGTGGTTCCTCTCGTTCGCCGAGATCGACCTGGGCGACGTGGCCGCCACGGGAGAACGGATAGACCGCGCCCTTGACTCCTTCCGCGCGCTGGACGACCAGTGGGGAGTCGCCGCCGCGCTGGCACTGCGGGCCAAGCAGGCCCACGTGAGAGGTGACGCCGGCGCGCTCGAACGGGACGGCGCGGAGAGCGCGGCTCTGTTCCACCGGCTCGGCGACCGGTGGGGCCTGCTGCAGGCCACCGAGTGGCTCGGCGCCCACGCCGGGTTGACCGGTGACTACGAACGGGCCGCCCGCCTGCACCGCGACGCCCTGCGCATAGCCGAGGAGCTCGAGCTGTGGCCCGACGTCTCCGGGCACCTGTCCTGGCTCGGCTGGATCGCCATGCAGAACGGCGACTACCCCCTGGCACGCGACTACTGCGGCAGGGGCCTGCGGCTCGCCGTCGAGCAGGGCTCTCCGCTTGGGGTCGTGTTCGCCGAGATGGGGCTGGCCTTCGCCGCTCGTAGGGAGGGCGACCTCGATGCCGCCGAGGCTCACCTACGTACTCTGATGGAGGCCGCGGAGCGGCAGGACGAGGGACCGGGCCGCCCGCTGTACCTGCCAAGCGTGCTGGTCGAGTTCGGGTACGTCGAGGAGCTGCGCGGGAACGCGGCGGCGGCCCTGGCCCGGCATCTGGAAGCCTTCGCGGTCGGCCGCCAGCTCGGAGTCATGGGTGACATCGTCCAGGCGCTGTCCGGACTCGCCGGCGCGAGCGCGCTCGACGGCCGCCCCCACGATGCCGCCCGGTTGCTGGGCGCGGCGGCGGCCGCGCGCGAATCGACGCGCGTCGCGGCCACTCCTGCCGAACGGGGCGACACGGAACGGGCGACCGCCGCGGCACGAGCCGCCCTGGGCGACGACGGCTTCGCCGAGGCGTTCGGCCGAGGTCTCGAGCTGGGGCCGGACGAGGCCCGCGCCCTGCTCGACCAATCAAGCTGACCGGAGGAGTCGTCGTGCGCATCGCCATCCCGCTGTTCGATCGGTTCACGGCCCTTGACGCGGTCGGCCCGTACGAGGTGCTCAAATTCCTTCCTGAGGCCGAGATCGTGTTCGTCGCCGAAGAAGCCGGGCCGGTGCGTGACGTCCCCAAGTGGTTGGCCATCAGCGCCGACGCGGCGTTCGCCGAGATCGACTTCTGCGATGTACTGCTCGTTCCAGGAGGGCCCGGCAGCAGGGGCCTCCTCCAGGACGACAGGCTTCTCGGCTGGATCCGTCGAATGCACCGGGGGAGTGTCTGGACCACCTCCGTCTGTACGGGTTCGCTGCTGCTGGCCGCAGCCGGGCTGCTCGATGGGCTCTCCGCGACGACGCACTGGGCGGCGATCGACGTACTGGAGTCGTTCGGAGCCACCTACACCCCCGAGAGAGTCGTGTTCCAGGGGAAGATCGTGACCGCGGCAGGGGTTTCTTCCGGCATCGACATGGCCCTCGCCCTGGCGGCGCAGATCGCTGATCAGACCACGGCCGAGGCGATCCAGCTTGCGATCGAGTACGACCCCCAGCCGCCTTTCGATGCCGGCTCACCCGCCAAGGCGCCGCAGGCCGCCAAGGATCTTCTCGCCAGGGGGATCCGCTGACGTCCTACGGCGAAGGTTGCGCGGGGGCCGTGAAGTCTCGCCGGGTTACTAGCCTCGACGCATGACAGTGGAAGACCGGCTCGCCGCCGTTGACGGACTGCTCGTCCGGCCCTTTCCCGGCGAAGTGGAACGAGTGGCGGTGGACGGAGGGGCGTGGGAGGGGTGTCGCCCCAGCGGGCAGGGCTATCACGTGTGCGTTCTGAAGGCCAGCCAGGACTTCTGGGACGGTCGCGGCGAGGAGGTCGTCGAGGCGGCGGAGGAAGAGATCGACGCCGCGTACGAGGCGCTGGCGAGCGCGCTGACCAAGCGCTGGGGGCGGCCTGAGGTGGTCGATCTGTGGCCTTGGCTGGAGAGCGAGGCCCCGGCGCCTGAGCCGATGGGCCGGCTCAGCCAGCTCAGCGACAGGATGGTGGTCTGGCGGCCGGGCGGCGTGGCCGGACGATGGGTTGCGCTCGTGGTGGGGCAGGCCGATCCGGAGTTTCCGATCCAGTTGCTCGCGGCGGTCGGTGAGGCGCCGTTCCGTTGAGATCTCGTTCCAGTGAGGCGCCGTGGTCGGGGCCGTCTCGGGTGTGGGGCGGGAGGGGGACGCGGCTGGTTCGGTGAGGTCGTTGATCCTGGCGCGCGGTTGGGCCTCGCCCGGTCGCCGTCGTCATCCGACCTTGTCCAGGAAGGAGTGCAGGTTGAGCCGGATGCGGGCGACCTTCTCCTCCAGGGTGAGGGACTCGTCGATGACTCCGGCTCCCGCGGTGTCCTTCCTCCCTCTGGTGTAGAGGGAGCAGGACAGGTCGGTGCACAGGTACTGCCCGACCGAGTTGCCCTGGCGACCGGCCTCGCCGGTACGGCGTGCGGTCATCAGCGCCACGCCCCCGCCCGTGTGCGTGGTCAGGCACAGCGAGCACATGCTGCGTGCCGTGAAGCCCCGCGAGGCGCCGGACGTCACCCGGAGGGCGATCCCGACCAGCGGGCCGTCCCGCTCGGCGATGAGGTAGGCGCGTTCCGGCGCGCCCGGATCTCGCCAGCCGAGGAAGTCGAGGTCGTCCCATGGCAGGTCGGCGAGGTCCTTGGGCAGGCCGAGCCGGTTGGCCTCACCCTTGGAGCAGTTGATGAATGATGTGCGGATGTCGCGTTCGGTGACTGGTCTCATGAGCGGCGAGGCTAGCCGTCCTAGGCATGCTATGCAAATACTTAAAACGTGTAAGAAGGCGAAGGGTGGCCCATGGCACGTGCGGGAGTGACTCCGGAGCGGCTGACCCGGGCGGCGGCGGAACTGGCCGACGAGATCGGCTTCCACAACGTGACCGCCTCGGCGCTCGCCCGCAGGTTCGGCGTCAAGCCCGCGGCCCTGTACGCGCACGTCAAGGACCTCCAGGACCTGCGCGTCAGGGTGGCGGCGCTGGCCCTGTCCGAACTGGCCGACCGGGCCGCCGCCGCCCTGGTCGGGCGCGCGGGCAAGGACGCTCTGGTGGCGTTCGCCAACGCGTACCGGGACTACGCGAAGGAACACCCGGGCAGGTACGCGGCGGCGCAGATCGAGCTCGACCCGGAGACGGCGGTGGCGAGCGCCGCGCGGCGGCACTCGGACATGACGCGGGCGATCCTGCGCGGCTACGACCTGGCGGAGCCCGACCAGACGGACGCGGTACGGATGCTGGGCAGCATGTTCCACGGCTACGTGAGCCTGGAGGCGCAGGGCGGGTTCGGTCGCCACCCGCGCGACGTGGAGGTTTCGTGGCAGCGGACCTTGGACGCCCTCGACGCCGTCCTCAGGAACTGGCCACCCGCCTGAACGGCCCTGGCGCTCCCGCGGGCTCGTTCAGGCCGGGGGGGTCGCACCGGCCCGGCCGTGCTGATTCCACCGGATCCAGCCCAGTGCCTCGTCCCTGGTCTTCGGGCGGGGAGGGCGGGGAGACGAGGTCACGGGGCTCCTTGTGGCGGTCAGGCGGGGGGAACCGGCCCGGGTCTGTGGGCTGTGGGAAGGGTCCCGGGTTGGTGGGGGAGGATGCGGGGCGTGGTGGCTGGAGGGGGAGGGCGTCCGATGAACATGCCGGTGCTGGTTGATTGGCTGACCTTGCTGCTCGCACCCGTGGTCTTCGCCGGGCTGGGGCTCGTAGTCCATGCGAGGAGACGCGTGGCGGGCGAGCCCGGCGCGAAGCTTCCGGCGTGGGCGCGGGCAGCCCAGTGGCTGGCGGTGGGCAGCGCGTTCTTCATCGTGTTCGTCAGGCTCGTGTGGGGTGAGTGAGGGCAACGGGTGACGGCAGGTCGAGGACGCCGACCGTCTGGCCGCCGCTCGTTTCGCCGGTGAGCCGGAATCCGAGCTTGCGGTAGAAACCCTCGGGGCCGGCTTCCCCTGGCTCCCACGTGACGTACATCTGGTGGCCGCCGTTGCGCCTGACCTCGGCGGCCACCGACTCGACCGCGAAACGGCCGACCCCCTTGCCCTGCGCGTCCGGTGTCACGTTGAGTCGCCACAGCCCGGAGCGGAAGTCGGTGCCGGTGCCGGTCCAGTCGATGTCGATGAAGGCCATGAGGAAACCCACCGGGTGGTCGTCGCCGTCGAGGATGAGGCGCGGCCAGGCCGCCTTGGGATACACGTACGCCTCGGCCAGCGACTTCACCACCGGCGAGACGAAGCGCTCCTGGTCGGGCCGGACCTTGACCGCGATGGCCGCGTCGAAGTTGGCGGAAGTCACAGGCACGAGGTGGAGGTTTGTCGGCATGACGGAGACTCTAGGGAGCGCCGAACGCCCTGGGGCGTCCAGGGGTCACGGCAGCCACTGGATCAGGCCGCCGTGGACGGCGGTGAGCGCGACGGGCCGGTGGTCCAGTGCCAGGACGTACGTCAGCTTCCGCGCCGGCGGGAGCGGCCCGAGGCGGGCGGTGATGTCGGGCAGCACGTCGGGGCCCTCCTGGGAGATCCAGTGGGCGTCGAGGCGGGCGAGCCGGTCCACGAACGCGGCCCGCTCCGCCATCGGCACGTACGTGAGGACCGCGGTGTGGTAGACGACGAGCGTGGCGTCCTGAGGGGCTTCGGCCGCCAGCTCGCCGAGCCGGGCGTTCAGGTCGCCCCGTACGATGCGCGGCGGGTCGGCGCCGGCCAGGGCGATCGCGGTGTCCAGCCGGCGCAGGCGGTCGTGTTGTTCCGGCCAGACCAGCGTACGCAGCCAGCGGACGTCGTCCGGGTCGGTGACGTCGAGCGGGTTGAGGTCGATGCCGGCCCGCCAGGCGACCGAGACGGCCCCCGGCCTGGGCAGCTCGCCCTCGACGTGGCAGGGCAGCCGCAACGAGCTGTCCACGTCCCCGGTCACGACGCCGTCGTAGTCGTAGGCGTAGCGGTCGGGGAGCAGGCACAGCCCGGCCGACGCCCCCACCTCCAGCAGGGCGAGGGGCTGGGGCAGGGACGCGAGCAGCGGGTAGAGCGCGGCGCATCTGGCCGGTTCGTTCGTCTGGGTGCGGCGGGCGAGCATCGTGGCGACGACCGCGTCACGGTGGCCGAGGAGGGCCCGCCGGAAGCCGGCGTAGTCGTCCGGGACGCCGGTGACGTGGCGGACGGCGGCGAAGAGGAGGTTGGGCTGGCGCTTGGCCGGGGGGAGGGTGGCCAGGAGGTCGAGCAGGACGGGGTCGTCGGCCACGCTCCTGGCCAGGTGCTCGTAGAGCGGGGACTCTCCGTGGGCCTCCATGGACGCGAAAAGCCGGTACTGCTCGGCCGTGCCGTCGGCGGTGGTGGCGGGCTCGGGTGGCATCGGCGGCCTCCATGGTCAGGTGGGGGCGGGTCCCGTCACGGAGCCTAACAAGATCGACGGGTCCGCTCTCCGCGGGATCGGCGCGGGCCGGTCAGCGCGGGTCGAGGTGCTCGTAGCGGGCGACCAGGTCGAGTGGACGGTCGTGGCGGGTGACGGTGGCGCCGGTGCCGTCCAGCCGGCGGGTGTCGTGGTTCGCGGCGTCGTAGTTGAAGTAGAGGGCGGGGACGGCAGCGGTTGACGACTCCCCGGAGGGTGGTCAGGAGAAGCTGGTCGTTTCCGTGGAGGAGTGCTGACGTCGGCGAAGTCGAGGCGGGTCGGGCGGGCGCGGGGGTGGGACCGTACTTTTGGCCGGTGTCGCCGTGCGAGGCGCCGACCCTAGCGTGGGCTTGTGCGGGAGCGATGGGTGGAGGCCGGGCTCGCCGTGGTGTTCGCCGTGGTGCTCGCCTTCTGCGCGTACCGGCTGGCGGTGACCTGGGGCGGCGGCTATTGGGTGTTCGACTGTGCGGCGGGCGCGGTGGTGTGCGGGCTCGCCCTCGTACGCCGTCGCGCCCGGTGGTGGGCGGCCGTCGCCGGTCTCGGCGTGGCGGTGGCCGCCATCGTGGTCGCGCGGCTGGCCGAACTGCCCGCCGAGCCGGGGCCGGGTCTGGCTCTTGGACTGTCGGTGCTGGTCGGGTCCGCGATCAGGGTGCTGCCGCCGTCGCAGGCCGTGGCGGTGGGCGGTGGCGGTCTGGCGGTGGTGGTGGGCAGCCTGTTCTCCGGCTCCGCGCACACCGCGCCCGTCCTGCTGAACGGTGGGGCCTGGCTCGCCGCGCTCGCCGCCGGTCTGGGGCCACGGCTGCTCGACGCCCGCCGTGCGGCCGCCGCCGACCGGGTACGCCGCCACGAACGCCTCGAGCTGGCCAGGGAGCTGCACGACGTCGTGGCCCACCACGTCACCTGCGTCGTGCTCCAGGCCCAGGCCGCGCGGCTCGTCGCCCGGGGGGACCCGGGCCGGGTGGCGGGCTCGCTGGCGGACATCGAGGCCGCCGGTTCCGACGCGCTGGCCGCGACCCGGCGGGTGGTCGGCCTGTTGCGCGAGTCGGGAGGGCCGCCTCGCGACGCGTACGGACCCGCCGAACGGCTCACGGAGCTGGTCGGCCGCTTCGCCGGGCCTTCGGTGTCCCTGCGCCTGCCCGATGGGGAGCCGGTGTGGCCGTCGGAGGTGGCCGGCACCGTCCATCGGGTGGTCCAGGAGGCGCTGACCAACGTCTCCCGCCACGCGTCCGAGGCCGCCGCGGTCACCGTCACCGTCGCACAGGCCGCAGGGCTGGTGACGGTCGAGGTCGCTGACGACGCCCCGCCCTCTCCCGGCACCGGCACCGGCTGGGTTGGTGTCGGTGTCGGTGGCGGATACGGGCTGGTCGGCATGCGGGAGCGGGTGGAGTCCCTGGGCGGGGAGCTGACGGCGGGGCCGCGTCCCGAGGGCGGCTGGGCCGTCCGGGCGGAGCTGCCGCTCCCGGCCCGCGCCACCCCTGCCGGTCGCGGGCGGGGCGACGGCGATCGGAGGCGGGGCGACGGCGATCGCGGGCAGGGCGAGGGCGAGGGCGGTCGGGGGCGGGGCGACGGCGGTCGGGGGTGGCGGTGAGCATCACGGTGCTGCTGGCCGACGACCAGGCGGTGATTCGCGACTGCCTGCGCCTCATCCTGGAGGACCAGCCCGACATCCGCGTGATCGCCGAGGCGGCGGACGGCGCCGAGGCGGTCGCGCTGGCCCGGCGGCTGCGTCCGGACGTGTGCCTGGTGGACGTCCAGATGCCCCGCCTAGACGGTATCGAGGTGACCGGCGCGCTGGCCGGGCCGGGCGCCCGCGACCCGCTGCGCGTCATCGTGGTCACCACGTTCGACCTCGACGAGTACGTCTACGGCGCGCTCCGCGGCGGCGCGACCGGCTTCGTGCTCAAGGACGCCGGCCCCGACCTGCTGGTCGAGGCGGTACGGGCGGCCCACCAGGGCGACTCCCTGATCTCACCGCAGATCACCCTGCGCCTGCTGCGCCACCTCGCGGCCACCGGGGTCACCATGGACGAACCCGTCAGAGCGCCCTCGCAACCCCTGTCCGAGCGGGAGACCGAGGTCGTCCTGGCCGTCGCCAGGGGCCGTACCAACCAGGAGATCGCCGCCGAGCTGTGCATCTCCCTGAGCACGGTCAAGGGGCACGTCACCGCCGTCCTGGCCAAGCTCGGGATGCGCAACCGGGTCGAACTGGTCGCCTGGGCCTGGGAACGCCGCCTGGCCGGCCACTCCTGAGCGGCCGAGATCATCTCGTGAGGCGTACAAACGTTTCAACGGCCATACCGCCGGGTACGGCGGACGTGAATTTCTGAGCTGCCTGTTCTTTCAGGAGCCACAGATGTCCCCGATAACGCTCACTCCCGCCGCCCGAGAAGCCCTCCGCACCGAAGAAGTCGTCTTCTTCGACTGGCACGTGACGGGCCTGTGCTGTGCCGACGCGGGCGAGTTCTCGGTCAGGCCGCTGAGCCGCGCCAAGCTGCCCCGGCGTGCGCGCAGGCTCGGGACGACCGATCTGGTGTACGCCCATCCGACCGCCTGGGTGCATCTCGCCGAGCTTCCTGTGACGATCGACTGCCGTCCGCTGTGGCGCTGGCGGCGGTTCACCTCCGATCTGCCGCCGGACGCCGGTCTGCGCTGCTGCCTGGGGCGCCCCATATATGGCCCTTCATCAGGGAGGTAACGGGTGAAGCTGCGTTCCATCATCATCTGGACGGCGGTGGCCGCCGTCGGCGCCGTGGGGTGGGGCGTGCTCGCCCTGTCCAGAGGCGAGAACGTCAACGCGGTGTGGCTCCTGTGCGCCGCGCTCGGCTCGTACGCCATCGCCTACCGCTTCTATGCCCGGTTCATCGTGCGCAAGGTGCTGCGGGCCGACGACCGCAGGGCCACCCCGGCCGAACGGCTCGACAACGGCATCGACTACCAGCCGACCGACCGGCGGATCCTGTTCGGCCACCACTTCGCCGCCATCGCCGGGGCGGGGCCGCTGGTCGGGCCCGTACTGGCCGCTCAGATGGGCTATCTGCCCGGCACCATCTGGATCATCGCGGGCGTGATCTTCGCCGGGGCCGTGCAGGACATGGTGGTGCTGTTCTTCTCCATGCGCCGCAACGGGCGCAGCCTGGGGCAGATGGCCCGCGAGGAGATCGGGCCCGTTGGCGGGGCGGCGGCGCTCGTCGCGGTCTTCGCCATCATGATCATCCTGCTGGCCGTGCTGGCGCTCGTCGTGGTCAACGCCCTGGCGCAGTCGCCGTGGGGTGTCTTCTCCATCGCGATGACCATCCCGATCGCCCTGTTCATGGGGTTCTACCTGCGGGTGATCCGGCCGGGCAGGGTCGTCGAGACCACGGTGATCGGGGTCGCGCTGCTGATCCTGTCGATCGTGGCGGGCGGCTGGGTGCAGGGGTCGAGCTGGGCGCCGTTCTTCACGCTCAGCCCGTCGGCGCTGGCGCTGTGGCTCATCGCGTACGGGTTCGTCGCCGCCGTGCTGCCCGTGTGGATGCTGCTGGCGCCGCGCGACTACCTGTCCACGTTCATGAAGATCGGCACCATCGTGCTGATCGCCGTCGGCATCGCCGTCACCATGCCTCCGCTGCAGACCACCGCGTTCACCGACTTCGCGTTCAACGGCAAGGGGCCGGTCTTCGCCGGGTCGTTGTTCCCGTTCGTGTTCATCATCATCGCCTGCGGCGCGCTGTCCGGCTTCCACTCGCTGATCTCGTCCGGCACGACGCCCAAGATGATCCAGAAGGAGAGCCAGGTCCGGATGATCGGCTACGGCTCCATGCTCATGGAGTCGTTCGTGGCGGTCATGGCCATCACGGCGGCCAGCGTGCTCAGCCCGGGGCTCTACTTCGCGATGAACTCGCCCGCGGGCGTCGTCGGGGCCACCGTGCAGAGCGCCGCTGAGGCGGTCACCAACATGGGCTTCGTCATCACGCCCGACCAACTGCAGGCCGCGGCGGCGGCCGTCCAGGAGGAGACGCTGATCGCCAGGACGGGCGGCGCGCCCACGCTGGCCGTCGGCATCTCGCAGATCTTCTCCGGCTTCCTCGGGGGAGCGGGGCTGCAGGCGTTCTGGTACCACTTCGCGATCATGTTCGAGGCGCTGTTCATCCTCACCACGGTCGACGCGGGCACGCGGGTGGGGCGGTTCATGCTCCAGGACACGCTGGGCAACCTGTGGAAGCCGATCGCGCGGGTGAGCTGGTGGCCGGGGCTCGTCGCGGCCAGCGCCGTGGTCGTGGCGGCCTGGGGCTACTTCCTCTACCAGGGCGTCAACGACCCGCTGGGCGGCATCAACCAGCTCTTCCCGCTGTTCGGCATCGCCAACCAGCTCCTGGCCGCCGTGGCGCTCACCGTGGCCACGACCCTGCTGATCAAGAGCGGGCGGCTCAAGTGGGCCTGGGTGACGGGGATACCGCTGGCCTGGGACGTGGCGGTCACGCTGACCGCCAGCTACCAGAAGGTGTTCTCGGCCGACCCCACGCTCGGCTTCTTCGCCCAGCGTGACCGCTACCAGACGGCGCTGGACCAGGGGCAGCTCCTCGCACCGGCCAAGACGACCGGCGCGATGCGGCAGATCGTGGTCAACTCGACCGTCGACGGCATCCTGGCGGCGCTGTTCGCCGTCCTGATCATCGTGGTGATCCTCGACGCGGCCCGGGTGTGGGTCAAGGCGATCAGGTCGCGGGAGCCGCTGCCCGACACCGAGGCGCCGTACCAGGAGTCGAAGCTGCTCGCGCCGGCCGGGCTCATCGCCACCCGCGAGGAGAGGGAGGCGATGGCGAAGGCTTCGCCGGGCGGCTGACGCACCTCACGGCGCTCGCTGCGCTCAGGGCGCCAGCCACTGTTGTGTCGGCCAGGTCTCGCGCCGCCAGGCGCTGTCCCAGAACATCCACTCGTACGCCGCCGCCCGGCAGTACGCCTGCGCCATGGCCGCGCGGGTGTCCCCGTCAGTGGCGGCGGCGAGCCGGTCGGCGATGCCCTTGGCCTGCTCGACCGAGGCTGCGAAGCCCGGGTCCGCGTAGGTGGAGATCCACTTGCCGTACGGGTGACCGGTGGCGTCGCCCGCGTGGCGCAGCAGCGCCGTACCGACGTCCTGGTAGATCCAGAAGCACGGCAGGACGGCCGCCGCGATCACCTCGTACGGCGCGGTGAGGGCCGTAGCCTGCAGGTACGACGCGTATGCCAGGCAGGTCGGCGAGGTGGCCAGGGCCTTGGCGTCGGCGCCCAGCTCCTCGATGTAGCCGGCGTGCAGCAGGCGTTCGGCGGCCAGCGCGGTGTGCGCGCTCCGCGCCCAGAACGCCGCGTCGGCCGGGTCCGTGGCGCGGGCCGAGGCCGTGGCCAGCACCTTTGAGTACGCCTCCAGATAGCGGCCGTCCTGCACCATGTAGAACGCGAACCGGTCGCGGTCGAGGGTGCCGTCGCCCAGGGCGACGACGAAGGGGTGCCGGTGGACGGCGCTCATCAGGTCGGACGTGCGCTGCCACATGTCGTGGGAGAACATCACGGTCTCTTTTCCGAGGTCACCGGGTGCCGTGAGGCTTTGGCCCGGAAGGCGGGGAAATATGCGGATGAAGACAGGACGGCCGGACGTCATCGCGGTTGCGAAGGTGGCATTCTACGAGCTTGACCCGCCGGTAGCGCCTGGCCGCCTCGGCCCGGTCGCCGCAGCCCTCCTTCGTGCACCAGCGGCGGTCGAGCCCCGCCAGGGAAGTTGACCACACGTTCGAATGTGGGCATCGTAGGTCGGGTGGCCGCTGATGAGACGCGTGACGGGGTTGCCCTGACCAACCTCGACCAGTCGCTGTTCGACGGTGCCGAGGCCACCAAGCGCGATCTGGTCGACTATCTCGACGCCGTCCGTGACCGTATCCTGCCCGTGCTGCGCGACCGGGCGCTCTCGGTCATCCGCGTTCGTCCAGGGCAAGAGCCGTTCGTGCAGAAAAACCTCCCCAAATATGCCCCCGACTGGGTGCGTTCGGTGTCGATGTGGGCCGAGGCGTCGCGCCGGCAGGTCACGTACGCGCTGTGCGACGACCGCAGGACGCTGCTGTGGTTCGCCAACCAGCGGGCGGTCGAATACCATCCGGCGCTGTTCGCCGGTCACCATCCCACCCACCTGGTCCTCGACCTCGACCCGCCCGAGCACGACGACTCCTTCTCGCTGGCCGTGCGCGGCGCGTTCCTGGTGCGCCAGGCGCTCGCCGACGCAGGACTGACGGGCGCGGTGAAGACGAGCGGGGCGAAGGGCGTGCACGTGTTCGTACCCGTCGTGGAGGGCACGCCGATGGACGATCTCGCGGCGGCTACCAGAGCCCTGGCCGCCCGTGCCGAACGGGTGGACCCCTCGCTGGCCACCACGGCGTTCATCAGGGAAGATCGCGCGGGCAAGGTGTTCCTCGACTCGACGCGGGCGGGCGGCGCGACGGTCGCGGCCGCCTACAGTCCGCGCATCCGGCCGGGGGTGCCCGTGTCGTTCCCCGTGGCCTGGGACGATCTCGACCGGGTGACGCCGGGCGACTTCACCATCCGCACCGCGCCGGGGCTGCTGGCCGAGGCAGACCCGTGGGCCGAGCACATGCCCGAGCCGCAGCGGCTGCCCGCCGACCTCGTCGAGGAGGGGCACACGATTCCGGTGGCCCGCGTACAGGCGATGCACGAGGGGAAGCGGCGGGCACGCGCGCGTCGCGCCGAGTAGCCGAGGACGATGTCCGGTTTTTGCCACATGAGTGGGTCTTCTCGTTGATCCTCTTCCGGGTTACCTTCCTGAGGCGGCGCCTCGGGGGACGTGGCCGCGACTTCCGTCCACCGTGGGGGGAACCCGAATGAGAAGAACGCTCACCGTACTGATCACCGTGCTCGCCTTACCCCTGGCCATGGCTGCTCCCGCGCACGCGGGCGGCCTCGACGACGTGTTCGCCAAGCTGCTCGTCAAGCAGGTCAAGGGGACGAACGCCAAGAAACACCTCGACGCCCTGCAGGCCATCGCCGACGCCAACGGCGGCAACCGCGCCACCGGCACCCCCGGCTACGACGCCTCCCGCGACTACGTGGCCGGCAAGCTGCGCAAAGCCGGGTACAAGGTGACGTTGCAGCCGATCAACTACGTCGAGAGCTGGTCCGAGAACAGCCCGCCGGTCCTCGACCTCACCGCGCCGGGCGCGAAGACGTACGTGCCCAACGAGGACTTCTTCTCCTTCCAGCCATCCCCGGCGGGCGACGTGACCGCGCAGGTCCAGGCCGTGGACCTGACCCTGCCACCGGCCCCGACGCCCAGCTCGACCAGCGGCTGCGAGGAGTCGGACTTCGCCGGGTTCACCGCCGGCCGCATCGCGCTCATCCAGCGCGGCACCTGCGCCTTCGTACAGAAGGTCCAGAACGCGAAGAACGCCGGAGCGTCCGGCATCATCGTCTTCAACGAGGGCCAGCCGGGGCGCACCGACGCGTACCCGCTGGACATCGGCGAGTGGCGGGCCGGGATCCCGATGGTGTTCGCCGACTTCGCCGTGGGCGCGGAGCTGGCGGGCACGGCGGGCGCGACCGTCCGGCTCAAGGTCGACGCCAACCTCGTGCTCGGCACCACCGACAACGTGATCGCCGAGTCCCGCTTCGGTGACCCGCGCAACGTCGTCATGGTCGGCGCGCATCTCGATGGCGTGCCCGTCGGTCCCGGCATCAACGACAACGGCTCGGGCAGCGCGGCGATCCTGGAAGTGGCGGAGGAGATGGCGTTCTTCCCCGTCAAGAACAAGGTCCGCTTCGCCTTCTGGGCCGCGGAGGAGATCGGGCTGCTCGGGTCGGACCAGTACGTCGCCTCCCTGTCGGAGTCGCAGCGAGACCGGATCAGGGTCTACCTGAACTTCGACATGATCGCCTCGCCGAACTACGCGTACAAGCTGTATGACGGCGACGACTCCGACAACGTCGGCTCACCGGCGGGTCCCCCCGGCTCGGCCCAGATCGAACGGCAGCTCTCCGCCTTCTACGACTCCCGCGACCTGCCCACCGTCGGCACCGACTTCGACGGGCGCTCCGACTATGGGCCGTTCATCGCGGTCGGGATCCCGTCGGGCGGCATCTTCACCGGTGCCGAGGGGATCAAGACGGCCGAGGAGGCGGCGCTGTTCGGCGGGACGGCGGGAGTGGCGTACGACCCGTGCTACCACCAGGCGTGCGACACGATCGCCAACATCGACCTGACGGCGCTCGACGTCGACGCGGACGCGATCGCGGACTCGGTCGCCCGCTTCGCCTTCGACCTGCGCGCCATCCCATCCAGGACCGCGGCCGCCCAGTCGGCCACCGCTCTGTCGGCGGGCTGACTCCGTCGTGGCCGGGCGGGGTGCCCGCCCGGCCACGCGCTTGCCCCCTTGGTCCCCCTACGTCCGGGGCTGCGCGGGGTCGCCCGTACGCAGGGCCGACAGCAGCACGTCCGGCGCGTCGGCGAACAGGCGGATCGAGGTGACCTCGGCCCGGCGGCCGAACGGGCGCACGGCGGTGACCGGCCCGGTCAGCTCGATCGTCACGTTGGTCTGCGAGGAGACGGCCACGGTGAGCCGGTCGTTCTCGATCGCGACCAGGTGCGACTCGTTGTAGACCCGGCTGGTGCGTACGGAGGCGATGCGGTCGCGGGGCACGCGCAGGTCGAAGTACACGCCGTACCGGATGCGCAGTTCGCCGGGGGTGACGACGTGGGGCCGGGTCGCGCAGGCTGCGGCCAGCATGGCGCCGAACAGCAGGCCGTACACGTCGGCGACCAACACCGCGTACCGCAGCCAGTCGGGCACGCCGAGGGCCACCAGCAGCAGGTCCACCACCACGGTCTCCACCGCCATGGCGAACACCATCAGCGTCAGCATGAACGCCTGCTCCTTGGCGTACGTCACGACGGTCGCACCGGCGGGCACCCCGTGCCGTCGGCGTACGACCCACTGCCCGATGGCGGCCAGGCCCTTGAGCTCGAACCCCACGACCCGCAGCACGGCTTCGACCATCACGTTCCTCTCCTCGGCGGTTCACCTCCGATGAGAAACGTTGACGTCGCGTCAAGGTCAAGCCCAGACGGTTCAGCGATCGCGCCAATCGCCCGCATTCCGGGCACGCGCACACCAGCGTCGCCGCGATAGCCTCGACCTGCGCGGGATGACTTGGGCCTTCGTTGTGGAGCGGGTGACGGGAATCGAACCCGTGCTGTCAGCTTGGGAATTCCTTCAAGGTCACAGAATTTGACCAGGGAAATGCTGACCTGAGCCGATTAGGGTCGAGTGATCGTGAGTTCCCGCGACTTCCCGTCGATCGCCGTCCGAACGGGCACGCAGCGGGCACGGCCTGGCTGATGGTGTAGGGGCAACAAGATCTCGGCATGGAACCGGCATCCACGGATTCGTCAAGTGCCGCAAGTGACCCGTGCGGCTTCCGACGGGCGATATTGGAACTCCACCGTACGGCATCCGGTCGCCGAATTCAGCGAGCCGTTGTCCCGAGCCCGAGCGGCTCCCTCGTGGGGAGGGCCGTGCGGGCTGATCGTGTGGTGTGACCGCGTAGGTTGTGGGGGTGTTGACCGTCCTGCGTGATGCGCACCTCGCGCGGATGCCTGGTTCGCCGGCCGATCCGGGGAGGCCGTTGGTGGCGCGGCGTCCGTACGTGGCCATCGCAGGCGTGGTCGCCGTGTTGAACGTATGGATGTTCGCGTTCCTCCAAGGGCTGGGTGTTCCCGGGCTGCTGATCGGGGTGTTGTACGCGGTGCCGGTCGTCGTGGCCTGGTACCGGCCGATGGCGGCGTGGTGGAGCATGCTGGGGTTGCTGCTCGTGGCGACCCTGTTGAGCGTGGGTGACTGGGGGCCCTGGCTGGTCAGTGAGGGGTTGCCCCAGGCGGTGGTGATGTTCACCGTGGCGTTGGTGTCCACGTGGCGGGTCACCGCCGTGGCGTACCTGATCACGCTGGGGGCGGGGGTGTTGTCGGCGTCGTGGGTGCAGTCCAGGTGGCCGAACGTGGTGCTGGCCATGATGCTCTGGGGGCTGAGCCTGTTGACCGCGACGGTGCTCGGGCACCATCTCAAGCTGCGGCGGCTGAGCACCCTGCGGGTCGCGGAGGAGTACGGCAAGCGGCGGCTGCTGGAGGAGCGCGCGCGGGTCGCCCGTGAGCTGCACGATCTGGTGGCGCACCACATGTCCGTGATCGCGGTGCAGGCGGCGACGGCCCCGTACCGGATCGAGGGTGGGGTGTCGGGGGAGGTGGCGCGGGAGTTTCGTGACATCAACGCCGCCGCGAGCGCCTCGCTGGGTGAGATGCGGCAGCTTCTGGGTGTGCTGCGGGGTGATCGGGACGGTCCGCTGACGGAGCCGCAGCCGGGGCTGGGCGAGCTGGCCGAGTTGGTGGAGTCGGCGCGGCGGGCGGGTACGCCGGTACGGATGGAGCTGCGGGAGCCGGTCCCCGAGCTGGGGGCGTCGGTGTCGCTGACCGTGTACCGGATCGTTCAGGAGGCGCTGAGCAACGTGATCAAGCATGCCAACGGCGCCCCGACAGCGGTCACGATCGGCCGGGACGGCGCGGGTCTCGTGGTCGAGGTGGTCAACGAGGCGGGGGCGGAGCCGGAGCCCGGGGCCAAGCCCGGGTTCGGGGCGGGGGCAGGGCCACGGGCAGGGGCCGGGTTCGGGCTGGTGGGCATGCGTGAGCGGGTGACGCTGCTGGGCGGTGAGCTGTTCACGGGGACGCGGGCCGACGGGCGTTACGCCGTGCGGGCCGTGCTGCCACAGGAGGAGAAATGATCTCCGTGCTGATCGCGGACGACCAGGCGATGGTCAGGGGAGGGTTCGCGGCGCTTTTGTCGGCGCAGCCCGACGTCCGGGTGGTGGGCGAGGCCGCCGACGGCGTCGAGGCGGTGGCCATGGCCAGGAGCACGCGACCGGACGTGGCGCTCATGGACGTACGCATGCCGCGGCTCGACGGGCTGGAGGCCACCCGGCGCGTGGTCGCGGACGTCCCGGGGACCAGGGTGGTGATCCTGACCACGTTCGACGTCGACGACTACGTGTACACGGCGCTGCGTGCCGGGGCCAGCGGGTTCCTGTTGAAGGACGCGCCGCCGGAGGATCTGATCAGCGCGGTGCGCGTGGTGGCCGGGGGAGAGGCGCTGCTGGCCCCGTCGGTGACGCGGCGGCTGATCGAGGAGTTCACGAGCAGGCAGTCGATCGACGAGCGCGAGGCGTTGCGGCTGAACGCGCTCACCCCTCGCGAACTCGACGTGCTCAGGCTCATCGCCGACGGTCAGTCCAACGCCGAGATCGCGCGAAGCCTCACCATCGCGGAGGAGACGGTCAAGTCGCACGTGGGCCGGATCCTCGGCAAGCTCCACCTGCGCGACAGGGCGCAGGCGGTGGTGCTGGCCTACGAGAGCGGCCTGGTGGTGGCCGGACGTAGCTCCGCGGAGGCACGGCGCGGCCGGAGGTTGCGCTCCTGAGGGGGATCCGGGCGCACCGAGCTGGTTCGTACCGTCCTGGGCATGATCAGATTGTCGACGGCGGCCACGGTGGCTCGCACGCTGTCCCGGGAGTCGGAGCTGCGCGGGCTGGCGCAGTTCGTAGGGCGTGGTGACGTGTGTCTGGACGTCGGCGCCGCGTACGGGATGTACACCTTTCCGCTGGCCCGCCTGGTGGGGCGTGGAGGGCAGGTGCACAGCTTCGAGCCGCTGGGCGTGCCGTACCGGATCCTGGAGTCGGCGCGGCGGGCGGCGGGGGCCGGTCACGTGATCGCCACCAATGCCGCGCTCGGCCCCCGTAACGGACGGCAGCGGCTCCGCCTGCCCTACCGGTTCGGGCTGCTGCCCAACCACGGCTGGGCCCACCTGATGACGGGTGTGAAACGCCCGGACGAGTCCGGTGGCAGGACGCTGGAGGTGCCGGTGTACTCCATCGACCACATCTGCGAGACCCGCAAGATCCCGTGGGTGAACTTCATGAAGGTGGACGTGGAGGGCTTCGAGTCGGCGGTGCTGGAAGGCGGGCAGCGGACGATCGAGCGCCAGCGGCCCACTCTCCTGCTGGAGATCGAGGACCGTCATCTCGACAAGTACGGCCTGGCCGCGGACGACGTGGTGGAGCCGCTGCTGGGGATGGGATACCGGATGCACATCTGGTGGCGCGGCCGATGGCAGCGGACCCGCGAGGTCACCCACCGGCGGCGCAACTACCTGTTCAGCGCCCGGAAGCTGTAGCGGGAGGCTCAGGCGCCCACCTCGTCGGCCAGGCGTCGCAGGTAGCCCGCGAACCGCCGCCGGTCCTGCTCGTCCCAGGAGGCGGTCAGCTCGGCGAAGGCGTCCACCTGCCAGGCCCGCGAGCCCGCCAGCAGGTCGTGGCCGCGTTCCGTGAGGCGCAGGGAGGCGCGGCGGCGGTCGTGCTCGGAGGTGGCGCGGGCCAGGTAGCCGGCGTCGACGGCGTCCTTGACCATGCGGCTGGCGCCGGAGTGGTCGAGCCCGAGCTGGTGCGCCACCGTGCCCACGGTGGGCTCCTCGCGGGTGCCCGTGTGAACGGCCTCCACCACGAGGATGTGCTGCACGTGACGGCCCTGCCCGGTCAGCTCCTGCGACGCCCGGCCCGCCCACCGCCGGGACCAGAACCGCACCAGCCGGAACAACGCGGGCCCGCCGCCCTCCGGCTCGCTCATGCCGACTCCTCGCTCATGCCGACCATCTTACGACAGATTGCATGCGATACGCATATATGATTATGTGCGTATCGCACACATTTCAGTCCTGCGCAGGAGGAGTGCCGCATGGGCATCGTCATGAACCACCTGATCGTCCCGGCCGCGGACAAGACCGTCGCCGCCGCCTTCTTCGCCGAGCTGCTCGGCCTGCGGGTCGGCGCCCCGGCCGGCCCGTTCGCCCCCGTACGGGTCAACGGCGACCTCACCCTCGACTTCGACGACCGCCGCCGACCGCAGCCGGGCCACTACGCGTTTCTCGTGGACGACGCCACCTTCGACGCCGTCCTCGAGCGGCTGCGGGCCGCCACGTCGATCGACTACGGGTCCGGGCCCATGAACGGCTGGGACCGGGAGATCAACCACCTCGCCGGAGGCCGTGGCGTCTACGTCCGCGACCCCGACGGGCACAGCTACGAGTTCTTCACGGCCGTGCCCGACCCGGCCTGAGCCGCCGGGCCAGCCGTCGCAGCCTGTCGCCGTGCCGCCGCCACCAGGCCCGCGCCCACACCACGTCCGGGAGGATGATCAGCGCCAGCACCACGACGGCTTCGGCCATGGCGGGCAGGCTCTCCGCCCGTACGAGATGGCGTACCGACTCCAGCAGCACGGTGAGCACCAGCGGCAGGGTGACGAGCACGGCGAAGGCCAGGCAGGCGAGCGTGCCCGTGCTCTGGAGCGCCGCGTAGAGGCGCACGACCGTACGCTCGCGCGGCGGCAGCCCGGCCAGCGTGCCCCGCCTGCCCCGCAGGAGCCCGCGCAGGTAGACGCCCCCGTCCCCGTAGAGGTTGCGGCAGCCGGTGAGGTCCTGCAGCAGGAAGTACAGATCGGTACGCATGAACACGAGGAGCTGCGCGGCCACCCGGACCACCTGGATGAGGACGACCCAGGTGACGAGCGGATGCGGCCCCGCGAAGTACGCCCACGTCAGCGCCAGGCCGCAGACGGCCAGGTCGAGGACGGTGCCGGACAGGTAGACGGCGACCCGCACCCGCCTGGGGGCCACCCACACCCCCGACACGTCGGTCTGGGCCACCAGGAACTGCAGGCGCGTGCCGAGCGCGATCCGCGCGGGCACCCCGGCGGCGCGGGCGGTGACCAGGTGGCCCAGCTCGTGCAGGCCGGTCGCCAGCCACAGGACGGCCGCCCAGGTCAGCAGGACGACGGCGGCGTGGTCGGTCCAGAGCGCCGCCTCCCAGGCCGGGAAGATCGACGGCCGCGCGACCAGGCAGGCGACCCCCGCCGCGATCGGAACCAGCAGGGCCAGGTGCGTCACGGGATGCAGCGCCCAGCGAAGGTGCCGCGGACGCAACCACGGGAGACTTGGCCGTACCGGCGGCGGGCTCGGCACCGGACGGCCCGCCACCTCGGCCACCAGCCCGGCCGCCACGAGGGCGGCGACGAAGTCCGCCACGTCGAGGTCGACGCCGGTCTCGGCCAGCAGGTGGGTCCTGGCCTGGTCGCGGTCCATCCCGTCCTGCAGCAGGCGGATGACCCGCAGCCCCTCCTCGGGCACGGCCACGAAGTCGCCGGAGTCCACCCGCCCGACGATCCACTCGTCGCCGTCGTGGCGGACGCCCAGCTCGTGGAACGTGACAGTCAACCCGTCCTCATCCCGGCCCAGTAGGAGCGCAGGTCCTCACCCCGGTCGAACAACCCCCACAGCACCGGGACGCACGGCTCCACGAAGCGCGGGTCGGTGATGCGGCGCGCGCCGCGGTGCCTGCCGTGCCGGTCGTAGAGCACCTCGTACAGCAGCGCGGGATGGAACAGGACCAGTTCCGGCGCGGGCCCCCCGCCCTCGTACGGCCGCAGCGCGGAGACCGGCACCACCCTGCTGTTCTCGCCCTCCTCGGCGCGCGCCGACAACACCGCCAGCTCCCAGCGCAGGTAGCGCGTGAGCGGCTCCTCGACCACCCTGATCCACCGGAAGTCCATCCGGCCGGGATTGTCGGAACGAAATCCGGTACGCATCTCCGCGACCAGCGCCATGGCCCGCCGCCAATCGCCGTCGAGCATCGCCCGATAGCTCGGCAGGTCGCCCTCGTCGAATTCCTGGGCGCGTTCGAGTTTCCAGAGGACGCCACTCGCGATTTCGAATTCCCGGGCGAAGTCGGCGCCGTATTCAGCGGCGTTCATCGAGGTGCCGGGGGCGGACCGCAGCCGGGTCAGGACATCACTCATCAAGACTCCCGGGGTGCGGGCAGGTCGCCCTGCCCGCACGTGGATCAGTTGGAGTTGCCGTGGCTGGGCTTGAGTACGCCAGTCGTCTCGATCTTGTCCAGCCGGCGCACCGTGATCTTCTTCGGCGCCTTTCGCTCCTGCGGTGGTTCCGGGGCAGGGGTGTTACTCATCGCACTCCTTACCGGTCGGGTCGGGGAAACGGTGGCGTCATCGTATGATCGAATCCGAGTCACCTCAACAACAGATTTCACATTCGTTTCTCGCGGGATATCGCGCATAGACGTGCGCGTCCGGATCCAGCAATGTCAGGCCGTGGAAATAGCCGGGCGGCGTCCTCGCGAGCCCGGTCACCAGCGTCAGCACGTCGTGCGCCACCAGTTGCCCCGACAGCCCGGCCGAGGCGCCGGTCACGCCGGGCCAGGCGTACCCGTCGCCGGGCTGCGGCGGGATCCCGGCCCGTACGCACTCGAAACACGGCCCGCCCGGCCCGAAGACGCCCACGCTGACCAGCGGGCCGTTGTACCCGCCGCTCACCCACGGGATCCCGGCCGCCGCGCAGACGCGGTTCGCCCAGGTCTGGATCCCGTACGGCTCGCGCGGCCGGTCGGCGCACAACGCCAGCGCGTGGAAGCCGCCGACCAGCCGGGCCAGGTGCTCGGGCCCGTCCACGGCGGCCTGTTCGCCGGTGATCTCGATGTCGGAGTTGACCCGGCGCAACCGTTCCAGGGCAGCCTCGGTCTTGGGCCGGCCGACATCCGCCTCGGTGTAGAGGATCTGCCGGTTGAGGTTCGACAGCTCGACCACGTCGGGGTCCACCAGGTGCAATCGGCCCACCCCGGCGGCGGCCAGTGACCAGGCCGCGTGGCTGCCGGTCCCGCCCAGGCCGAGCACCAGCACGCGGGCGGACTTGAGGCGTACCTGGGGCTCCCAGCCGTGCTCGCGCGGGGTCAGGTCCACCCAGCGGAAGAACTCCCGGTTGCGGCGGTAGCGCTCCTGCTCCCGTTCGCTCAGCTCGGCGCAGGGCGCGGGGACGGCGTCCTCCACGTGGCCGGAGGAGAGCAGCGTCGTCACGATGCCGTGGGCCTCGTCGGGGGTCAGGGCGGTGAAGGCGGCGCACAGCTCGGCGGCGATCGCGGTGGGGGGCCGGGTGCCGTCCATGAGGGCCAGGGCCGACCAGGCCCATCCGTCGGCGTCCCTGATCTCCGAGGCTATGCCGTACATGGCGCCGCCCAGCCGGATGGTGCCGTCGTCGAGGCGGTGGGGAGCGTGCTCGGGTTTGACCCGGGGTAGACGCATGCACCGATCGTGGGCATCCGCCGGTCCCCGGTCAAGATCTGCTTCACCGGCGTCAGACCCGTGTGGCCGACGCCGCCGCCGGCCACCGAGCGAATTCAACCGGCTATTTTCTCCATCGCTGGTCGTTGAGAAGTTTCCAGGCTTTCTTTCCCGCCGCGGTCCGGTCGTTTTTGATCTTGATGATGGCGGCGTTCAGATATTGGCCGGGGAATACCTTGCGAATGCCCGCCTTGCGGCAGGCCGAGATGTAGGCGGTCGCCGTCATGTTGAGGTTGGAATTGATGTCGCACGACTTCGGGGGTGCGGCCGCGAAGGGGGCCGCGACCATCGTGTCGTGCGGTACGGCCGCCGATGCAGGAGGAGCGGCGAGGCCGACACCGAAGCTGATCAGGAGAGCGGAGACAAGTGCGGTGAGTTTGCTGTTCATCGGACCCTTGATCGGGGGACTCGCCGGTTCACGGCGTTCGGCTGGGGAGATGACGGGGGCGCGTGCGGGAGCGCCTTGTCCGAATGCGCAAGATTACTCCGGGGGCGCAGGAGTCACCGCGTCATTCTCGGTGCGGTGAAAGAGCCTTGGTCTTTACTCGAGCGGAAGGTATCGCTCGGCCCTTGAACGTCGCTGAAAATTCGATGAAACGGCCGGACGCCCCGCGCCGGGCAGGCCCCGTCAGGGCGTGGCGGGCGCGGTGGTCAGCCCGTCGGCCTGCGGGATGCCGCGAAATGGGTGACGAACCAGTCCCTGGCGTGACCGGCCACGGCCTCCAGCGCGCCGGGCTCCTCGAACAGGTGGGTGGCCCCGGGCACCACCGTGATCCGGCTGTCGGCGCGCAGCCGCTGCTGCGCCTCCTCGTTCAGCTCCACCACCAGGGGGTCGCGTCCGCCCACGATGAGCAGGGTTGGCGCGCGTACCAGGGCCAGGCGGTCACCGGCCAGATCGGGACGCCCGCCGCGCGAGACGATCGCGGTGACCGCGTTGTCCGGCTCGGCCGCCGCCCACAGCGCCGCCGCCGCGCCGGTGCTGGCGCCGAAGTAGCCGATCGGCAGCCCGGCCGCCTCCGGCTGCGCCCGCACCCACGCCGTACGCTCCAGCAGCCGCCCCGCCAGCAGCCCGATGTCGAACACGTTACGCCGATCGGCCTCCTCCTCCGGCGTGAGCAGGTCGAACAGCAGCGTCCCCAGCCCCGACTCGTTGAGCGCGCCGGCCACGTAACGGTTGCGCGGGCTGTGCCGGCTGCTGCCGCTGCCGTGCACGAACACCACCACGCCCTGAGCGGCGTCAGGAACGATCAGATCACCGGACATGCGCCCCCTCCCCTCGCACCCTGCCGCTACCCGGTTACGGACCCCGCTATCAGCCGCGCCGCCCAGCAGCCGCCGGGCGGCCGCAGGGCAGCCCCCGGACCGGTCCTCGGAGGTCGGACCCGGCGTCGCGCGGGGATGATCATGGCATACTGCTCGGATGTCCGACTTCGCCGAGTTCAGAGTCAGGGGACGCGAGACCCTGCTGTCCGGCCGGGCCGTCCACGACAGCCCGATGGTGGAGGGGTCCGACCGCTGGGGCGCGGCGGCCGTGCTGCGGCCCGAGGGGGCGGCCGTGACGCGCATGACGGAGCTGGCCGCCACGGCCCCCGCCCCCGGCCACTGGGTGCACGGCGGCCGGGCCCTGCACCTCACGCTCAGGTCCCTGGAGGCGTACCGGGCCCGCATCCCGGCGGACGACCCGCTGCGCCGCGCCTATGGGGAGGCGCTGTCCGAGGCCGTACAGGGCCTGGTCCCGGCCCGGGTCTACCTGGCGGGCGTGAGCCCCCACCAGGGCGGCGTCCTGGTGGGGGCGCATCCGGTCGACGACACGCTGGGCACGCTGTCCAAGCGCTACGCCCACGCGCTGGAGTCGCGCGGCGTACGCGACCTGGACCACGGACGCGTCCGCGACCGCTGGTACGTCAGCCTCGTGCACTTCGCCGCCCCGCTGACGAACGGCGCGGAGATCGTCGAGTGGTGCGACGCCCACGCGGCCGCCGACTTCGGCCCGGTGGACCTGGAGACGGCGGAGATCGTCCAGTTCGTCCACACGGGCCCCGGTATCCGGGTGGACTCCCTGGAACTGGCCCGCCTTACGGGATGACGGCGGGACGGCATCCTGGCCCCGTTTCACGGTGCCGCCCCGCCGCCGGTCCTCAGCCCAGCACCAGCGCCGTCACGAACCGCAGCAGGTGCCAGGCCACGTACGCGCCGAGCGAGCAGAACGCCCACTCCTTCCCCCTGCCGATCCGCGAGACCCATCGCAGCTCCTCGGTGGGCTCGCGGCGTACCCGCAGGCTCCTGCTGACGTAGTACGCCGACACCAGCCAGGCCGAACCCGACCCGATGACGAGCCCGAGCGCGAGCGCCGTCAGGACCGGTGACTCCCCAGGGGCCGGGGCGGTCGGGAGCTGGCGGAGCCACGCGCCCAGCACCACGGCGAGCAGGGCGACGGTGATCCGCCGGTCCTTGCGTGCCTGTCGCTTGAGCCATTGAAGGTCTCGACGCAGATGGTTCTTGAGCATCCGGATCACCTCCGTTGTGAGCAGCCGGTGAGAACAGCTAACGAGGAGATCGGGAAAAGATCTGCGACCTCGACCCCGAGATTTAACGACTTTTATCGAGATTTCCGGCTTTTCCCGACTTTGTCCGGCATTTCAGGAATGTTCGCGTTCTCAGGAAAGATCCCGAAGCTCCGCCGCGGCCTGCTGCGCCTCGAACACGTCTCCCACGTCCTCGAGCGTCCGTACGGCGTCCCTGAGATGGGCGACCGCCTGGGCCCGGTGCCCCAGCCGGGCCGAGACCAGCCCCAGCGCCCGCAGCGCGCACCCGAGGTCCCGCCGCGTCCCGCACTCCAGGTGCACGTCCCTGGCCTGCCGGGCGTACACCAGGGCCTCGTCCGCCCGGTCCAGGTCGAGCAGCACCATGGCCAGCGTGGTCAGCGCCGCCGCCCAGCGGTCGCGGGTGCCGCTCTCGTTCTGCAGCTCCACGGTCTCCCTGGCCGGTTCCAGCGCCGCCGCCGACCGGCCCGCCGTGTGCAGCGCCTGCGCCATGGACAGCAGCGCGCCGGCCCGGTTGTCGCGCAGCTCCTCCCTGATCGCCAGCGCCGCCTTGGCCGCCCGCAGCGCGGGCCGGTGCTGCCCCAGCGACAGGTACGTGTACGCCAGCGTCTCCTGCACGTCGGCCTCGGCCCGCCGGTTCCCCATGCCCTGCACGATGTCGAGCGCTTCGAGCGCGTACACGAAGGCCACCTGCGGCAGCCCCTGCCGCCGCCGCACGCGGGCCAGCCGGTTGAGCATGCGGGCCTCGACCGGCTCGTCGCGGATCACCCGGCCGATGGCCAGCGCCTGGTTGAGATAGTCGTCGGCCCGCAGGTAGTCCGACAGCCGCCAGTGCACCAGGCCGATGTCGCCGAGGGTCTCGGCCTTGCCCTGCTCGTGGTGGAGCTCCACCTGCACGGCCAGGGCCTGTTCGTAGTACGACAGCGCCTCGTCGTAGCGGGAGCCGTTGCGCGCGATGCGGCCGAGCGCGCACAGGGCCCGCCCGCAGCCGTACTGGTCGCCGGTCGCGGTGTAGCCGGCCAGCGCGCGTTCCGCGTCCCGCTGGGCGTCGTACGGCAGTCGCAGCAGGTCGTAGATCTCGGCCAGGCACAGCAGGGTCTCGGCCTCGGCGTGCTCGTCGCCCAGCTCGTGGCAGATCGACAGCGCCTCCAGGCCCTCCGACAGCGCGGCGTTCGGCTCGCCCAGGTTGCGCTGCACGGTGGCCAGGATGATCAGGCTCTGGGCGGTGCCGTGCCGGTCGCCGAGCTGCTCCCGTACGTCGAGGGCCTGGCCGGCGTGGTGCAGCGCCAGCTCGTACCGCTCCTGGGACACGTGCAGCCGCGACAGTGTGTGCAGGCAGCTCGCCACCCCGCGCAGGTCGCCGATCTCCTTGTAGACCTCCAGGGCGGCGCCGGCGTGGCTCAGCGCGTCCTCGCTGTTGCCCGCGATGCCGTGCACCTCCGCCAGGTCGTTGAGCGCCCGCGCCCGCCCCACGCTGTCGCCCAGCTCGGCGAAGTCCGCCAGCGCCTCGCCGATGAACCTGGCCGCCAGCGTCGAGGGCCCGATGTCCCGGTGGATCGAGCCGAGGTTGCTGCGCATCAGCGCGATGGCCCGCCGGTTGCTGACCTGCATGGCCGAGGTCAGGCCGCCCTGCTGGACCTCCAGGTTGTTCGCGTAGTAGCGCAGCCGCCGGAACGGTTCGAACACCGCCTCCGCCAGCCGCCAGGCCATCCCGTGCGCGCCGCTCTCCCCGGCCAGCCGTACGGACGAGACCAGCGACCGCCGCTCCGCCTCGAACCACTCGCGCGGCGTCTCAGCGTCGATCGCCTTGGCCAGGTAGTGGTCGAGCAGCCGCGCCCTGGCCTCGCGCACGCCCGCCTCCGCGTGCCTGCCCAGCTCCCTGGCCAGCCGCTTGACCAGGTCGTGCACCCGGTAGCGGGGGCCGGGCAACGGCTCCACCAGGTACGCCCGGTGCAGCCCCTCCACCGCGACCACCGCCTCGCTCACCGGCACGCCGAGCGCGGCGGCCAGCACCTCGGGGCTGAAGTCGCGCGTCGGCAGCAGCCCGACGTGCCGGAACGCCCGCCGCTGCGCCGGGCTCAGCGACTCGTACGCCAGGTCCAGCGCCGACCTGAACGCCTCCTCGGGATCGCCCACCAGCAGCGGATCGGGCCTGCGCAGCTCCTCCACCCGCCGCTGCACGCTGAGCCCGGGGTTCTCGGCCAGTTTGGCGGCCGAGATCCGCAACGCGAACGGATGGTACGAGCACACCCGCGCCAGCTCGGCCAGCGCGTCCCGGTCGGCCGCCCGCGGCGAACCCTCCCCGAGCACCGCCACCAGCAGCGCCACCGCGTTGCCCGGGTCCAGCACCAGCAGGTCCATGAGGTCGGCGTGCCCGGTGGCGCGCAGCGGGGCCATCCGCGTCCTGCTGGTCACCAGCACCACGCAGTCCTTGCCGCCGGGCAGCAGGGCCCGCACCTGGGACGGGTCGGCGGCGTTGTCGAGGATGAGCAGCAGCCTGCGCCCGGCGATCCTGCTGCGGTAGAGCAGCATCAGCTCGGCCTCGTCGGCGGCCGGCATGTGCTCGCCGATGCCGAGCGAGCGCAGGATCTGCCCGAGCGCCTCCGTGGCGCTCATCGGCGGCTGGCTCGGCGACTGGCCCCGCAGGTCGATGACGATCTGCCCGTCGGGGAACCGGTCGGCGTGCAGGTGCCCCCAGTGCGTCACCAGGGCGGTCTTGCCGATCCCCGGCAGCCCCGCCACGACCATGGTGTTGGTCCGGCGAGGGCGTTCCAGCCAGGCGGTGAGCAGGTCGAGGCTCTGCTGCCGGCCGGTGAAGTCGGGGACGTCGGCGGGGAGCTGGCGCGGCTTGGGCACCTCGCCCACCGGCAGCGGCTCGGCCGGTCCGCCCGGCCGGACGAGGAACGGCGTCACCCGCCCCCGCCACGGAGCCGACAGGTGCTCCCAGCTCCCCGCCACGCCGCGCAGCGCGGAGGGGTCGGCGATCCGCATCCGCCGGTATCCGGGCCGGACCAGCCAGCCCCGGTGCACCCACTGGGTGAGCTGCCGCTGCACCACGTCCGGCGAACTGCCCACGAGGTCGGCCAGCGTCTCCATGGACAGCGGCGGGGCCGACTCGGCGGCCAGCCCGTACCGTTCGTCCAGGTGCAGCAGCCAGACCGCCAGCCGGGCGGCCACGGGCGCGCGGGCCAGCGCCTCGTGCCTGCGGGCGGCCATGTTCCTGGCGAACAGCTCCTGCACCAGCGCCGTCGCCACAGTCGCGGAGGAGGCGGCGTGCTCGCGTAATCGCCGCAGGTCGATGGGCCAGACGCGCACCTCGGTCAGCGCGTCGATCTTGACGCGGTCGGCGGGGCTCCAGAACGCCAGCTCGCCGACGAGGTCGCCCTCGCCCCGCAGGTCGTGCACGGCCTCGCGGTCGCCGGCCGGGGTGTGCTCGCGGGCGTAGCCGTAGTCGATCAGGTAGACGCTGTGCGCGGGCCTGAGCGGTGAGCAGATCGTCTCGTTGCGCCGGTAGACGCGCGGGCGGGCGCCCTCGTCGACCAGCGACCTGAACGGACCCACCCCGACGCCACCCCTCTAGGACGGCGGTGTCCCGGCATGACAGGCGCGATACGGCCTGCGCGACGACCTGTCACCACAGTGGACTGCGGGAGGAACCCCGCTGTCAATGCGCCTCAGACGTTGGCGGTGTCGGCCCGGTCGGGGACGAAGCGGTAGCCGACGTTACGGACCGTCCCGATCAGGGATTCGTACTCGGTGCCGAGCTTGGCGCGCAGACGTCGGACGTGGACGTCGACCGTCCTGGTGCCGCCGAAGTAGTCGTAGCCCCAGACCTCCTGCAGCAACTGGGCGCGGGTGAAGACCCGGCCGGGGTGCTGGGCGAGGTATTTGAGCAGCTCGAACTCCTTGAACGTGAGGTCGAGCACCCGGCCGCGCAGCCGCGCCGTGTAGGTGGCCTCGTCGATCGCCAGGTCGCCGCTGCGGATCTCGTCGGGCGTGTCCTCCGCGCCGGTCTGCGAGATGCGGCCCGTGGCCATCCGCAGCCGCGCCTCCACCTCGGCCGGGCCCGCGCTGTCGAGCAGCACGTCGTCGACGCCCCACTCCGCGGTCATCGCGGCCAGCCCGCCCTCGGTCACGACGACCAGCAGCGGGCAGTCGATGCCCGTGGTGCGGATCAGCCGGCACAGGCTCTTGGCCTGCACCAACTCCTTGCGCGCGTCGACGAGGACCGCGTCGGCGGGCGGGGTGTCGATGAGTGCGGACGCCTCCGCCGGTGCGACGCGGATCGAGTGCAGCAGCAACCCCAGCGCCGGTAGCACCTCGGAGGACGGCTCGAGGGCGTTGGTCAGCAGGAGCAGGTTGCTCATTACGGCCTCCTCAAACACGCAAGGACCCGGGGGCTACGTCGCCCAGGTCCTGTAGGTGAGGATATCCCACGAGTAAGTGGCGTCCATTGCGAGTCCTGCAGGTGAACAGCGCGTCTCCTGAAACAACCTTGTTAAGGACGGCGCACAATAGAGCAGAAACCGATTGTGAGGCAGGCATGGCCACGGGAAAAGTACGTTATTGGGCGGCGGCGAAGGAAGCGGCCGGAGTCGCCGAAGAGCCGTTCGAGGCGGTCACTCTTGGTGAACTCATGACGAAAATCACACAAAATCGTGCAGATCTGGCACGGATTGTGCGGCGCTGCTCGTTCCTCGTCGACGGCTCCCCGGTCGGGAAGCGGTCCCATGACGACGTGCTGCTCGGCGACGGCTCGACCGTGGAGGTGCTGCCTCCGTTCGCGGGCGGGTGAGCGGGCGGGTGAGCGGGCGGGTGAGCGGGCGCTTTGCGGGGGAATGGGGGATGCCAGTCGGTAGGCTCTTGACCCCCGCTCGAAGACAGGGAGCCCCATGCGCAAGCTGATCGTTTTCCTGATCGTGCTCGTCGTTCTCCTTGTCGCCGTCGACCGGGTGGCCGTGGCCGGCGTCGAGAAGGACCTGGGCAACAGGATCGCGGCCGCCGCGGACCTCTCCGACCCCCCGACCGTGACCATCGAGGGCATCCCCTTCCTCACCCAGGCGCTCTCCGGCCACTATCCCGAGGTGCGGTTCGACCTCGGCACGTTCTCCTACGGGGGAGTGCCGATCAACGACCTGCGTGGCGCCGCCTACGACGTGACGGCGCCCCTGGCCGACATCATCCAGAACCGGCCCGACGTCCGGGCCGGCCGGGTGACCGTCAGCGGCACGCTCACCCGGGCGACCATCGACAAGTTCGCGCCGGACGGCGTGAAGATCGGCGGCAACGGGGACCGGCTCACGGCGTCGGGCGAGGTGGCGGTGGGGGCAAGCAAGGTCAAGTTCGACGCCGAGCTGCGGGTCGAGGTCGCCGACGGCGGCATCAGGGTCACCGCGGAGAAGATCGAGGGCGTGCCCGACCAGGTCGCCGGGCTGCTCTCGTACACGATCCCGTTCAAGGGGAACCTGCCCTTCGACGTGAAGGTGACCAAGGTGCGAAGCGTGGCCGAAGGGCTGGAGATCTCGGCCGAAGCGTCTGACGTGCCGATTCGTGGATGAGGTTGAACCGCTGCGCCCCGGCGTACGTGATGAGGGGCGTGAGCGAGCAGAGCGAGCGAGCCGGCCGGAGCCGGGGCACGGCGCCCGCGGGCCCGACGGAGCCGGGCCTGTGAGCGCGGCGGACACCGCTGACGAGGAACTGGTGAGAACCCTCTTCGACGAGCACGCCGGGCCCCTCTACGGCTACGTGCTGCGGCTGACCGGCGACTCCGGCCGGGCCGAGGACGTCGTCCAGGAGACCCTGTTGCGGGCCTGGCGGCATCCCGACGCCCTGGCGGGCAGGCCCGTCCGCGCCTGGCTGTTCACCGTGGCCCGCAATCTCGTCGTCGACCAGCATCGGGCCAAGAAGGCCAGGCCGCAGGAGACCGGCGACGAGGCGCTGGCGGTCCTGCCGGCCGACGACGAGCTGGAGCGGGCGGTCGAGTCGTGGGCGGTCGCCGAGGCGCTGGCCGCTCTGCGACCGGAGCACCGCGAGGTGCTGCTGGAGGTCTACTACCGGGGGCGATCAGTGAAGGAGGCGTCGGCGACGCTGGGCATTCCGGCGGGCACGGTCAAGTCCCGTACGTACTACGCGTTGCGCGCACTCAAACTGGCGCTCGAAGAACGGGGGCTGGCACCGTGATGACGTGCGAGGAGGTCCGGATCGCGCTGGGCGCGCACGCCCTGGGCGCGCTCGACCCGGAGGAGGCGCTGGAGGTCGACCACCATCTGGCGACCTGCGAGGCGTGCGGCGCCGAGCTGGTCGAGCTGGAGGGCGTCGGGTCGTTCCTGGGCAAGGTGTCGGAACGCGACGTCGAGCTGGTGGCCAGCCCCCCGCGCCGAGTGCTCGACCGGCTGCTGAACGACCGCGTCAGGCGGGCCAGACGCGGCCGGATCCTGATGGCCGTGGCCGCCTCGGCGGCGGTGCTGGTGGTGGGCGGCACGGTGTGGACGGCGATCCAGGCGAGGTCGGGCATGGGGACGTCGACTTCGGCGCAGGCCCCCGCGGCGGCCCGGTCGGCGGAGCCTGAGTCGGGGGCGCAGCAGGACCAGGGCTCCGCGCTGGTGGCCCCGCTGAGCAGCGAAGAGCCCTCGCGGAGTCCCGAGGCGCGGTCGCAGCCGTCGAAGAGCCCCGCGTCGCAGTCGCAGCCCGCCGACAAGCCCGAGGAGACGCTCGCGGAGAAGGCCGAGGGGCAGGCCGACACGGCGGCCACGCGGCAGCCCGGCGAGGGCCGCGAGTTCCCCGGCGTGAACGAGGCGGAACAGTACCGCGCCACGGTGCTGACCCTGCCCTCCGACACCGGTACGGAGCTGGGCGTCCAGGTCGGCGGCGTGCCGGTGGGCACCGTCTGCCGCCTGGTCGTGGTCGCCGCGGACGGGCGACGCGAGGAGACGCCGACGTGGGTCGTCAGCCGCCAGTCGTACCAGGACAACACGGTCTTCCGGCAGGACACGACCTTGGCCCTGCGGGAGATCGTCAGGTTCGAGGTCGTCGACCAGACGGGCAGGCTGCTCGTCAACGTCCCGGTGCCGGAGGACGCGCGGAAGTAATCGCGGGCCCGCTCGGTTGCATCTGACGATGACGGGATTCTGGGTGGTGCTGGCGACGCTGGCGCTGGGCACGGTGATCGGGGTGATCCGCCTGCGCCGCGACGGACGCGTACGCGACACGGACGGCGACCGGCTGTCCGAGGCCGACCTCGGGCAGGGGCTCGGGGAGCGGGCCACGCTGGTGCAGTTCTCGACCGCGTTCTGCCAGCCGTGCCGGGCCACCCGGCGGATCCTGGCCGACGTGAGCGCGGTCGTGCCGGGGGTGCGGCACATCGAGGTCGACGCCGAGTCGAGGCTCGATCTCGTACGGCGTCTCGACATCACCCGCACGCCCACCGTCCTGGTGCTCGACCCGGCGGGCGCCGTGGTCAAGAAGGCCGCCGGCCAGCCGAGGAAGGCCGAGGTGCTGGCGGCGCTGGCGGAGGCCGTACCGGAGGGGTGAGTGTGAGCCGTCTCACAAGTTGTCTCACCAACCGGACGAGATGTGACAGATGACGAGACGCCGAGTAGTGTCATCGCCATGAACCCGTCGACAGAGCTGCTCACGAAGCGGCGCGCGGTTGATTTCTGCCGCGTCGCCACCGCGCTCTGTCGCGCTGCCTGAGGACGATCTCGCGCGGACTTCCGATCCGCCCCAAATCGACCCTTCAGGAGCATCCCGCGATGCGTGCCGATCCTAGAGCGCTGCGTTTCGGCGCGGCCGTCACCACTCTTGTCCTCGCCTCCGTTCTGGTGACGGGGAGTCTCTGGCTGCTCGCCGCCCAGGCGGTGGTCTTCGCCCTCGGAGCAGTCTGGCGCTCGCCGTACCCGATGCTTTTCAAGGTGCTCGTCCGAAGCGTCCCGAAGGAGACCGAGGACGCCCGCCCACCGCGCTTCGCCCAGGCGGTCGGGTTGGTCTTCGCGGTCGCGGGCCTGGTCGGGTACTCCACCGGGATCACGCCGCTGGCCCTCGCGGCCACGGCCGCGGCTCTCCTCGCCGCCTTCCTCAACGCAGCCTTCGGATTCTGCCTTGGCTGCGAGATGTACCTGCTCATCCGCCGACTACTGCCCGCCGCCAACATGGAGGTATCCAAATGAGCCGCTCCGCCGCCCTGGTGGACGCCGACTGGGTCGAAGCCAACCTCGACACCCCCGGAGTCGTCCTCGTGGAGGTCGACGAGGACGTCAGCGCCTATGACAAGGGCCACATCCGTGGCGCCGTCAAGGTCGACTGGCGCCAGGACCTGCAGGACCCGGTGCGCCGCGACTTCGTGGACAAGACCGGTTTCGAGGCACTGCTGTCCGACCGGGGCATCTCCAACGACGACACCGTCGTGCTCTACGGCGGAAACAACAACTGGTTCGCCGCCTACGCCTACTGGTACTTCAAGCTCTACGGCCACTCCGACGTGAAGCTGCTCGACGGCGGGCGCAAGAAGTGGGAGCTCGACTCCCGCGAACTGGTGCGCGAGGTGGCCGAGCGGGCCAAGACCCAGTACGCCGCCCAGGAGCAAGACTCCGCCATCCGCGCCTTCCGCGACGACGTCGTCTCGGCGATCGGCAAGCTCAACCTGGTCGACGTGCGCTCGCCCGACGAGTTCACCGGCAAGCTGCTGGCCCCGGCCCACCTCCCGCAGGAGCAGGCCCAGCGCGGCGGGCACGTGCCCACGGCCCGCAACATCCCGTGGTCCAAGGCCGCCAACGACGACGGCACCTTCAAGTCCGACGACGACCTGCGCGTCCTCTACCAGGACGCCGGGGTCGACTTCGGCAAGGACACCATCGCCTACTGCCGCATCGGCGAGCGCTCGGCGCACACCTGGTTCGTGCTGCACGAGCTGCTCGAGCAGGCCAACGTGAAGAACTACGACGGTTCGTGGACCGAGTACGGCTCGCTCGTGGGCGTGCCGATCGAGTTGGGGGAGGCCCGCTGATGACCACCGCGGCACAGGGATGCGGAGCGCCGGAGCAGACCGCGACGCTGCCCGCCGGGATCGATCTGTCCAACCAGGCCGTGATCCAGGGCGTCGTGACCGGCGTGGGCACCGCGTACGCGCGGCTGCTCGACAAGTCCGGTGAGTTCACCGGCGAGGTCGTGGTGTCCGACGACGGGGTCTTCCGGTTCTTCGCCGCGCCCGGCGACTGGACCGTCCGCATCATCGCGGGCGGCGGCGTCACCAGGGACGTGCGCGTCGAGGCGAGGCTGGGCGAGGTCGCCCAGCTCGCGGTGGCCGTCTGACCGCTGAAACGCGCCTGAGGCCCGCGTCCGCCACGGACGCGGGCCTCTCGCGTGCCACCGGCCGGGGCGCGACGGACCGGGGTGCGGTGAACCGAGGTGCAGGGAACCGGGCTGCGGTGGACCGGAATGCGGCGCAGCGGGGTGCAACGGGACGGGACCCGGCGGTGTTGTAGTGGACGTGAGCGAATCCGACTGCCCCGAGCCGGTGCGCAAGGCGCTGCTCGACGACCTCGACGAGGGCTTCGCCGAGCTGTACGGCGCCTACCGGGGCCTGGTCTTCTCGGCCGCGCTGCGGCTGACCGGGCGCTGGGCCGACGCCGAGGACCTCACCGCGGAGGCGTTCCTGCGGGCGTACCGGGCGCTGGCCGGATATGAGCGAGACCGCGTCGCCGCGCTCCAGCCGCGCGCGTGGCTCATGACGATCCTCATGAACATCTGGCGCAACTGCGCGCGCAAGAGGTCCCGCAAACCCCCGCCCGACCTGTGGGACGAGCCGGTCGACACCGTCGATCCCGGCGAGGACGTGGAGGAGGCGGCGGTGCGCCACGAGACCGGCGACGAACTGGCCGAGCTGCTCGGCCTGCTGCCGGAGGAGCAGCGGGCCGCGGTCGTGCTCAGGCACGTCGTGGACCTGCCGGTCAGCGAGATCGCCACCGTGCTGAAGATCCCCCAGGGTACGGTCAAGTCGCACGTGTCCAGAGGGCTGCGGCGCCTGCGCGCAGGGGGAGGTGCCCGATGACCCACGATCCACTGCTCACCGCACTCGCGGCACTGGGCGCAGAGCCGCCGGCCGGCCTTCTCGACCGGATCGCGGCCCGCTGGGTACGCGTGCCGAGCCCGCTCGGGGAGCTGTCCGTCGCGTTCACCGACCAGGGCGTGGCGTACGTGCACGAGGGGGAGGGCTTCGCCGAGACGTTCAGGAAGCGCTTCGCCCGTCCGCTGCGGCCCGCCGACCGGCCGCCCGCCGGTCTGCTGCCCGCCCTGCGTACGGGCCGCTCGTCGGGGGTCCGGCTGGACCTGCGCGGGGCGAGCGGCTTCCAGCGCGAGGTGCTGGAGGTGGTGCGGACGATCCCGAGGGGCGAGGTGCGGCCGTACTCGTGGATCGCGGCCCGCGTGGGCCGTCCCAAGGCCGTACGCGCGGTCGGCACGGCCCTGGCCCGTAACCCCGTGCCGCTGCTCATCCCCTGCCACCGGGTCACGCGGTCGGACGGGGTGCCGGGCGACCATGTGTTCGGCCCGTCGGCCAAGGAGCGGTTGCTGCTGGCCGAGGGCGTCGACCTGGACCGGGTGCGGGAGCTGGCAGGGCGGCGGGTGTTCTACCTGGCCAGCGACACGACGGGGGTGGTCTGCTTCCCGACGTGCCACAACGCTCGCCGCATCACGTCCGCCCACCGGCACGGGTTCCGCGACCTCGCCCAGGCCAGGGCGGCCGGCTACCGCCCCTGCCGCACCTGCCGCCCGGCCTACGACCAGGCCGGGTAGCTCCCCCGAGGGGCACAGAGGCCCGGCCGGGTGCACGGCGGCATCGCCCGCACGGGGTCGGGCCTGCGCCGGGCCTGCGCGGTGTCGGGCCTGCGCGGGGTCGGGCCTGCACAGGATCTGGCCTGCACAGGATCTGGCCTGCGCGGGTCGGGCCCGTGCGAGGTCGGCGCGTGCGTCGTGTTCGCTGTGCGTCCATGATCGATCTGCGGAGCGTGGCGTTCTTCGGGTGTTGCTGCTGCGTCGCGAGGGGCATACCGCTACGATTCCACCGATGTCCGGATCGACAGGTGCGACGGCGCCCCCGCGACCTGGGCCCACGACGGCTCAGGAGCTGCCGTCGCCGTACTCGCTGCCCCTCCACGCCCTCCGCCTGCTCCAGAGGTGCGCGCTGCCGCTGATCCTCTGGTTCGCCGCCGGTGAGCTGGTGCGCTTCGTGCTGCTCTACGCCGCCACCGAGGTGGCCTACGGCGACTTCCGGCAGGTCCGGCTCGTGGCCGTCATGACGCTGCTCACGTTCATCATCCTGGCCGCGATGACCGTGGTCACCGGCATGCTGCACGCCCTGCGCGGCGCGCTGTGGGAGATCCGGGCCAGGAGCGGGGAGGGCGCGGCGGACGAGCGGTTCTTCCGTACCCTCGACCGGGTGGCCCCGGCCTTCGCCGTGCTCTACCTGGCGTGGGGGTTCCAGAAGGAGGACGCCCGTGACGTCTACCAGATGGACATCTTCCACCACTTCTACGACCTGACCAGCGCCTCCTGGTTCGGCGAGGACTCCGACGTCGGGCGCGGGCTGGTCGACCTCGACTGGCGGGTGTCGCTCGGGGCGATGGCCGCCATGTTCGCGCTGAAGGCGCTGTTCGCGAAGTTCGTGGCGAAGGGCAAGGGCGGGTTCTTCGGCTTCGGCGCCGCCTTCTCCGAGTTCGCGTTCGTCTTCTACGGGCTGAACGCCACCGTGGTCCTCGCGAACGCGCGTTCCGACTGGGTGGAGCACCGCAGCGTGGTCAGCGGCGCAGAGGAGATCTGGGCCGAGACCAAGAAGAGCGTGCCCGTCTGGGACGCCGTCACGGACTGGTTCGGCGACGTCTGGCCGTTCTTCCTGGACGCGGTCGCGGTCCCGCTGGCCTGGCTCACCGTGGCGATGCTCGTCTACGGCGCCTACTCCGACGAGACCCGCACGCTCGTCAAGGGCACCAGGCTGGAAGGGGGCGTCGATCGCCTCGAAGGCAGCCACGACCTCACCCAGAAGTCGTTCGACCAGGTCACCGGCGGCTTCCGGGACCGCTGGCTGCCGCTGGCCAACTCGCTGCGGGTGGTGTTCAGGGCGGGCGCGCCCCTGTTCGGCATGATGTGCCTGTGCTACGTCGGCGTGACGGTGGCCGCCGAGTACGCCGACCGCTGGCTGCGGCAGCTCATCGGCACCCAGGAGGAGTGGGTGTGGACCTTCCAGGGGCCGCCACTGTCCTTCCTGCGCGAGCTGGTCGTGACGGTGCTCACGACGGCGCTGCTGGCGGCCACGTACGACCTCGCGGCCACCCGCGCCCGCCTGCGCGGAGAGCCGCTCAACGACGTGTGAACCGCAGCACGTCGACGTTCTTCTCCAGCTTCTTGACGGCCTCCGGGTCGAGGAGGTCCTCCGTGGGGGTGTCGGAGCGGTAGGTGCTCGGCCGGAACGTGAGCTCGACCTCGTCGGCCACCGGGCTGGGCACGATGACCCGCCCTTCGATCGTGTACTCCTGGCCCACCACGAGCCGGTCGAACGGCCTGTCGCCCACCGGCAAGGGCTGCACCGCCCACATGCGCCCCTGGGCGTCCTCCAGCCGTACCTCCTGGGGTTCCGCGGTCATGGTGGCGCTGCGCTCGTCCAGGACCTTCCGCGTGATGTCGACCTTCAGCCAGGTCCCGTCGGAGCCGTACACGGTGTCCTCGGGGGCCTCGGTGTGGCTGATGGCGGCCGTGAACTCGATGTTGTAGCTGGTCTTCCCCGCCTGGCCGAACGGGACGACGATCTCCCTGGTCTCCTTCTCGGTGGTCTTCTCGTAGAACAGGTAGCCGTCGTAGCTCTGGGCGCCGACGGTGAGCAGGGACACGACGACGGCCGCGGCCGCGGCCAACGCCGTGCGGCCGCGGCGACGGGCGCGCGGCGCGGGCGGCGCGTCCACGGTCGGGGCGGGCTGCTCCTGGCCTGAGGACGGTGGCGGCTCCGGAGCGGCAGGCCCCGCGCCCTGCTGTGTGCCCGGTGGGGGGCCGAACATGGGGACGCTCCGCGCCGTCCCGGCGGTGGACCGTACGGCGGGGAAGGGCTGGGTGGCGTCGTCGATGGGCTCACGCTGAGCCGGTGGCCAGACCTGCTGGTCGGGATGGGGCTGCCGGGGGCGGGGCTGGGGAGGCGTGCCCTGCCGGGGGCGCGGCCTCGCCGGGAACGGCCGCTGGGGGCGCGGCGCCCGCTGCTGGTACGGCGCTCCCTGCGACTGGGGCGGGCTCTGGGGGTGAGGTGGGCCCTGAGGGTGGGGCGGGCCCTGACGGGGCGGCACGTCCTGCTCCGGACGCGCTCCGAGGCCGGGCGGCGGGGCCTGACTGGGCGGCGGAACCTGGCCGGGCGGGGGCGGTTGATCCGCGTCCGGCCGCCGGTCGTTCCGCGGCGTGAACCAGTCGCGCTCCTCGTTCGTGCTCATGCTGCGATCACTTCTTCACCGAGTAGACGGCCTGTGGCGAGGCGGCGAGCGTGCGCGCGCCCTGCTCGTCGAGCCCGAGGTCGATCTCGACCTCCGGCCGGTACGACTCGACCAGCACCGACCCGGGGAGCCCGAACACGACGCCCGCGCCCGGCAGCGCCGACGCCGGGACCTCGAAGAAGAAGCGCCCGCTGGCCCAGATGTCCGGCTGCAGCCAGGTGTCCGACAACTGCACGGAGTTGTCCACCCGGTCGGTGGCGTCGAACCTCTTCCCGTCGGCCGCCAGCAGCACCGGCTGCCCGAGGCGGAACGGCTGGCGGCTGGACTTGGCGGACACGCTGACGATGAGGAAGAGGTTGTCGGTCCCGATGGTCTTGCTGAAGCTCTCGATCGACTTCGCGGCGGTGAACGAGTCGAGCCGTACGGAGAACCGCCGCGCGTCCACCTCCTCGCCCTTGCCCCCGGTGTACGTGAGCGCGTCGGAGAGTTCGCCCTCACCCAGGTGCAGGGTCTGGAGCCCGACGGCGCCGGCGAGCAGCACCAGGCCGGCGACCGCGTTCAGCAGCCGCGAGCCGGTGCCCCGCCGCCGCTCGGCCCGCCTGCCGCGCCGGGGCTCGGGGCCGGCCGCCGATCGTCGCTGTGTGGCGGTCACGCTGGGTCGCCCTTCTTGACCGGCAGGGTCACCCGGGCCTTGATCTCGGGTGCGAACTTGTCGTCCACCTCTTGGGTGACCATCGTCCAGCGCGGGAGGACGTTGTTGAAGTCGGTGGTGAACTCGAAGGCGGCCACGTCCATCGTGATCTTCTCCGGCGGCTGCCGGCCGTTCTTCAGCTCGTAGCGCACGACGACCTGGCTGGTCACCCCGGGGAAGAGCTGGCTCGTCTCGCCGCCCTTGCTGAGGGCGTAGGCGAACGGCCCCGCGTCCTTGTCGAAGGCCGGGCTGATCTTGATCAGCGAGCCGGCGAAGGAGGTGGCCAGGTGGGCCTGGTCAGGCCGTACGGGCGGGGCGCCCACGCTGAAGGTGTCGTCCGCCTGGTTGGTGACGTCGAAGACCAGCTCCACGAACCGCTTCTCCTCGTCCCAATCGTTTTCCGGGGGTTCGACCTTCACCCGCGACTCGACGAACTTGGTGGAGTACAGCCCCTGGTCGAGCACCGCGCCCTGGCCCAGAGGGTCAGGCTCCTCGGCGGCCTCGCTCAGACCGCCCAGGAGAGCGGTGATCCCGAGGGTGGTGGCCGCCACCAGGGCGATGGCGGGCACCACTACCGGACGTCTGGGCCTGTCGGTGCTGCCGCCGGTGGGTTCCGTCATGGGTATGGATGGTAATAGGTATCGCTTGTCCCATCTGCCCCTATGCTCCCATCGGGTCGGTCGAATTGCCGAGAACCCTGCCATTACCGGGCCGGTAACTCATACGCTGTCACGAAGCGGAAAGGGCGAGCCCAACACCTAATGACATATCGGCGGCCGGAGGGTCACGTGACGGACGTGCATCCCGAGCATGCCCAGCTCCAGGCGGACCGCATCTACCTGGGCTGGCAGTACATCCTGCTGCACCCCGACCCCGGCCCACCGCCCAAGCGCCCCTCTCCCGTCCAGGAGGCGCCCCAGGAGGCCGCCGCGCCCGACCCCGCGCAGTCCGAGCTGCTGCGCCGCGAGCGGCTCCAGAAGGACATGCTCAACCGGCCGGTCCGGCACGTGCGCCTGTTCATGCTGATCCTCAGCGCCCTGATCCTCGCCGCCGCCCTGGCCGGTTACCTCGCCTGGATGTTCGCGCTGGTCGGGCTCATCGCCGCCGGCGGCGTGGCGGGCATCTGCACCTACGCGCTGGCGCAGGGCGACCGGGCGGTCAGGTACCGGGTGCTGGAACAGCAGGCCAGGGACGAACGCCAGCAGCAGGAACGCGACCGGGAGCTGTTCCGCGCCCAGGAGGAGCACGCCCGGCGCTACCGCGA
Organism: Nonomuraea sp. NPDC051298; assembly: GCF_055586305.1. NCBI lineage: Bacteria > Bacillati > Actinomycetota > Actinomycetes > Streptosporangiales > Streptosporangiaceae > Nonomuraea > Nonomuraea sp. NPDC051298. The sequence goes on from NZ_JBVJIM010000003.1 coordinate 146,908, forward strand.
GTGGCAGGAGTCGAAGGAGCGGCACGACCGGCAGCTCTCCTGGTACGCCGTCGCGGTGCCCGACGAGATCGACCGCATCGACGTGGCGGGCGGCACCTTACCCGGCTGGTCCGCGCTGATCACGCTGCTCGGGGCCACCCGGCTCTACAGCGGCGGCCACCTGACCGTGCTCGACCTGTCCGAGGGCGCCATCGCCAAAGACCTGATCGAGCTGGCCCGCAAGGGCGGCGACGACCCGCTCGTGTGGGTGCTGCCGGTCGATCTGCCCCGGCTCGACCTGGGCGCCACGCTCAAACCCGAGGCGTTCGCGGACGTGCTGGCCCACGTGGTGAGCGTGAGCGAGGAACACCGCACCACGCGCGACCTCAGCTTCGACAACGCGATCCTGGAGCGGGTGCTGGAGGTGCTCGGCGAGAACGCCACGATCAGGCAGGTCACGGCAGCCCTGCGGGCGCTGGCGCAGGTGGGCGACCCGCGCGACGACCTGCGGTCCGGGCTGATCACCGCCACCCAGCTCGAACGCATCGGCACGCTGTTCGGCCGCGGCGTGAGCGACCGGGTGGTGATCGAACGGGCCTGGGCGCTGGAGTCGCAGCTCCGCAAGCTCGAGTCCCTCGGCACCGAGGCCGTACGCCTGCCGCCCGCCCGGCTCCGGGTGGTGAGCATGGACCGGCAGGCGGGCGTGTTCGGCAACCGGGTGCTCGGCACGTACGTGGCCACCGCCCTGACCCACATCCTGCGCCAGTCGCCCGCCTCCGACCGCCCCTGGTACCACACGATCATCGTGGCGGGCGCGGACAAGCTCAGGGGCGACGTGCTCGACCGGCTCATGGACGCCTGCGAGACCTCCCGTACCGGGCTGGTCCTGACGTACCGGTCGCTGACGCCGACCGTGCGCGAACGGCTCGGCAGGGGGCACGCCGCGGTCGCGTTCATGAGGCTGGGCAACGCCGAGGACGCCCGGGTGGCCAGCGAGCACGTCGGCACCGAGCACCGGCTGGAGCTGGCCCAGCTCACCGAGACGATCAGCGACTCGCTGCCGGGCCTCGACGGCGGCTACACCTCCACGATCGCCCAGTTCGACGACGAGCGGGAGGACCGCGAGCAGAACCGGGTGGACCTGGTCGGGGACATCACCGAGTCCACCGAGTGGGGCAGGACCGCCGACAAGATCTCCGAGAAGGAGCGGGTGCTCCAGCGCTCGCGCGAGTTCCTCGTCGAGCCGCACCAGCTCCAGCAGCTCCCCACGACGTCCGTGATCGTCACGGACGCCACGACCCAGGGCAGGCGCGTACGCCTGGCCGACGCGAACCCCGCCATCCTCGCCTTCCCCAAGACCACGCTGGGCGAGCTGGAGGAGGTGGGAGACGCCGTGCTGGCCCTCGATCCCAGGGGCGGCAACGGCGAGGCGGAGCCGCCGCCCAACCTCGGGCCACCACCGCCGCGCCTGGACTGGCGCAAGGGGAGGCAATGACATGGTCAATGTCAAGGTGACGAGCTGACGGTTGGCGGAATTTAACAAAGAACCGTCTGTGGGGGATTGAAATGCAGCCGAGTGTGTCGCTGAGTGGGCCCTGGTATCGAATTCAGTCGATCGCAGCACCCTCGCGAAGCTCGTCGGCGGAATGGGATTTCGTCACCGTGCTTCCCGCGGTGTTGTCGGCGGCGCAGCGTGGCCGGCCGTTCGTCATCGGCTGGCTGTCGCGGGGTTCCGGGGCGCCGCTCGAACTCATCACCAACGCCGGCCCGTTGTCGCCGCCGCGCCAGCCGCGCCGGTCCACCGACCTGCCCGACGACCCGAGCGGGCCGCAGCCGCTGCTGTTCCCCGGGGGAGCGCGCGGGGTGCGGCTCGACGAGGAGTACCTCGCCGACCTGGCGGACCTGGTGTGGGCGCCGTGCCCGGGGCGGCAGGCGCCGCCGCTGGGGAGCAAGGGGCGCGAGTTCGACCCCGACGAGCTGCGGCGGCCGACGTTGTTCGAGTCGACGCTGGTGACCCTGATGTCGCGGCCGTTCGCCTGGCTCGTCGTCGCCGAGCCGACCGACCTGCTGGACGCCGAGGTGGCGCACCTGCGTACCCAGCTCAACGTGCTGCGCCAGTACGGCGACGCCTCCGAGCGCTCCCGCTTCGACGCCGAGCGGGCCGAGCGCCGCATGCAGGAGCTGGACGCCTTCCGCGAGGCGGGCCTGTGGAACGTACGCGTCCTGGCCGGCGGCGCCACGGCCGATGAGCTGCGGCAGATCGCGCCCGTCCTCGTCGGGTCGGTCGAGATGAGCCACCACCCCTACCGGCTGCGCAGCTCGCACGGGGCCGCCTACGCCCTGTCGGAGGCCCTGGCCATCGCCGCGCAGGACCCGGCCGACGGCGCCGCCGCCCCGTTCGCCGCCACGGCGGGGGCGCTGGCGGCGCTGGCCGGGCTGCCCCGGCGGGAGGTGCCCGGCGTACGCGTGCTCGACTCGGGCTTCTTCGACGTCACGTCCGAGTCCGACGGCCGGGCCGACGGGGCCGAGCTGGAGCTGGGCGAGATCCTCGACGGTCAGGACCGGGGGGTCGGCACGTTCCGGGTGCCCCTGGCGACGCTCAACCGGCACGCCTTCGTCACGGGGGCGACCGGCTCGGGCAAGTCGCAGACCGTACGGCACCTGCTGGAGCAGCTCAGCCGGGCCCGCATCCCGTGGCTGGCCATCGAGCCGGCCAAGTCCGAGTACGCCGCCATGGCCGGCCGCATCGACAACCCCGTCACGGTGATCAACCCGTCGGCGCCCGACGGCGTGCCGTTCAGCGTCAACCCGCTCGAACCCGAGCCCGGCTACCCCGTACAGGCCCACATCGACATGGTCAGGGCGCTGTTCATGGCCGCCTTCGACGCCGAGGAGCCGTTCCCGCAGATCATGTCGCTGGCCCTGCAGCGCGTCTACGAGGCCACCGGCTGGGACGTGGTCACCGGCGGCGCCGTGCCCGGCTCGAACGTCCCGCCCAGCGTCCCCACCCTCGAACAGCTCCAGCAGCACGCCATGGACGTCATCAAGGAGATCGGCTACGGGCGTGAGGTGCAGGCCGACGTCGAGGGCTTCATCTCGCTGCGGCTGCGCTCGCTGCGGGTGGGCTCGGCCGGGCGCTTCTTCGAGGGCGGCCACCCCGCCGACATCGGCGGCCTGCTCGAACGCGACGTCGTCCTGGCCATCGAGGACGTGGCCAACGACGAGGACAAGGCGTTCCTCATGGGCACCCTGATCATCCGGATCGTCGAGCACCTGCGCATGCGCGCCAGGAAGGAGCGCTCGGCCGAGCTGCGCCACGTCATCGTGATCGAGGAGGCGCACCGGCTGCTGCGCGACCGGGGGCACGGCCGCGCCTCCACCCACGCCGTGGAGCTGCTGGCCGGGATGCTCGCGGAGATCAGGGCGTACGGGGAGGGCATCGTGGTGGCCGAGCAGATCCCCACCAAGCTCGTCTCCGACGTGGTCAAGAACACGGCGCTGAAGGTCGTGCACCGGCTGCCCGCCGAGGACGACAGGAAGCTCGTCGGTGCCGCCATGAACCTCAGCGACGAGCAGTCCCGCCACGTGGTCTCGCTGGAGCCGGGCTCGGCCGCCGTGTTCGCCGACGGCATGGACCGGCCGCTGCGGGTGCGCGTGCCGCTGGGGGAGTCGCGGGAGAAGGTGCTGCCGGGGCCGCCGCCGCCCATCCGGGGGCGCAGGTCGGCGGCGTGCGGGACGCAGTGCCGTACCGGGCTGGCGTGCACGCTGGTGGAGCTGCGCGAGGCCGACGTGCTGGCCGCCGCGCCCGAATGGTCGTGGTTGCGGATCTGGTGCGACACGGTCGTGCTGGCGTTCGTGAGCAACCGGCCGCTGCCCGGCGTGCCGCGCGCCCTGGCGGCCGCCTGGGGTGACCTGCCGGCGCGGCGCAGGGAGTGCCTGCTGGCCACCATGGTCGAACGCTCGGTGCAGCGGCGTGCCTGGTCGCTGCGGACCTGGTTCGACCCGGCGCTGCTCACCGAGAAGGCGGCGGAGACGGCCGGACGCCTGCTCGGCGGGCTCGACGCCGGCGGCGAGCGCCCTGGGGCGTCGTGGGTCATCCCCCAGGTGCGCTGGCTGCACGAGGTCGACCGGCTCTTCCCGTACGGGCAGCCCGCCCCGAACCTGCGCAGCCCCGCCCCGCCCATGGAGTACGCCCTGTTCCGCCCGCCGAACGGCAACGGCTCGGGCGACCTCGTCCACGCCGAGCTGCTCGGCCACCGGGCCAGGGCGCTGCGCCACCACCCGCTGTCGATGGAGGTGGACCGCAACAGGACGCTGGCGTGGCGGGTGATACTCGGGGACGACGAGCACGACGGCGTGCAGCGGGACATCGTGACCGTCGCGATCGGCGTCGAGTCGTCGGCGCGGATCCGGCACGTGGGGCAGACGATGGGCGCGGGCTGGCTGGAGGGCGTGCTGTCGTGGCCGCGCCGCTTCGTGCTCCCGTTCGAGCAGGGCGGCGCCCCGGAGATCACCTTCGGTGAGCCCGCCGCCACCTCGCCGTGAGGAGGGACCGGCCGCCGGGTGCCGGACGCGCCGGACCTGGCGGCGTTTTCCCGTGTGTCTCCAGTCCGAGGGCCAACGCGGACTAGGATTCATGCACATGACCCAGCTTCCTCTGCGGGCGCAGCTCGCCAGTGCCCTGGGCCGCAGTGCCGCCACGCTGTCCAGGATGACCGGGCGTGGCGACGGCTCGGTGATCGGCGGACGGGTGGGCCTGCTGCTGGAGCCCGACCTCCTGCGCCAACTGGCCCGCGACCGCAAGCTGGCCCTGGTCAGTGCGACCAACGGCAAGACCACCACGACCCGGCTGATCACCTCGGCCCTGCTCGACGTCGGCGAGGTGGCCACCAACGCCTTCGGCGCCAACATGCCGGCCGGGCACGTCTCCGCGCTCTCCATGCACAAGAACGCGCCGTTCGGCGTGCTGGAGGTCGACGAGAAGTACCTGCCCGAGGTGCTCGGCACGACCGGTGCGGGCGTCGTGTGCCTGATGAACCTCAGCCGCGACCAGATGGACCGCGCGGCCGAGATCTGGCTGCTGGCGCAGAAGTGGCGCAAGGCCCTGTCCGGCAAGCCCACCCACGTCATCGCCAACTGCGACGACCCGCTCGTCACCTGGGGCGCCTCCACGGCCGCCAAGGTCACCTGGGTGGCCGGCGGGCAGCGGTGGAAGGAAGACTCCTGGTGCTGCCCCGAGTGCGGCGGCCCGCTCGACCGTAAAGACGCCGACTGGGCGTGCCGCGAGTGCACCTTCCACCGGCCGGAGCCGCAGTGGGCGGTCGACGAGGAGTCGGCGATCGACCCGCGCGGGCAGCGCTGGCTGCTCGACATCCAGCTTCCCGGGCAGGCCAACCGCTCCAACGCGGTGATGGCGCTGGCGGTGGCCGACGCGTTCGGGGTGCCGGTGGAGCGGGCGCTGCCCAGGCTGCGCGAGGTCACCTCGGTGGCCGGCCGCTACACCACGGTCGAGCGCGACGGCCGTCACGCCCGCCTGCTGCTGTCGAAGAACCCGGCGGGCTGGCTGGAGGCGTTCGACGTGGCCGACCCGCAGTTGCCCATCATCCTGTCGGTCAACGCGCAGGGCCCCGACGGCCGCGACACCTCGTGGCTGTGGGACGTCGACTACCGCATCCTGCGCGGGCGTCCCGTGTTCGTCACCGGCGAGCGCCGGCTCGACCTGGCGCTGCGGCTCGACGTGGCCGGCGTGCCGTTCACGCTCTGCGGCACGTTCGCCGAGGCCCTGGCCATGCAGCCGCAGGGCCGGGTCGACGTGATCGCCAACTACACCGCCTTCCAGCAGATCCGATCGGAGTTCGGTCGTGCCGAGTGACAGCGCCCTTCGCATCGTCTGGATCTACCCCGACCTGCTGAGCACGTACGGCGACCAGGGCAACGTCCTGGTCCTGGAGCAGCGGGCGCAGCGCAGGGGGATCGAGACGGAGACGATCCACGTACGCTCGGCCGACCCCGTCCCAGAGACGGGCGACATCTACCTGATCGGCGGCGGCGAGGACCGCCCGCAGATCCTGGCCGCCGCGCGCCTGCGCCGTGACGGCGGCCTGCACCGCGCCATCGCCCGCGGCGCGGCCATGCTGGCGGTGTGCGCCGGCTACCAGATCATGGGCAGCACGTTCGGCGGCGAGGAGGGCCAGCCGGTCGACGGCATCGGCCTGCTCGACATCGCCAGCACCCGAGGGCCCGCGCGGGCCGTGGGCGAGCTGGTGGCCGAGGTCGACGCCGCCCTCAACCTGCCCACGCTGACCGGGTTCGAGAACCACATGGGCGTCACCAGCCTCGGCCCCGGCGTCCGGCCGCTGTCGAGGACGATCGCGGGCGTGGGCAACGGCGACGGGTTCGAGGGCTGCTACGCGGGGCACGTCGTCGGCACCTACCTGCACGGCCCCGCGCTGGCCCGTAACCCGGCCCTGGCCGACCTGCTGCTGTCGTGGCGGGTGGGGGAGCTGGCGCCGCTCGACGACTCCCGCTACGAGGCCCTGCGCCAGGAACGCCTCACCACCGTCCTCCAGGGCTGACGGCGTCCCAAAGATCCTTCTTCAGGAGGTGCCTGACCATGGGCGCACGGTTGACATGCAGCCGTGCGGCTGCCTATTCTGCAGACATGCAGCCAAACGGCTGCCTGTTTGGACGGCGATAGATGGACGAGGTGTTCAGAGCGCTGGCAGACCCCAGCCGCCGCAGACTGCTGGACGCGCTCAACTCCCGCAACGGCCAGACCCTGCGCGAGCTGTGCGCCGGGCTCGACATGGCCAGGCAGTCGGTCAGCAAGCACCTGGCCGTGCTGGAGGAGGCCAACCTGGTCACCACCGTACGGCGAGGGCGGGAGAAGCTGCACCATCTCAACGCCGAGCCGATCAACGCCATCGCCGAACGCTGGATCAACCAGTACGACCGCCACCGCGCCGAAGCCCTGGCGGACCTGAAGACGGCACTGGAGGAACACCCCATGGACCAGGCGAGCACCGACTTCGTCTACACCACCCACATCCGCACCACCCCGGAACGCCTCTGGCAGGCGCTCACCGAACCCGCCTGGACCAAGCGCTACTGGGGCGTCGAACTCACCTCCGACTGGACCGTCGGCTCGGCGGTGACGTGGGAGTTCGAGGGCGTCACGATGACCGACCCCGAGCAGGTCGTGACCGAGTCGGATCCGCACAAGCGCCTGGCCTACACCTGGCACACGTTCACCCCCGAGTTCGGCGAGATCATCGGGGTGAGCGCCGGCGAGCTGGCCGCGTTGAACCAGGAGCCGAGATCGACGGTGTCCTTCGAGATCGAGCAGATGGGCCCGACGGTCAGGCTCACCGTCGTGCACGGCGGCTTCGTGCCCGGCAGCGCCGTACGCGCGAGCATCAGCGGCGGCTGGCCGGAGATCCTGTCCAGCCTCAAGACCCTGCTGGAGACCGGCGAGGCCCTGCCCGCCGCTGACCAGCAGGCGGGCCGGGAGGCCGGTCAGTAAACCAGGGCCTGCACGCCTTCGGCGGTCACTTCCTCGACGAACGCCGGCGCCCCCGCGATGCGGATGCCGTCGATGAGGTCGTCGACGGTGATGTTCCTGCGGGCCGCGCACTGGGTGCAGAGCGTCACCCGGCCGGCGGCCAGCACGGCGTCGAGCAGGTCGGGGAGGGGTGCGGCGTGCGGCAGGGCGAACTCCTTGGCCCGCCCCGGCACCGCGAACCACGACGACTCGCCGGTCAGCCACAGGGAGACGGACACCCCGCTCGCGAGCGCGGCCGCCGCGACCGTGAAAGCCTGGTTGCACCGCTCGGGGGCGTCGGCCCCGGCGGTAACCTTGATCACCAGTGATCGTGCCATGCCCGCCACCCTAACGCCACGCGGGAGTCGCGGCGGCGCCCGCCGCCACTAGTCTTGGGCAGCATGGAACAACCTGAGGTGCACCCCGACCTGGAGCCGATCGCGTTCCTGCTGGGGCGGTGGGAAGGCGCCGGCGTGGGCGGCTACCCGACGATCGAGAGCTTCAACTTCGGCCAGGAGATCGAGTTCGGGCACAACGGGAAGCCGTTCCTGTCCTACGTGAGCCGCACCTGGCTGCTCGACGACGACGGCAACCGGGTCAGGCCGCTGGCGACCGAGTCGGGCTACTGGCGGCCCCAGCCCGACAGGCAGGTCGAGGTCGTGCTCGCGCACCCGACCGGGATCGTCGAGATCTACATCGGCGAGGTCGTCTTCCACAAGATCGAGCTGCGCACCGACATGGTCGCGCGCACCGCCTCCGCCAAGGAGTACACCGCGGGCCACCGGCTCTATGGGCTGGTCAACGGCAACCTCATGTGGGCCTATGAGATGGCCGCCGTCGGTCATCCGCTCACCGACCACATGTCGGCAGAGCTGAAGAAGGTCGCCTGATGAGCACGCCGTTCACCGAGGAGGTCGTCGAGGCGATCAAGCGCCACATGAACGACGACCACGCCGGCGACGCGCTGCTCATCGTTCGGGCGCTCGGCGACCGGCCGGGGGCGGGCAGCGCCGTGACGAGCGACGTGGACTCCGAGGCGATCACGTTCACGATCGACGGCGGGGAGCGGGTGCGGGTGCCCTGGGGCGAGACGCTGACCGAGCGGGCCCAGGTGCGCAAGGCCGTGGTACGGCTCTACCGGGAGGCGTGCGCCAGGCTCGGGGTCCAGGCCCGCGGCGAGCACCAGGACTGATCACCCCTGGCGGTGAGCGTCAGGACTGATCATCCCTGAAGGTGAGCGGTCGTGCCGGACCTGGCCCGGACATGAAGAAGGGCCCCGGGCGGCGCTCCGCCTGCGGTGCAGACGGGCCGGATGGACCATGGTCGGGACGGGTGTCCCGCCCTCCGGCTGCCAGGGGCCCCGGTGGTTGCCTCGTATTCGGCTAACAGCACGAGACAACAGCCCGCGAGGTCAGCGGGCAACCACCTCGCTAGCCCGACTATGACTAACCATTATTCGGACCACCTCCTTTCCGCGTACCCATGAAGCTATGCGGTGCCGTGCGAAAGGGGCAAGCGAATATCCAAGGCGCGCTTAGACTCGGGGTTATGACGGAGACGCAGTGGCATGAAGAACTCCGCGCCAAGGGCTACCGGGTCACCCCGCAGCGCCAGCTCGTCCTGGAGGCGGTCAAAGAGCTGGAGCACGCCACCCCGGAAGAGATCTGCGTCAAGGTCCGCGAGACGGCCCGCGGCGTCAACATCTCGACCGTCTACCGCACGCTCGAGCTGCTCGAAGAGCTGGGCCTGGTCACCCACACCCACCTGAGTCACGGTGCCCCCACCTACCACCTGGCCGCCGAGGCAGATCACGTGCACCTGGTGTGCCGGGGCTGCGACGAGGTCTTCGAAGTACGCCCCGAGCTGGCCGAAGGGCTGGTCAACGGGCTGGACGAGGAGCTGGGCTTCGCCGCGGACGTCGCCCACCTGACCGTCTTCGGCCGCTGCCGCAACTGCCGCTGACCCCCGGTTCCCTCCCGCGAAGGGAGTGCGGGCCCGTCCCGCGTGGGCACCCTTTCCGGCCGTCCCGCGACTGCGGATAGCCTGGAAGGCATGCGTAGCCCTCTGCTCGATCTCCCCGGCGCAGTCCCCGCGGACGCCCCGGACTCCGACGTAGCCGCGCACTACGGCGACCTGTTCGCCGAGCAGCGCGCGCTGGCCAAGGGAGAGGCGGTCGTCGACCGCAGCAATCGCGAGGTGATCCGCATCTCCGGCGCGGACCGGCTGAAATGGCTCAACGACCTCACCTCGCAAAAGCTCGACACGTTGCGACCGGGCGAGTGGACCCAGACGCTCGACCTCGACCTGCAGGGCCGGGTGCTGCACCACCTGACGCTGGTGGACGACGGCGAGAGCGTGCTGGCCCACGTCGAGCCGGGCACCGCGCAGAGCCTGGTCGACTACCTCGACCGCATGCGGTTCATGCTGCGCGTGGAGGTGTCGCGGGCCGACGACCTGGCCGTGCTGTCCACGGCCGCGGAAGACTTCCTGGTGCCGCGGGCCGAGCTGGCCGAGCACCTGGGCAAGCCCCTGGCGGGGCTGTGGGCCTACGAGGCGCTGCGGATCGAGGCGCACCGGCCGCGGCTCGGCTTCGAGACCGACCACAAGACGATCCCCCACGAGGTGGCCTGGATCGGCGGGGCCGTCCATCTCAGCAAGGGCTGCTACCGCGGTCAGGAGACCGTGGCGCGGGTGCACAACCTCGGGCACCCGCCGCGCCGCCTGGTCTTCCTGCACCTCGACGGCAGCGTCGACACGCTGCCCGAGCACGGCGCCCCGGTGATCTTCGAGAGCCAGGAGGTCGGGGTGGTCGGCTCGGCGGCCCGGCACCACGAGCTGGGGCCGATCGCGCTGGCCGTGATCAAGCGTACGGTGCCGGTCGACGCCCCGCTGCTGGCCGGTGGGGTGGCCGCCGCGCAGGAGGTCGTCGTCCCGCCGGACGCGGGCCGCAACGTCGCCATCGACCCCGCCCTGCGCCGCCGCGTCCGCTGACCGCCACGCGTGCCGTGGGCCCTGGCCGGGGCTCCACGGCAGGCGCGGTCACAGGTCCAGCACCAGCGTGATCGGCCCGTCGTTCACCAGCGACACCTTCATGTCCGCCCCGAACACGCCCGTCTCGACGTGCGCCCCCAAGGCCCTCAGCTCCTCCACCACGGCCGCCACCAGCGGCTCGGCGACCGGCCCTGGGGCGGCCGCCTGCCAGGTGGGCCGGCGGCCCCTGCGCGCGTCGCCGTACAGGGTGAACTGGCTGATCACCAGCAGTGGGGCGGCCACGTCGGAGCACGACTTCTCGCCGTCCAGGATCCGCAGCCCCCAGAGCTTGGCGGCGAGCCTGGCGGCCTGCGCGCGCGTGTCGGTGTGCGTGACCCCCACCAGGACGAGCAGGCCGGGCTCGCCGATCGCCCCGACCGTGCGCCCCTCGACCTCGACCGACGCTGAACTGACCCGCTGTACGACTGCCCGCATGGAATCCCATTCTGGACCAGGTGCGGCCCCTCCCTACACTCGTCCCGAAAGGGGATGTGACATGTCGATGATGGTGGAAGTCGTCCGTTCGGGGTTCGTGGAGTCCACGCATCGGGCACGCGTGCTGACCGTGGACGCCCAGGGCCGGCCGGTCGAGACCAGGGGCGCGGTGCACGTGCCGGCCTCCCCACGGTCGTCGATGAAGCCGCTGCAGGCGCTCGGCATGCTCCGTGGCGGCCTGCGCCTGGAGGGCGAGCTGCTCGCGCTGGCCTGCGCCTCGCACTCGGGCGAGCCCTTCCACGTGGACGGCGTCAGGAAGATCCTGGCCGGGGCGGGCCTGGAGGAGTCGGCGCTGGGGTGTCCAGAGGACTACCCGTTCGACCGGTCGGTGACCGAGCGCGGGCGCGTCTACATGAACTGCTCGGGCAAGCACGCCGCCATGCTCGCCACCTGCGTGGTGAACGACTGGCCGCTGACGACGTACCTGGAGCCCGCGCACCCGCTCCAGCGCACGATCCGCGAGACGGTGGAGGAGCTGACCGGGGAGCGGATCGCGGCCTCGGGCGTGGACGGGTGCGGGGCGCCGCTGTTCTTCGTGTCGATGCTCGGGGTGACCAAGGCGTTCCGCGCGTTCCCGATGTCGGCGGAGGACTCGTTCGAACGGAAGATCTTCGACGCCATGCGCACCTACCCCGAGTGGACCTCGGGCACCGACCGGCCCGAGGCCAAGCTCATGCGGGCGCTGCCCGGCCTGATGCTGAAGGCCGGGGCGGAGGCGTTCGACGCGTTCGTGTTCGAGGACGGCCGCGCGGGCACCATCAAGATCGAGGACGGCTCCCAGCGGGCCCGCGTGCCCGTCACCGTCGCGGCGCTGCGCTCGCTCGGCCTGGACGCGCCCGAACTGGCCGAACTCGGCGCCCCCGAGGTGCTGGGCGGCGGACGGCCCGTGGGCGAGCTGAGGATCCGCTAGAGGCTGCGGAACTGCCGGGTGGCGGAGATGGCGCCGGAGGTGGTCGTGGTGAACGTCCGCATCGATCCGGCGAACTTCGACAGGTCCCACTCCGCCGGCCCGTGGTACCAGTACAGGTTGTCGGCCCGGTGGCCGTTGCCGGTGACGGAGGCCACCACCCGCGACCAGTGCTCGACCCCGTCGAAGATCACGGCGTAGGGCAGGTAGCGGGAGAACAGCTCCACCCGGTGCTGTTCCGGCACCTCGCCCAGCTCGCCGGAGAACAGGTACTGCCGAAAGCCCATGGTGTGCGCGAGTGCCGCCGAGCCTTTGGCGGTCTTGGCCGGCATGTACTGGCCGCCGACCGCCAGCGCGCCGCCCGCGATGACCAGGGCCAGGCCCAGCAGCCCGTACGTGGTGAACCAGGCCAGCCCGACCGTGGCCAGCAGCCCCGCGCCGATGAGGACCACGCCGATCGTGGTCCACCGGGTGCGCTCGGTGTCGGGGCGGCGGGCGAACCAGCCCTGCCTGACCACGTCCGCGTAGAGCGCGTCGCGCACCTCGCCCAGGTGGGCCGCGAACGAGCCGGTCAACTGCGACAGCAGCACCGCGTCCCGGCCTTCGAAGATGGCGTCGTGGAGGGCCCGCTCGTACGGCAGGAGCGCGTCGACGGGCGCGTTCGGCAGCCTGACGAGCAGCCAGTCGGGCGCGTCGTACGTCTGGCGGGGCTGCTCGTCGATGCGCAGGTAGCCGCGTACCGCGAGGTCCACGATGGTGGCGGTCACGTCGACCACGTCGGCCTGCTCGTCCACCAGCGTGCCGATCTGGCCGGGCCGTACGCCGTCGGGCGGGGTGAAATGCCCGTTGTGTACCGGGACCACCGCGCCGCTCTCGTGGCCGGCGATCCGCGCGTCGCGGCCCCGCGTCCAGTAGAGCAGCGCCACGCCGCCGAGCAGCAGCACCAGCAGCCCGGCCAGCGCGCCCCCGGTGACGGCGTCCAGCGTGAACGCGGCGGCCAGCGAGAAGCGCCGCTCCAGGATGGGCCGGCCGCCGCTGGAGCCCTTCGGGTATCCGATGACCACGGTCAGGGCCTGGCCGGGGGAGAGGTTCGCCTGCTCGAAGTCGGCCCGCGTGGCCACGTGGTCCATGGAGGCCGAGGTGCAGCCGATGGCCGAGGTGAGATCGCCGGCGAAGCAGGACAGGTTCTGCACCTGCCCGGGGCCGTTCACCTTGACGGTGGCCTTGGCGACCGGCTGGTTCCAGCCGTTCACCGCGAACCAGCGCAGCTCCTCGACGCCGCCCGAGGTCGTCACCGCGCCGATGACGTCGTACTCGACGGTCTGGCCCGTCACGGTGAGCACGTCGCCGGCCAGGGTGCCGCCCTTGACGTTCGCGATCCGGTAGACGCGGTCGGTGGTGTCGTCGTAGCGGGTCCGGGTGATGAACGTCCGCTCGAGCGGCCCCGACGCCCCGCTGATCTTCTCGACCACGTGCAGGGTGCCGTCCTTGCCGAGGGTCATCGTCACCTCGTCCGTGATCCCGGCCCGCGCCGCGAGGGCGGCCGGCGCGGTGGTCAAGGTGAGAGCGGTGGCCGCCAGGGCGGCCATCGTCAGCCTGATACCCGTCATGGCGGCAAATCGTATCGGTTCGTGACTGTCAGTCCAGTGTGATGGCATTCGCCGCCCGCTGAACGCTCTCCGGCGACGCGCCCCGCCCGGGGTTCTCCAGGGCCAGCGCCTGGTTCGCGGCCACGTACGGGCGCATGCGCTCCTCGTAGCGTGCGAAGGCGGTCGCGGGGTCCGCGCCCAGCTCCTCGGCCAGCACGTACGCCCCCACCACGGCCAGGCTCGTGCCCTGCCCCGACAGCGGCGAGGCGCAGTAGCCCGCGTCGCCCAGCAGCGCGACCCGGCCCTTCGTCCAGTGCTCCATCCTGACCTGGGCCATGGCGTCGAAGTAGAAGTCGTCGGCCTTCCACATCGCCTCCAGCAGCCTGGGCGCCTCCCAGACCCGCGCGCAGTGCCGCTCGACGAGCCGCCGCTGCGCGTCGAGGTCGCGGTGGTCGTAGTCGATCGGCTCTTCGGCCTCGAAGCCCAGGTTGACCCGCATCACCGAGCCGTCGCGGTCGCTGAAGACGGCTCCTCCCGCCCCGCCCTCCCCGAACCAGGTCTGCCAGCGGTCCAGGCCCAGGAAGTTCTCGGCGGTGAAGATGGAGACGTACGTGCCGAGGTGACGCACGAAGCGCGACTCCGGGCCGAAGGCGAGCCCGCGCACGTTGGAGTGCAGGCCGTCGGCGCCGATGACGTAGTCGTAGCGGTCCTCCGCGCCGCTCTCGAACGTCACCTCGCCCTCCTCGGTCAGCGTGGCGATCGAGTCGCCGTAGACGTGGCGGGCGCCGCTGGTGGCGACGAGGATCCGGGTGAGGTCGTCGCGCATGATCTCCACGTCGGGGCTGTCGAACCGGCCGCCGCTGAACGTCTCCTCGGTGCTGCGCATGGTCTCGTTGCCGTCGCGGTCGACCATGGACATGCCGCGCATGGTCGTACGCAGGGTCTCGATCTCCGACAGCACCCCCATGCGCGCGGCCACGGTCAGGGCGGCGCCCCTGAGGTCGACGGCCTGGCCGCCCTTGCGCGGGGCCGGCGCCCGTTCGACCACGGTCACGTCGTAGCCGTGCCGGCCCAGCCAGTGGGCCAGCACCGGGCCGCCGACGCTCGCCCCTGACACCAGTACCCTCATCACCACTCCTTTGTTGTTGACGTCGTACGCAGATCTGAATGTACGTAGTAAATACAGCAGCTCACAAGGCTATGATGAGAGGATCTGTACTAGTACAGGAGGCTTGATGGCCACAGCTCCCCACGCCCGCGTCGCCGCCGACATCAGGCAGCGCGTCGCCGACGGCCGCCTCCGTCCCGGCGAGCGGGTGCCCTCCACCCGGCAGCTCGCCCGAGACTGGGGCGTCGCCCTCGCCACCGCCGCCAAGGCGCTGACCCTGCTGGCGCGGGAGGGCGTCGTGGTCGCCGAGCCCCGGGTGGGCACCGTCGTGGCCGAGCGCAGGGGCGTACGGGCCCGACCGGCGCCGTCCGGCGGCGAGCTGACGCGCGAGCGCGTCGTCAGGGCCGCGATCGAGATCGCCGACGCGGAGGGCCTGCCCGAGCTGACCATGCGCGCCGTCGCGGGACGGCTGGGCGTGGCCACCATGTCCCTCTACCGTCACGTCGGCGGCAAGGACGACCTGGTCATGATGATGGTCGAGGCGGTGATCGAGAAGTTCGCGCTGCCCGCCGAGCCGCCCGAGGGGTGGCGGGCGCGGCTGGAGGTCTCGGCCCGGGTCCAGTGGGCCGGCTACCGCGCCCACCCGTGGATGGCCGGGGTCACCTCGCTGACCCGGCCGCTGCCCTCACCCGCCCTGCTCAGGCACACCGAATGGGTGATGGCGGCGCTGCGGGACACGGCGCTCGACGCGGTGGCCAAGATGCACGTGCACACGCTGCTCTACAGCTACGTGCAGGGGATCGCGGCCAACCTCGAACTGGAACGGCGGGCGCGGGCCGCCACCGGGCTGACCGCCGACGAGTGGATGAGCAGGCAGGAGGAGCACCTGGGCTGGATCACGCGGTCGGGGCGCTACCGGGCCTTCGCCGGGGTCGTGGCGGAGCTGGACGGGGACTTCGACCTCGACCTCGACGTGCTCTTCGAGTTCGGCCTGAAACCCCTGCTCGACGGCCTCGCCTCCGTGATCGGGCCCCGCTGACCAGCCTGCGCCCGGCAGGCGGGGGTCAGCCGGAGATCTGGATGCGGAGGCGGCGAAAGCCGCGCCCCTTGCTCTCGATCTTGGCGACCCTGATGTGCCCGATCTGCTTCGTGGAGGCCACGTGGGTGCCGCCGTCGGCCTGGGTGTCGAGGCCCACGATGTCGACGACGCGCACGTCCTGGACGGTCTCCGGCACCAGGTTCGTGGCGGTGCGGATGATGTCGGGGATCGCGAACGCCTCGCCCCGGGGCAGCACCTTGACGTCGATGCGCCGGTCGGCCGTGATCTCGGCGTTGCAGGCGTCCTCGACGGCCTGCTTGAACCCCGGCGGCACCTCAGGCAGGTCGAAGTCCATGCGCGCGCTGAGCGGGTCCATGTTGCCGCCGGTGACCAGGCAGCCATAGTCCCTGAACACCACGCCGCACAACACGTGCAGCCCCGAGTGCGTACGCATCAGCGCCGAGCGCCGCTCGTCGGCCACCGCGCCCTCGACCACGGCCCCCACCGGCGGGATCGGATCGCCCTCGGCCGGGATCAGGTAGAGATCGTCCCCTTTGCGCGCTCCGACGATGCGCGTTTCGACACCCTGCCAGATCAGAACCCCGTGATCCGCCGGTTGCCCGCCGCCGCCCGGATAGAATGCCGATCGGCTCAGCACGATTCCCTCGGGCGTGGAGTCCAGCACGACGGCCTCGAAGTCGCGCAGATTCTGGTCGGACAATTCCAGGCGTCGCGTGCGCCCGTGGAGATCGTCGCTCATATCGGCAGCCTAGCGCCCTGAGGTGGTCATGCATGGCCTGACGCGGTTCGCCCTGCTGATCGCGATGCTGTCCGGATCGGCGTGCGGCAGCACCTCGGCGGGGGGCGCGGTGCCGCCGCCCCCCGCCGAGCGGGAGACGCCGGTGGTGATGTTCGTCGGCGACAGCTTCACGGTCGGGTCGGGCCCGGTGCCACGCCGTCAGTCGTACGCCTCGCAGACCGCCCGGCTGCTGGGCGGCCTGCCGGTCATCGCCGGCGCGAGCGGCACCGGCTTCTGCAACGAGGGCCGGGCGGGCCGCACGTTCGAGCGTTCGTTCGAGGTGGAGCTGGCCTGGCGTCCGGCGCCCGGTCTGCTGGTCATCTCGGGTGGCCACAACGACCGCCGCTGCGGCGCCGCTCAGGTGCGCGAGGCGGCCGTACGCCTGCTGGCTAAGGTGCGTACGCACTGGCCGGACACCCGCACCGTCGTCGTGGGCCCGATCTTCATGGGCAGGACGCCGAGGAAGGCGTACGCGGTGCGCGACGCGCTGGCGCAGGCCGCCGAGGTGGCGGGGTGTCGTTCCTCGACCCCCTGGGCGAACGCTGGCCGCCGGGGGCGACCCTGCCCGACGGCGTGCATCCCACGCTCGCCGGGCACGAGAGCATCGCCGCCTGGTTGGCGGGCGAGCTGGCGTGACCTACCAGGGCCCGTACGGGCCGCTGCCGCCCCGGCCGCCCATGCCCTTGACGGCGGGCTTGACGTCCACGATGTAGATCGTGGCCGCGATGACCGCCACGATCGAGAACAGTCCGAGCCCGATGCCGAGGAACATGGCACCGCCGACCTGGATGAACGCATCGAGGTAACTGAGCGCCCCGGCGGCAGAGAACAGCGTGGCCAGGCCGAGGATCAGCAGCCACAGGTTCTTCTTCAGCTTGCCCGCCGAGATGAACGCCGCGGGCTGCACCCGCAGCGCGTGCACCAGCGCGTAGACCGACATGCCCAGGATGCCCACGGCGAGCGCGAGGAACAGGAAGTTGAAGACCCCGTAGATCATCGTCATGTTGTCGTCTCCGCCCAATGCCGTGATGAATCGGCTTCAGCCTAATAGGCGGCCCGCTCACGCGGGCACCCCTGAACGAAAAGGCCCGTCTCCCGGACGGAGACGGACCTTCGGGACGGCGTCAGACCTTGGCCTTCGTCGTGCGGGTCTTCCTGGCCGGCTGGGCGGGCCTGGCCTTCTCCGACACCTCTTCGAGTTCGAGGGCGGCGTCGCCGCTCGTCTTGCTGACGACCCGGCGACCGCGGGTGGCGAAGTCCTCGTAGACCTCGGTGGCCCTGTGGCTGAGCTGGTCGGCGTAGCCGCGGGCCTTGTCGGGGAACTCCCTGGCGAAGCCCTCGGCCTTGTCGGCGTATTCGCGGGCCTTGCCCGGCAGCTCCTTGGCCAGGTCGTAGCGGCGCGACTGGAGCTTCTGGAGCTGACCGGGCAGCTCGCGCAGCTTCTCGACGGCGAAGTCGCCGACGCCTGCGACCGCGTAGAACGGCTTGGACTCGGTGAGCTTCCTGACTTCGGTGGCGAGCGTCATGGGTTAACCTTCCTTGGTTTCGTGTGTGGCGTCGCTGTCGCCCGAGTGCGCCGCGAAGGGCTCGAGAGCGGCGAGAAACTCCTCGGGCAGCGGCTCGTCGTCCGCCTCGGAGTCGTGCCGGGGGTGAGCGTTCTGGGAGGTCTGCTCATCCTCGGCGGGATTCTCCTTGCGGAACGAGTCGTAGATGTCGATCAGCACTTGGCGTTGCCGCTCGCTGAGATTCGCGTCGGCCCTGATCGCGGTGATCACGTCGCTCGGCGGCTCGCGGTCCTCGATAAGGCCCGCCTGCACGTAGAGCGCCTGTGAGGAGATGCGCAGACCTTTGGCGATCTGGTTGAGGATCTCCGCGCTCGGCTTGCGCAGGCCGCGCTCGATCTGGCTCAGGTAGGGGTTGGACACCCCGGCCGCCGCGGCGAGCTGGCGCAGCGAGATCTTCGCCTGCTGCCGCTGCTCGCGGATGTATTCACCGATCGAGCCGACTTTGGGTAGTGCCATACCTCTAGTCTGCCTCGCAGTGCTTGCTTTTGCAAACACAGCGATTAACAGGAGCAAGCGTCAGAGCTGGATGACCCACAGGAACGGGGCGCTGGTGACCAACGTCACCGACAGCGCGATGAAGCCGTAGCGGACGGACGCGGCCAGCTCGGGGCCCGGCTTGATCAGGCGGTCCACCCTGGCCATGACGTTGTGGACGTGCACGCCCAGCATGCCGTGGGGCGTCGGCATGGCCCCGGCGGTGCCGAACCGCAGCAGCGCCGTGGCCAGCCTGCGCGGCGAGCAGTAGCGGCGGGCCCGGTCGTCGGCGGCCATCTCGATCAGCAGCTCGACCTGCGCCTGCGCGTCGGCCACCACCTTCGACCAGGGCAGCGCCCTGCGCAGCGCGGCGAACGGCAGCAGCACCAGGTCGTGCCGCTCGCGTACGTGCGCCGCCTCGTGCGCCAGGACGGCCTCCAACTCGCCCTCGGACAGCAGCTTGAGCGCGCCCTCGCTGACCACGACCTGCGAGCGCAGCCCGGGCACGCAGTAGGCGGCGGCGCTGGGATGCGCCAGCACCCGCACGCCCGGCACGCCGGGGTCGTCGTGGGAGATCAGCGCCAGCAGCATCCGGTGCCTGCGCCGGGCCCGCAACGCCTGCACGCCCGCGGTGAGCAGCACCGCGATCAGCACGGCCAGCGCGGTGAGCCCCGCGATCAGGGCCAGCACGTGCAGCGGGTCCCACGCCTGCGCGGGAGCCTCGCCCTGCGCGAACGCGATCAGCCCGGGCAGGACGCCGACCCCGTAGGGCTGGACGGCGTAGGCGAGCATCGCGCCCGTGGTGGCCAGCCCCCAGGACACGCCGAGGGACTGCCAGAGAATGATGGCCAGCCGGGGGGCCCGCGAGGTCCAGCGGGCCGTGGTGAAACGCCAGGAGCCGACCGCGCACGCTGTGGCGAGCGCTGCCAGGGCCGCTGCCGTGATCACTCTTCCTCCAGCTCCGTGAGGGCTCTGCGCAGGATCTCCGCCTCGGTGCCCGACACGGCTTGGGCGAAGCGGGTCAGGGCGGCCGAGCGGTCGCCCGTCAGGTCCAAGGCTTCCAGCATAAGCTCGGCGATGTACGCGTCACGGCTTTCGGCCGGCTGATATCTCCACGCGCGGCCGTCGCGGCTGCGCTCGAGGAAGCCCTTGCGGGTGAGGCGGTCGAGAACGGTCATGACCGTGGTGGGGGCGAGGTCGCGGTCGGCGATCAGCCTGCCGACCTCGCGGGCGGTCAGCGCGCTGCTCTCCGCCCAGAGGATGTCCATGATGCTGCGCTCAAGCTCGCCAAGACCCTTCACGTCATTCAGACTAGCTCTACAACCTGTCGAGCTGGCATTCGGGTGCCACGACTTCTTCACGTCGGGGTCGACGTGAAGTCCCGCAATCTTTTCATGACCGACGGCTGACCGTCTTTTTGCGGTACGCGCTCGGCGAAGGCGGGGACCTCGCCGTCGCTTGCCGCTCGCGGCCCGGCACTGACACTGTCGGGGGCATGGAGATCACGCTGGTCCAGGGCGACATCACCGAGCAGCGGGCCGACGCCGTCGTGAACGCGGCCAACTCCTCGCTCATGGGCGGCGGGGGCGTCGACGGCGCCATCCACCGCAGGGGCGGGCCCGAGATCCTCCAGGAGTGCCGCGCGCTGCGGGCCTCCCGGTACGGCCGGGGCCTGGCCACCGGGCGGGCCGTGGCCACGACCGCCGGACGGTTGCCCGCCAGGTGGGTCATCCACACCGTCGGCCCCGTCCACTCGGCGTCGGAGGACCGTTCGGAGCTGCTGGCCTCCTGCTACCGGGAGTCGCTGCGGGTGGCCGAGTCGCTGGGGGCCAGGTCGGTGGCCTTCCCCGCGATCTCCACCGGCATCTTCGGCTGGCCGATGGACGACGCCGCCCGCATCGCCCTCGACGCGGTGCGGCAGTCGGGCACGGCGGTCGAGGACGTTCGATTCGTGCTGTTCGACCGTGACGCGTACGCCGCCTTCGAGGCCCGCCTCTGACGGTTCCCGCCGGGAGGCGTGCCTGCGGCGGTCAGCGGGGGTCGACGGCCGACCAGGGGAGGGTCAGCTCGCCGAGCCGCCACCGCGCGGCGCCGCCCAGCGGCGGCCGGGCCGGGACCGGCCACGACTCCGACAGCAGCCCTATCGCGGCCAGCCACCGCTGCCGCCGCCCATGAGCCCCGTAAGGGGCGCTCACCGCCCAGGCGCGGTCGAAGTCGCTCAGGAACGCGTGAATCCGCTCACCCGGCACGTTCCGGTGGATGAGCGTCTTGGGCAGCCGGTCGGCCAGGTCGGAAGGTCGTTCGAACGCCTCGAAACGGGCGGAGAACGTGATCGTCTCCGGCCCGCCGGGCGAGAGCCCCACCCAGACGGCCCGCCGCCCGTTCTCGGACGAGGTGCCCTCGACCAGGACGCCGCCGGGGGCCAGGCCGGCGCGGAGCACGTCCCAGTAGTGCCACGCCTCGTCCTCGTCGTACTGCCGCAGCACGTTGAACGCGCGTACCAGCGTGGGCGGGCGCGGGACGGGCAGCTCGAAGCCGCCGAGCCGGAAGCTCAGCCCCTCCCGCCCGTACGGCTCGGCCAGCGCCACCCGCGCCGGGTCGATCTCGATGCCCACGACCTCCACGCCCGGCGCCACCCGGCGCAGGCGGGTGAACAGCTCCAGCGTCGTGGTGTGCGAGGCGCCGTAGCCGAGGTCGACCACGAGCGGCCGGCCGGCCGAGCGCAGCAGGCGGCCGTGCACGGCGGCGATCCAGCGGTCGCCGCGCCGCAGCCGGTTGTGGCCGGTCGTGCCCCGCGTGACCGCCCCGACCGGCCTGCCCGCCGCCCTCCCCGACCCGCTCACCCGCGCGGGGCTCCCACCGGCTCAGCCACTGACGCGGTGCACCTTGTGCTGGGCGGCCTGGGCGCGGGGGCGGATGACCAGGCGGTCGATGTTCACGTGGAAGGGCCGGGTGACGGACCAGGCGATCGCGTCGGCCACGTCGTCGGAGGTCAGCGGGCCCGGCACGCCCTCGTAGACGCGGGCCGCGGCCGCCTCGTCGCCCCTGAACCTGGTGACCGCGAAGCCCTCGGTCCGCACCATGCCCGGCGCGATCTCGACGATCCGCACCGGCTGCCCGACCAGCTCCAGGCGGAGCGTCTCGGCCATCGAGCGCTGCGCGTGCTTGGCCGCGACGTAGCCGCCGCCCCCCTCGTACGCGCTCAGCCCGGCCGTCGAGGTGAGCATCACCAGCACGCCGTCCCCCGACTCGACGAGCTTGGGGAGCAGCGCCTGGGTCACGCGCAGGGAGCCGAGCACGTTCACGTCGTACATCCGCTGCCAGTCGTCCAGCCGCCCCTCGGCCACCGGCTCCATGCCGAAGGCGCCTCCGGCGTTGTTGACCAGCACGTCGCACCGCTCCAGGGACGCGGCCAGGGCGTCCACCGACTCCTGCGCGGTCACGTCGAGCGTCACCGGCCTGATCGAGGGGACCTCCGCGGCCAGCCGGTCCAGCCGGTCGCGGCGCCGGGCGCCCGCCACCACCTCGAACCCCTCGGCGGCGAGCCGTCGCGCGGTCGCCTCCCCGATCCCGCCGCTCGCACCCGTCACCACTGCCGTCTTCCGCATGCCCCACATCCTGCCAGGAGGAAACAGTGGCGGTCATGCACCCCCGGTTGTCACCGTTTGACGGGAATGTCGAAAAAATCGGGATGGTTGTAAAGCGTTTGGAGGTGGTGTCGAGTGAGGCGACGACGGGTCAACCGGGTCGCGACCATCAGCATGCACACATCGCCGCTGGACCAGCCCGGAACGGGCGACGCCGGCGGCATGAACGTGTACATCGTCGAGTCGACCAAGCTACTGGCCCAGCTCGGCGTGGAGGTGGAGATCTTCACCCGGGCCACCGCCCGCGACCTGCCGCCCGTGGCCGAACTCGCCCCCGGCGTGCTCGTACGACACCTCACGGCCGGCCCGTACGAGGAGATGGACCGCGCAGACCTGCCCGGCCAGCTCTGCGCGTTCCTGTCGGGGGTGCTGCGAACGGAGGCCATGTACGACCCAGGCCGCTACGACGTCATCCACTCCCACTACTGGCTGTCCGGCCAGGTCGGCTGGCTGGCCAAGGAGCGCTGGGGTGTGCCCCTCGTCCACACCATGCACACCATGGCCAAGGTCAAGAACCGGCTGCTCGCCCAGGGCGACCAGCCGGAACCCCCGGCCCGCGTGGTCGGCGAGCAGCAGGTCGTCGAGATCGCCGACCGCCTCGTCGCCAACACCGCCGACGAGGCCCGCGACCTGATCGAGCTGTACGGCGCCGCCGAGCAGCGGGTCGCCGTCGTCAACCCCGGCGTCAACCTCACCGTCTTCCAGCCCGCCTCCCAGGGCGCCGCCCGGCGCCGGCTCGGCCTCCCGCAGGACGCCCATGTCCTGCTCTTCGTCGGCCGCGTCCAGCCGCTCAAGGCCCCCGACGTGCTGCTGCGGGCCGCGTCCAGGATGCTCATCGACGACCCGTCGCTCCGCGGCCGCCTGGTGGTCGCCTGCGTGGGCGGCCCCTCGGGCAACGGCCTGGCCCAGCCCTCGCGGCTCACCGACCTGGCCGCCGAACTCGGGATCTCGGACGTCGTCCGCGTCGTGCCCCCCGCCCCCCAGGAAGAGCTGGCCGACTGGTACCGGGCGGCCTCGGTCACCGTCGTCCCCTCCCACAGCGAGTCGTTCGGGCTGGTGGCGCTGGAGTCGCAGGCGTGCGGCACGCCGGTGGTCGCCGCCGCGGTCGGCGGGCTGCGTACGGCGGTCAGCGACGGGGTGTCCGGGCTGCTCGTGGACGGCCACGACCCGGCCGACTGGGCGCTGGCGCTGCACCGCCTCGTCGCCGCGCCCCGGCTGCGCGACCAGCTCTCGGCGGGCGCGCGTACGCACGCGGCGGCGTTCGGCTGGCAGGCCACGGCCGCGCGCCTGATGGACGCGTACGCCGCCGCCATCGCGAACCTGCACAAAGTCCCCGTGGCCGTGTCGAACTTCTGACCCCCGTCCCGGTCCGTGGCGGCCTTTGTCGTGGTTTTCACCGCGTTCCCTGTTGTGGGCGGCCCCTATTGTGGTCGGCATGCGCGATGTCGTCGAAGCCGCGCTCAAGGCCGCGGACGTCTCCTACGACGAGCCGCGGCCGGGGGCGTTCCTCGCCAGACTGCCAGGACAGCACAAGCTCGCCACCATGGTCTGGCTGATCGTGGGCGAGCGGGTGCTGCACATCGAGGCGTTCTTCTGCCGTCAGCCCGACGAGAACCACACCGAGTTCTACCGCTGGCTGCTCGGCAGGAACGGCTCGATGTACGGGGTGCACTTCTCCCTCGACCCGGCGGGCGACGTCTACCTGGTGGGGCGGACGCCGTTGACGGCCGTCACGGAGGAGGAGATGGACCGGCTGCTGGGGTGCGTGCTGACGTACTCGGACGAGTGGTTCGACCGCGCGCTGGAGCTGGGGTTCGCGTCGTCGATCAGGCGGGAGTGGGAGTGGCGCGCCAAGCGCGGCGAGTCCCTCGCCAACCTCCAGGCGTTCGCCCGCTTCGCCGACCCCGACCGCTGAGCCGACCCCAGCCTGCCCGCACTCGCGCGAACCATAGGATTGGCCGCATGGCGACTTTGGTGCTGCTTAGGCACGGCGAGAGTGATTGGAACGCGAAGGGCCTGTTCACCGGTTGGGTGGACGTGAGCCTCTCGGCCAAGGGCGAGGACGAGGCCCGCCGCGGCGGCAAGCTCCTCCAGGAGACCGGGCTGCGCCCGGACGTCGTCCACACCAGCCTCCTCACCAGGGCCATTCAGACGGCCCAACTGGCGTTGGCCGAGGCGGACCTGCGCTGGCTCCCCGTGAAGCGTAGCTGGCGGCTCAACGAGCGCCACTACGGCGCCCTCCAGGGCAAGAACAAGGCCCAGACGAGGGAGGAGTTCGGCGACGAGCAGTTCATGCTGTGGCGGCGCTCCTACGACGTGCC
Source organism: Nonomuraea sp. NPDC051298 (assembly GCF_055586305.1). Taxonomy (NCBI): domain Bacteria; kingdom Bacillati; phylum Actinomycetota; class Actinomycetes; order Streptosporangiales; family Streptosporangiaceae; genus Nonomuraea; species Nonomuraea sp. NPDC051298. Next base: position 171,401 of record NZ_JBVJIM010000003.1, read on the forward strand.
CCCGCCCCCCATCGCGGACGACGACGAGTTCTCCCAGGCCGGCGACCCCCGTTACGCCCTGCTGCCGCCGGAGCTGATGCCCCGTACCGAGTGCCTGAAAGACGTCGTCGACCGCATGCTCCCCTACTGGTACGACGAGATCGTCCCCGATCTGGCGGCCGGCCGCACGGTGCTGGTGGCGGCCCACGGCAACTCGCTGCGCGCCCTGGTCAAGCACCTCGACGGCGTCGGCGAGCAGGAGATCGCCGGCCTCAACATCCCGACGGGCATCCCGCTCCTGTACGAGCTGGACGCCGACTACCGGCCGACCACCCCCGGCGGGCGCTACCTCGACCCCGAGGCCGCGAAGTCCGCCATCGAAGCCGTGGCCAACCAGGGCCGCTGACGCCTCCGGGCATCCCTGCCTGTGTGAGCCGACGGGGGGCGGCTCACACAGGCCGGGGAGCCGCCCGAACCGGCACACGAAACATCCCTGCCCGGTCCGGCGGGGCGGGCAGGGATGGTCTGGGGAGATGGCGGCGGCGGGAAGTCGGGGCGTTCGCCTCACGGACCTCCCACCGGCCTGTTAACTTGGGCGAGCCCCGGTGACCAGGTAGACCACGTCATGGGCGACCCGCACCGCATGATCCGCGTACCGCTCGTAATACCGGCCGACCAACGTGATGTCGATCGCCGGCTCCACCCCATGTTGCCAATCCTTGGCCAGGATGTTCCTGAACAGCTTCCGGTGCAACCGGTCCATCGCGTCGTCGTCCTGCTCGAGCTCCAGGGCGGATTCGACGTCGCGCGAGGCCACGCAGCTCCCGGCCTTGGTGACCAGGTTCTCGGCGATCTGCCCCATCTCGAGGATCGTGGAGCGCAACGCGGGCGGGATGGCGGAGTCGGGGTGCCTCAGCCGCGCCACCTTGGCCACGTGCACGGCCAGGTCGCCCATCCGCTCGAGGTCGGTGCCCATGCGCAGCGCCGTGATGACCATCCGCAGGTCCACCGCGACCGGCTGCTGCCTGGCCATGAGATCGAAGATCGACGACTCGACGTCGGCGAAGATCGCGTTCACCTCCTCGTCGCGGGAGATGACACTCTCGGCGAGCTGGAGATCGGCGTCGAGGAGAGCCGTCGTGGCACGGGAGATGGCCGAACGGACAAGGCGGGTCATCTCAACCAGCTTGTCGGTCAGTAAATCAAGTTCCTCATGGTACGCGTCGCGCATGTTGTCACACTACGGGGCAGCCAATGAACGAACCCCTACAGCAAGATGAACTTTCCAGGAAAGGGCCGTTCATCCCCTGATGAGGGGGTCTGTCCCTGCGGAAACGCCACCTACCATCGGAGGCATGAGTGAGATGGCCATGAGCTTCGCGGCCCTGGCCGGGTTCGTGGTGGGCGCGCTGGCGGTCCTGTTCTACCGGAACCAGATCGAGGCCCCGAGCCGCGCCGCGGCGACGGACGGTGTGGAGACCGGTGCCGCGCTGCCCCAGGGCGTGGCGTCCGTGCTCGCCGTGCTGCCCTCGTCCGCCGTGGTGCTCGACGCCCACGACCGTGTCCTGCGCGCCAGCTCGGCTGCCCGCGCGTTCGGACTGGTCAAGGGCGACCGGCTGATGGCCGCTGAGCTGCTCGCGCTGGCGCGGCAGGTACGCCGCGACGGCGAGATCCGCGAGAGCGAGATCGACGTCGCCGGGCACAAGTTCGGCCAGGAGACCACCAACTTCGCCGTCCGCGTGGCGCCACTCGGCTCGTACGGCCAGGTGCTGGTGCTCGCGGAGGACCAGACCGAGCGGCGCCGGGTCGAGGCGGTGCGCCGCGACTTCGTCGCCAACGTCAGCCACGAGCTGAAGACCCCGGTCGGCGCCATGAGCCTGCTGGCCGAGACGATCCAGGACGCCGCCGACGACCCCGAGGCGGTCAGCCGCTTCGCCGGGCGCATGCAACTCGAGGCCGCCCGGCTCAACTACCTCATCCAGGACCTGATCACGCTCAGCAGGATCCAGGGCGCCGAGCCCATCCCCACGCCGGGCCAGGTCTCCATCGACGAGTCCATCCAGGACGCCATCGACCACTGCAACACCAGGGCGTCCGCGAAGGACATCGCGCTGGTCACCGGAGGTTCGGAGGGCCTGCGCATCTGGGGCGACGACGAGCTGCTCGTCACCGCCCTGCGCAACCTGATCGACAACGCCGTCGCCTACAGTCCCGAGCACACGAGGGTCGTCGTCAGCGTGCGGCCCGCGGGCGACACCGTCGAGATCAGCGTCAGCGACCAGGGCATCGGCATCCCGGAAGAAGCGCTCGAACGCATCTTCGAGCGGTTCTTCCGCGTCGACGCGGCCCGTTCGCGCATCACCGGCGGCACCGGGCTCGGGCTCGCCATCGTCAAGCACGTCGCCGCCGCGCACGCCGGCGAGGTGTCAGTCTGGAGCAAGGAAGGGTCCGGCTCCACCTTCACGCTCCGCCTGCCCGCCTTCGGCGGGTCGGCGGTGGCAGTACCACCCTCGATTCCCCTGGAGGCAGCCTCGTGACCGAGCGAAGCGAAGGAACCATTGGACGCGGCACTCTCCGAGTCATGAGGCCGGCGGAGGAGGGCTCATGACCCGGGTTCTCGTCGTGGAGGACGAGGAGTCCTTCTCCGACGCCCTGTCCTACATGCTGCGCAAGGAGGGCTTCGAGGTGTCGGTCGCCGCGACCGGGCCCGAGGCGCTCGACACGTTCGACCGCAACGGTGCCGACCTGGTGCTGCTCGACCTGATGCTGCCCGGCCTGCCCGGCACGGAGGTGTGCCGCTCGCTGCGGCAGCGCTCCAAGGTCCCGGTCATCATGCTCACGGCCAAGGACAGCGAGATCGACAAGGTCGTGGGCCTCGAACTGGGCGCCGACGACTACGTCACCAAGCCGTTCTCCTCGCGCGAGCTGGTGGCCCGCATCCGCGCGGTCCTGCGCCGCCAGGGCGACGTCGTGGAGGAGCTGGAGACGGCCGTGCTGGCCGTCGGCCCGGTGCGGATGGACGTCGACCGCCACGTCGTCGCCGTCCGCGGTGAGCAGGTACAGCTCCCGCTGAAGGAGTTCGAGCTGCTGGAGGTGCTGCTGCGCAACGCGGGGCGGGTGCTGACCAGGGGCCAGCTCATCGACCGCGTCTGGGGCGCCGACTACGTGGGCGACACCAAGACGCTGGACGTGCACGTCAAGCGGCTGCGCGCCAAGATCGAGTCCGACCCGTCGAACCCGCGCTGCATCCTGACCGTGCGCGGCCTGGGCTACAAGTTCGACGCGGTCGAGGAGTGAGAAACCCCGGTACCGAAGCGGTACCGGGGTTTCCGCACGTCCTCGTTCAGGCGTGACTCGGTCGGGTGTGACGCGGTCAGTGGGCCTCTTCCGCGGGCGCGGACGGCGTCGCGGAGGGCGTGGGCGCCGGCGTGGCGCCCGGTGCCGGCGGGTACTCCGCGAACTCGCGGCTGCGCGTGACCACAGGCACGTTCATGGACACGACGCCGGCGTTGGCGAACTGGAGGTCCAGCTTGATCGTCTCGCCGCCCCTGAGGCTCTTGGAGATCGACTCCAGCATGAGCTGCGGGGTGGGCTTGCCGGTGTTGACGAGCTGGTTGCTCGGGAGCTGGATCGGGGCCGTGACCTTCACCGAGCCCAGGGTGCCGGCGGAGACGGCCTGGAGGGTGTCGGGGGCGCCCGTGTTGAGGATGTTCAGGTAGATGGGGGCCGAGCCGCGCCAGGGGAGCTGGGCTCCGGAGTCGGGGCCGAGGATGAACGCCTGAGGGATGTTGATGCCGCTCTGGTTACCGTACTTGCCCTTCTCGATCAAGGCTTGCGCTTCGTTCGGTGCGTACGGCTTGTTGGTGGTGGCGTCGAATCCAGCCCCGCAGCCCGCGAGCACGGGCGCGGCCAAGAACGCGGCTGCTACGACAATCCAGCGACGGCTGGTCACGGGCGGGTTCTCCTTGGTCTTGCGCAGGTGTCGCGCGTGCGTGATGGGCAGCGCCCACCATATCCACCCCAATGCAAGGTCATATCCACACCCCCGCAGGTCATTCGCTATGTCCAGAAATGCGATTCATACTGTTGCGTGCTTGTCAAGCCCCAATATGCGCCCTTGACCTGCAGTTATGAGGATTTCACTGTTCCGGGAGGCTGTGGATGCGTGGTACCCTGGAGTACAGCGGAAGGGGTACTTGTCACATGACTTTCCAGGTCGGCGACACTGTCGTCTACCCCCACCATGGGGCTGCTCGGATCGAAGCAATCACGACGCGATCCATCAAGGGTGAGGAAAAGACCTACCTGGTGCTCAAGGTCGACAAGGGCGACCTTACCGTCCAGGTGCCAGCCGAAAACGCGGAACTCGTCGGTGTGCGCGATGTTGTCGGCCAGGAAGGCCTTGAGCGGGTTTTCGATGTCCTTCGCATGCCGCACACGGAAGAGCCGACCAACTGGTCTCGTCGTTACAAGGCCAATCTGGAGAAGCTCGCCTCCGGCGATGTGAACAAGGTCGCCGAGGTGGTTCGGGACCTGTGGCGGAGAGACCGTGAGCGTGGTCTGTCCGCGGGCGAGAAGCGTATGCTCGCCAAGGCTCGTCAGATCCTGGTCAGTGAGTTGGCCCTGGCCGAGAAGACCAATGAGGACAAGGCCGAGGCCCTTCTCGACGAGGTTCTCAACTCCTGAACACGAATCTTCCACGGGTGGGCGTCGGGGTCGACGTCCACCCGTTCGCTTCTGACGACTCAGGGCGCGAGCTGAGCCTCGCGGGCCTGCGCTGGCCGGACGAGATCGGGCTCGAGGGTCACTCCGACGGCGACGCCGCCGCCCACGCCGCGTGCGACGCGCTGCTGTCCGCGGCCGGGCTGGGCGATCTGGGGCGGCTGTTCGGCACCGCCGACCCGCGCTGGAAGGGGGCCTCGGGCGCCGCGCTGCTGGAGGAGACCGCGCGCCAGGTCCGCGCCGCCGGGTTCGAGATCGGCAACGTGGCCGTCCAGGTGGTCGGCAACCGTCCCAAGCTGGCGCCGCGCAGGGAAGAGGCCGAGAAGGCCCTCAGCGCGGCCGTAGGGGCCCCTGTGAGCGTCTCCGCCACCACTACCGACGGTCTGGGCCTGACCGGCCGTGGCGAGGGCGTGGCGGCCATCGCGACCGCACTGGTGGTCAACCTTTCCTGAACGCCGGGCGTCTCATGGAGGGATACGTGAGGGTGTCCCGGCGGGCCGTCGTCCAGCCCGTCGAATTCGGAGGCGGCGGTTCGTCACTGGCGCGGTACGGGCCGCCGCCTTCCCAAGGGTAGTTTGCCGCCCTGAGGGTACGTTTCCTCACGACATGTGAACGTCTTCGGGGGGAGCTACACATGATCGGCGCGATCATTTCCGCGATAATCATCGGCGCCGTCATCGGCGCGCTGGCCCGGCTGCTGGTGCCGGGCAGGCAGAACATGTCCGTCGGCCTGACCATCATCGTCGGCATCGTGGCCGCACTGATCGGCACGCTGATCGCGTCGGCGGTCGGCCTGACCCACACCAGAGGGATCAACTGGCTCGAGCACCTCATCCAGCTCGTCCTGGCCATCGTCGGTGTGCTCCTCGTGACGCGCCTGGGCATCGGGCGTCTCGGGCGCGGCGGACGCAGCGGAAAGACCCCGACCTGACCTGTCCCGCTCCTTCGCCAACGTCGGCGGACGAACCCCGTAGATGGGGCAGCGACCTCCCCGTGAGAGTGAACCAGTCACCCTTCCGGGGAGGTTTCATGTCGTGACCCGTTGAACCCACCGTTTACCGCCGTCACGATCGGCGTCCCCCGCCGCCCCTCTCGCCGTCCCTTTCTGCCCTGCGTCGCGCTCTTGCGTCCCTCTCTGCGTCCCTCTCGCCATCGCGATCGGCGCCGCGATCGGCTTGATCGGACCCCTGCTGCTGCCCGGCAGGCGGGACGTGGGGGCAAGTGGGATGTGCGGGGAGGCGGGATGTGGGGGGCAGGTGGGATTGTGCCGGGAGGCGGGATGTGCGGGCAGGTGGGACGTGTGAGCAGGCGGGAGGCGTGGCCCGCCCGGGGCTCGGTTCTCGGGCGGGAGGCGTGGGCCCGCCTGCGGCCGTTCTCGGGCGGGTCTTCCTGCCTCTGAAGGGCTCGCTTCTCCGGCTCGCCTCTCAGGCGCGGCCCTCCGGCTCGGTTCTGCGGCTCGGCTCTCCGGCGGTTGGTCTCGCGGCACTTCACCTGAGAGACGTTTGACCTGGGGGCGCTTGGCCTGGTCAACGTTCGAGCTGAGGGGCGCTTGGCCTGGTGCCCGTTCGAGCTGGGGGGACGCTTGGCTTGGTGGTCGTTCGAGTTGGGGCGGTCAGCTTTCTTGCGGTCAGTCTTCCGGGGGGCGGGGGGTGCTGCGCAGGCGGCCGGAGGGGGCCGGGGTGTCGTCGTGGATCACCGGGTGAGGGGCGGTGTCCTCCAACTCGTCGGCGTTCGTGCGCGTGTTCGTGGTCACGGCGGCGGCCGCCACGAGTTCCTCCCCGTCGGCGGCCTCAGGGCCGTGCTCCGGGTCGGGGGCGTCGTCGTCGATGACGGGGTGCGGCTGGGTGTCGGCGTCCCTGTCGCTCTCGTCGCCTGGGCGGGGGTGGACCAGGACGTCGGTCGGCTTGACGCGGTCGCCCCAGCGGACGGGGCGCGTCGGAGGTTCGGGGCGTGGTTCGGGGCGTGGCTCGGGGGCGGGCTGCCGCACCCGGCCGAGTGGTGGTGGTTGGTCGAGTGATCGTTCCAGGTCGAGCCGTGGGGCGGGAGCGGGTGCCGCTTCCCGGACGGGCTGTGGGTCGGGCTCCGGCCGAGACGCGGGCTGAGACTCCGGCTCAGGCTCAGGCTCAGGGTCCGGTTCGGGCTCGGGCAGCGGCTCCGGCTGCGGGTGGGAGCGCGGTTCGGGCTGGGGTTCGGGCTGCGGGTGGGGCTCCGGCGCGCGCTCGGACTCCGCGCGTGCGGGGTCGGTGTGTCGGGGCTCCGGATCGCGTTCGGCTTGGTGCCCAAGCCCAGGTCGGGGGGCAGGCCCAGGTTGGAGGTCAAGCTCAGGCCGGGGGTCAAGCCCGGGCTGGGCGTCGCGTTCGGAGTGGGGACTGCGTTCGGGCTGGGGTTCGCGTGCGGCTTCGGCGTGGGAGGCGCGTTCGGGCTGGGGGGCCGGCTCGGGGTGTTTGTCCTCCTCCTGCACCGGCCACTCGGACACGCGCGCCGAGATCGACGGCGTCTCGGGGGCGGTCGTGGGGCCGACCAGCGGTGTGGGCGCCAGGACGGGCGGCGGGACCTCCGCGTGGAGCCGGGGCGGTGTCCCGGCGTGTGGCTGGGGGCGGTGGAACGGCACGATGTCCAGCTCCGCGGCACGGTCGTCGTCCTCGGCACCGCCCGCGGCGCGGCGGGCCTGTACGTGCTTGATCAGCAGTAACCACAGCCACAGCGCCAGGGACAGCATGACCCAGGGCGCCAGGGCCACGCCCACGGCCGTCTGCAGTGGGTCGAACGTGACGCGCAAGGCCGCCGCCACGTTCGCCGCCGCTGCCGCCACGATGAGCAGGGCCAGCACGAACGCGGCCTGCAGACGCACCAGCAGCCGGGCCGGGCGCAGCAGCAGCACGCCGATCAGTGCCACCACCAGCAGTGCGTCGTAGGCCGCCGGGTAGACGAAGGCCAGGTTGGGGCTGGCCGCACCGGCGAGCGCCAGCGTACGCAGGTCGTCGAAGGAGAGCGCGCACGCGGCCCCGGCGAGGGCGGCGACGGCGAGCCCCGCCAGGGCGATGCCCAGGCGACGAAGCAGAGAGGGGGGTGTCACGTCCATGGCAGTTTCGAGCCTACAGAAGAATAGGGCCGAGACCGATCAAGGGAGGCACCTTATGGGCGAGCTGTCGGAAGATGTCCGCAAACTCCTGGACGCGCCGAATTATGCGACGGTGACGAGTCTGAACCCGGATGGCGGGCCGCAGTCGTCGGTCGTGTGGGTGCGTACGGACGGTGACGACGTGCTCTTCTCGACCGTCGAGGGGCGCAGGAAGCCCCGGAACTTCGAGCGTGACCCGCGGGCGAGCCTGCTGGTCATCGATCCCGCGAATCCGTACCGCTACGTGGAGATCCGCGGTCGGGTGACGTTGACGCCCGACCCCGAGGGCGCGCTCATCGAAGAGCTGTCGCAGAAGTACCGAGGGCTCCCATGGGAGGACAAGCCGGGCGCCGAGCGGCTCATCGTGCGTATCTCGCCTGACAAGGTGTACTTGCGAGGCTGATTTATCGACGTGATGACGCCGCCGAGGCGTTAGCCTTGCCGTTGTGAGCCTGCACATCTACGACACCAGCACGCGCGCCATCCGTGAATTCGTTCCGGTCGAAGCCGGCCGGGCGTCGATTTACCTGTGTGGGGCAACCGTGCAGGCTCCTCCGCATATCGGACATATCCGGTCGGGCGTGAACTTCGACGTGCTCAGGCGCTGGCTGACGCGTTCCGGGTACGACGTGATGTTCTGCCGCAACGTCACGGACATCGACGACAAGATCATCAGGGTGTCGGCCGAGGAGAGCGTGCCCTGGTTCGTCGTGGCCGAGCGTAATCAGCGGGCCTTCACCTGGGCCTACGACACGCTGGGCTGCCTGCCCCCGACCGTCGAGCCGCGCGCCACGGGCCACGTGCCCGAGATGATCACGCTGATGGAGCGGCTGATCGAGCGCGGGCACGCGTACGCGTCGGGGGGCGACGTCTACTTCGCCGTGCAGTCCTACGCCGACCGCTATGGCTCGCTGTCCAACCAGAAGCTGGAGAACATGCGGGCGGCGGCCGACACCGACGACGAGTCGTGCAAGCGCGACCCGCGCGACTTCGCCCTGTGGAAGGGCGAGAAGCCGGGCGAGCCGACATGGCCGACGCCGTGGGGTCCTGGGCGGCCCGGCTGGCACCTGGAGTGCTCGGCCATGGCGACGAAATACCTGGGCTCGACGTTCGACATCCACGGTGGCGGGATCGACCTGATCTTCCCGCACCACGAGAACGAGATCGCCCAGTCGCAGGCGGCCGGAGACGGCTTCGCTCGCTACTGGATGCACAACGGCATGCTCAAGATCGGCGCCGAGAAGATGAGCAAGTCGCTCGGAAACTCGCTGCTGATCCCCGAGATGGTGCAGAAGGTGCGGCCCGTGGAGCTGCGCTACTACCTGGCGGCGCCCCACTACCGCTCCTCGATCGACTACTCGGAGGAGGCGCTGCAGGAGGCTGCGGCGGCGTACCAGCGGATCGAGGGGTTCGTGACGCGGGCCGCCGAGGTCATCCACGACGTCGACGCCGACGCGCCGCTGCCGCAGGCGTTCTCCGACGCGCTCGACGACGACCTGGGCACGCCGCAGGCGCTGGCGGTCGTGCACGAGGTGGTGCGCGAGGGCAACGTGGCGCTGTCCCGGGGCGACAAGGAGGCCGTGGCGCGACTCCTGGCCGAGACCCAGAACATGCTCGACGTGCTGGGCCTCGACCCGCGTTCGCCGCAATGGCGCGGCGCGGGGTCCGACCTGTCGCCGATCGTGGACGCCCTGGTGGCGGTGGCGCTCGAGCAGCGCAAGGCGGCCAGGGAGCGTAAGGACTACACGGCCGCCGACGCGATCAGAGACCAGCTCACGGCGGCGGGGATCACGGTGGAGGACACTCCGCACGGGGCTCGCTGGGAGCTCACCCGCCAGTAGCAGCCGGCTCTTTGCGGGCAGTTTGCGGTGTGGGCCGAGGTGGCCGATCTCCCGAGTACCCTAGATGTCATGGCAGCAGGCGGTAGGGCTTCGGGCAGGCCCGCGAAGAAGAAGGGCCCGTCCAAGGGCGCCGGAGGGCAGGGCCGCCGGGCACTCGAGGGCCGGGGCGCGACGCCGCCTGCCGAAATGCGGCATTGGTACAAAGACAAGGCCCGCACCCAGCGCATCGCCAGGGAGGAGCACGGGGGCGAGCGGCGCGCTGCTCCTGTCAGGTCGCAGCGGCGCTCTGACGACGCCCCCGAATACATCGGCGGTCGCAACCCGGTGCTGGAGGCGCTGCAGGCGGGGGTGCCGTGCACCGCTCTTTACGTCGCCCAGCGCATCGACAACGACGACCGCGTACGCGACTCCATCAAGATCGTGGCTGAGCGCGGCATCGCCCTGCTCGAGGTCACCCGCGACAAGCTCGACCGCTTGACGGAGGGCGCCGTTCACCAGGGGGTGGCCCTCCAGATCCCGGCGTACGAATACGCGCACCCCGCGGAGCTGGTGGAGCTCGCCCAAGACGCCGCCGAGGTGCCGCTGATCGTCGCCCTCGACTCGGTCACCGACCCCCGCAACCTCGGAGCCATCGCCCGCTCCGCCACCGCCTTCGGCGCCCACGGCCTGCTCATCCCGTCCCGCCGCTCGGCCGGCGTCACGGGCGGGGCCTGGAAGACGTCCGCCGGCACGCTGGCGAACCTCCGCGTGGCCCGCGCCTCCAACCTGACGGCGGCGCTACGCGAATACCGCGACGCCGGGCTGTTCATCGTCGGCCTCGACGGCAGCAGCGACATCGACCTCGACCACGTCGAGCTGCTGTCCGAGCCGCTGGTGGTGGTCGTGGGCTCGGAGGGCAAGGGCCTGTCGCGCCTGGTGCGTGAGCAGTGCGACGTGGTGACCCGCATCCCGATGCGAGCGGCCGCCGAGTCGCTCAACGCGGGGGTGGCGGCGGGGGTGGCGCTGTATGAAGTGGCTCGTCACAGGCGTCCCTAGCGTCTACACTGGTAGGCCGTGCCGACGTAGCTCAATCGGCAGAGCATCTGTCTTGTAAACAGAAGGTCAGGGGTTCGATTCCCCTCGTCGGCTCTGCAACAAGCGGCCCCTGAACTGGTGATTCCGGCTCAGGGGCTTCGTGTTTGTCAGGACAGTGCACGCGGCGACGGCGGGGTGCGACGAAGAGCGGCGGTTACCAGGATGCCGCTTCGACGACGATGTAGCGGGTCACAGCGTCCGTCGGGTAGAAGGCGCTGTCGCCGCTGAATGTGACGTTGTACGAGTACCTGCCGGGCGCCGCAGGCGTGTCGGTGAAGCCGAACGAGCCGTCACTGGTCGGCGTCACCGCGGGCAGAGGGGTGACGACCGAACCGTCCGGGCTGATCACCTCGCGATTCACCTGCAATGTGGTGCCCGGTGGGGGAGCCTGACCGGCAAGATCCAGGACACCGTTGATCTGCAGCGGCTGGCCGACGATGCCCGTCCTGGGTGCGGACAAGGTGATTTCGGGATCGTTCCTGGACACCTCGACAGTCGCCGTCTTCCCGCTCCACCGGATCTCAGGACCGCCGTCCCAGACCACGTCATAGGTGATCGTCCCCGTCCTCGGAGGGGCGTCGGTGACGGTGAACGTGCCGTCCGGTTCGGTCGCGAACCCGGGGAGCGTATCGCTGGTGCCGCCGGGCAGCCGGCGGGTCACCACGAGCGGCTGCCCGCCTGGTGCCGCACCGCCGGGCAGCGAGAGCCGACCGGTCATGGTGATGGGCGCGAACGCCTTACCCGTGGCCGGAGCCGTCAGGGTCAGGGTGGACTCCTCAAGAGTCGCACCGTGCACGCGCCACAGGAATCGGCCACTTTTCGTGGAATTCTCCAGCACACCGAACAGATCGGTGCCGGAGAAGGCGAGACTTCCCGGAAGCAGGTCCCCGGTCGGGTTGCCGTAGCAGTGGGTCCTCTCCTCCGTCGCTGTGTCGTACAACGCGAGTGATGCCGGATAGACGGACGAACGCGCTGCGGCGAGGCGGGTGCCGTCCGCGCTGACCGCGACGGACGCCGGCCAGCCGGTGAAGTCCTGTTCGGGGCCGTAGGCGTGCACCCGAGCCAGGGTGGTGGCGTCCCAGGCGTCGAATTGGTACGGACTGGCCATCGCGGTGATGATCGTTGAGCCGTCCGGCGTGACAGTGAGGTCGTGCAGCACGCTCAGGTGGTGGTCGTGACCGGAGATCGTGCCACGAGAAGTTACCGAGGCGCCGTTCACGTCGTACACGTACAGGCTGGTGGGGCTGACTCCTTGATCGCCGACCACCAACGTGTTCCCGGCCGCCGCGACCATGGGGGCGAAGGCGGTGCGGATCGCCGCTGGTTCGGGCTGTGGTGCTGCGGCCGACACGTCGAGGCTGAGGACGCTGCCCTGGTGCCCACCGCAGCCGTAGCCGACCCACAGGCGGGTGCCGGACAGCGACAGAAACTTCGGGCACGGGTGCGCGGACAGATCGATCCGCCTCAGGATGGTGAGATCCCCGGTGTCGATCTCGGCGATCTCGCGCGCATCGGGCAGAGCGGCGTAGAGGCGGCTACCGTCGGGGGTCACGGCGAGGCTGGTCACCCTGGACACGTCGGTGATGGCGCTCGTGAGCTCGCCCGCGGTGTTGGCGACGACAATACGATCGTCCGCGGCGACGAAGACCTTGCCGCCGCCCACGGCCACATCGGCGCTACCGGTGATGGCGCCGAGTGGCGTTGTCGCATCGGCGGCCGTGGCGGGACTCCCGAGGGCGGTCGTGAGGCTGGCAGCCAGGGCGAGGACACTGCCGATGACGGTCAGTCGGCGGCTTAATCGGGTGATCAGCGGTCCGTTGGATAAACGCATGTAGCCTCCAGAAAGCATCATGGGAACGTACGTTCGATAACGGTGGCAGCCTTGCCGAGATTATCGGCACCCCTCAAGCAATTCCCATGATCAGGTTTGTTGGCGGAGCCGTCGAGATGGCGCCGACGTTGTCGCCGCCGAGTTCACGCCGCTCGACCTGCCCAGCGACACGACCACCCTGCGGACCAGGCAGCTCAGCTCGGGAACCACCTACGACTTCAAGGTCGTCGGCGTCAACGCGGGCGGCGAGGGGCCGGCGAGTAACGTGGCGAGCGCCACGGTCGCCATGCGTCCGCCCGGCGGTCCGGCGGGCCTGACCGCGACCGCCGGGACCGACGGCACGATCAAGCTCACCTGGAAGGCGGTCGAGCGGGCCGGTGCGTACTGGGTCCACCGGCGCGACGTCACCTCTGGGCAGACGGACTTCGCCAAGTTGGACGCCCCCGTCGATACCACGACAGCCACGGTGGACCGGCTGATCAGCGGCAACACCTACGAGTTCAAGGTGACGGCGGTCGGCGACGGAGGCGAGGGCCCGGCCGGCGACGTGGCGAAGGCGGTGGCCGACGTGCCGCCGCCTGCCTCGCCCACGGGCGTCGCCGCGACGGCCGGCGACGGGAAGGTCACGATCACCTGGCAGGCCGTGCGGACCGCCGGTACCTACTGGGTCTACCAGCGCGACGTCACCGCCGGGGAGAGCACGTTCGTCAAACTCGCCTATCCCGCGTTCGAGCCTCGTGCTGAGCTGGGCCTGCTGACCAACACGCACACCTACGAGTTCAAGGTGACCGCCGAGAACGCGGGCGGCGAGGGCGAGGCGAGCGCGGTGGTGAGCGCCCGGCCGCTGCCGCCGCTGCCGCCGAAGGCCACCGGGCTGACCGCGACCCCGCAGCCCGACGGGAGGGTCGACCTCACCTGGACGGCCATCGACGGCGCCTTCTACTGGGTCTCCTACCGCGACGTCACGGCGGGAGAGACGGCGCTGCGGAGGTTCGAGTATCCCGCGACCACGGCGCAGGCCCAGGTGGGGCCTTTCACGGGCGGGCACGAGTACGAGTTCGCCCTCGTCGGGACCAATGCGGCCGGCGACGGGCCGTTGTCGGACCGGGTCCGCGTGACCGCCACGTCCGCCACTGCCACGTTGTCCAGCCCAGCCGCGCCCACGTCATCCGCTTCCACTTCAGTCGCGCGCCAGGAACTTGCCAGGGCGGCCGACTCTCTCCCCAAACCGCCGACCGGCCTGCGGGTCGACGGCACCGGCGATGGATATGTCCGGCTCGAATGGAATGCGACCCCGTCCTTCCCCGTCTACTACCAGATCCACTTCAAACCCCATGACCGCAGCGGCTGGTACGTTCTGCCGGAGACGACCCCCGCGACCATGACCAGGACAACGGTGACCGCACCCCTGTGGAACCACTTCTGGTACGACTTCCGGGTCGTCGCGGTCAACGGCGTCGGCGCGAGCAGCCCGACCAACATGGTCACAGCCATGCCCGGCCCCGGCCTCCCCCTTCCCCCGGCCGATCTGGCGTTCCTCGGCACCAGCAGCGGCTATGTGGATCTGGCCTGGGCTCCAAGTCCGACCGGTCGCGTCTACTACTGGCTGTTCTTCAAATCGGCGGACTCCAGCACCTGGTTCTATTTGCCGCTCCCGACCCTGAAGCCACGGGCGCGGATCGGCTATCCCCTGTGGAACGACCAGCCCTACGACTTCAAGGTCGTCGCGGCCAATTCCTTCGGCCAGAGTTCGGCGACCAACGTGGTGCGTGGCGGGCCGAAACTGTCCCCGCCGCAATCGCCCACCGTCTTACGCGCCGAGGGCCACCTGGGATACGTCACACTCAACTGGAACCCCAGCTCGACCCGCGACGTCTACTACTGGCTCTACTATCGCCGGACCGACCTCGCCTCCTGGAAGCGGGCGAGCTATCCCATCGTGAAGACTTCGATCACCTTCAAGTACGTTCCGTGGGGCGACTACGACTTCAAGGTGACGGCGGTGAACAGGGCGGGCAGCGCGGACAGCAATGTCGCCTTCGCCACGCTGTGGACCAGCAAACGCAGCCTCATGTACCTGATGACCCTGAACACCAAGTCCAGCCGCGACATGTTCTGGGCGGCGCGGGACGACAGCCGTTACGAGAGTTACAACTTCAACTGGAAGTCGAACGAGTGCACTCACTCGCAGACCCGTCCACCGGTGCCGTCGAAAAACCTCATCGAGCCGCCGAAACGGGTGGACTTCACCAGGGCCTGGACCCGCCATGACTTCGCATACCGGAACTACAAGCACGTCGGCTGGGACGGTTACGCCAAGAGGCAATATGCGGATCGGCTCCTCCTCGCGGATATGCACCTCGCGTGCGACAGCCAGTTGCCGCCGAATTACAACGGGTACTGCCGGGCACTTGCCTGGGTGTACTACCTGTTCGTCAGGAAGTATGCCCATTTCTGATGGACCGGTGTGAAATCCTCTGAAGAGAACGAGCGGTTGTGGGCGCGCCCGGTGAATGCCGAGCGGAAGCCGGTCAGAACCAAGCCCGCGCCCCACCCGCCCCGCCGTAGACCATCGTCCGGTTCGGCCGTCTGAGCTGGGCTTTTGTGGTTATTACTGTTTGAGGGGCTAGCGGCGGGCACCGACTCGATCGCCAAGTGGCTAATTCCAGGCACCAGGCACCTGGTAGGGCACCTTGCCTTCGAGTTGCTCCTGGTCGAGTACCTCGCCCTTCAGGGGTGGCGCGACGGTGACCTGCCGCCCCCAAGCGGAGTAGCGAGTGTCCGCCTCGACGCGGAGCACGGAACCCTTCCAGTGGTGCAGGATTCCCTTGACCGCAACTCGCTCCACCAGTCCAGCCGTACTCAGGTGGAGGGTGTAGGAGATGGCGCTGACGGGCTTGCTCCCGGAATAGCCGTGGAAGCGCGAGGCAAAGGAACCAGATACCTTGTCCAGCTTGTCGGCCTTGATCGTGCCCTTCACCACCCCGCCCCGCCAGGACGTGCGGTGCGCCAGCAGCGCCTTGAGCGTGGCGGGCTCCAGAACCTCCAGCAACGGATTGCTGGCAGGCAGATCGGTGGGGGAGTAGCGCACCCAGTTCGTGCCCTGCGGCAGTACGTCGGCGAAGCGGGGGCTTGAGACGTAGTCGTCGTAGCCTGACGAGATCACCCTCAGGGGCATCTCTTCCAGGGCGGCGTCCTCCGCCATGTCGAGTTCCTTCAGAGCGCTCATCGTTGCCTTGCTGTACTGCAGGCGCTGGGACGTATCAGAGGCGATCTCGCCTTGCGGCCCGAACCCCACCATGCCATCCAGATTCAAGGTGTAGTACACGCCGCGACCGTGATCCACCTTTGCGGTGGACACGATGTTCACGCCCTTGCCACGGATCAACGCCGCCCGGAGCGCGGTTTCCGGGTTGGCGCCGGGCGCGGCCTGCGCAGGGGCGGCGACGAACCCTGCCAAACCCGCGATCAGGATTACACCCACGACGGTCCGCTTCATCACGATCCCCTGGAAATTGGTCGGAGGGACGCAACAATCTTGTGCATACGAGATCAACTGTCAAGATGAACCGCGATCACGGACGAACGGAACGCGGCCCACTTCCAACCTCTCCACGGCGGCCTTCAAACGCCCGCTGGCCTCGCCATCGGCGACGTGTGCATGTGCGGAACCGAGGCAAGCGCCGTGTTGGAAGGGGTCTTGAGGAACGCAGTCATGAGCGTTGATCCAGATGTCGGCTTGTTCCAGGGGAGGTTCAGCGCCCTCGGCGGGCCGGAACACGGAGCCGACTCCCGCCGGCTCGGTCCGAAGCTGCAGCTTGTCGGACGAATTTCGGTGCGTTCGCAACGCGGTCGCGCGAGGCATTCACCGTTTACGCGGCGCCGGAGCGATCTCGCGTCGTGGCTGCTCTCTTCATAAGGGCGTACTGAAGGGGCTGATATGCGCGCAAGTGGGTGAGGGTTTCAGGCGTAACATGCATGTGAGCTGTACGTGGAAGTAGGGGTTGGGTAGTGTCCGGGGCGTGCGCCCAGATATTCGTCGGCTGACTGTCGCCGCGACGCTCGTCGCCCTGATAGCTGTGACGGGTTGCACAGAGGGCCCCGGCAAACCCACCTTGGAAGAGGCCACGAAACAGCTCATCGCGGACGGCGACAAACTCATGGCCTCCCGCGAAGTTGCCGCTTCCGGAAAAGTGGCAGTGACAGAGCGCGCGGACAAGGATACGGAATCAGGCTGTACGCCAGGCCAGGTACAGCGATTCTTCCGGGCTCAGGGAGATCTCTCCGGTCAGCTGGCCTCGTACATGCCGGACAACTCCGCCGGTTTGATGCGAGGGCTGCTGGGCCTCATGGGCTACGACACGGTAATAGGACAACGAGACCTGGGGGACTCAAGCCTGGGCATGTCGGTTATGCGCAACGCGGACACGGGATTGACGTTCATTCTGACTGTACGCAAGGACCCGAAGCCGCAGATAATGATCGTGGGTAAGACCGGTTGCTACGATCAAGACCGTTGATCGCCGCGTTTAGTCAGGGTAGCTGTGATGCCTCCTTGCGCATGAGTTCCGCCTGTCTGCGCAGGTGGTCGGCCGTAGAGGTGCAATTCTCCCGGAGGAGCTCCATCTCGCGCCTTAGTTGGGCCGCATGGGTTTTGAATCGATCTGCGGCGGGCCCCTTCCAGAATGCCTCGACAGTCTGAGGATTGGCCAGACTGTCGACGAAGACATCCTCCAGGAGCTTGGCGTAGCGGGTCAGGCTGGTGGCGAGCGATTCCTTGTCGGCAGCCTGCCTGAGCAGTTGGTTCCGATTGGGAAAGGTCATGCTCAGCCTCCCCGTCTCTTCAACGCATCGACAAGGGCGTCGAAAAGCCTTCCTCGGAACGCCTTTTCAGCCATGTCCTGGTCTGTGTCTGTCAAGGACTCTTGCTTGTGCTGGCGCAATGATTCGATCACCCACGTGGTTTGTGTGATGACGATCTTTTCGGCAACCGACTCGGCGGTATCAGGTGTTCTGCCGTCGAAGTAGTCGGTGATGATCTCCTTCAGGCCATCTTTGGTGGCATCCTGGCCCTGGTCTCGGGTTGTGGCGGTGGTGGGGTGGTCGATGGGCCAGTATTTGTTGGAGAGCCAGTCGACGGGTATGAGCAGGGCGCCGGCGATCCAGTCGGCGTACTCGTCGTCGCTCCACTCCGCATGTGCGGAACCGTCCAGGAGCAGGTTCGCGGCCCCGCTCGACAGGGCGCTGTGAGTCACGAATCCGGCGCGCATCTTTTCGTCGCTGTCGAACGGATGGAATCGACCTATGTCCATTCTCGTGGTGTATTTCTGCCAGGAATTCAACAACGAGTCGGCGGCCGTCTTGTCCTGCATCATGGCGCCGAAGAAGCGGGATGCCACGTCGGGGTCGAGGTTGTCCCAGGGGGGTGGTGGATACAGCGAGGTGAGTTTCGGTGACGACTCCTTTGCCTGTACGCGCGCAAGCTCGCCGAGGTACGGCGCCACCTGCCTGGCCAGGACCTGGGTGACGGGTGAGTCCTCGAACTCGGGAAGGATCAAGGCGTTCTGCAGCCATTGGCCGCCGAGCCAGGGAGTGCCGTCGGCGCCGATGCCGCTGATGAGGTTGAACCAGGCCCGCTCGCGTACGTGATCAATGCCCGCACCTGGTCTCAGGGCCCTGTCCAGTACGTCGGCCAACCGCTGCTCGAAGTCGGGGAGTCTGGTTTGCCGGAAACGGCCGGGGTGCAGAAGTGAGCCGGCGGCGTCGGGGTGCTCGGCCAGTAGGGTTTGGAGCGACTGGGGGTCGGCGTCGTAGGCGTTCACCAGTACGTCGAGATTCCAGTTCGGGCTCGTGGGCGCGTCTGCGCTCAGCGGACGGCGCAGGACGCGACGCGCCACCTGGTTGAGCAGCGTGCTCGACGGCTTGGACAGCGCGACCAGCGCTGTCAGCACGCCGGGATCGGTCGCGTCCATGAACGTTCCGCGCCATTCCGTCCCGAGGCGTCCGGCACGCTCGGCGTTCGCGTACGCCTCGGCCAGTGGGCCCAGACTTTCGCGACCCTGTTGGAGGACTGCGGGCGGAAGACCCATGTCCATGGCCGCCGGGCCTTTGTCCTTCATCCAGTGCATGAACAGCGCTCGGAACCTGTCCGGCCCGAGTGCGGCCAGCAGGGCGGCCGCGTAGGCCGGATCGCTCAGCTTTCCCTTCGTCGCCGACACGGCGGCCGTCACGTCGCGCCAGCTCTTCACCGAGTTCTCGACGTCATGCCGCTTGATAGCCGTGGCGATCGGCGCCGCATCGGCCTTTCCCCGCAGGGCGGCTTCCGCTTCGCTGTCGAAGGTGAGGAATCCGGTCAACAGACCGTTTCCCGAGGCCGGGACCATTTGCTGGAGCGTGTCCATCCGCCACTTGAGATCCCGCTGCGTGTCATCGAAGAACGCCCAGGACCGGTGCATGGCGGCCACTCCCGGCTGACCGGTCCACGACGCGCCCGCCTCGGCGACCGCCGCCTCCAGCCCTGGCCTGGCCTGGGCGAGGACGTTCTTGCCACTGGTCAGCCGGTGCATGAGTTGGCCTGCCCCGCCGGGGTCGATCCCGACGAACTCCCCCATGGACCCTCCCGGAGGGCTCGGCTACAGCGCAGGAGTCAAGCACATCATCCGATCGGGGTAAACGCCTCGCGCGCCTTTATAAGCAACAGGAATTGCGCTTGCTCGGTGACGGATGGCCATAAAGCGGCATTGCGATCGGGTGAACGTCGCACTTCGCGCTGATCGGGATTTCGCTCGCTTCTTGTCGCTGTTTTTTCGAAGGATAGGCGTGGGCGCGCAAACGGGTGTCCGGGTCGGGCGGTGGTCGGGTGCGGGGTTGTTCTGAGCTGCTGGCGGGAGGTGGTCGGAGGTGAAGGGCGTGGTGAGTGGGAGGTTCGGGCGGTGGCGGTCCTGTCCGGCGGAACCTGACCGTGGACTGCACTCATGGTGCCTCACGCGTTGGGCTGCAGGTAGTGGTGCTGCTCTGATTGTGGTGGTGGTTATGTCCGTGGACGCCACGTTCGAGGGGATTGCTGAGTGTTTGTGGCGCTGATGGGTCAGGTGGCGTCGTTCCGGTGGGCGGACATGGTGGGTGGTTTTCGCGGCGGTGTCTAGGAGCAAGCGGGGATGAATTCTTCCATCACGATTTGTGTGCCAAAAGTGGGTGGGAGTTTGGTGGGTCGGATGCCTGTGGATTGACGGGGGATTAGGTGCTCTTGAAGTGGGGTGGCGCTTATTCCCGTATGTACGTTTTGGGGGGTGCGGGGCTGGGGTGCGGGGCTTTGTGGGTGGGTGTGTGAGTGTCTCGGGCAAGGGGCTTTCCGGGCCTCGGGTTGGGGTTCTGCTGCTGTGTGTCGTGGCGTCCCGGCCGGAGGTGGGCCGGGAGCTTGGCCGGGATGTCGAGTGACGGCTGGGCCTGGGGTGATGTGGTCTGCGAGGGGTGCGTTGGCGGGGTGGATGGGGATGTTGGGTGGTGGTGGCCGAGGGGGTGTCGTCCGGGCTGGCGGGTGCTCTGTTATTGATGGGATCGGTGGGCTTTGACGGGTTGTTTGGGTTTAAGGAGGTAACTGAGAATATCTGCATGGGTACGTCTGCTTCCGTCTAGGTGCCCGCTAGAAGAGTGGGTGCCGGACTCTGGCCGATTAATCCATGAACGGAAACGAGAGACCGTGAACACAAAGATTCGGCAGTCGCGGGCGCCCCGCCATGGGCGGCTCGCTGCTGTAGCGCTGGCCGGCGCGTTCGCCGGCACCATGCTCCTTCCGCTGGACCTGGGAGTGGCCTCCGCGAGCGCGGGCTTCCCCGCCGTCGAGGCCGGGGGCCCGCCGTCCAAGCCGGCGCCCACCCGCCACGTCACGAAGACGAAGTACGTCCCGAGGGAGAAGCCGATCCTGCACGTTCCGCATCGCTGGCGTCCCCCGAGGCTCGACGTGATCGTCGACAACGACAACCGCTCGCACAACCGCCACCACCGCTTCCACCGGCACCACGACTTCAGGCACGACCGGTTCCGGCACGAGCCGTTCAGGCACGAGCACAGGTACGAGGAGCCGGTGAAGGAGGAGCCGGTGAAGGAGGAGCCGATGAGGGAAGAGCCGATCAGGGAAGAGCCGAGGAACGAGAACCGCAAGTGGTGGTGGCCTGAGGAGCTCAGCTAATCTTCGCGAGGAGCGCTTGAGCGCCCTCAACGTGTGGGGTGAGGGCCGACGGCCGCTGGTTTCGTACGTGTGCGAAACCGGATCGCGGCCATACGGCTTCCGGGAGACGCCATGCTGACGGGGTGGGCGAAGGTGATCTTCGTCCGGCCCGACGGTGAGGTGCCGAGCGGCATCCCCCACGTGAAGATCGTGCAGAAGGTCTGCGTCGAAGGTTCGTCACGATCGGGGACGGCCTCTGTAGTCCGCAGGAGGCGGTCGAAGGACGGCGCTGTTGAGCGGCAGCGCGGCCCGTCGACCGCACTCCTACGGTTCACCCGCCATCGGGTGAGGGAACTGGCGGGCTGTTCGGCGGTCCGTCCTGTGGTCTTCGGGGGAGTTCGTCGTCTCAGCCGGTTCTGTGCGAGGTGGCTTCCGTATTCGGAGATCTGTGCGTTGGCCGGTGGCTTCTCCTGGTGCTTCGTTCGGGGCCGTCGACGGGTGCGTGTCACTGGGTCTTGTTGGGGTTGGGCGTGCTGGTGTGACTGGTGCTATCGGTACGTGGGGCCGGTCGAGGTGAAGGCGGCGGTTCGGCCGAGGGCGAAGGTCGTGGTCGACCTGGAGGGTGTGCGGCGGCTGGTGCCACGCCGCGGTGAGCATGTCGCGTGGGCCGGTGCTGGGTGCGGGTGAGAACGGGTTCCAGCGTGCGGACGGCGGGTGGGCCGTCGGGGAGATCAGCAACCACACGACCGGATACTGTCCGGACACCGGCTCATGGCCGGCGGTCGCTCGGGCTCTGACCCGGGCCGGTGGCTCCCGTCAGCGGTAGCCGGTCGTGTCGGCGGGTTTGCCGGGGTCCTGGATCTCTACCAGGTAGCGCCAGGCGTCCGGCTGCGAGCCGTCCACGTCGGTGAAGCCGTACTCGTGGGCCAGTTGGCCGCTCGACAACGACTGGCCTGTCCAGCGCATGACGTCCGGGTCCGTGGCCAGGGCGGTGACGGCGCGGCCGACGTAGCGGGGGCTCTCCGAGATGACGAAGTGCGGTTCGCGGGTGGTGGCGTCGCGCCAGTTCTCCTCCTTGACCTCGAAGAGGTCGAGCATCATCTCCGACCTGAGCCAGCCGGGCGTCAGCGTCACCGCCGTGCACCCGTACGGGCGCAGCTCGTGGGCCTGCGCGAAGCCGAGTCTGATCACGGCGCTCTTGGCGTGGTCGTAGAAGAAGGAGACGCGGTAGTTGTGGTCGTTGTAGTCCTTGGTGCCGTCCGTCATCTCCACCACCAGGCCGCCCGGCCGGGCGATGAGGAGCGGGAGGGCGTAGTGGCTGGTGATGATGTGGGTGTCGATGGCCAGCCTGAGCAGGCGTAGCCCGGCGTCGAGGTCGTGCTCCCAGAGCGGGGTGTCCCATTTCGCCAGGAGTTCGCCGCCCCAGATGTCGTTGACGAGGACGTCGAGGTGGCCGTGGTCGCGCGCGATGCGGTCGACGAGGGACTTGACCTGATCGGGCGCCAGGTGGTCGACCTGGACGGGGATGCCCACGCCGCCGGCCTGGTTCACCAGGTCCGCGGTCTCCTCGATGGTCTCCGGCCTGTTGTACTCGGAGCGGTTCTGGCGGGTGGTGCGGCCGGTCACGTAGACCGTGGCGCCGGCCGCGCCGAGTTCGACCGCGATGCCGCGGCCGGCGCCACGGGTCGCTCCGGCCACCAACGCGACCTTGCCCTGCAAAGTGGTGCTCATGGTCCGAAGCTAGCCGTAATACCCGACAACGCTTGTCATCTTTTCGGATGATCTCCCTGCGGACGGAGAACCGTGCCCATCGGACGGTGAACTGGCCGAAAGTACGGCCGGGAACCCTGCCTTTGGGTCAGGCCAGGGCCGGAGCGGGCCACCACGATGGGGCCATGTCTCATCATCCTCATCGTGAAGCGGATCCTCATCGTGAAGCGGACCCTTGTCGTGAAGCGCACGCGAGCCCGCCCCGTCCCGCCGCCCGGCCGCGGATCGCCGCGCTCGACGTGCTGCGCGGGTTCGCCTTGTGCGGGATCCTGCTGGCCAACATCAAGCCGATCGCGAACGTGAACGCCGACGCGGTGCTCGCCACGGGCGGGGAGGACGGGTCGGCCTGGCTGGGGTTGTTCGTCGACCAGCGGTTCTTCCCGATCTTCTCGCTGCTGTTCGGGCTCGGGTTCTCGTTGATGCTGGAGACGGCGGTGCGCGAGACGGCGGTGCGCGAGACGGCGGTGCGGGGAAAGGCGGGGGAGCGGGCGGGGCGGCCGAGGGTGGTGTTGGCGCGCCGCCTGCTGGTGCTGCTGGCCATCGGGCTCGTGCACATGTTCGTGCTCTGGCGAGGCGACATTCTGACGATCTACGCCGTGGTCGGGCTGGTGGTGCTGCTGCCGTCCACCTGGTTGCCGCGGTGGGCGGTGGCGGGGCTGGCCGGGGTGCTGCTGGCCGTGCCGCTGGTGCTGGGGAGCAACGGCGTCGTGCTGGTGCCCGGGTTGTTCCTGCTGGGGTCGGTGTTGACCCGGTACGGAGTGACCGCGCGGATGGAACGGGCGACGTGGGGGCCCGCGGTGCTGGGAACGGGGTTCGCGGCGCTGGCCGTCCCCGCGGTGTGGCTCCAGGTCAGGCTGGGCGAGGAGCCGGGCGGGGCGGCGTTCAGCAGCGTGTTCGCCGTGGCGGGGCTGCTCGTCGCCGGCGCGTACGTGTGCGGGGTGCTCCTCCTGCTCAGGACGCCCGTCCGGCCGGTGCTGCAGACGGTCTTCGCGCCGCTCGGCCGGATGGCGCTGACCAACTACCTGGGTGCCACCGTGATCGTCCTGGTGATCAGCCGGGTTCCGGGTGCGGCGCCCGAGTCGTGGTCGTCGGTGACCGTGGTGCTGGTCGCGGCCGGGGTGCTGGGCGCGCAGCGGGTGGTGTCGGGGTGGTGGTTGCGGCGGTACCGGTTCGGGCCGATGGAGTGGCTCTGGCGGTGGGCCACCTGGTTGCGGCGGCCTCCCCTCGCGCGCGGACGCGACTCTCTGGCCTCATAAGAGATCCGGTCACGAGCCCGCCGACGGCCGGGTGACACCGGTTCTCCTCGGTACGCGCGTCATTCCGCGTAAGTGGGGCGGGCCGGGAGACGCCAGCCCTGGTCGTCGACACTGGGGCGGACGGTGTCTTTTATGTCTTTTCTGCCGATTCGAGTGGCGACGGTGAGCTTATCCTCTATGTCGTACGAGTTGCGTATCGTGGAGATCGACACCCCGGCCGCATCGGCGAGAGCGCGCAGCCGGTACGGCTCCGGCCGTACGAATTCGCGCGCATAAGTCGCGATAAGTCGTATTTGTCGCTGTATTTCGCCCCGCTGTGCCCTCAACTCCGCGAGCCGCGCCAGCACCGGATCCTCGGTGGGCGACGCCTCGGCGGCCATCGTCAGCTCCCCGACCACGGCCTTACGCGCCTTCCGCGCGGCGTTCGCCCGGCCCGTGTATTCCTTGTCGCTCTCGTCGTCCTGCCTGACCGGCTCGGGGACGAGCACTCTCGCCAACTCCTCGATGATTTCCTTCATGGAGTGAATCGTGCGCAGAGGATTGCAGAAAATGCAAAGAAGTGTGGGAGCGGCGGTATCGCTGGAGTGCGACGACGTGACAAAGGCCGCTGCCCGCGTATAAGAAATCTCCACCCGAGAGGGACACGGCATTTTCCGCGAAGAAATCTTGTGCGATCCTCGATCGTCGTGAACCCGCGAATGCGAGCGGCCCTTCCGCAGCCCGACAGCCCGGAAAGGCCGCTCTCGCGGTGCTCTTCGAAATGCCGCGAAAGGAGACCGCTGGACATGAGATTACCCAGGCAGCGTCAGCAACCGGAAGAGCCGAGGGCCGCCTCCGACCAGGAGCCCGAACGTATCCCGCAGCGATGGGTGGTCATCCTGATCGCCGCGCTCGTGGGCGGGCTGGTGGTCGGGTCGCCACTCGCGTCGGTGCCCATCGGGGTCGCCACCGCCCTGGGCCTGGTCGGCCTGCTGGACAGGATCATGAGGTAGCGCCCCTCATCCCCGTACGGCGCACAGCAGACGGTTGTTGCCCCGCTGCCACAACGTCCCGATCTCCGAGAACCCGGCCTCGCGCAGCGCACCGACGTGCTGCGACAGGAGGCGTGACTCCGAGCCGTGGTGGTGTGCCCCTGCCGTGGTGCGTTCCGCGTCGAGCTCGGCGAAGGCCGGGTCCGCCGCGATCGCGTCCCACCAGGCCCGCCACTCTTCCGGCCGGTTCGCGCCGAACGTCCGCTCTGCCTGACGCTCGTGCACCGCGTGCTCCAGTCGCGAGAGGGTGGGTGTGGTGTCCTCGGTGTCCAGGTGGTCACCGTTCAGCAGCAGGCCGCCGGGCCGCAGAACGGTTGCCAGCTCCGCGTACATGCCCTTCAGGTCGGGCTCGGAGATCCAGTGCAGCGCGGTGGTGCTGACCGCCGCGTCGGCCGGTCGGCCGAGGCCGAGCAGGTGTGTCCACCCGCTCGTCCGCAGGTCCGCCGAGACGAACGTGAGCTTCGGGTACGCGGCCCGCCCCAGCCCGATCAGCAGCGGATCGGCGTCCACGGAGATCACCTCGGCCTGGGGCAGCCGCGCCAGCAGCCGGGCGGACAGCGAGCCGGGGCCGCAGCCCAGGTCGATCACCAGGGGGTCGGGCCGCCCCAGCGCCTCCACGGCGTCGATCAAGGCGGTGAAGCGCTCCTCCCGGTCGGGCAGGTAGCCCTCCTGCTGGCGGTCCCAGCGCGCGATCCAGTCGAGTGCGGCATCGTGAGTAATCATGAACGTCGCTCCGTAACTGTCATTTATGATTTGGACAGTTACAACATAGGATACGAAGGTGTAACCGGTCAATTGGACTACAACAGTCACACCGATGCGGTGATCAGGGTCGCGGTGGCGCTCGTCAACGCGCTGACCCCGGGCGAGCGGCGCGGGCGGGCCTTCCCCGTGCCGCGGGCCCTCGGCGTCGCCGCCGTCGAGGGCCTGCGCGGCGTCTACTCCTCCCATCGTGAGATCACCGAGGCGGAGGGGGCGGAGCTGGCCGCGGTCGCCGGTCGGCTGCGTGCCGTCTTCGCCGCGGTCGCCGCCGGCGACCTCGACACCGCTGCCACGGAGGTCAACGCGCTGCTGCGGGAGACCGACGCCAGGCCCAGGCTCGAACGGCACGACGGCGAGCCCTGGCACCTGCACTTCCACGGCACCGGCGGCACCATGGCCGGCGACTGGGCGGCGAGCTGCGCGACGGGGCTGGCGATCGTGCTGGGCAGCGACTTCAGCGACCGCCTCGGCGTCTGTACGGCCCCGCACTGCGACCGCGTCTACGTGGACGTCTCCCGCAACGGCACCCGCCGCTTCTGCTCCACGGCCTGCCAGAACCGGGTGAAGACGGCGGCCTTCAGAGCCAGGAGCAGACCGGGAACGGAGGCGGGGTGACGCACGGCACTCAGGTCAGGAGGCGGATCGGCGCCCCGGCCAGGGCTCAGGTCAGGAGGCGGATCGGGGCTCCGGCGAGGAAGGCGTCGATGTCCTCGACCGCCTCGCGGAAGTACGTCCCGTAGTTCTGCTCCGTCACGTAGCCCAGGTGCGGCGTGGCCAGCACGTTCGGCAGCGTACGGAACTCGTGCCCGCCGGGCAGCGGCTCGGCCTCGAACACGTCGAGCCCGGCCCCCGCGATGCTCCCCTCGCGCAGGGCCGACGCCAGCGCGTCCTGGTCGACGATGGCCGCCCGCGCCGTGTTGACGAGGTAGGCGGTCGGCTTCATCAGCGACAGCTCACGCGCCCCGATGAGCCCTCGCGTCCGGTCGCCGAGCACGAGGTGGACGGACACGATGTCGGAGCAGGACAGCAGCGCGTCGAGATCGGGGGCCGGCCGCGCGCCGGCCGCCGTGGCCCGTTCCTCGGTCAGGTTCTGGCTCCAGGCCGTCACGTCCATGTCGAACGCTCGCCCGACGGCCGCCACCCGCGCCCCGATCTTGCCCAGGCCGACCAGCCCGAGCGTGCGCCCGGACAGGCCGGCGCCGATCGTGTGCTGCCACGGGCCGCCCGCACGCATGGCGGTCGCCTCCGGCACGAGGTGCCGGGCCAGGCCGAGGATCAGGGCCCAGGTCAGCTCGACCGGCGGGGTCGGACCGCTCGCCGTGCCGCAGACCGTGACGCCGTGCTCGCGCGCGGCGGCCAGGTCGATGGAGGCGTTGCGCGGGCCGGTGGTGATCAGCAGGCGCAGGTTGGGCAGCCGGGCGAACAGGTCGGCGGTGAACGGCGTGCGCTCCCGCATGATGACCACGATCTCGCAGTCGTGGATCGCCGCCACAAGGTCGTCGTGCCCGGTGAAGTGCTCGCGGTAGCTCCTGGCCCGCACCCGTGACCAGTCGGCGAATCCGAGTGCCACGTCCTGGTAGTCGTCGAGTACGGCGCAGCGCAGCATGACCCGCAATCCTACGCCGCCCTCCCGGAAGCGCCCCGGTCAGGCGGTCCCCCTGCTCCAGCTCCCCGGGAGGTGCCGGGGAGCTGGAGCCCGTTCATTCGGCGGCCAGTCGTTCCGCCTCTTCGTGCAGCGCCTGGATCAGGACCAGCTCCAGGTGGAGCCGGTCGAGATCGGGCGTCGCGAGACCGTCCAGGACGCGCATGCCGGGCCTCCCTGACCGTAGGACGTATCAGACGCCACAACGGTTCACTCGAAGCCGCGAATCGCGCTCCCGTACGGCTCAGGTCTCGCTCCTGAAACGTTCCCACGCGGACTGCCGGGTCATGCCGAGCGAGGCGCCGATGCGTTCCCAGCTCACGTCCCGGGTGCGCAGGTGCGCCACCCAGTCGCGCAGGTTGTCGTCCACCTGCGCCTGTACGGCGGCGATCTTCGGGAGGTGGTCGAGTATCTGCTCTTCCGACATGGTCTCCCACATCGGCAGGCGTGGTTCGGTCGAGGCGGCCAGCCGTTCCCCCTCCAGGATCTCGTTGCACAGATTGATGCACTCGTCGCAGATGTGCACCCCTGGTCCGGCGATCACCTTGCTCACGTCCGAGCTCTTCTTGTGGCAGAACGAGCAGCGGACCTTGTCCTTCCAGTCAGGCATGGCCTGACACTAGCCCGTCAGGCAACCCCTGACAAGCCTCGCGACCGGCCTGGTTCCATGTGCGCCCGCACGATGTCCTGCCGCTCCTCCTCGATCTTGCGGCAGATCAGCCGGTACGCGTTCAGCACCTGGCGATACTTCTCGTCCGCCTGGTCGAGCTGGCCGCGCAGGGTGAAGGCGCGCTCGGCGTCGCCCTGCAGTTCGACCTCGGCCACGAGGGCGCGAGCATCGTTCACGATCTGTTCCGCGCGTATCCGCGTACGGCGAAGCAGGACCGCACACTCGTACAGTTCCGTCAGCCGCGCCGACGAGACGATGAACTCGGCGGCATCCACGGCCGATCCGACGGCCGTCCCGCTGTGGAGCTCCGATCCCATTTCCCGCCACCTCCCGGTCAAGGTTGCCTAACTGTAGACGCGCGGGGCGCGCAGGGGGATCACTCGACGCGAACGGTGGTGCCGGAATGCACCCGGCGGACATGATTCTTCTCCCGGGTAGGAAATCAGCCTCACTGAAACGCGTTCGGTGCGGGCCGAATGGGCTATTTGGCGGCGCTGCCATGGCTTATTGGGGGAATGCCGCGTTCTCCCGTTCTTGGCAAAAGCAGCGGATGAAGACGCGCGATAGACCCGCACGGCGCCCCGCGCTCGTCACATACTGAGACGGACTGACGACGTAACGTGACTATGGAGTGGTGGCGATGCGGGGGACTGGCAACGATGACGACGCGGTCGACGTCAGCGTCGTCATCCCCGTGCACAACTGCCGGCCCTACCTCGACCGGTGCCTCACGTCGGCGCTCGTCCAGCGGGTGAAGAAGGAACTGGTCGTGGTCGACGACGGCTCCACCGACGGCAGCGGCGAGCTGCTCGACCTCTACGCCGCCTACCACCCCGGCAGCGTCAAGGTCGTGCACCTCGACGGCGGCCGGGGCGCGGGCCGTCCCCGCAACGTCGGCATCGAGCACGCCACCGGCCGGTACGTGTTCTTCTGCGACGCCGACGACCACCTCGGCCCCGAGGCGCTCGAACGCATGCTGGCGGTGGCCGACCGCAACGACTCCGACATCGTCCTCGGCAAGATCGTGGGGCACGGCAGGCGGGCCCCGGTGTCGATGTTCCAGCACAGCGCCGACCGGGTCGGCCTCGGCGACAGCACCGTCTACAACAGCCTGAGCTGCTTCAAGCTGTTCAGGCGAGAGCTGCTCGAACGCCACCGCATCAGGTTCGGCGAGGGCATGCTCGTGGGGGAGGACATCCTCTTCACCGCCCACGCCTACTGCCACGCCGGGCCGATCTCCGTGGTGGCCGACTACGACTGCTACCACCTCGTCGACAGGCCCGACGGCAGCAGCATCATGCAGCAGGCCGGCAGCCGCGACCCGCTGGCCTGGCTGGCCATGATCCGCGGGCCGATCGAGCTGATGGCCCGGCACGTCGAGCCAGGCCCGCTCCGCGACCACCTGCTGCGCAGGCACTTCAGGCTCGACGTGTTCGCCCAGCTCGGGACCGTGTTCCTGGAGAGCGACGACATCCGGCGCAAGGACATCGCGCGGGAGGTCGCCGCGCTGTGCGAGCGGTGGTACACCCCCGGCGTGCACGAGCGGCTCAACACCATCGACAGGCAGCGGGCGAGCGCGCTCGACGACATCGACCGCCTCGTGCGCCTGGCCCGCATCGAGAGCGCCACCATGCGGCGCAGGCTGACCGGGGTGCGCTGGGAGGGCGACCGGCTCGTGGTGACCGGTGCGGCCCGGCTCGACGGCATCACCCGGGACGACGGCCTGGCCGTGGTGCTGCGCGCGCGGCACGATCCCGCCAGGGAGCTGGTCGTGCCGGCCGAGCGCAAGGGCGGGGAGTTCACCGTACGGGTGGACGTGGCCGCGCTCGACCCCGGCGTCTGGGACCTGAGGGTGGCGGTCGAGATCGAGGGCGTGATCCGGCTCGGGCGGCTCGGGGCCGAGCGCGACAGCGGCATCGCCCGCCCGCGGCCCCGGCTCGTCGGCGGCGTCGTGGTCCTGCCCTACTTCACCAGGGACAACAGCAACCTGAGCATCGACATGGGCGGTCACGTGGTGGCCGTTCCCGGCACCGCGCGGCTGGTCAGGACCCGGTGGGCGATGGGGCACCGGCTGCTCATCGACGGCGAGGTGACCGTGGTCGGCACCACCCCTGCGACCTCGGCGATCAGGCGGATCGTGTGGCGCGAGCGGCGCAGCGGCTGCGAACGCGGCGACCGGGTGGTCGCGCTGCCCGGCGGCGGCTTCGCGGCCAGGCCCGCGGTGGGCCGGCTGGCGCCGGGCACCTGGGACGCCTACCTGGAGCTGGATCTGGGCGGGCCGCCCGCGCTGTTCAGGATCGAGGCCGACGCGACGGCCGTGGCGGCGCCGCGCAAGTGGTGGGGCACCGCTCTGTTCAGAACGGTCCGGCCGTACGCTACCTCGGGCAAGGGGCGGCTGAGCGCGGTCGTACGGCGGCTGACAGCCGAATCTGTGGTTAAGAGAATCTTGCGGTAATTGCCATCTATATGCAGGTGCAAGACGATGTCCTACAGTAGGACCGTTTGTCTGTCCTTGCTGGCTGGAGGCATGCCGTGCACGTACCCGATGGCTTCTTCAACGCGGTGACTTCAATCTCGGCCGGGGTCGTGGCCGCCGCCGGCGTCGCGGTCTGCCTGCGCGGGGCGCGGCGCGAGCTCGACGACCGGACCGCGCCCATGGCCGGGCTCGTCGCGGCGTTCATCTTCGCCGTGCAGATGCTCAACTTCCCCGTCGCCGCGGGCACCAGTGGCCACCTGCTGGGAGGGGCGCTGGCCGCGATACTCGTGGGGCCGTACACAGGGGTGTTGTGCATGGCCGTGGTCCTGCTGGTGCAGGGCGTCTTCTTCGCCGACGGAGGGCTGACCGCGCTCGGCGTCAACGTCACGATCATGGGCATCGTCACCGTGCTGGTCGGCTG
This sequence comes from Nonomuraea sp. NPDC051298, assembly GCF_055586305.1. NCBI lineage: Bacteria > Bacillati > Actinomycetota > Actinomycetes > Streptosporangiales > Streptosporangiaceae > Nonomuraea > Nonomuraea sp. NPDC051298. The sequence continues at coordinate 202,164 of NZ_JBVJIM010000003.1, forward strand.
GGGGGTCTTCCGGCTGGTCACCAGGCTGGCCAGGGGGAAGGTCGCGGTGGCGGCGTTCCTGGCGGCGCTGATCTCGGTGCCGGCCTCCGCGCTCGCCTTCACGCTGCTGTTCTGGATCGGCGGGACCGCGCCGATCGAGGTCGGCGCGGTGGCGGCCGCGATGGGCGGCGTGCACCTGCTGATCGGCATCGGCGAGGGCCTGATCACGGCCGTGACCGTGGGCGCGGTGCTGGCCGTGCGGCCCGACCTCGTGTACGGCGCCCGCGGCCTGACCAGGCCGCTGGTCCTGCGCGGCGCCGAGGGCGAGAGCACGACCGTGGGCGAGTCGCCCGCGCCGGTCGCGACCCGCGGCGCGCTCAAGCCGTTCCTGCTCGGCGGGGTCGGCGTGACGCTGGTGCTGGCCGGGGCCGTGTCCTTCTTCGCCTCCTCCTCACCCGACGGGCTGGAGGCGGTGGCCGAGAACAAGGGCTTCATCGACCAGGCGGCCGACCACCTGTTCGGCGACTGGGCGCTGGCCGACTACGGTGACGTGGGCGGGATCCCGGTCGGCGTGGCGGGGGTCCTCGGCGTCGGGCTGGTGCTGCTCCTGGCCGGGGTCGTCGGCTACGCCGCGCGGAGCCGTGACAAGACCAGCGACAAGACCAGCGACAAGACCATGGCGTGACACATGGGCGCCGGGCATCATCACCAGCTCTACCTGCCGGGCGGCTCGGTCGTCCACCGGCTGCCGCCGCAGTGCAAGCTGCTCGCGGTCTTCGCCTTCGCCCTGGTGGTGGTGGCCACGCCGCGCGAGCGGTTCTGGGCGTTCGCGGCGTACGCCGTGCTGCTCGGGGGCGTCGCGGTGGCGGCCAGGGTGCCGGTAACGTACGTGCTGCGGCGGATGGTCATCGAGGTGCCCTTCGTGCTGTTCGCGTTCCTCATCCCGGTGATCGGGCTGGGGGAGCGGACCACGGTGCTGGGGCTCTCGCTGAGCGTGCCGGGCCTGTGGGCGGCCTGGAACATCCTGGCCAAGGCCACGCTCGGGGTGGTCGCCTCCATCCTGCTGGCGGCCACCACGGAGCCGCGGGTGATCCTCGTCGGCGCGCAGCGGCTGCGGCTGCCGACCCTGCTGGTGCAGATCGCCATGTTCATGCTCAGGTACCTGGACGTGATCGTGGACGAGATGCGGCGGATGCGGGTGGCCAGGGAGTCGCGGGGGTTCGAGGCGCGGACCTTCCGGCAGGTGCCGGTGATCGCGCGCTCGGCGGGGGCGTTGTTCATCCGGTCGTACGAGCGGGGTGAGCGGGTGCACCTCGCCATGCTGAGCCGGGGGTACTCCGGCACCATGCCGATGCTTCATGATATTTCGGCTTCTGTACGCCAATGGGGCACTGCCTTGGCCCTGCCCGGCGTCGCCCTCGTGATCTGGGGACTAACGTGGTGAACTCTCTCGACGTCCAGCGGCTCGCGTACGCCTATCCGGACGGCACGCAGGCGCTGTTCGGCGTGGACCTGTCGATCGCCCGCGGCGAACGCGTGGCCCTGCTCGGTCCGAACGGCGCCGGCAAGACCACCCTCGTGATGCATCTCAACGGGATTCTCACCGCAGGGCACGGGAGTGTCACCGTGGCCGGCACCCCTGTGCGCAAGAACACGCTCAAGGAGATCAGGCAGCGCGTCGGCCTGGTCTTCCAGGACCCCGACGACCAGCTCTTCATGCCCACCGTCCGCGACGACGTGGCCTTCGGCCCGGCCAACGCGGGCCTGCGCGGCGAGGAGCTGGAGCGCGTGGTGAAGGACGCGCTGGAGCGGGTGGGCATGCTGGCGGCCGCCGACCGGCCGCCGCACCACCTGTCGTTCGGGCAGCGGCGCAGGGTGGCGGTGGCGACGGTGCTGGCGATGGCGCCGGAGATCCTGGTGCTCGACGAGCCCTCGTCCAACCTCGACCCGGCCGCGCGCAGGGAGCTGGCGGAGATCCTGCGCTCCCTGGACGTGACGGTGCTCATGGTCACCCACGACCTGCCGTACGCGCTGGAGCTGTGCGAGCGTTCGCTCATACTCTCCGGCGGCGTGATCGCCGCGGACGGTCCCACGCGCGAGCTGCTGGCCGACGCCGACCTGCTGGCCCGGCACCGCCTGGAGCTCCCGTACGGTTTCGCGATTCCCGCCATTTGATGGGGGCATCGGCGGCGAGATGGGTAGAAACCTCGAGCATGGTTCTTGACGGGGCGTTTGGTGTGCGTTTAGGCCAGCCTTGTCCTCCGGCATCCGGCTTTTCGTAGTTTGTGCATGCCCGGTATCCGGGGATGTCGAAGTACAGTGGCTCATCGAGGAGGGGCCAATGAAGCTGCGGCTTGCGCGACACGCCCTGGGCGACGCCGTGGTGGTGGCCGTCGAGGGAGAGCTTGACCTGTTCACCGCACCGTTCCTGCGCGACGAGGTGCGTGACGCCATCAAGCAGGACGGCGCCAGGCTCGTGCTCGATCTGCAGCAACTGTCGTTCATGGACTCCAGCGGGCTCTCGGTGCTGATCGAGGCCTGGCGGCTGGCCACGGGAGAGGGCGGCGGCGTGTCACTGGCCGCGCCGCAGGCCCCGGTGGCGCGCATCCTGCGCACGACCGGGCTCGACCGCCGGATCAAGGTGTACTCCGACGTCGACACCGCCGTGGGTGAGATTTAACCGCCCCCGAGTAGAACTTCATTCGGTCGGCGGGTTAGGGTCCAGCATATGGACGTGAACGGATCTGCAGCAATCATCTCCGGCGGTGCCAGCGGCCTCGGGGAGGCCACGGCCCGCGAGCTGGCCCGCGCCGGAGCCACGGTGATCGTCGCCGACCTCAACGAGGAGCGCGGCAAGTCGGTTGCCGATGAGATCGGTGGCGTCTTCGCCAAGACCGACGTCACCGACGACGAGCAGGTGCAGGCCGCCGTCGACGCGGCCGTGGCCACCGGCAAGCCGTTGCGCGTGGTGGTCAACAGCGCCGGCATCGGCTGGGCCGAGCGCACGGTCAACCGTGAGGGCAACCCGCACAGCCCGGCCTCCTACCGCAAGGTCATCGAGGTCAACCTGATCGGCACGTTCAACCTCATGCGCATCGCCGCCGCCGCCATCGCCAAGACCGAGCCGGCCGACGCCGACGGGCAGCGCGGCGTGGTGATCAACACGGCCTCGGTGGCGGCGCTGGAGGGGCAGACCGGGCAACTGGCGTACTCGGCCTCGAAGGGCGGCATCGTGGGCATGACCGTGCCGGCCGCGCGTGACCTCGCCGCGATCGGCGTACGGGTGAACACGATCTGCCCCGGCATCATCGACACCCCCATCTACGGTTTCTCGGCCAACGCCGAGGACTTCAAGGCCAAGCTCGTGGCGCCGGTGGTCTTCCCCAAGCGCATGGGGCGGCCCGACGAGTTCGCCCACCTGGTCAGGTCGCTGATCGAGAACGACTACATGAACGCCGAGGTCGTCCGCTTCGACGGCGGAATCCGCTTCCAGCCCAAGTGAGGTCTCGTGTCTGACGAAGTGCTCGTCGAAGAGTCCGGCAATGTTGCGATTCTCACCATCAACCGCCCCAAGTCGCGCAACGCCATCAACGGGGCGGTGGCGCGGGGCATCGCCGAGGCGCTGGACACCCTGGACGCCCGTCCCGACATTTCGGCTTTCGTGCTGACCGGTGCGGAAGGCACGTTCTCCGCGGGGATGGACCTGAAGGGCTTCCTGGCCGGCGACTTCCCGGTGGTGGAGGGCCGCGGATTCGGCGGGCTGACCGAGCAGCCGCCGAAGAAGCCGCTGGTGGCCGCCGTGGAGGGGTACGCGCTGGCCGGCGGGTTCGAGCTGGCGCTGTCCTGCGACGTCATCGTGGCCTCCACGGCGGCCAGGTTCGGGCTGCCCGAGCCCAAGCGCGGGCTGGTGGCCGGGGCGGGCGGGGTCATGCGGCTGCCGCGCCGCGTCCCGTACCACGTGGCCATGGAGATCGCCCTGACCGGCGACCACTACCCGGCCTCCTGCCTGTACGAGCTGGGCCTGGTCAACCGCATCACCGAGCCGGGCGCCGCGCTGGAGGGCGCGCTGGAGCTGGCCCGCAAGATCGCGGCCAACGCCCCGCTGGCGCTTGTCGCCACCAAGAGGGTGATCGTCGAGTCGCAGGACTGGTCGCTGGAGGAGATGTTCGGCAAGCAGGGCGCGATCGTCGGCCCGGTCTTCGGCTCCAAGGACGCCATGGAGGGCGCGGCGGCCTTCGCCGAGAAGCGCGCGCCCCGGTGGAAGGGCGAGTGACCGGTCCCCTCCCGTCCAGGTCATGAGACGGGAGGGGCTCGTTCGACGCGCGCGCCGCACTTCCTGGTTACGGTAAAGAGAGAGGAGACGACGTACCGGGAGAGCGCATGAGCGACTATTCGGGTTCCAGGTTCGGTTCGGCCAAGCGCGGCGCCGGAGCCCTCCTGTCCGGTGCGCTCAGCGCGCTCCTCGTCATGGCGGCCATGCTCGCCGTGATGTGGTTCGTGGAAGGGGTCGACTTCTTCCTCGGCGGCTCGCTCGACCGGCAGTTCGGCATCGTGGGCTGGGAGCCCGACGGGCTGGTCGGGATCATCTTCGCGCCGTTCCTGCACGTCGGCTTCGGGCACCTCGTGGCCAACTCCCTGCCGCTGCTGATCCTGGGCTTCCTGGCGGGGCTGCGTGACCTGCGCAAGTTCCTGTGGGCGAGTGTGCTGATCATCCTGATCGGCGGGCTGGGCACCTGGCTGACCAGCCCGGAGGTGTACACGGTGGGGGCCAGCGGGCTGGTGTTCGGCTACTTCGGCTACATCCTGGCCCGCGGGCTGTTCGACCGGCGGCTGCTGGACATCGCGATCGGGATCGGCGTGGGGGTGGCGTACTGGGGGATCCTGGCCGGGCTGCTGCCGAACCAGGAGGGCATCTCCTGGCAGGGCCACCTGTTCGGGCTCATCGGCGGCGTGGTGGCCGCCTGGGTGCTGCGCCGCAGGCGCGCCCTGCCCCCGCCCCGGGCCTCCTACCCGTTCTAGGCCGTCTTCGGAGCGACGTCGCGCCCTACAGGTGGGAGCGGGTGTGTTCGGCCGGTGAGGTGGACAGGAGACGGTCGATGTAGGCCAGGCCGACCGCCGAGAGCACGAACGCCAGGTGGATCAGCATCTGCCACATGATCTTGTCGTTCGGCGTCGACCCCGCCCGGATGAACGTCTGCAGCAGGTGCACCGACGAGATCCCGATGATGGCCGTGGCCAGCTTGACCTTCAGCACGTTCGCGTTGACGTGGGAGAGCCACTCCGGCTCGTCGGGGTGGTCGTTGAGGTCGATGCGCGACACGAACGTCTCGTAGCCGCCGATGATCACCATGATCAGCAGGTTGGAGATCATCACCACGTCGATGAGCGCCAGCACCGTGAGCATGACCACGACCTCGGGCGCGGGCGCGCCGGCCGCCGGGGTGCCGTGCAGGAACACGGTGTCGATGAGGTGCCAGAGCTCCAGGACGAACTGGTAGACGTACACCGCCTGGGCCACGATGAGGCCGAGGTAGAGCGGGACCTGGAGCCAGCGGCTGGCGAACATGAGATGGCCGAGGCTCTTCGGCCGTCCGGCGCCCTGGCCGAAGGGGGGTTTGTCGGGCAAGAACGTGTCCTGGTAATCGCGAGCCTGGGGTCCCCAGAGCGCGCGTGCCTGCCGGGTTCGCGCGGAGCGTCGGGGAGGACGCGTGGGCCCTCCCCGACGTACCGGCCCGCGGGACGGGCCGTGAGAAGGGGCTAGAGGCGCTCGACCACGTGGTCGACGCACACCGTCAGCGCCTCGACGTCGGCCGGGTCGATGGCCGGGAACATCGCGATGCGCAACTGGTTGCGGCCCAGCTTGCGGTAGGGCTCGGTGTCGATGATGCCGTTGGCGCGCAGCACCTTGGCCACGGCCGCGGCGTCGACGTCGTCGTTGAAGTCGATCGTGCCGACCACCTGCGAGCGGAACTCGGGGGCGGCGAACGGCGTGGCGTACGCCGACTTCTCGGCCCAGGTGTAGAGCCGCGAGGCGGAGTCGGCCGTGCGGGCGGTGGTCCAGGCCAGACCGCCGTTGCCGTTCATCCAGTCGAGCTGGTCGGCCAGCAGGAACAGGGTGGCCACCGCCGGGGTGTTGTAGGTCTGGTCCTTGGCGGAGTTGTCGATCGCGACCGGCAGGCTGAAGAACTCCGGCACGAACCGCCCGCTCGCGGCGATCTCCTCGACCCTGGCCAGGGCCCGCGGCGACATGATCGCGATCCACAGGCCGCCGTCGGAGGCGAAGCTCTTCTGCGGCGCGAAGTAGTAGACGTCGGTCTCGGCGAGGTCGACGGGCAGGCCGCCGGCGCCGGAGGTGGCGTCGACCAGCACCAGCGAGTCGTCGGAGCCCACGCGCCCGATCGGCATGGCCACGCCGGTCGAGGTCTCGTTGTGGGTCAGCGCGTAGGCGTCGACGCCGTCCTCGGTGACCGCGGCGGGGTGGGTGCCCACCTCCGAGGTGATGACGCTCGGCTCGGCGAGCCACGGCGCCTTCTTGGTGACCGTGGCGAACTTCGAGGAGAACTCACCGAACGACAGGTGCTGGGACTTCTCGCGGACCAGCCCGAAGGCGGCGATGTCCCAGAACGCGGTGGTGCCGCCGTTGCCCAGCACCACCTGGTAGCCCTCCGGCAGCGAGAACAGGTCGGCCAGGCCGGAGCGCACGCGGCCGACCAGGTTCTTGACCGGCTTCTGGCGGTGCGAGGTGCCCATGAGGCTCGCGCCGGAGGCGGCGAGCGCGGCCAGTTGCTCGGTGCGAACCTTCGAGGGCCCACAGCCGAACCGGCCGTCGGTGGGCTTGATGTCAGCGGGAATCACGATGTCAGCCACGTAACGGAGCCTACCGACCGGCGTGGAATGGCTCGTACGCGGTCCGGATTCTGAGACCTGGAGATTCTCTCCCAAACCGGTTCAGATCACCCGGTCGTGCAGGGAAAATCCGCCGGGCAGCGAAACGGCTACCGCGGGCCTAGGAGAGGGCCGCGCGGTAGCCGTGGCAGGAGATCAGTACTTGCCGACGACCTCGTCGGCGCCCGTCAGCTCGCTGAGTGGGCGCGAGGCCGGGCCGATGTAGGTGGCGCTCGGGCGGACCAACCTGCCCGTGCGCTTCTGCTCCAGGATGTGCGCGGCCCAACCGGCCGTGCGCGCGCAGGTGAACATCGAGGTGAACATGTGGGAGGGCACCTCGGCGAAGTCGAGCACCACGGCGGCCCAGTACTCCACGTTCGTGGCCAGCACGCGGTCGGGCTTGCGCGCGTGCAGCTCCTCCAGGGCGGCCTGCTCCAGCGCCGCGGCGACCTCGTAGCGGGGCGCGTCGAGCTCCTTGGCGGTGCGTCGCAGCACGCGGGCGCGGGGGTCCTCGGCGCGGTAGACGCGGTGGCCGAAGCCCATGAGGCGGTTGCCCTTGTCCAGCTCGCTCTGGACGTACTTCTTGGCGTCGCCGAGCTGCTCCACACCCTCGATCATGTGCAGGACGCGGGCGGGGGCGCCGCCGTGCAGCGGGCCCGACATGGCGCCGACGGCGCCGGAGAGCGCGGCGGCCACGTCGGCCCCGGTGGAGGCGATGACGCGGGCGGTGAACGTCGAGGCGTTCATGCCGTGCTCGGCCGCGGAGGTCCAGTAGGCGTCGATGGCCTTGACGTGCTTGGGATCAGGCTCACCGCGCCAGCGGATCATGAAGCGTTCGACGATGGTCTTGGCCTCGTCGACCCGGCTCTGCGGCACCATCGGCAGGCCGAGGCCCCGCGCGGACTGCGCCACGAAGGACAGGGCCATGACCGAGGCGCGCGCGAGCTGGTCGCGGGCCTCCTCGTCACTGATGTCGAGCAGCGGCTTGAAGCCATAGGCCGGAGCCAGCATGGCCAGCGCGCTCTGTACGTCTACGCGGATGTCACCGGAGTGGACAGGAATGGGGTAGGGCTCAGCCGGGGGCAGGCCCGGCTGGAACTTGTTGTCGACCAGCAGGCCCCACACGTGCCCGAACGGGACACGGCCCACCAGCTCTTCGATGTCGACGCCCCGGTATCGAAGGGCGCCCCCTTCTTTGTCCGGTTCCGCGATCTCGGTCTCGAAAGCTACGACGCCTTCGAGCCCGGGTTTGAAGTCGGACATACTCGGCCGCCTCCCTTTCTTGCCATGTTTCGGCAACGCGATGCTGTGCCAATGTCGCGGCCGCTCCGGGATCGGCATGGATACATGTCCGCCCTCCCCGAGCTCCTCCGCTATGTTGATGTCGAGATACCGGCGGGTCAATTTAACCCCCTAGCAGGTCACGGTCGGTCTCGGGACCCGCCGTTAGGACAAACCCGCTGGTGGGAGGGTTGTCTGGGATCCGCCACACGGGCGCGCAAGAATACCGTCTCGTGGATGCCACCCCGCGCCCGCCCACGTTGGCGGGGCTTCGCCGTACGTACGAGGGCGAGCCGTTGCTCGAATCAGACCTCGCGTCCGACCCGATCGCGCAGTTCACCGAATGGTTCCAGGACGCGCTCGACGCCGGCCTGCCGGAACCCAACGCCATGGTCCTGGCCACGGCCTCCGCCGGAGGACGCCCGAGCGCCAGGACGGTCCTGCTCAAGGGCTACGACGAACGCGGATTCGTCTTCTACACCAACTACGAGTCCCGCAAGGGGCGCGACCTGGCCGAGAATCCCCGCGCGTCCCTGCTGTTCCCCTGGCACCCGCTACGCCGCCAGGTGCGCGTCGAGGGCACCGTGACGCGGCTGTCCCACGCGGAGTCGGCCGCGTACTTCGCCTCCCGTCCGTACGGGTCGCGCATCGGCGCCTGGGCCTCGCGCCAGTCGGCGGTGGTGAGGTCGAGGGAGGAGCTGGACGCCCGCTACGAGGAGCTGGCGGCGCGCTGGCCGGAGGATCCGCCGGTGCCCGACTTCTGGGGCGGTTACCGGGTGGCCCCCGTCGAGCTGGAGTTCTGGCAGGGGCAGCTCGACCGGATGCACGACCGGTTGCGTTACCGGCGTACGCGACCCGGCTGGGTCATAGAGAGACTTGCCCCCTAATGTTCCTGAAGTGGCATTCGGGGAACTGGTCAAACGTCATCTCATAGACACCCGGCCGCTGGGCGTCCTCGCGTACCGGCGGATCTGGCTCGGCCAGGCCGTGTCACACATCGGCGTCGGCGTGACCGTCGTGGCCGTGGGACAGCAGGTCTTCGAGATCACCCAGTCGTCGCTGCACGTTGGGCTGCTCGGCCTGGCCAACCTGATCCCGCTGATCGTCTTCGGTCTGTGGGGCGGAGCCGTCGCCGACGCCGTCGACCGGCGCAAGCTGCTCATCGTGGGCTCGCTGATCGCCTGGGCGGCCACGCTGTTCATCCTCGTGCAGGCGCTGCTCGGCCTGGACAACGTCTACCTGATCTTCCTCGCGGTCGCGATCAACTCCACCGGCTTCGCCATCACCGGCCCGACCAGGGGCGCGATCATCCCCAGGATCCTGGAGCCGGAGCTGGTGCCCGCCGCCAACGCGCTCAACTCGCTGGTCTTCAGCCTGGGCGCGGTGGTGGGGCCGATGGTGGGCGCGGTCCTGCTCGGCCACGGCGGGTTCGCGGGCGCGTACGCGGTGGACGCCGTCCTGTTCGCCGGCAGCCTCTACGCGGCGCTCAGACTGCCCTCACTGCCCCCGCTGGGGGAGGTGAGCCGTCCGGGGGTGGGGGCCGTGGCGGAGGGGCTCAAATTCGTCGTCAGGAGCCCGGTGCTGCTGATGTCGTTCGTCGTGGACATCATCGCGATGGTGTTCGCCATGCCCAGGGCGCTCTTCCCCGAGATGACGGCCGAGCGCTTCGGCGGCTCGCTCGACGCGCTCGGCTGGATGACCTCGGCCATGGCCATCGGCTCCGTGGCCGGGGCGCTGTTCTCCGGCTGGGTCGGCCGGGTCAGGCGGCAGGGGGTCGCGCTGTCGATCGTCATCGCCGTCTGGGGCCTGGCCGTGGCCGCCGCCGGGCTCTCGCACGAGCTGTGGCTCGTGGTGCTGTTCATGGCCGTCGGCGGGGTGGCGGACGTCATCTCCTCGGTCTGGCGGCAGTCGATCCTCCAGTTGTACGCCCCGGACGAGATGCGCGGACGCCTGCAGGGGGCGTTCATGGTGGTCGTGGCCGGCGGGCCGCGCCTGGGCGAGCTGCGGGCCGGGGCGACCGCGACGGCGTTCGGGATGACGGGCGCCTGGGTGGGCGGCGGGATCGCCTGCGCCGTCACCGTGCTGGTCGTCGGGCTCTCGGTGGCCGGATTCCGCAACTACCGGGCCCGTTAGCGCCGTCCGGAGGTCGGCCAGGACGCCCGCGTCCCCGTCGGGCGCGCGGCCGTGGGCCTGTCATGAATGCGCCTTTTACCGCGCGGCGTAAAAGAGAAGTTTTTGGCGGCGTTGGTCAGATGGACATCTTCCCGTGCGATTCCCGCCTCCGCGCGGCGGGGGCGAGCCGGGCGGGAAGGAACTCGGCCGCCCCGTTGTTGCCGACTTTTGCCATGGTCGGTCGTTCTCCCCATAGGGTTCTCTGTGATTCCCGGCGACTCCTGTGCCCGCAGCGGATGGGCTCAGTCCCCGCCACGACCGGCGTACCATTCAGTTGGGAGGAGTCTTGACCGCACACGGCCTGATCGACACCACGGAGATGTATCTCCGCACGATTTACGAGCTCGAAGAGGAGGGCATCGTCCCTCTTCGCGCCCGCATCGCGGAGCGCCTCCAGCAGAGCGGCCCCACCGTCAGCCAGACCGTCGCCCGCATGGAGCGCGACGGGCTGGTCCGCGTCGAAGGTGACCGGCACCTGTCGATGACCGACCTCGGCCGCACGCTGGCCACCCGCGTCATGCGCAAGCACCGCCTGGCCGAATGCCTGCTCACGCAGGTGATCGGGCTGCCCTGGGAAGAGGTGCACATCGAGGCGTGCCGCTGGGAGCACGTGATGTCCGAGTCCGTCGAGTCACGCCTGGTGACGCTGCTCGACAATCCGACCGTCTGCCCCCACGGCAACCCGATCCCCGGGCTGGCCGAGCTGGGCGCCAGAGAGCCGGCCGAGAGCGCCGCCGACACGCTGACGACGATGAGCGACCTCGCGGGCAGCCGTGACACACCCGTTGTCGTGCGGCGAATCAGTGAACAAGTGCAAAGTGATCCTGCTGTGATGCTTAAACTCAAGCAAGTTGGGATACAACCCGGACGCGAGGTGACGCTCGCGGCGAGCGACGACGGTGTACGGGTGACAGGTGACGGAGACGCGAAGGACACGCCCGCGGAGCTTCCGCGCGATGTCGCCGCGCACGTTTTTGTCTCCAAGCGCTGACGCGCGCGCGGCCAGTTGGTTGAATCCCTCCTGGGAGGCCCTCCACTCTCCTCCCCTGGCCAAGACTGTTGCAGGAGCGCCCGTGGTCCGCTTTGCATACACGCCACCTCGAGGAGTGGTCTCCGGATGACGCGATGGGGGGATCTGTCACAGGAAACGGCTGATCACCTTGCTGCCGGATCCGTGCTCGACCAGGCCGAGATGGCGGTGGTCGTCACCGACCGGTTCAGCAATCTGCTCTATTGGAACCCGTTCGCCGAGAGCCTCTTCGGCCGGCAGGGCAGGCCCGCCGCGCGCGACGGGTCGATCCTTTCGCTCGGGATCCTGGAGAAGGATCATCCGCAGGCGATCGAGCTGGCCAAGCACGTGCTCAAGGGCGGCGTGTGGGAGGGCACGTTCGACGTCAGGCGCGGCGACGGCACCATCGTCTACGTCCGCGCGCAGGCCGTGCCGCTGCGCCACCCGTCCGGGTCGGTGTCGGGGATCGTCGTCATGGCCCGCGAGGCGCTGCGCAGCAACGAGCGGGAAAAAGACCGCTTCGGGCTGCTCGAGCGCATCGGCGAGCGGCTGGCGGGCTCGCTCTACGTCGAGGAGACGCTCAAGCGGGTCGCCGAGATGCTCGTCCCCCAGTTCGCCGACCACTGCTTCATCGAGCTGACCGAGGGCGACCGGCTCGTCCGCAGGGTCTCTCAGCACGTGCAGGGGTGGACGCCGCCGTCGGGAACGTGGAAGCCGGTGGGCGCGGAGATCCGCTACCCCTCCGGCCACTACGCCGAGACCGCGTTGCGCCGCCAGGAGACGATCCTCGTCGAAGACTTCGCCGGCAACCGCTACCCGGCGCCCCACGAGGGCAGCGCGCGCCTGTGCGGTGAGGTCGGCATGACCTCCGCCATCGTGGCGCCGCTGCTGGTGCGCGGCGAGACGCTCGGCCTGATGTACCTCGGCCTGTCCAACCTCACCGACCGCCGCAGCCCTCACTACGACGCCTTCGACCGCGACTTCGTGGGCGCCATCGCCACCCGGGTCGCGCTCGCGATCGACAACGCGCTGCTGTTCGAGGAAGAGCGCCACACGGCGGAGTCGTTCCAGAAATACCTGCTGCCGCGCGCGCTGCCGCAGCTCGACGGGCTGCAGATCGCCGTGCGCTACTACCCGGCCGCCCCGCTGGCCTCCCACGGGCAGGGCATCCAGACCCAGGTCGGCGGCGACTGGTACGACGTCATCCCGCTGTCCGCCGGCCGCGTCGGCATCGTGATCGGCGACGTCGAGGGCAGGGGCGCCAAGGCCGCGGCCATCATGGGCCAGCTCCGGGCGGCCCTGCGCGCCTTCGCGCAGGACGACAAGTCCCCGGCCGACATCCTGGCCAGGCTCGACGAGTGGACCCGCATCATCGCCACCCCCGAGTACGACGACAACGGCGCCGAGATCAGCATCCCGCCCATCGTGACCTGCCAATACCTGGTCTACGACGCCTGGTCCAGGCAGCTCTCCTTCGCCAACGCCGGGCACGCCCCGCCGCTGCTGCTGGTCGACGGCCAGTGCGTCGAGCTCGACATCGAGGAGGTCGGCCAGCCGCTCGGCGTGCGCGCCAAGGGCCTGCACGCCGACCTGGTCTACAAGGAGGAGACGCGGACGCTGCCGCCCGGCGCGGCGCTGCTGCTCTACACCGACGGCCTGATCGACCGCCGCCCGACCCGCGACGGCCGGATGCCGAGCGACGACGAGACGCTCGGCGTGCTCTGCGAGGAGCTGGCCAAGGTCTCCGAAGCGGAGGTCGAGCGCATCGCCGACGCCGCCACGGTGGCGGTGCCCGGCGAGATCGACGACGACATGGCCATCCTCGTGGTCCGCTCCAGCGACGTCGACCTCGACGTCGAGGCGCGCACGTTCCCGGCCCAGCCGATCATGGTGGGCGAGGCGCGGCGCATGGCCGCGGAGGCGTTCGCGAGCTGGAACGTGCCCGAAGAGCGGGCCGAGCTGGCCTGCCTGCTCGTCTCCGAGGTCGTCACCAACGTGGTGCTGCACGCCGCCACCGCCGGGGTGCCGCGCAGGGAGCTGGTCGTGGAGGGGCCGCCGCTGCCGTTCGAGGAGTCCTGGGACATGCCGGGCTTCGAGGACGAAGTGGTCGGCGACAAGGAGTTCACGCTGCGGCTGCGCAGGGGCGAGGAGTCGGTCTGGGTCGAGGTGTTCGACCAGGACCTGCGCCTGCCCCGCATCCGCAGCGCCGGGGAGAACGACGAGGGCGGTCGCGGCCTTTACCTGGTCGACCAGCTTGCCCGGCGTTGGGGCTCGCGTCCCACCAGGGAAGGCAAAGCCGTCTGGTTCGAGATTCCCACCCGTGGCAGGTGAGTGATTCACTGGCGCCATGGAGCTGGCCTTCGAACGACGGGGCACGGGCGCGCCGCTGATCCTCATCCACGGCATCGGCCACCACTGGCAGGGGTGGCTGCCGGTGATCGACCGGCTGGCCGTGGCACGTACGGTGATCGCGATCGACCTGCCCGGCTTCGGGGCCTCTCCCGGGCTGCCCGAGGGCATCCCCTACACGGCCGAGTCGCTGGCCGACGCGGTCGAGTCGTTCTGCGCCCTGCTCGGCGTGCGCGAGCCGCACGTGGCGGGCAACTCACTGGGCGGCTACATCGCGCTGGAGCTGGCCTCGCGCGGTGTCGTACGGACGGCCACCGCGCTGTCCCCCGCGGGCTTCTGGACGCGTTCTGAGCTGGTCTACTGCCAGGCGGTGCTGCGCGCCCTGCGTGCCTCGGCCCGTTCCATGCCGGTGGAGACGCTGGTCAAGACGGCGGAAAGCCGCTACCTGCGCGCGGTCTCCGCCGGGGTCCTGGTCGCCCATCCCTCCAGGCTCGACCCGGCCGCGCTGGTCGCCGCCACGCGGGCGCTGGGGGAGGCGGCCGGCTTCGACGAGACGCTGGAGTCGTTCGGCGGCCTGATGCCGCCCGCCCCGCCGAAGTCGCCCATCACGATCGCGTGGGGTGAGCACGACCGGCTGCTGCTGCGCCGCCAGGCCATCCGCGCGGCGCGCTGGTCGGGGCAGCGGGTCAAGCTCCTCAAGGGGTGCGGGCACCTGCCGATGAGCGACGACCCCGAGCTGGTCACCCGGGTCGTGCTCGGCGGTTAGATCTTGGTCTGCCCCCAGAGCAGCAACATGACGATGACGAACACGATCATCACGCCGGCGTAGCCGACCGGGCCGAGGCGGATGGCCCGGCGTACGCGGTTGAGTGCCCAGGCGACCAGCAGCGCCAGGAAGACCAGGAGGATCAGGCCGGCGTCCATGGTGTCCAGTATGCGGTCTGACCCGGCCCGCCGCGCGGTGACCGGTCAGAATCCGAATGACCGGCCGATGATCTCCTTCATGATCTCCGTGGTGCCGCCGTAGATCGTCTGTACGCGGCTGTCGAGCCACGCCTTGGCGACCGGGTACTCCATCATGTAGCCGTAGCCGCCGTGGAGCTGGAGGCAGCGGTCGATGACCCTGGTCTGCAGCTCGGTCGTCCACCACTTGGCCTTGGCGGCGTCCACGGCGGTGAGGCGGCCCGCGTTGAGCGCCAGGATGCACTTGTCGACGTAGTGGCGGGCGATCTCGGTCTCGGTGGCCAGCTCCGCCAGCACGAACCGGGTGTTCTGGAACGAGCCGATGTTCCGGCCGAACGCCTGGCGGGTCCGGCAGTACTCGATCGTCTGGGCCAGCACGGTCTCCGCCGCGGCCACCGCCGCCACGGCGATCGACAGGCGTTCCTGGGGCAGGTTGTTCATGAGCTGGACGAAGCCCTCGCCCTCGTTCGGGCCGAGGCGGTTGGCGACGGGCACGCGTACGCCGTCGAAGAACAGCTCCGCCGTGTCCTGGGCCTTCATGCCGACCTTCTCCAGGTTCCGTCCGCGCCCGAACCCCTCCATGCCCCGCTCCACCACGACCAGCGAGATGCCCCTGGCGCCCGCCTCGGGGTCGGTCCTGGCGACCACGACGACGAGATCGGCGTTGACGCCGTTCGTGATGAACGTCTTCTGCCCGCTGACGACGTAGTGGTCGCCGTCGCGGACGGCCGTCGTCCTGATCCCCTGCAGGTCGCTGCCGGCCCCGGGTTCGCTCATGGCGATGGCGGTGATCAGCTCGCCGCTCGCGAAGCCCGGCAGCCAGCGCTGCCGCTGCTCCTCGTCGGTGAGATCCACCAGGTACGGGGCCATGACGTCGTTGTGCAGCGAGAAGCCCAGCCCGGTGGCGCCGTTGGCGATGATCTCCTCGACGACGACCGCGTTGTAGCGGAAGTCCCTGATGCCCGCGCCGCCGTACTCCTCCGGCACCGAGAACCCGAACATGCCCAGCTCCCCGGCCTTCTTCCAGACCTCGCGCGGGACGATGCCGTCCTGCTCCCATCGCGGGTGGTGCGGCACGACCTCGCGGGTCATGAACTCGCGTACGGTCTCGCGGAAGAGCAGGTGTTCCGCGTCGAAGAGGTCACGCTGCATCGGTCGCCTCCAGCGGCAGAATTCTGTTCTGTTACTGCCAGGTATACCCGGTGTCGAACGCCGTGGACACGGGTTCATCACAAGTGCCGGGGGACGCGGCGTTCGACGGGTGTTGAGAGTTTTTCGACTCTAGGATCGACCTTCGGTCTGTTCGTGGGTGATCGGAGTCTCCGTGAGACGGTGGCGCAGGGCGTTGATCGCCGCATCCGTGGGGTCCGTGGCGAGCTTAGGTTTCGTGGTGCTGCCGAACGTACCGGCGTCGGCCGCGCCCGCAGACCTGTCCATCGACTACAAGTGCGCCGCGATCGAGAACGACGGCAGCATCGTCCGGCACGGCCCCGTCCGGCTCACCACCGACCTCGCCTTCGCCACGGACCTCACGGTCGGCGACCCGCTCAACCTCACCTGGAAGCTGGGCTACGACACCGCCGAGCCCGGCCGCCTCCAGGCGCCCGGCTACTTCGCCGCCGGTGGCCAGGTGCACGCCACCGGCTACGTCGAACACCGCAAGGACGAGGTGAACGTCCTCATGCCCCGGGGCGTCTCCGACGCGCACGGCCCGCTGCGCCCCGACGACCCGCTCACGCCGCCCCAGACGCTGAGCGACCCCGCCCTGACCGACGAGGCGGGCGTCATCACGATCACGCCGGGGGACATCGAACTCGACTTCACCCCGCCCGACGGCGTGGCGGTCGTCAACGACGGGGACGACGCCGACAACCCGAGCGACCTGCGGATCGTCTACAGCGACGACCAGTGGGAGTCGCGCGACGACCTCCCCGAGTCGGAGAACCACCAGCACAACGACCTGCACGAGGCCCGCCAGAAGGACGCCAGTGCCTCCCTCACCTTCGTCGGCACCAGCGTGCGCTACATGGGCCCGACCGACAAGGACTCCAGCCCGGTCGACGTCTACCTCGACGACAAGAAGGTCGCCACGGTGAACCCGTCGCGCGACGCCGAGGACAACCCGGTCAACGACGACCTCGACGGCGGCAAGGTCCTGTACGACTCGCCGGCGCTGACGTACGGCGAGCACACGATCAGGCTGGTGAAGGCCGCGGAGGAGGGCCTGATGTGGCTCGACTCGTTCGAGGTCTCGACCAAGGCGGCCAAGACGCCGACCGGCTACCACGCCGCCAAGTGCAGTCCTGTCGGCACGCCGCCGTCGGTCGAGGTGACCGTACGGCCGAAGCCCGACCCCACCGGCACCTCGACGGACGACCCGGGCCAGGACGACCCCGGCGACTCCACGCCTCCCGCCGACGCCACCGTCGGCGGTGACCGGGTGATCGTGCTGCCGCAGTCGTCGACCTCGTCCTCGACCTCGTCCACGCCCAAGAGCACCGGACCGACCGCCACCAACTACTACAAGGCCCAGGTCGCCGACACACCCAGCGGCGGCGTGGAGACCGGGGTGGCCCCGGACGCGGCGGGTCATCCGTACGGGCTCATGGCCGGCGGCATGGCCGTCGTGCTGGGCAGCGCCGGGGGCGGGCTGCTGCTGCGCCGCCGCCAGGCCGGACACGCGGGAGGAACGCGCTGATGGCCGACCACGAAGCACCGCAGCCGGAGAACGCGCTGCCGTCCCGGCAGGCGACGCTTGAGCACGCCCCGATGGCCGGGCACCAGACACCGACGCCGGAGAGCCCGCCTCGGTCAGGGCAGAGGGCTTTGACGCCGGAGAGCCCGCCACCGTCCGGGGAGAGCCCGCCATCGTCCGGGCAGAAGACGCCGATGCAGCGGGCGCTGCCCGGCCTGCTCATCGCCGGGTCGCTCGGCGGCGTCGGCCTGGTCATGGTGAGCCTGCTCTCGCTGGCGCCCAAGATCGATGACGGCTCGCAGCCGCTCGTGGCGGCCCAGGACGCGCCGAGCAAGGTGGAGGTGGCGAACGCGGGCGCGTTCGCACTCTCGCCGACGGTCGGCCCCGGCGGCAAGAACGTCCCCCTGACCCCGGCCCGCCTGGACGCGCCGCCGCCGCTGCCCGCCGTCCCGGTCGTCTCGCCGATCCCCACGGCCAAGACCAAGGCCGCCAAGGCCCACCCGACCCGCATCAAGATCCCCAAGATCAAGGTGAACGCCCCGGTCGGCTCGGTCGCGCTGGACGCCAAGGGCCGGCTCGGCACCCCGCCGCTCGGCAAGCCGAACCAGACGGGCTGGTACAAACTCTCGCCCGTGCCCGGCGAACTCGGCCCGTCGATCATCAACGGCCACGTGGCCACCCGCAGCGGCCCCGCCGTCTTCGACCGCCTCAGGGAGCTGGCGAAGGGCGACCAGATCTACGTCTACCGGTCGGACGGCAAGGTCACCCGGTTCACGGTGAGCGGGATCGAGCAGGCCGGCAAGACCGCGTTCCCGACCGAGCGGGTGTACGGCAACACCGACAACTCCCAGCTCAGGCTCATCACGTGCGGCGGGGTCTACAACAAGACGACGCATCACTACACAGACAACATCGTCGTGTACGCAACGTTGTCAAAGAAGAAGACATGAGGGAAAGTTGGTGCAGAATTGGCGGTTTACGGGAACTTGACGGGGACAGTTCGTAGGATCTCTACCTAACCGTGACCAACTGCTGGGATTCTGGCACGATCGTTGATACTGCGCTGAATTGGAGATGGAAGTGCTGACGTCCAAGGCGGGGCGCCGCCTCGCCCTCAAGACATCCGCCATGGCCGTCCTAGGCGCAGGCATCTTCGGCGCGATACCGGTGGTGGCGGCAATGGCCGCCGCTCCCGTCGATGTGGTCTACACCTGTACGGCGGCGGGCCCCGCCGGAACGCCGACGGCGACGGAGACCATTCCGTTCCGCATGGAGCTGAGGGGCCCGACCACGACCGTCACGCCCAGTGCCACCGTGACCGTCACCTGGGATGTGCAGCAGCCGACGGCGAGTGCGAGCCACCTGCCCGTCATTTCCAGCATGACCCCCAGCAGCGCGGTCGTGGCCGCCGGAACCGTCAGCCCCAGCGGCACGCCGATCCCTGCGGTGCCCATCCCCGTGGGCGCGACTGCCACCGTTCCAACGGCCGTGGCGTCTGATGGCGCGATGCCACTTCCCACCATGACCATGGTGGTGACGCCCACCGCCTCCGGCACGGTCGCGCTCAAGGGCGGCGCGTTCGCGCTCCAGGTGGGCGGCACGACGTGGTACAACTGCCAGCCGGGTGCTTCCGGCGGTCCCTCGGCGAACTTCGTCGTGGGAACTACCACGGCGAGCCCGACCTCGACGAACACGAACACGGGCACCACCTCGCCCAGCCCGACCACCACCACCCCGCGCCCCACCACGACCCGCACCGCGACGGTGACCGTTACGCCGTCCTCGTCCAACAGCACCACCAGGAGTTCTGAGACTCCCAAGGCCGGGGCGGACACCGGGGCCGGGGGGATGATGGGGCCTGACGGGCGGGTGTTCATCCTGACCGGCACAGCGCTGGTGGCGGCGGCCGCCGTGGGTGGGCTGGTCATTCGACGCCGTTCGATCAAGGGCTGACGAGCTGTGTCGGGCTACTATCCGTACGGCGACCCCGCGCCCGCTCCGCCGCCCGAGGACAAGGGCGGCGCCGCGCTCAGGACCGTCCTGGTCGTGGCCGCCATCGCCGGTGTGGTGACGGTG
Organism: Nonomuraea sp. NPDC051298; assembly: GCF_055586305.1. NCBI lineage: Bacteria > Bacillati > Actinomycetota > Actinomycetes > Streptosporangiales > Streptosporangiaceae > Nonomuraea > Nonomuraea sp. NPDC051298. The sequence goes on from NZ_JBVJIM010000003.1 coordinate 221,573, forward strand.
GTGGCCGGGCTGCTGATCGTGCTGAGGTCTCCCCAGGAGTACGGCCTGGAGGGCAGCCGTGAGGCCCTGAACCTGCAGACGCAGCCGAAGCAGACCGTCCAGCCGGAGCAGGCGTACTTCCAGGCTCCGGCCGACGTGCCGCCACCGCTGCCGCAGATCACCCCGGCGCCGCCCATGCTGCCCTCCACCCCGGTCAGGCTCGTGGTCAAGCGGCTCGGCATCAACGCGCCGATCAAGTCCGTGGGGCTGGCCAAGGACGGCACGATCGAGGTGCCCCCGTCCGACAACCACAACCTGGTCGGCTGGTACCGGAACATGTCCACCCCTGGTGAGGCGGGCCCCGCCGTGCTGCTCGGGCACAAGGACACCCGGACGCGCAGCGCCGTGTTCGCCCGCTTGCCCGAGCTGAAGAACGGCGACACCATCGAGGTCAAGCGCCAGGACAAGACCACCGCGGTGTTCACCGTCGGCGGCATCGAGCAGGCGAGCAAGAAGACGTTCCCGACCCAGCGGGTCTACGGGGCGCAGGAGAACGCCCAGCTTCACCTCATCACCTGCGGTGGCACCTACAACCGGTCCACCGGACACTACACCGACAACGTGATCGTCTACGCGACGATGACAAGCTCCTATCGAAGCTGAGCGCCGGAGGCGGGCATGGGCTGGATGACGAAGCGGAGACTGCGTACTGGCCCGACGGCCGTCGTTCCCGCGAAACCGGACCCCGACGAGTTGCTGCGCATCGTCCGGCTGGCCGACCCCGGCGCCCGGCGCGAGGGCGACGAGATCGTGGCGGCCGACGCACGCGTGTGCGCGCCCGTCGAGGCCGAGCCCGCCCTGACCGGCGGTGAGCTGGAGAAGGGGTGGGCGGTGCGGGTGGCCGCCGAGGGGCCGCTGCCGGTCAACTTCTTCGACCGGTTCCTGGCCGAGGGGCTGGCGTTCCGGCTCGGCGGGCTCGCGGTGTGCCGGGGCGAGGTGAGCGATCCGGCCGACGACGGTGAGGGCGGCCCCGCGGTCATCCTGCCGGTACGGCCCACGGCCGAGGAACTCGCGCCCCTGCTGGAGCAGGAGGAGGAGGGGGTGGCGTTCACGGCCGGCGACATCCGGGCCGTGCTGGTGCCGGAGAAGGGGCAGCCCCCGGCCGTACAGGAGCTGTTGCCCTTCGCCACCGAGTTGACCGCGATCGAGCTGCGCGGCGACGAGCCCGTCAAGCTCGGCGCGCTCGCCTTGGAGCTGTCGGAGGCGCTGAACGGCATCGCCGTGGACCGGTGGCGGTTCAGGATCGACGCCGCCGAGGATCTCGTGTCGTCCGCGGCCCCGAAGGACGCTGCGGAGGCCCCGGAGGACGTGAGCACCGGGGACGACGCTGAGGACGGCGAGAGCGACGCCGAGAGCGACGCTGAGAGCGAGGGCCAGAACGACGGCGAGAGCGGCGGCGAGAAGGAGGCGAAGGGGCGCGAGGACGCCTGACCGCCCTGCCGCGAGCAGCGCCAGAACGTCGTTCTGTTGTACGCTGAACCTAGTAACCGAATAATGCTCGGTTTCCAGGAGGCACCGTGGCAGAGGCGTACATCGTCGGGGCGGTCCGCACCCCCGTCGGCAAGAAGAAGGGCGGCCTGTCCACCGTCCACCCCACTGACCTGGCCGCCCACACGCTGAAGGCGCTGATCGACCGCACCGGCGTCGACCCCGCCGCGGTCGAGGACGTCATCATGGGATGCGTCATGCAGTTCGGCCCCCAGAGCATGGACATCGCGAGAAACGCCTGGTTGTCCGCCGGGCTGCCCGAGACCACCGCCGGTGTCACGATCGACCGGCAGTGCGGCTCCTCGCAGCAGTCGATCCACTTCGCCGCCCAGGGTGTCATGTCCGGCACCCAGGACCTGGTCGTGGCGGCCGGGGTCGAGTCGATGAGCGTCGTGCCCATGGGCTCCTCGATCACGGCCGCGCTGGAGAAGGGCATGCCGTTCCCGTTCGGCGACAAATGGGTCGAGCGGTACGGCAACCAGGAGATCTCGCAGTTCCGCGGCGCTGAGCTGATGTGCGAGAAGTGGGGCTACACGAGAGACGTGCTGGAGCAGTACGCCTTCGAGTCCCACCAGCGCGCCGCCAAGGCCATCGCCAACGGCCACTTCAGGGACCAGATCGCGCCGCTCAACGGCGTCGAGGACGACGAGGGCCCCAGGGCCGACACCACGCTGGAGAAGATGGCCGGGCTGAAGACGCTGAAGGAGGGCGGGCAGATCACCGCGGCCACCGCCTCGCAGATCTCCGACGGCTCCGGCGCCGTGCTCATCGCCTCCGAGCAGGCCGTACGCGACCACGGGCTGACCCCGCGGGCCCGCATCCACCAGCTCGCCCTCCTGGGCGACGACCCGGTCTACATGCTGACCGCGCCGATCCCGGCCACGCAGCGGGCGCTGAGCAGGGCCGGCCTGTCGATCGGCGACATCGACATGGTCGAGATCAACGAGGCGTTCGCCCCGGTGCCGCTGGCCTGGACGCACGAACTGGGCGCCGACCCGGCCCGGGTCAACCCCAACGGCGGCGCCATCGCGCTCGGCCACCCGCTCGGCGGCACCGGCGCGATCCTGATGACCAAGCTCCTGCACGAGCTGGAGCGCACCGGCGGCCGGTACGGGCTGCAGACGATGTGCGAGGGCGGCGGCCAGGCCAACGTCACCATCATCGAACGGCTGTGAAAGGTGGAGCGCCGCCTCCAGGCGTACGGGGGAGGCGGCGCTCCGCTAACTACCATCCCGGTAGTTGCTCATCGGCCCTTCGGCGGGATGCGCCGGGGCGGCATGATCGGCCGCTGCGGCATCTTGGGCATCGGCCGCACCACGGGCAGATGGGGCTGGCTCTTCTTGTTGGACGATCGAACGCGCATAAGGGAAGCTCCTCTACGTAACTCACGACGCGGCGCAAAACAGGGCCGGTCGACAAGCTCAGGCTGCCGCGTCTCATGGATGGACAGTGCTGAGTGGCGGGCACGAAGCCCCGCGAATTACAGGTAAAGGCGCATGTCCTCGAGGTTAGGGGGACGGCTGGAGCACGCGCAACCGAATTAACGGCGCGCGAGGTCGACGGCGATCGCGCCGTCGGGAGCGCGGAGCTTGCGCAGCGCCAGGATCCTGACGGCCGCCACTCCCGAACCGGCCAGGGCCGCGACGAGCACCGTGATCGACAGAGGGGCGGGGAAGGTGGTGAGCTGGGCCCAGGTGACCGTCCGACCGTTCACCAGCACCGACACGAGGTCCGGATACGCCGCCAGCACCGCGGCCGGGACGAGCGCGGGGACCAGCCGCGGCCCGATCCGCCACCACGGCGAGCCCGACCGCCTGGCCGCCCAGCGCCGGGCCCGCACCGCGCCCAGGACGCCCAGACCGCCCGCGAGCAGCGCGATCGCGCCCAGCACCGCCTCGATGAGCTGCCGGTCGTTCCCCGGGCCCGCCGGGGTCCTGCCCTCGCTCAGCGCCACGAGGCCGAGCATGATGTCGTACGTCGGCTCGTACAGCGCCGCGCCGTTCGTCATCACCGCGAAGCCGTAGCCGGTCTTCGGGGAGACGGCCTCGACGGCGTTGTAGGTGAACAGGTTCCCCGAGTGGACGAGCCGCCCGTCCTCCTCGACCCCCCACCCCATCCCGTACGGGCGCAGCTCCGTGGGCCGGTGCATGGCCTCCAGGCTCTGCCGCGTCACCAGCGGCCGGCCGTCGCCCGTCTGCGCGATCAGCCACCTGCCCATGTCGGCCGCGGTGGTGATGACCCCGCCCGAGCCGCTGCCGTCGAGGAACCCGGCGGGTTCCGGCCGGGGCAGCCAGACGCCGAAGAGCGAGTTGTGGCCGTCCGCCGGGCGGACGACCTGGTCGGAGACGGCGCTGGAGGTCATGCCGAGCGGCCCGAACACCCGCTCGCGCAGGTAGTCGCCGAACCGCTGCCCGCTCGCCACCTCGACCAGCCGGGCGGCCAGGTCGTAGTTGACGTTGCAGTACTCGTACCGGGTGCCGGGGTCGGCGGCGAGCCGGGAGTCCGCCAGGGCGGCGGTGTGGTCGGCCAGCGAGGTGGCGCGTTCGGTGGCGGCGATGTCCACCGTGCGGTCCGACAGGCCGGAGGTCTGGTTCAGCAGGTGCCGTACGGTGATCCGGGCCGCCCGCGGGTCGGCCATCGCGAAGCCGGGCAACTGGGCGGCCACCGGCTCGTCCAGCTCGATCGCGCCGCGCTCCACGAGCGTCATCACGGCCATGGCGGTGAACGACTTGCTCACCGAGGCCACCCGCATGGGGGTGTCCTCGGTGACCGGGCGGCCCTCGGCGTCGTGACCGTACCCGGCGGCGTGCACGACCTCCCCGTCGTGCGTCACGACCACGGAGACGCCCGGCGCGCCGGTGGCCTCCATCGCCTCGCGCAGGTAGGTGTCGACGGCGGCGGGCGTCAGCCCCGGAGCCGCCGAGGCGGCGATCGGGGCGGTGACGATCAGGACGGTGACGGCCAGGAGGGCCAGGAGGGATCTCACCCGAGAAACCTAGGGAGCCCGAGCCCCTTCACGTATCGGCCGACCGTCCAGAAGGACCCCTGACGAAAGTCAGGTCTCCTCCAGGCGGCTCGGCACGGTCTTCTGCACCTGCTGGTACACCACCGACGTGCGGAAGCCGACGATCTCCTTGCGCTTGCTCAGCCGGTCGAGCAGGAACCCGTGCAGGCGGTCGAGGTCCTGGACGCCCACGTGCAGCAGGAAGTCGTCGCCACCGGCCAGCACGAACACGCTCAGGACCTCCGGCATCTCCGCCGCCCACGCCTTGAACGCGTTGATCACCGCCCGGCTCAGGGGCCGCACCTGGACCGAGACCATCGCCTGGACGCCGCGGTTGAGCGCGGCGGGGTCGATGTCGGCGTGGTAGCCGCGGATCACGCCCCGGCGGGTGAGCGACCTGACCCGTTCGAGGCAGGTCGAGGGTGCGATGCCGAGCTGCCTGGCCAGCTCTCGGTTGGATTGACGTGCATCCGTTTGGAGGAGGTGCACGATCTCCGAATCAAGTTCATCCACACCGTCAGGTTCCCATGGCATTCCGGCCGAATGTTCGGCAGAGCCGGGTATGGCCGAATGATTGAAGTACTTTCTGGCGCTATGAGTGGACATATGGGAGCCGGGCAGGGTGCCGCGCTGCTCGTGGGTGCGGTGCTGGGGCCGGGGATGCTGGTGCTGCCGCACCTCGCCGCCGCCGCGGCGGGGCCCGCCTCCGTACTGGCCTGGGCGGGGATGCTCGCGCTGAGCGTCCCCGTCGCGCTGACCTTCGCCGTTCTCGGCGCGCGTTATCCCGGCGGCGGGGGCGTGGCCGCCTTCGTCGGCCTGGCGTTCGGCAGGCACGCCGCCGCGGTCGCCGGATGGTGGTTCTACGGCGCCGTCCCCATCGGCACCGTCGCGGGGGCGCTCATCGGCGGCCAGTACGTCGAAGCCAGTCTGGGCGTGGACGCCACCCTGACCGCCTGCCTGATCCTGGCCGCCGCGTTCGCGGCCAACGTCGCCGGGCTGCGCACGTCGGGACGGCTGCAACTCGGCCTGGTGACCCTGCTCGTCGCGCTGCTGGCCGGCGCGGTGATCATCGCCGCCCCGCACGCCGACGCGGCCAACTTCACCCCCTTCGCCCCGTACGGCGCCGCGGGCGTGGCCGGCGCGGCCGGTGTGCTGATGTTCGCGTTCGTCGGCTGGGAGGCGGCCAGCCACCTGTCGGCCGAGTTCGCCGACGGGAAGAGAGGGCTGCTCAGGGCCACCGTGGTGACCCTCGCCGTGATCGGCGTGTTGTACGCGGGGGTCTCCGTCACCTCCATCGGCGTGCTCGGCGCGGACATGACCGGCGTGCCGCTCACCGCGATGCTGGAGATCGGCCTCGGCCCGGCGGCGCGGCCCGTCACCGGGGTGGCGGCGGTGCTGCTGACGTTCGGGGCGGTCAACACCTACCTCGCCGGGGCGGCCCGGCTCGGGGCGGCCCTGGCCAGGGACAACGCGCTCCCGGGCTGGTTCGCCGAGGGCGGCGGGCCGGGCGGGACGCCGTACCGGAGCCTCGGGCTGGTGCTCGCGCTCAGCTTGCCCGTGCTGGTGTGGCCCGTGCTCGTGCGGGGTGTGGAGCTGGACCTGCTCATGCGGGCGACCTCGGCCTGCCTGGCGGCGGTCACGTCGGTGGGCGTGGCGGCGGCGGTGCGGTTGCTGCCCGCCGGGCGGCTGCGCACCACCGCCGCGATCGGGACCGGGATGTCGCTGCTCGGGCTGGCGTTCTGCGGGGCCTACCTCGTGGTGCCCGCCGTGCTGGCGCTGGTGGCGCTCGGCGTGTTGAAGGCCAACGCTCGGCGTTCCTACAAATTGGGTCGGTGAACGGCGACAAGGCGCCGTCAGGCGGGCAGTACTCAAGGCACAGACCGCGCAGGCGTCGGGAGGTGCCATGACCGAGCACACCAAGACCGAGCACACCGAGTACGCGGAGTACGCGGAGTCCAGGGAGGTCGGAGAGCAGGCACGCGAGAAGGAATGGACGCGGCCCAGCTTCGCCAAGCAGCTCTTCCTCGGTGACTTCCGGCTGGATCTGGTGCATCCGGCGCCCACGGTGTCAGACACGGTGCCTGACACGGTGTCTGCGGAGGCGGCGAAGAGGGGAGAGGAGTTCGTCCGGTCGCTGCGGCGCTACCTCGACGCGCACGTCGACCCGGCCCTCGTGGAGCGCACCGCCCAGATCCCCGACGAGGTGGTCAAGGGGCTCGCGGGGCTCGGCGCGTTCGGCATCACGATCAAGCAGGAGTACGGCGGGCTCGGCCTGCCGTACCTGTACTACTGCCGCGCTCTCATGCTCGTCGGCTCGTACTGCCCGGCGCTGGCCACGCTGCTGTCGGCGCACCAGTCGATCGGGGTGCCGCAGCCGCTCAAGCTGTTCGGCACCGAGGAGCAGAAGCGGGAGTTCCTCCCGAGGTGCGCGGCGGGTGAGATCTCGGCGTTCCTCCTGACCGAGCCCGACGTCGGCTCCGACCCGGCGCGGCTGGCCACCACCGCCGTCCGCGACGGCGACGACTACGTGCTCGACGGCGTCAAGCTGTGGACGACCAACGGCGTCATCGCCGACCTGCTGGTGGTCATGGCCAGGACCGGCAAGAAGATCAGCGCGTTCGTGGTCGAGGGCGACACGCCGGGCATCACGGTCAGGCGCCGCAACACCTTCATGGGCCTGCGCGGCATCGAGAACGGCGTCACCGAGTTCACCCAGGTCAGAGTGCCCGCCAGGAACCTCATCGGCAAGGAGGGCGAGGGGCTCAGGATCGCGCTCACCACGCTCAACACCGGCCGCCTGTCGCTTCCCGCCACGTGCGCGGGCAACGCCAAGTGGGCCGTCAAGATCGCCCGCGAGTGGGGCAAAGAACGGGTGCAGTGGGGGCGCGAGGTCGGCCGGCACGAGGCCGTGGCCACGAAGATCGCCTTCATCGCCGCCACCGCGTACGCGCTCGAAGCCGTGAGCGAGCTGACCGGCCGCCTGGCCGACGACCAGCGCAACGACATCAGGATCGAGGCGGCGCTGGCCAAGCTGTACTCCTCGGAGCTGTCGTACGAGGCGCTCGACGAACTCGTCCAGATACGGGGCGGGCGCGGCTACGAGACCGCCGAGTCGCTGGTGGCCAGGGGCGAGCGGGGCGTGCCCGCCGAGCAGATGCTGCGCGACTCCCGGATCAACCGCATCTTCGAGGGCTCCTCCGAGATCATGCGCCTGGCGATCACCCGGGAGGCGGTGGACGCGCACCTGTCGGCCGCCGGCGAGCTGATCAACCCCGAGGCCGACCGTCATGAGCGCGCGCAGGCCCTGCGCCGGGCCGGACGCTTCTACGCCAGGTGGCTGCCCACGCTGGTGGCCGGTTCGGGCAACCTGCCCACCGCGTACGCCGAGTTCGGCCCGCTCGCCGCCCACCTGCGTTTCGTGGAGCGGACCAGCAGGAAGCTGGCCAGGTCCACCTTCTACGGGATGTCCCGCTGGCAGGGCGGGCTGGAGCACAAGCAGTCGTTCCTCGGCCGGATCGTGGACATCGGGGCCGAGCTGTACGCGATGACGGCCGTCTGCCTCAAGGCCGAGGAGGACTCCAGAGACCTGGGACGCCGACCGTACGAGCTGGCCGACACCTTCTGCCACCAGGCCAGGCGCCGCGTGGAGGCGCTGTTCGCCCGCCTCTGGGACAACAGCGACAACCAGGACGTACGCCTGGCCGGCTACGTACTCGAGGGCCGCTACACGTTCCTGGAGGAGGGCATCCTCGACCCCTCGATCGAGGGCCCGTGGATCGGCACGCCGGAGGGCGGCGAGAGCGTACGGAGAAAGATTCTCTGACCTGCGGTCTAGACCGGACCCGCCCACCATCCCACCCGAGTGTTGCCAAACCGAGACGAGCCGGTATAGACCGGCTGCTTAACTGCGGCTTACTCTGGCGCAAACGCGGGTGGCCTTCGGCGTTCCCGCTCCTCATCCCCCTGGGCGGGGTCCGTTGGCTGGTACGGACCAGCGTGACCCGTCCGACGAGAAGGCGGTATCTGCAGTGAACATCAAGCTTGTGGGCGGCGCCGCTCTCGGCCTTGCCACGATGCTGGTCCTGTCCAGTTGCGGATCTGGCGGTTCCGGCGGCGGCGACACCCAGGCGTCGAGCGGTGGCCAGGTCACGCTGAAGATGGTCGCCGCCGACTACGGCGACGGCCCCGGCAAGCCGAACTCGGGCGAGACCTTCTGGAAGGGCGTCGTGGACCAGTTCCAGGCCGCCAACCCGAACATCAAGGTCGACGTCCAGGTCATCAACTGGAACGACATCGACAAGCAGGTCGCCACCATGGTCCAGAACGGCCAGGTGCCCGACATCCTGCAGACCGGCGACTACTCGGGCTTCGTCAAGGACGGCCTGCTGTACAAGGTGGACGAGGTCCTGTCGCCGAACGTCTCCGGCGACATGCTGCAGAAGTTCGCCGAGTTCGGGAAGGTCGACGGCGCCGCGTACGGCATCCCGTTCGTCTCCTCCGCCCGCGCCCTGTTCTACAACAAGGACCTGTTCGCCAAGGCGAACATCACCGAGCCGCCCAAGACCTGGGACGAGCTGAAGGCCGCCGCCGAGAAGCTGAAGGCGGCCGGGGTGACGCAGCCGTTCGGCCTGCCGCTCGGGCAGGAGGAGGCCCAGGGCGAGTCGTTCCTGTGGATGCTGGGCAACGGCGGGGGTTACAAGGACGCCTCCGGCAAGTGGGCGATCAACTCGCCGCAGAACGTCGAGACGTTCACGTACATGAAGGGCCTGGTCGACGCCGGTCTGACCACCCCGAACCCGGGCACCAAGGACCGCAAGACGGTCTGGGAGGACTTCGGCGCCGGCAAGGTCGGCATGGTCAACGGCGGCCCCATGTCCATCCCGATCTTCGACGCCGCCGGGCTGACGAACTACGGCGTCGCCCCCATTCCCGGCAAGTCCGGCCCGCTCGACACCACGCTCGGCGTCATGGACTGGATCATGGCGTTCAACAAGAACGGCCACGCCGCCGAGATCAAGAAGTTCTTCGACTTCTTCTACACCGGCGACGCCGCCCAGAAGATCTCCGACACCTACAAGCTGCTGCCCGTCACCAACGGCGGCATCCAGAAGCTCGCGGGCGACGAGAAGCTCAAGCCGTTCCTCGACGCGCTGCCCAACGCCAGCTTCTACCCCTTCCAGGACCCCAAGTGGGCCGAGGTGAACCCGGCGATCAAGCAGACCATCGGCGGGGCCGTCAAGGACGACCCGGCCGCGGTCCTCGGTGACCTGCAGAAGACCGCCGAAGCGGCCGGCTGATCCAGCGGGACCCGGGTACGGCCGACGACCATCGTCGGCCGTACTGTCCTGGAAAGGTGTCTGATGAGAAGGTTGCGCGCCCTCGAACCCCTCGCGTGGGTCGGGCCCGCCATCGTGCTGATCGTGCTGGTCGTCCTGTGGCCCGTGGTCGAGATGATCAGGTCGTCGTTCCTCAAGATCAGCCGGTTCGGGGTGGTCCAGGACAACAACTTCCCCGACAACTACACGAAGCTGTTCGGGGAGCAGGACTTCGCCGACATCATGGTCCGCAGCGTGATCTGGGTGGTCGCGGTCGTCGCGCTCACCGTGCTGATCTCGCTCGCCCTCGCCCAGTTGCTCAACCAGCGCTTCCCCGGCCGCAAGATCGTCCGGTGGGCGCTGATCGCGCCCTGGGCCGCCTCGGTGCTGATGACGGCGATCATCTTCAAGTGGATGCTCGACCCCGAGGTCGGCGTGATCAACCAGATCAGGGTGAAGCTGGGCCTGATCGACGCCATGGGCGGCGCCGCCGCCGACCAACTCGGTGACGCCTCCAGCGCGATGCCGTGGCTGGTGTTCGTGGCCGTCTTCGTCTCGGTGCCGTTCACCACGTACGCGCTGCTGGCCGGGCTCTCGACCATCCCCGGCGACGTCTACGAGGCGGCCAGGATGGACGGGGCCACCAGGTTCAGGACGTACTGGTCGATCACGCTGCCGCTGCTGCGTCCCGCGCTGACCGTGGCCGCGCTGATCAACGTGATGAACGTCTTCAACAACTTCCCGATCATCTGGGCGATGACCCACGGCCAGCCGGGCTACTCGACGGCCACCTCGACCATCTTCATGTTCATCCTCAAGGGCTCGGACATCGGCGAGTCGGCCGCGATGTCCGTCGTCAACTTCGGCATGGTGCTCGTGCTCACCGCGATCTTCCTCAAGGTGTCGCGCTGGAACAGGGAGGTGGCGTGATGGCCGTGGAGACCCTGCCCAAGGCGGCCGGGCCGGGCCGCAGGCCCACCAGGGCCAAGGCCCGCCCGTCGCGCGGCCTGCCCAGGCTCAGGACGACGATCGTGGCCGCCGCCGCGTACGTCGTCGGGTTCGTCTTCCTGTTCCCGTACATCGTCATGCTGCTGACCTCGCTGCGGGCGCAGGACTCGCTGCGCGAGGTGTCGTTCTGGCCCGAGGAGTGGGTGTGGTCGAACCTCGCCAACTTCTGGACCAGCGGCCTGGCCGGGAACCTGTGGGTGACGCTCAAGGTCGCGGGCGGCTCGACGATCCTGGTGCTGCTGGTGGCGCTGCCCGCCGCGTACTACTCGGCCAGGCACGCGTTCAGGGGGCGCACGGCGTTCCTGGTCCTGGTGCTGATCACGCAGATGTTCCAGCCCACGGCCATGCTGGTGGGCATCTACCGGGAGTTCTTCCAGTTCGGGCTGGTGGACTCGATCTGGTCGCTGATCCTGGTCAACGGAGGCTTCAACCTGGCGTTCGCCGTGTGGATCCTGAACGCGTACTTCGCCTCGATCCCGCGTGAGCTGGAGGAGGCCGCCTTCCTCGACGGCAACGGCCGCTTCGGGGCGCTGTTCAGGATCACGCTGCCGCTGGCCATGCCAGGCGTCATCACCGCGCTGATCTTCACGTTCATCGCGGCCTGGAACGAGTTCGTCGTCGCGCTGACCCTGACCACGACCCCGGAGAACCAGCCGCTCACGGTCGCGCTGAACTCGTTCATCGGGCAGTACCAGGTGGACTGGCAGAACCTCTTCGCCGGATCGGTGATCGCCACGATCCCGGTGATCATCCTGTTCGCCCTGATCGAGCGGAAGGTGGTCGGCGGCCTGACCGCCGGTTCCATCAAGTAGCCCCGCGTAGCCCGCCCGGCCGTACGCGGCCGGGGCGGGTCACCGCTGCTTCGGCACCCGGGCCACGCAGAAGACGGTCTGGCCGAACGGCGGCCGGACGAACCGCTCGATGAAGCGGGTCAGCGGCACCACGGTGCGGTCGTAGATCTTGACCAGCCGCGGGTCGGGGTATCCGACGCCGCCCCTGCGCACGGCCGCCCACCACGCGATGCCGCCCAGGAAGTTGATCGGCTTGAGCACCTCGGCGTCGAGCCCGGCCTTGGCGACCGTGGCGCCCAGCGTCTTGGGCGTGTAGCGCTGGACGTGGCCGACCTTGCGGTCGAAGTCTCCGTAGAGCTGCGGGTAGCCGGGCACCCAGATGATGATCCGCCCGCCGGGCTGGGTCACCCGCGCCAGCGAGCGCAGGGCCTCGGCGTCCTCCTCGATGTGCTCCAGGACGTTCATCATGACGACGGTGTCGACCTTGTCCTCGAGCGGGATGTCCGTCGGCAGCCCGAACTGCAGCACGCTGATGTCGTCGCGGTCGGCGAAGCGCTTGTCCAGTTGCTCGACGCAGTAGGGGTCGAAGTCGCTGACCACGAGGCGGTCGAGGCGCGGCAGGAACTGCTCGGCGAAGTGGCCCAGCCCCGAGCCGATCTCGAGCATCGAGCGGCCGACATGCGGGGCGACCATGTCGAACTCGTACTGCCGGTAGTTCTTGGCCTCGTCACCACCGAGGTGGTTCTCCAGGGCCTCGTCACCGGCCGCCGGTTGGACCACACGGTCATACCCAGAAGACATAATCCCGTTCCTTCGAGGGGCACATGGATTGCCCGAGTCTAGTGCCCGGGCCAGTCACCAGGATGACACGATCAGCGAAACACCCTTCCCCGCATCGCCTGCGGTGCGGTGAAATCTGACTCGTCATGGACGACGACGAGGCGATCGCCCGCGCGCTGCGGGGCGACCTGGTGGCCTACGAGGCGCTGGTCGCCCGCTACAGCGCGCTCGCCCATCGCACCGCCGCCCTGCTGGGCGCCGGTGACGAGGTCGAGGACGTGGTGCAGGAGGCGTTCGTCAAGGCGTTCCGGCACCTGGCGAGCTTCCGCAGGGAGTCGCCGTTCCGCCCGTGGCTGCTGCGTATCGTGGCCAACGAGACCCACAACCTGACCAGGTCGCGCGGGCGCAGGTCGGAGCTGACGCTGCGGCTCGGCGCCGTCGCCGACCCGCGGGCGCCCGACGACCCCGAGAGCGCGGCCCTTGCCACCGACCGGCGCTCGCGACTGCTGGCGGCGGTACGCGGGCTGCCGGAACGGGAACGTCAGGCCGTCGTGTGCCGGTACTTCTTACAACTGAGCGAGGCGGAGACCGCCCAGGTGCTCGACTGGCCCGTCGGCACCGTCAAGTCCAGCACCCACAGAGGGCTGGCCCGGCTGAGGGAGGAGGTGGGCAATGAACTCGCGTGACCCCGAGCCGGGCGTCCCGGAGCCCCACGACGCCCTCGAAGCGGAACTCGCGGCGCTCGGAGACCTGCTCGACGTCCCCGGCCCGCCTCCCGCCGACGTGGCCGCCGCCGTCCGTGCCCGCCTCGAACAGCCGGATCCGGCGCACGGGCCGACCGCCGTCCCCGCACGGCCGCACACGCCCGCGCCGCACGGTCGGCCGGCAGGTCGGCGGGCAGGTCGATTGGCAGGGCGGGCCGGTCGGCGGACGAGATGGGCGATCGTGGCGGCCGTGGTCGTCGTCGTGGTCACCCTCACCGCCGCCACCCCCCAAGGCCGCGCCGCCGTGGCGCAGATCCTCCGTCTCGCCGGGATCGAGCTGCGGATCGGCGACACCCCGCCCCCTCCCGTCGCCACCACCGCCCCCCTGCCGGGCGAACGCACCGTGTCCCCGGCCGACCTCCCTGGCCAGGTGCGGTTCCAGGTCAGGACGCCGGCCGCGCTCGGCCCCCCGCAGCGGATCACGGTCGCCGACCACGGCAGGGTGGTGTCGATGTTCTGGCCGGACGGCACCAGGCTCGACCAGTTCGACGGCGCCCTCGCCGGATACTTCTTCAAGAATCTCGGCCCGCCCTTCCCCGACCACGCCGTGGTGAACGGCCGCGACGCCTGGTGGATCCCCGGCGCGCACCCGTTCGGCTACATCGAGCGCGAGGACGGCACCGACGTGCCGCTGCGCCAGGCGGGCCCCACGCTCATCTGGCAGCAGGGCGCGCTCAACCACCGCCTCGAAGGCGCGCGCGACAAGGACGAGGCGGTCCGCATCGCCACGTCACTCCGCTGACGCCCCGTGGGACGGGCCCGCGGACAGTGACTTCACCAGCCAGTCGTCCACGCCCTTGAGCAGGTCCTTGCGCACCGACTCCGGGGCCGCGGACGACCGTACGGACTGGCGGGCCAGCTCCGCCACCTCCGCGTCGTCGAACCCGTAGACGTCTCTGGCCAGCTCGTACTGGCGCAGCAATCGGGTGCCGAACAACAGCGGGTCGTCGGAGCCCAGCGCGATCGGCACCCCCGCGTCGAACAACCTGCGCAGCGGCACGTCGGCGGCCCGCTCCGCCACCCCGAGGCCCACGTTCGAGGTGGGGCAGACCTCACAGCAGATCTGCCGGTCGGCCAGCCGCCGCATCAGCCACTCGTCCTCGGCCGCGCGCACCCCGTGCCCGACCCGGTCGGCTCCGAGGTCGTCCACGCACTGCGCGATGCTGCGCGGGCCCATCAGCTCGCCCCCGTGCGGCACGGACAGCAGCCCGCCGCGCTTGGCGATCCTGAACGCCCGCTCGAAGTCCCTGGCCGCGCCGCGCCGCTCGTCGTTGGACAGGCCGAAGCCGACCACGCCCCTGTCGGCGTACTGGGTGGCCAGGCGGGCCAGCGTGTTCGCGTCGAGCGGATGGCGGGTCCTGTTGGCCGCCACGATCACCGCCATCCCGATGCCCGCGTGCGCCGCCGCCTGCTCGACCGCGTCCAGCACCAGCTCCAGCGTGGCCGTCAGGCCGCCGAAGCGCTGCGCGTAGCCCGACGGGTCGACCTGGATCTCCAGCCACCGCGACCCGGCGGCCACCTCGTCCTCGGCGGTCTCGCGCATCAGCCGGTAGACGTACTCGGGCCGGGTCAGGACGGACCTCGCGATGTCGTACAGGCGCTGGAACCTGAACCAGCCGCGCTCGTCGGTGGCCCGCAGCTTGGGCGGCCAGTCCTGCTCCAGCGCGTCGGGCAGGTGCAGCCCCTGCTCCCTGGCCAGCTCGATCAGTGTGGCGTGCCGCATCGAGCCGGTGAAGTGCAGGTGAAGATGGGCCTTGGGAAGCGCGTGCAGGGGCCGTGGCATTCGCATATCTTGCCACTCAACCCCCGGTGCGGTTCGCGCGCAGGTCAACGGGGGCGCGTACGGGAACGACGACGCATGGTCCCAGAAGGGCATGACATGGGAGAGGGTCGGCGGGCGACGCTCGCGGCACTGGCGCTCACCGCCACGTCCCTGATCATCTACGCGCTCTTCTCCTCGGGTTTCGGACGCCCGCAACGCGCCGCCGCGCCGACGCCCGAACCCGTACCGGTCCGAACCGCACCACCTCGAACCGCACCGGTGCAAGCCGCGCCGGTGCCCGCCCGTCCGGCGAACCCCGCCGACGGCAGGCCGGGCAGGGCAGCGACGCTCGGGGTCGTCTCCGGCGACTTCTGGCTCACCTATCTGCCCGAACGACTGGCCCGCCGCGCGGGCGGCGCGGGCCCGGCCCGGTTCGGCTCGGCGGGCAGGTTCGTCGAGGCCCAGGTCGAGCACGGCGCGGTGGCCGCCGACTGGGACGGCTACCGCAGGCGGATCGCGGCCCTGGACGCCCGCGCCACCACCGTGCGCGGCAGGCCCGCCGTGGTCGGCAGGCACCCGGACGGCGGCAGGGTGATCGCCTGGCTCGAACGCCCCGGGGTCGGCGCCTGGATCAGGGTCAGCGACTCGCTCCGCCGCGAACTCGTCGCTATTGCCGCCTCCGTCAGGGCTCCTGTAGGAGACTAGGAGCCTTTTCGCTGGTTTACCACGAGTCATGGAGGGTCGTTGTGCGGTGGCTGGCGGCGGTGCTCCTCGTGTCCGCGCTCACGATGCCCGCGCTCACGGGGTGCGGCGCCGTCGCCGACGAAGGGCCGGAGCCGCGGCCCACCCTGCCCCCGCCCAGACCCGCCGTCACCAGCGAGGACACGATCTCGCTGGCGTGCGACGAGACCGAGGTGCGCATTCCCGGCTCGCCCTCTGGGCTCGCCCCGGCGGGCACGTTCGCCCGCCTCGACTCGCTCAGCAGCCCGCTGGAGGTCAGCGGC
Source organism: Nonomuraea sp. NPDC051298 (assembly GCF_055586305.1). Lineage (NCBI taxonomy): Bacteria > Bacillati > Actinomycetota > Actinomycetes > Streptosporangiales > Streptosporangiaceae > Nonomuraea > Nonomuraea sp. NPDC051298. Next base: position 237,528 of record NZ_JBVJIM010000003.1, read on the forward strand.
CGGATCTGGAGCGACCAGGACGAACGGATGTACGTCGGGGTGGTGTGCGGGGTCAGGACGGCCGAACAGTTCGCCACGCTGGTGGCCAGGTCGTCGCTGGCGGCCTACCGGGGCAAACCGGCGCTGCACTGGACCACGCGTACGGGGGTGCGCAGCTTCATGTGGCTGGAGCGGCCGGGCACCGCCGTGTACATCGGCGCGACACCCGGCCTCACCAGCGAGATCAGGCCGATCGCCACCGACATCACGGCCGACGCCTCGGCCGACGTCACCGGGCGCTGACCGCGATGCGAGAGGCGATCGGTCAGCGGGCCTCGGAGAGCAGCTTGCCCAGCCGGCTGACGCCCTCGGCCAGGTCGTCGTCGCCCAGCGCGTACGACAGCCGGAAGTAGCCCGGCGTGCCGAAAGCCTCGCCGGGCACCACGGCCACCTCGGCCTCCTCCAGGATCAGCTCCGCCAGCTCGGCGGACGACTGAGGACGCCTGCCCCGCAGCTCCTTGCCGATCAGCTCCTTGACCGATGGGTACGCGTAGAACGCCCCCTTCGGCTCGGGGCAGAACACGCCCGGGATCTCGTTGAGCATCCGGACCATCGTCTGCCTGCGCCGGTCGAAGGCCGTACGCATCTCCTCCACCGCCGAAAGGTCGGCGGACACCGCCGCCAGCGCCGCGATCTGGGCCACGTTGGAGACGTTGGAGGTGGCGTGCGACTGGAGGTTGGTCGCGGCCTTGACCACGTCGGGCGGCCCGATCAGCCAGCCCACCCGCCAACCGGTCATCGCGTAGGTCTTGGCCACGCCGTTGACGATCACGACCCGGTCGCCCAGCTCGGGGACGGCCGTGCCGATGGCGGTGAACTCGGCGCCGCCGTACACGAGGTGCTCGTAGATCTCGTCGGTGACCACCCACAGCCCGTGCTCGGCCGCCCAGCGGCCGAGCGCGATCGTCTCCTCGCGCGAGTAGACGGCGCCCGTCGGGTTGGACGGCGAGACGAACAGCAGCACCTTCGTCCGCTCGGTGCGCGCGGCCTCGAGCTGCTCGACGCTCGCCAGGTAGCCGGTGGACTCGTCGGTGACGACGTCGACCTGCACGCCGCCCGCCAGCTTGATCGCCTCGGGGTAGGTCGTCCAGTAGGGCGCGACGACCAGCACCTCGTCGCCCGGGTCGAGCAGCGTCGCGAACGCCTCGTAGACGGCCTGCTTGCCGCCGTTGGTGATCAGCACCTGCGACGCCTCGGCCGCGTAGCCGGAGTCGCGCCGCGTCTTGTCGGCGACGGCCTTCCTCAGCTCGGGCAGCCCGCCGGCGGGCGTGTACTTGTGGAAGCGCGGGTCGCGGGCCGCCTCGATCGCCGCCTCGACGATGTAGCCGGGCGTCGGGAAGTCGGGCTCGCCCGCGCCGAAGCCGATGACGGGGCGTCCTGCCGCCTTCATCGCCTTCGCCTTGGCGTCGACGGCGAGGGTGGCGGACTCGGAAATCGCGGAGATTCTCGCGGAGATGCGCGGTCGGGTGGACATGGGTCCATGCTCCCATGTGCTCGTGACCTGGGTGATCGGGTATTGGTTCGACGTACCGGGCGATGACCCGTATGCTTTCGCGTGGTCCTTCCGCATGTCTACGCGCGGTTCGGTCCCAGGCAGTGAGACGATCAGGGTAGTCTGGTCTACGACATAGGGCACTGGCGCAATTGGTAGCGCACCGGTCTCCAAAACCGGCGGTTGGGGGTTCGAGTCCCTCGTGCCCTGCGAGTGCGGTCCGCGCAATACTGGGCGTGTAAGCGCGCCGCAAAACTGCGTTGGATACGACGGATCAGGTGAGGACTGTGGCGATCGACACGCGCGGCGAGACCGCAGACAAGCCTAGTGGCGAGAAGAAGACACGTACTTCTCCTGCCCTCTTCTATCGGCAGGTCGTCAACGAGCTGCGTAAGGTCATCTGGCCGACACGCAAAGACCTCGTCACCTATACCACGGTCGTTCTGATATTCGTTCTGATCATGGTTGCGATCGTGTACGGGCTCGACAGCGCCCTGGGATGGGTGGTCCTGCGCGTCTTCGGCGGATCCTGACCGAGACGCCATCGGTGGACGCCTGACGGAGTCGCCGTTCGATATCACGAAAGAGGAAGAGTCACCGTGTCCGAGTCTTCAGTTCCGGCGGACGAGTCCCGCGACAAGTGGGGCGACGAGCTGGAAGAAGCCACCGAGGAGTCCGTCGAGGCGGCTCTGGAGGAGGCCGAGGTCGAGGAGAGCGACGAGGCCCCCGAAGTCGAGGGTGCCGCCGTCGAGGACGGTTCGGTTCTTCCCGACGTCGACCCCGTCGAGGAGTTCAAGAGCTCGCTGCGCGGCCTCCCCGGCGAGTGGTACGTCATCCACTCCTACGCCGGTTACGAGAACCGGGTGAAGTCCAACATCGAGAGCCGCAACGTCTCGCTCAACATGGAGGACTACATCTACCAGGTCGAGGTGCCCACGCACACCGTCCAGGAGTTCAAGAGCGGCAAGAAGGTGCCGGTCAAGGAGCGGGTGCTGCCCGGCTACGTGCTGGTGCGCATGGAGCTGACCGACGAGTCCTGGGCCGCCGTGCGCAACACGCCCGGGGTGACCGGCTTCGTGGGCCTGTCCAACAAGCCGAGCCCGCTCAGCCTCGACGAGGTCGCCAAGCTGCTGGCGCCCGAGCCGACCGAGGAGACCAAGAAGGCCGCCAGCAAGGCGTCCGCGGGTCCGACGGTCGAGTTCGAGATCGGCGAGTCCGTCACGGTCATGGACGGCCCGTTCGCCACGCTGCCCGCCTCGGTGAGTGAGATCAGCCCCGAGTCGCAGAAGCTCAAGGTGCTCGTCTCGATCTTCGGCCGGGAGACTCCGGTGGAGCTCTCGTTCAACCAGGTCTCGAAGATCTAAGACGATCACATACACTTAGACGTTCGGCGGGCCGCCCCTCGCGAAGGGCGGCCTCCGACGTGTCAGGGGCGCGTCCCGCGGCTCTGACAGGCATCGCAATCAGGACCCGGAGAAGGACTAATGCCTCCGAAGAAGAAGATCGCCGCACTGGTGAAGGTCCAGCTTCCCGCTGGCCAGGCCACTCCGGCGCCGCCGGTGGGTACCGCCCTCGGTCCCCACGGCGTCAACATCATGGACTTCGTCAAGCAGTACAACGCTGCGACGGAGGCCCAGCGGGGCAACATCATCCCCGTTGAGATCACCATTTTCGAAGACCGTAGCTTCGTCTTCGTCACGAAGACGCCTCCGGCGCCCGAGCTGATCAAGAAGGCTCTGGGGCTCGACAAGGGCAGCGCGGTCCCGCACCGCGACAAGGTGGGCAAGCTCAGCCGCGAGCAGCTTCGCAGCATCGCCGAGACCAAGATGCCCGACCTCAACGCCAACGACATCGAGGCGGCCGAGAAGATCATCGCCGGCACCGCCCGGTCGATGGGCATCACGGTCGAGTAACACCTTTCCCGACATCGTGGGAGGGCCGTCATCACCGGTCCGGACACCACAAGGAGTGACACATGCAGCGCAGCAAGGCGCACAAAGACGCGACCGCCAAGGTCGACCGCGACAAGCTCTACACGCCCGTCGAGGCGGCCAAGCTGGCCAAGGAGACGTCGACCACCAAGTTCGACTCCACCGTGGAGGTCGCCCTCCGGCTCGGCGTCGACCCTCGCAAGGCCGACCAGATCGTGCGCGGCACGGTCAACCTTCCGCACGGCACCGGTAAGACCGCCCGGGTCCTGGTCTTCGCGACCGGCGACCGTGCCGAGGCGGCCCGCGAGGCGGGTGCCGACATCGTCGGCGCCGACGAGCTGATCGACGACATCGCCAAGGGCAACCGGCTCGGCGAGTTCGACGCCGTGGTGGCCACGCCCGACCTGATGGGCAAGGTCGGCCGCCTCGGCCGGGTGCTCGGCCCGCGCGGCCTCATGCCCAACCCGAAGACCGGCACCGTGACGCCCGACGTCGCCAAGGCCGTGACGGAGATCAAGGGCGGCAAGATCGAGTTCCGTACGGACCGTCAGGCCAACCTGCACTTCATCATCGGCAAGACGTCGTTCGACGAGCGCCAGCTCATCGAGAACTACGCCGCCGCCCTCGACGAGGTGCTGCGTCTCAAGCCGTCGGCCGCCAAGGGCCGCTACCTGAAGAAGGTCACCTTCTCCACGACGATGGGCCCCGGCGTCCCGGTCGACCCCAACGTCACCCGCGGCCTCACGGCCGAGCTGGAGGTCTGAGCCCTCCGCGCCGATCTCCGTGCCGTCTTCGGCGTCGGATTTCTACGCCCCTGTCCGGTCCGCCGGGCGGGGGCGTTCGCCTTTCCCCGCCCTGTCCGGCCGGCCGCACGCGGTCCGCTGAGCCGGTCTGTGTGGGAAATGTGCACGGGATGTGCGGGACAACCCTGGGTTTTCCCCGATTTGTATGGGGAAGGCGCCACAGAGGAGAACTTAAACGTAGGGTCAAAGCATGCTGAAGCGCACGATAAGTATGACCGCGGCCGGAGCCGCACTCGTGGTGGCCGCGGTAGCCGGTTGTGGATCGAACGCCCAGCCCATCCAGATCAACCTGGCCGCCTCCGAGGTGCTCACCCAGGCCGCGCAGAAGACCGCCGAGGTCACCAGCTACACGGTGGACGCCGTGGTGAACGTGACGCAGCCCCAGGAGGGCAACGGCAAGGTGCAGGGCCGCATGCTCTACCAGAGCAAGCCCGAACTCGCCGCCGACCTCACCCTGGACACGGTCGGCATGGCCGGTCGCAACCTGCCGGGCGGCGCGCGCGCCGTGCTGCAGGGCGACACCGTCTACGTCAAGGTCGAGGCGCTCAACCAGGTCCTCGGGGCCACGAAGCCGTGGATCAAGGTCCCGTTGAGCGAGGCCGGCGACTCCGGTCAGGTGGACCAGTACCTCGGCCAGATCCAGCAGTTCGACCTCGGGAGCGTGACCAAGCTGGTCACGGCCTCGCAGGACGTCCAGTCGGTCGGGAACGAGAGCGTCAACGGCGAGGACACGACCCACTACAGCGGCACCTTCCCCGTGGAGGCCGCCGTGCAGCAACTGCCCGCCGACAAGCAGGAGCGGGCCCGCCAGGGTCTCGCCGAGCTGAAGGACGTCAAGTTCGACATCTGGGTGGCCGCCGACGGGCTGCCGCGCAAGCTCGCGCTGAACGGCTCCAAGGAGGGCGCCACGCTCGACGCCACCCTGTTCTTCAAGGGCTACAACGAGGCCGTCAACATCCAGGCCCCGCCCGCCGACCAGGTCGGAGAGCTGCCCAAGGGCACGACCAACTGAGAACGATTTGGAAACTCGGCGGCCAGCACGTAGTCTGGTCGTTGCCGAAGACCGCCGGTCGTCGTCGGGTGCTCTAAACCCGGCGACCGAAGGATCCACGTCAAGTGGATGGCCTGCGCAGGTGTGATGCGAGTTTCCCACATGGTTGATCCGTGTGCGTGAGCCCCGTGCGCCCTGCGCCGGGGCTGTTCTCATGTCAGGGCCCTTCGCCGGTGGCACATCTGGAAGGAGGCCCATGGCGAAGGCGGATAAGGCGACAGCGGTTGCCGAGCTCAAGCGCGAGTTCGAGGGCAGCGCCGCCGCCGTTCTGACCGAGTACCGCGGTCTCACCGTTGCCCAGCTCAAGGAGCTGCGCGTCTCTCTCGGTGGGAATGCGAAGTTCGCCGTGGCGAAGAACACCCTGACCAAGATCGCGGCCAACCAGGCCGGCGTGTCGGGCCTCGACAGCCTGCTCAAGGGTCCGACCGCGATCGCCTTCGTCAGCGGAGACGTTGTCGAGGCGGCCAAGGGTCTGCGTGACTTCGCCAAGGCCAATCCCCTTCTGGTGATCAAGGGCGGCGTGCTGGAGGGCAAGGCCCTCGACGCCGCCGAGATCACCAAGCTCGCCGACCTCGAGTCCCGCGAGGTCCTCCTCGCGAAGCTCGCCGGTGCCATGAAGGCGAAGCAGAGCGCCGCTGCCGCGATGTTCGCCGCTCTGCCCACGCAGATGGCTCAGTTGGCCGAGGCTCTGCGCGCCAAGCGCCAAGAGGCTGGCGGCGAGTAGCACGGGGGTTGCCGCACACACCGCGGTCCCGTTCCTAGTTTTCAGTAAGCCCTAAACGTAAGGAAACGATCATGGCGAAGCTCAGCACCGACGAGCTGCTCGACGCGTTCAAGGAGATGACGCTGCTCGAGCTGTCCGACTTCGTGAAGGTCTTCGAGGAGACCTTCGACGTCAAGGCCGCCGCCCCGGTCGCGGTCGCCGCCGCTCCCACCGCCGGCGCGGCCGCCGCCCCCGAGGCTGAGGAGCAGGACGAGTTCGACGTCGTCCTCGAGGCCGCCGGCGACAAGAAGATCCAGGTCATCAAGGAGATCCGCGCCCTCACGTCCCTGGGCCTCAAGGAGGCCAAGGACCTGGTCGACGGTGCTCCGAAGGCGGTCTTCGACGGCAAGGTCAACAAGGAGCAGGCGGAGAAGGCCAAGGCTGCCCTCGAGGGCGCCGGCGCCACCGTGACCGTGAAGTAACTTCCCTCTTCACTTCACGCAAGAGCTCTTCGGAAAGAGGCGGACACACCCTGGTGCCGGGTGTGCCGCCTCTTTTCGCGTTCCTGGGGGTCGGTTTCGTCGCGGGGGTGCGGGGGTGCGGGGGTGCGGGGGTGCGGGGGTGCGGGGGTGCGGGGGTGCGGGGGTGCTGGGCGGCGGGGCGGCGTGCGCGGCGGGGTGGGCGGCGGCGTGCGCGGCGGGGTGGGCGGTGGCGGGCGGCTCAGAAGATTCTCATGTTCGTCTCATCGCCGGGCCAAGCGGCTTGCCTAGCGTGCGAGTGTGGTTACCGAAGCGAAGTCTCGTTGGGCGCCGGCCGCGCTGCTCGTCGGCACCGGCGTGCTCTACATCTGGGGTCTGGACGCCTCGGGGTGGGCCAATTCCTTCTACTCGGCGGCGGTGCAGGCCGGCAGTCAGAGCTGGAAGGCCTTCTTCTTCGGGGCCTCCGACGCCGCCAACGCGATCACCGTCGACAAGACGCCCGCCTCGCTGTGGCCGATGGTGCTCAGCGTGCGGCTGTTCGGGCTCAACTCCTGGGCGATCCTCGTGCCGCAGGCGCTCATGGGCGTCGGCGCGGTGGCGATGGTGTACGCCTCCGTGCGGCGGCTGTTCTCCCCCTGGGCGGCGCTGCTGGCGGGTGCCGCGATGGCGGTCACGCCCGTGGCCGTGCTGATGTTCCGGTTCAACAACCCCGACGCGCTGCTCGTCCTGCTGCTGAGCGTGGCGGCGTACTGCGTGGTCCGGGCGCAGGAGCGCGGCTCCACGCGGTGGCTGGTGCTGGCGGGGAGCGCGATCGGGTTCGCGTTCCTGGCGAAGATGTTGCAGGCGTTCCTGGTGCTGCCGGGGTTCGCGCTGGTCTATCTCGTGACGGCGCCGGTGGCCTTCTGGCGGCGCGTCGGCCAACTGTCGCTGGCCGGCGCGGCCATGCTCGTCTCGGCCGGGTGGTGGCTGCTGGCCGTGGCGCTGGTGCCCGCGGCCGACCGGCCCTACATCGGCGGCTCCCAGACCAACAGCGTCCTGGAGTTGGCGCTCGGCTACAACGGCCTCGGACGGCTCAACGGCGACGACTACGGCGGCCTGGGCAACCTCAACCAGGAGGCCGGGTGGCTGCGGATGTTCGACACCGAGGCGGGCGGGCAGATCTCCTGGCTGCTGCCGGCCGCGCTCGCGCTGCTGGTCGCGGTCACGTGGCTGACCCGGAGGGCGCCGCGGGCCGATCCCGTACGCGCCGCGTTCTGGGTGTGGGGGAGCTGGCTGGTCGTGACCGGGGTGGTGTTCAGCCTGATGCAGGGCATCTTCCACGCCTACTACACCGTGGCGCTGGCTCCGGCCATCGCGGCGCTGGTGGGCATGGGGGTGGCCGTGCTCTGGGAACGCGGGGCGCGCAGGGGCCTGGCCCTGGTGACGGCGGTGACGGCGGTGTGGGCGTACGTGCTGTTGTCGCGCAGCGCCGACTGGAACGCCTGGCTGGGTACGGCCGTGCTGGTGGCGGGGCTGGGAGCGGCGCTGGCCCTGCTGTTCACCCGGCGCGCACTGGCCGTGCTCGCCGTCGCCGTGGTCGCGTGTCTGGCGGGGCCGGCGGCGTACGCGGTGGACACGGCCGCGTCACCGCACACGGGTGCCATTCCGACCGCAGGGCCGGCCACCGGTGGGGGATTCGGGAGGGCGTCCGGCGGCGGGTTCCAGCGTCCGGGGGGTGGCGGGCAACCGCCGCGCCAGTGGCAGCCCGGTGGCCAGCCGCAGGGTCCCGGCGCCGACGGGAGCGCGCAGGGCGGCGGCGGGGCGGGTCGCGGCAGCAGGGGAGGCGGGGGCATGGGCGGCGGCATGGGCGGGGGCGGCATGGGCGGGCTGCTCAACGCGGCCGCTCCGTCCGCCGAGCTGACAGCGTTGCTGAAGTCCGACGCCTCGGCCTACACGTGGGCGGCGGCGACGGTCGGCTCCAACAACGCGGCCGGATACCAGCTCGCCACCGGAGAGCCGGTGATGGCGGTGGGCGGCTTCAACGGCACCGATCCCGCGCCGACGCTGGAGCAGTTCCAGCAGTACGTCGCCGAGCAGAAGATCCACTACTTCCTCGGCACCGGCATGGGCGGTCGGTCGGGCCGGAGCACGGGAGGCAGCGACGACGCGGCCCAGATCGCGGCCTGGGTCCAGGAGACCTTCACACCCTCCACGGTCGGCGGCACCACGGTCTTCGACCTCACCCGGGCGGGCTGACCCCGCGCAACCGACTGCCTCCTGAGCCCCCGGCATCCGGGGCCGCCGTCCGAGGTCGGGCCGGTGGGTCAGCGGTCGCACGGGGCCGAGGCCGTATGGAGTCGGGCCGGTCGGTCAGTGGTTGCGCGGGTCGGGGGCGTTGGGACCGAGGTCGTGCCGGTGGGTCAGTGGTCGCGCGGGGCCGGGGACGCTGGGCACCCAGGTCCACGGGATCGGGCCGGTCGGACAGTGGTTGCGCGGGGTCGGGGGCGCTGGGCACCCAGGTCCACGGAATCGGGCCGGTGGGTCAGTGGTTGCGCGGGGCCGGGGGCGCTGGGCACCCAGGTCCACGGAATCGGGCCGGTGGGTGAGTGGTTGCGCGGGGTCGGGGGCGCTGGGCACCCAGGTTCACGGAATCGGGCCTGTCAGGTGGCGGCCGCGCGGACCTGGGCGATGGCGCTGGTGTCCATGTAGTCCCTGGCGTGGACGATCCGGCCGTCCCTGACGCGCAGCACCAACAGTCCGGGCACGGTGATCGGCCGGGCTCCCGCCACCACGAACACGGTCTGCTCCACCACCACGACCTCCGGGTCCTCCGTGCGGTGCAGCGCGTCCCGGCGTACCTCCCGGGCCTCGAACGCACTGGCCCCCCACATCCCGTGATAGCCCGTACGGATCGCCTCCCTCCCCGCGAAGGGCGGCAGGCCGCCGAACGGGAACTCGTGCAACCCGTCCTCCGCGTACAGGTCGGCCAGCTCGTCGGCCGACTTGTGGAGCATGGCCGCGTGGTACGCCGTGACGATCTCTTCGATGGTCATGTCCGATCCCTCTACTTCACTCAACACACGTTGACTCAACGAGCGTAGAGCGAAAGTACGCGCTCGGTCAACGCATGTAGAGTCGGTCGCGTGGGTGAGAGAGTGCTGCCGCGGGCCGAGAGGCGGCGCAGGACCGAGGCGAAGATCCTCGACGCCGCCAGATCGCTCTTCGCCGACGTGGGCTACGAGCGCGCCACCATCCGGGGCGTCGCCAGGGCGGCCGGGGTCGATCCGGCCCTGGTGATGCAGTACTTCGGCAGCAAGGAGGAGCTGTTCCGGCACGCCGTGCGGGTGATGCCGGCCCCCGGCGATGAGTTGGGAGCGGAAGAGGTGGTCGAGCACCTGCTCGGCAGCCTCACCGTGAAGATGGGCGAGCTGCCGCAGGGCTCCCTGGCCATGATGCGTTCCATGCTGACCCACCCCGAGGCCGCCGCCTCGGCGCGGCAGGTGCTCGGCCGGCAGATCGACCGGCTCGCCGAGGCTCTGCCCGGCGACGACGCCCGCCTGCGCGCGGCGCTGATGACGCTGGTCATGCTGGGTGTGGCCGTGGGCCACCAGCTCCTGGAGCTGGACGAGCTGCGCGGGGTGCCCCAGGAGGAGATCGCCCGCCTGCTGCGTCCCAGCCTGCGCGCACTTACTGGACAGGACGTCTCATAACCGCCCGGTAACAAGCCGCTGGATCCCGTTCCCGTTCCTCGGAACGCCCTTACGGTGAGGGCGCGGCCGAAGTATGGTGTGCGGCACGTGAACCCCTGAGTACTCCCTGCGATCGGGAAGGTGACAGTGGGCGTCGAGGTCGTGGTCGACGGGCTGACGAAGTCGTTCGGCCGGCAGGTCATCTGGGAGGACGTCTCGCTCACGCTGCCCGCGGGCGAGATCTCGGTGCTGCTCGGCCCCTCGGGCACCGGCAAGTCGGTGTTCCTCAAGACCCTGGTCGGCCTGCTGCGCCCCGACCGCGGGCACATCTGGATCGACGGCCACGACCTGGCCGACTGCCCCGAGAGCAAGCTGTACGAGCTGCGCCGCCTCTTCGGCGTCCTGTTCCAGGACGGCGCCCTGTTCGGCTCACTCAACCTCTACGACAACATCGCCTTCCCCCTGCGCGAGCACACCAAGAAGTCCGAGGCCCAGATCCGCCGGATCGTGATGGAGAAGATCGACCTGGTCGGCCTGCAGGGCGACGAGGCCAAGCTGCCTGGCGAGATCTCCGGCGGCATGCGCAAGCGCGCGGGCCTGGCCAGGGCGCTCGTGCTGGACCCGGAGATCATCCTGTTCGACGAGCCAGACTCCGGCCTCGACCCGGTGCGCACCGCGCTGCTCAACCAGCTCATCGTCGACATCAACGCCGAGATCGAGGCGACGTTCCTGATCGTGACCCACGACATCAACACCGCCAGGACGGTCCCCGACAACATCGGGCTGCTGTTCCGGCGCGAGCTGGTGATGTTCGGCTCGCGCGAGATGCTGCTGTCGAGCGACGAGCCGGTGGTGCGGCAGTTCCTGAACGCCCGCAGGCACGGCCCCATCGGCATGTCCGAGGAGAAGGACGTCTCCGAGTTGGCGGCCGAGGCGCGGATGGGGCACGACCCCGGCCCGCTGCCGCCGATCCCGCCCCAGCTCATGCCGACCTCCGGCCGGATCCGCGGCACCCAGCGGCCGCCCGGCGCCTGGCTGGCGGCCAACGGGGTGATCCCGCCGCAGGGGTCGTTCGTGGACGAACGGGGCCGCAACTGGCTCGAGGAGTATTCCCGCCTGATCAACGCCCACCCGCACGGCATCGCGTAGCCGCAGGGTCGCGGCCCTCGGGCCGGAGAGCGCCGACCTCCGGCCGGGCAACCGCCTCCCAGGCCCCTACGGCGGGCTGAGCCCCTACTGCGGGCCGGGTCTCGACGGCGGACCGGCCCCTACGGTGCGTTGGGCCCCTACGGTGCGTTGGGCCCCTACGGTGCGTCGGGCCCCTACGGTGGGCTGGGTCTGACGGCGGACCGGCCCGACGGCGGGCTGGGTCCCGGCGGTGGGTCGGGGACCGCGCTCCGAGTCCCGGACGGCGGCCCTGGAACCGTGTCCTGAGCCGCCGATTCCGGGTGGGCCGCGGAATCGGGCCCGAGGCCCGGAACGCGTCCCGAGCCCCCGGAGGACCCCGAAGGGCCCAAAACGCGTGCCGGGCGCTCAGCGAGCCGCTGAGGGCCGCCTGAAGGCATTTGTGGGGAATGTCCCGATCGGCCTGCTGGTGGTCGTGGCCGCGCAGGCGTCAGGGCGGGGACGGCCTTGGGGACCCCGGCCCGATCGCGGCGGACGGCGGGAGGCGAGGGGGCCGCTGCCCAACCGGCTCCGTCGATTCGCGGACTTCGGGGCTCGGTGTCGCGTTATGATCCGGCAGCGACCAGCCGGAAGAGGGGTGAGCAGACGTGGCAGGACTTGCCGTACGGCCCGCCCGCATCCTGATCGCGGCGCTCAGCGGGCTGCTGGCGGTGCTCGTCGGCGCGGGCGTGTGGATCGCCGCCCTGGCACGCGACGAGCAGGGCAGGGCGGGCGAGGGGCAGGCCGTGCTGCTGGCCGCGGGCCTGCACGCCAAGAACCTGATCTCGCTCGACTACAAGACCGTCGACGCCGACATGCGGCGCATCCTCGAGTCCTCCACCGGCTCCGCCAGGGCCGAGTACGAGGCCAACGCCGCCAAGCTCAAGTCGACCACCCTGGAGAACAAGGTCGTCCAACAGGGCGTGCTGCGCGCGACCGGCATGGTATCGATGACCGCCACCACGGCCAGGGTGCTCGTCGTGGCCGACGTGGAGATCCGCTGGGACGGCTCCAAGAGCGCGCCCCAGGACCGCTACTACCGCTGGCAGATGGACCTGGGCAAGGCCGGCCGCCTGTGGCTGGTGTCGAAGGTGGTGCAGGTGACGTGAGGATCTTCACGATCGCGCTGCTGGGCGTGCTGGTCGTGGCGGGGGGCGTACTGGTGCCGACCATGTGGTTCAACCTGCAGGAGCTGCGCGGCGCGGACGCGGCTCGGGCCGAGGCGGTGGCCGCGGCCAGGAAGGCGGCGCCCGACCTGCTGTCGTACGACTACCGGACGGTGGAGCAGGACCTGACCAGGGCGGGGACGTTCACCACCGGCGAGCTGACCCGGCACTACAAGGAGCTGACCAAGACCCTGGTGACCAAGGCCAAGGCGCAGAAGATCGTGCGGACCGTGGCAGTGGCGGGCGCGGGGGTCGAGCGGGCCGAGCCGGACCGGGTAGAGGTTCTGCTGTTCGTGAACACTGGTACGGTCATGGAGATCCCCGGCAAAGTAGGGCTTCAGCAAGAGTTCGCCCAGAACCGAGCCAGGTTCGTCATGGTGCGGCAAGGATCTCGCTGGCTGGTGTCGGCCCTGTCCACGCTGCTGGGGAGCGCGTGAGGCCCCGAATGATCGCGGGCGTGCCGCTTCCTTCAATTGTTACCAAAAATCGGGTTTAGCACGGCCCTTGATCGGGGTACTTCAGTCACAGCTACACCGGTTGTCGGCATGGGTTCGCCCCTCGGTGTGACGGAGCGTTAACCGCCCCCGTTCGCGGGTATCGTCTTGGGCCTGGCGGTAGGCGATCAGTCACACAGGGGAGAAAACCCAGCGTCCGGGCCCTGAGTCGGCTAAAAGTCGGGCTTGCGGGCTTGACGTTTCCGCCTGAACGGGCGATGCTGCGACCAACGTGGAGCATGCAGCGAGGGTGAAGTGGACAGGCGTGTGCCGTTCGGCTACACTGCCCCTTTGCGCTGCCCTTTGACGACCCGCGATGCTTGCTCACGTTGCGAGGTTGTCTGGCGTGCGTGTAGTCAGTCCGCCGCGAGCCCTCGGAAGGACATCTGTTGGCAGCCTCGCGCAACGCCTCCGCCGTACCCGCTGGTCCCCGTCGCGTCTCTTTTTCGCGCATCCAGGAGCCTCTCGAAGTTCCTGACCTTCTCGCCCTGCAGACCGAGTCGTTCGACTGGCTGCTCGGAAACGAGAAGTGGAAGGCCCGGGTAGAGGCGGCTCGCCAGGCCGGGCGCAAGGACGTCCCGACCCAGTCGGGCCTCGAAGAGATCTTCGAAGAGATCAGTCCCATCGAGGACTTCTCGGGGACCATGTCCTTGTCGTTCCGTGATCACCGGTTCGAGCCGCCGAAGTACTCCGTAGACGAGTGCAAAGAGAAGGACATGACCTTCTCCGCCCCGATGTTCGTGACGGCGGAGTTCATCAATAACACCACCGGTGAGATCAAGAGCCAGACGGTGTTCATGGGCGACTTCCCGCTCATGACGCCGAAGGGCACCTTCATCATCAACGGCACCGAGCGGGTCGTGGTCTCGCAGTTGGTCCGCTCGCCCGGTGTCTATTTCGACCGCAGTGTCGACAAGACGTCCGACAAGGACCTCTACGGCTGCAAGGTCATCCCGTCGCGGGGTGCCTGGCTCGAGTTCGAGATCGACAAGCGCGACAGCGTCGGCGTGCGCATCGACCGCAAGCGCAAGCAGGCCGTCACGGTGCTGCTCAAGGCGCTGGGCTGGACCAGCGAGCAGATCATCGAGCGCTTCGGCCAGTACGAGTCGATGCGGGCGACCCTGGAGAAGGACCACACGGCCGGCCAGGACGACGCCCTGCTCGACATCTACCGCAAGCTGCGGCCCGGTGAGCCGCCGACCAAGGAGTCGGCGCAGACCCTGCTGGAGAACCTCTACTTCAACCCCAAGCGTTACGACCTCGCCAAGGTGGGTCGTTACAAGATCAACAAGAAGCTGGGCGTTGACGCGGAGATCACTCACGGCACGCTGACCGAGGACGACGTCGTCGCCACGATCGAGTACATCGTGCGCCTGCACGCGGGCGAGGAGTCGATGCCGGGCGCCAAGGGCGAGGCCATCGTCGAGGTCGACGACATCGACCACTTCGGCAACCGCCGCCTGCGCAGCGTCGGCGAGCTGATCCAGAACCAGGTCCGCCTGGGTCTGGCCCGCATGGAGCGGGTCGTGCGCGAGCGGATGACCACGCAGGACGTCGAGGCGATCACGCCGCAGACCTTGATCAACATCCGCCCGGTGGTGGCCTCGATCAAGGAGTTCTTCGGCACCTCGCAGTTGTCGCAGTTCATGGACCAGACCAACCCGCTGGCCGGTCTGACCCACAAGCGACGGCTGTCCGCGCTGGGTCCCGGTGGTCTGTCGCGTGAGCGGGCGGGCTTCGAGGTCCGTGACGTGCACCCGTCCCACTACGGGCGGATGTGCCCGATCGAGACCCCTGAAGGCCCCAACATCGGCCTGATCGGCTCGCTGGCCTCCTACGGCCGGATCAACGCGTTCGGGTTCGTCGAGACCCCCTATCGCAAGGTGGTCGACGGCAAGGTCACCGACCAGATCGACTACCTGACCGCCGACGAGGAGGACCGGTACGTCAAGGCGCAGGCCAACACGACGCTCAACTCCGACGGGTCGTTCGCCGAGCCGCGCGTGCTGGTGCGCACCAAGGGCGGCGAGACCGAGCTGGCCCGTGCCGAGGAGGTCGACTACATCGACGTGTCGCCGCGCCAGATGGTGTCGGTGGCCACCGCGATGATCCCGTTCCTCGAGCACGACGACGCCAACCGCGCGCTCATGGGCTCCAACATGCAGCGCCAGTCGGTGCCGCTGCTCAAGAGCGAGGCGCCGCTGGTCGGCACCGGCATGGAATACCGTGCCGCGACCGACGCCGGCGACGTCATCAGCGCCGAGAAGGCCGGTGTGGTGGAGGAGGTCTCCGCCGACTACATCACGGTCATGAACGACGACGGCACGCGCACCACCTACCGCGTGGCCAAGTTCAAGCGCTCCAACCAGGGCACCTCGTTCAACCAGAAGCCCATCGTCGCCGAGGGCGACCGGGTCGAGGTCAACCAGGTGATCGCCGACGGGCCGTGCACCGACAAGGGTGAGATGGCGCTGGGCAAGAACCTCCTAGTGGCGTTCATGCCGTGGGAGGGCCACAACTACGAAGACGCGATCATCCTGTCCCAGCGCCTGGTCCAGGACGACGTCCTGTCCTCGATCCACATCGAGGAGCACGAGGTCGACGCCCGTGACACCAAGCTGGGTCCCGAGGAGATCACCCGCGACATCCCCAACGTGTCGGAGGAGGTCCTGGCCGACCTCGACGAGCGGGGCATCATCCGCATCGGCGCCGAGGTGGTGCCGGGTGACATCCTGGTCGGCAAGGTCACGCCGAAGGGTGAGACCGAGCTGACGCCGGAGGAGCGGCTGCTGCGCGCGATCTTCGGGGAGAAGGCCCGTGAGGTGCGTGACACCTCGCTGAAGGTGCCGCACGGCGAGCAGGGCAAGGTCATCGCGGTGCGCGTGTTCAGCCGCGAGGAGGGCGACGAGCTGCCGCCGGGCGTCAACGAGCTGGTGCGCGTCTACGTGGCGCAGAAGCGTAAGATCACCGACGGTGACAAGCTGGCCGGCCGGCACGGCAACAAGGGCGTCATCTCCAAGATCCTGCCGGTGGAGGACATGCCGTTCCTGGAGGACGGCACGCCGGTCGACATCATCCTCAACCCGCTGGGCGTGCCCGGCCGGATGAACGTCGGCCAGGTGCTGGAGACCCATCTGGGGTGGATCGCCGCCCGCGGCTGGGACATCTCCGGCATCGAGGAGGCCTGGGCCGGACGGCTGCGCGACAAGGGCTTCGAGAAGGTCGCCCCGCGCACCAACATGGCCACCCCGGTCTTCGACGGCGCCCACGAGGAAGAGATCGTCGGGCTGCTCGACAACACCGTGCCCAACCGCGACGGCGACCGGATGGTCCAGTCGACGGGCAAGGCGCGGCTGTTCGACGGCCGCTCGGGCGAGCCGTTCCCGTATCCGATCGCGGTCGGCTACATCTACATTCTCAAGCTGCTGCACCTGGTCGACGACAAGATCCACGCTCGTTCGACCGGTCCCTACTCCATGATCACCCAGCAGCCGCTCGGCGGTAAGGCCCAGTTCGGTGGCCAGCGCTTCGGTGAGATGGAGGTGTGGGCGCTGGAGGCGTACGGCGCCGCCTACGCGCTGCAGGAGCTGCTCACCATCAAGTCCGACGACGTCCTCGGCCGGGTCAAGGTCTACGAGGCCATCGTCAAGGGCGAGAACATCCCGGAGCCGGGCATCCCCGAGTCCTTCAAGGTGCTCATCAAGGAGATGCAGTCGCTGTGCCTCAACGTCGAGGTGCTCTCCAGCGACGGCATGTCCATCGAGATGCGCGACACCGACGAGGACGTCTTCCGCGCCGCGGAAGAGCTCGGGATCGACCTGTCCCGGCGTGAGCCGAGCAGCGTGGAAGAAGTCTGAGGGGGAGATCGCACAAATGCTGGACGTCAACTTCTTCGACGAGCTTCGGATCGGGCTGGCGACGGCCGACGACATCCGTCAGTGGTCGCACGGCGAGGTCAAGAAGCCCGAGACCATCAACTACCGCACCCTCAAGCCGGAAAAGGACGGGCTCTTCTGCGAGAAGATCTTCGGCCCCACCCGCGACTGGGAGTGCTACTGCGGCAAGTACAAGCGCGTCCGCTTCAAGGGCATCATCTGTGAGCGCTGCGGCGTCGAGGTGACCCGGGCCAAGGTGCGTCGTGAGCGGATGGGCCACATCGAGCTGGCCGCGCCGGTCACGCACATCTGGTACTTCAAGGGCGTCCCGTCGCGTCTGGGCTACCTGCTCGACCTGGCCCCGAAGGACCTGGAGAAGGTCATCTACTTCGCGGCGTACATGATCACGGTTGTCGACACCGAGATGCGTGAGCGTGACCTGCCCTCGCTGGAGGCGAAGATCTCCGTCGAGCGGCAGCACATCGAGCAGCGCCGTGACGCCGACGTCGAGTCCCGGCAGAAGAAGCTCGAGGCCGACCTGGCCGAGCTGGAGGCCGCCGGCGCCAAGGGCGACCAGCGCCGCAAGGTTCGCGAGGGCGCCGAGCGCGAGATGCGTCAGCTCCGCGACCGGGCCCAGCGCGAGCTCGACCGGCTCGACGAGGTCTGGAGCCGCTTCAAGAACCTCAAGGTCCAGGACCTCGAGGGTGACGAGCTGCTCTACCGCGAGATGCGCGACCGCTTCGGCCGCTACTTCAAGGGCGGCATGGGCGCGCAGGCGATCCAGGACCGGCTGATCAGCTTCGACCTCGACGCCGAGGCCGAAAACCTGCGCGAGACCATCCGCAGCGGCAAGGGCCAGAAGAAGGCCCGCGCGCTCAAGCGGCTCAAGGTCGTGTCGGCGTTCCTCAACACGACCAACTCGCCGCGCGGCATGGTGCTCGACTGCATCCCGGTCATCCCGCCGGACCTGCGCCCGATGGTGCAGCTCGACGGTGGCCGGTTCGCGACCTCCGACCTCAACGACCTGTACCGCCGGGTCATCAACCGGAACAACCGCCTCAAGCGTCTGCTCGACCTCGGCGCGCCCGAGATCATCGTGAACAACGAGAAGCGGATGCTGCAGGAGGCCGTCGACGCGCTGTTCGACAACGGCCGTCGCGGTCGCCCGGTCACCGGTCCCGGCAACCGGCCGCTGAAGTCCCTCAGCGACATGCTGAAGGGCAAGCAGGGCCGCTTCCGCCAGAACCTGCTGGGCAAGCGAGTCGACTACTCCGGCCGTTCGGTCATCGTCGTCGGCCCGCAGCTCAAGCTGCACCAGTGCGGTCTGCCCAAGCAGATGGCGCTGGAGCTGTTCAAGCCGTTCGTGATGAAGAGGCTGGTCGATCTCAACCACGCCCAGAACATCAAGTCGGCGAAGCGGATGGTCGAGCGCGCCCGCCCCGTGGTGTGGGACGTGCTCGAAGAGGTCATCACCGAGCACCCGGTGCTGCTCAACCGCGCTCCGACGCTCCACCGCCTGGGCATCCAGGCGTTCGAGCCGCAGCTCGTCGAGGGCAAGGCCATCCAGATCCACCCGCTCGTCTGCACCGCGTTCAACGCGGACTTCGACGGCGACCAGATGGCCGTGCACCTGCCGCTGTCGGCTGAGGCCCAGGCCGAGGCACGCATCCTGATGCTCTCGACCAACAACATCCTCAAGCCGGCCGACGGCAAGCCCGTCACCATGCCCACCCAGGACATGGTCATCGGCCTCTACTGGCTGACGACCATGAAGGAGGGCGCGCTGGGCGAGGGCCGCGTGTTCGGCTCGATCGCCGAGGCGCAGATGGCCTTCGACCGCCGCGAGCTGGACATCCAGGCGAAGATCCAGCTCCGGATGAAGGACGTCCTGCCGCCGCGCGAGTGGGTGGCCCCCGAGGGCTGGGAGCAGGGCGACTCGATCCGGCTGGAGACCACGTTCGGGCGGTGCCTGTTCAACCAGACGCTGCCGGACAGCTACCCCTTCGTCGACTTCCAGGTCGGCAAGAAGCAACTGTCCACGATCGTGAACGAGCTGGCGGAGACCTACCCCAAGATCGAGGTGGCCGCCTCGCTCGACGCGCTCAAGGACGCCGGCTTCCGCTGGGCGACCCGCTCCGGTGTCACGATCTCGATCGAGGACGTCGTCGCGCCGCCGAACAAGACCGACATCATGGAGAACTACGAGCGCCGGGCCGACAAGGTCCAGCGCGAGTACGAGCGCGGTCTGATCACCGACGAGGAGCGCCGCCAGGAGCTCATCGAGATCTGGACGCACGCCACGGCCGACGTCGAGACCGACATGGTCAACGCCTTCCCGGCGACCAACCCGGTCTGGATGATGGTCAACTCCGGCGCCCGTGGTAACAAGATGCAGGTCCGGCAGATCGCCGGCATCCGCGGCCTGGTGTCCAACACCAAGGGTGAGACGATCCCGCGGCCGATCAAGGCCTCGTTCCGCGAGGGCCTGTCGGTGCTGGAATACTTCATCTCCACCCACGGTCAGCGGAAGGGTCTGGCCGACACCGCGCTGCGTACCGCCGACTCGGGTTACCTGACCCGTCGTCTGGTCGACGTGGCGCAGGACGTCATCGTCCGCGAGATCGACTGCGGCACCGACCGCGCGGTCCCGCTGAACGTGGCCGACCGCGACGCGACGGGCAACCTGGTCAAGGCGGAGAACGCCGAGTCCAACGTGCACGGCCGCATCCTGGCCGAGGACGTCGAGGTCGACGGCAAGATCGTCGTCCCGGCGGGTGTCGACATCAACGACATCCACGTGACGAAGCTGGTCGAGGCCGGGGTCGAGACCGTGCGCACCCGCAGCGCGCTGGTCTGCGAGGCCAAGATCGGTGTCTGCGCGACCTGCTACGGCCGCTCGCTGGCCACCGGCAAGCTCGTGGACGTCGGCGAGGCGGTCGGCATCATCGCCGCCCAGTCGATCGGTGAGCCCGGTACGCAGCTCACGATGCGTACGTTCCACACCGGTGGTGTGGCCGGCGCCGACATCACCCACGGTCTGCCCCGTGTCACGGAGCTGTTCGAGGCGCGCATCCCCAAGGGTGTCGCCCCGATCTCCGAGGCCGAGGGCCGGGCCAGGATCGACGAGACCGACAAGACCAGGAAGATCGTCGTCACCCCCGACGACGGGTCGGAGGAGATCGCCTACCCGGTGTCGATGCGTTCGCGCCTGCTCGTGCAGGACGGGCAGCGCGTCGGGGTCGGGCAGCAGCTCGTCGCCGGTGCGGTCAACCCCAACGAGGTGCTGCGCATCCTCGGCCCTCGGGCCGTGCAGTTGCACCTGGTGGCGGAGGTCCAGCAGGTCTACCGGTCGCAGGGTGTGTCGATCCACGACAAGCACATCGAGATCATCGTGCGGCAGATGCTCAAGCGCGTGAACGTGCTGGAGTCCGGTGACACCGACCTGCTGCCCGGCGAGCTGGTGGAGCGGCCGCGCTTCGAGCTGATGAACCGCGAGACGGTGGCGGAGGGCGGCTCGCCGGCCGCCGGCCGTCCGGTGCTCATGGGCATCACGAAGGCGTCGCTGGCCACCGAGTCGTGGCTGTCGGCGGCCTCCTTCCAGGAGACGACCAGGGTGCTGACGGACGCGGCGATCCACGCCAAGTCCGACTCGCTCCTCGGCCTGAAGGAGAACGTCATCATCGGCAAGCTCATCCCGGCCGGTACCGGCATGCCGCAGTACCGCAACATCCGGGTGGAGCCGACCGAGGAGGCCAAGGCCGCCATGTACACCGTCGGCGGTTACGACGGCTCGGCGGCCGACTACACCTTCGGCACCGGCAGCGGCGAGGCCGTGCCGCTGGAGGAGTACGACTTCGGCCAGTACAACCGGTGAAGTCCTAGTCGCTGGTAGGCGACGCGCCCGGGTCTCTCGTCGCGAGAGGTCCCGGGCGCGTCGCGTTCGCGGCCCATGGGCCCGCCGGCCTCGCGGGCCGCAGAACGCCCTGAGGACGGACGGGGCGGCGTGCGGCCGTGTCCGTGGCCGTCTAGTGCGGGTCCTCCGGCGGTCCTCCTGTCGTCCTCCTGCGGTCCTCCGGCGACGGAGGGTTGAGCGACACGGCAAGGACGGGTTACGGGTGGGTGGCGGTTTGCGATGTGGGGAGCGGAACACTCCGAGGGGCTATATCATGACCTCGGAGCTGCAGATGGGCTGGCTGAACAGTCCCAGGCGACCCAGAGCGACAACGCTTGCCCGCTTTGTCGCGCCGTTTTGACGTGTCGCATGGGCCTGGGTAGTCTTGGACATCGTGCCCGTCTTGTAGCGGGCTCTCGGCCGTGCGCCCAGTTTTGGGCGCAGGACGGCTTCCTGGCTCGTAATCCTCGCGGATGTGTCTGCGCAGTAGCGCGACACGCCCGAGCGCGGGGGCACCGAGACAAGGAAAACCAGCAGGTCATGACACCGGCAGCGCCTGCGAAAACGCAAGATCCATGACGTAGTACCGGCCAAGGCACGAAACGGAGTGGCAGTGCCCACTATTCAGCAGTTGGTCCGTAAGGGCCGGCAGGACAAGGTCTCCAAGACCAAGACTCCTGCCCTCAAGGGGAGTCCGCAGCGCCGCGGCGTCTGCCAGCGCGTGTACACCACGACCCCGAAGAAGCCCAACTCGGCACTGCGCAAGGTGGCCCGCGTTCGACTCACGAACGGCATCGAGGTCACGGCCTACATCCCCGGTGTGGGCCACAACCTGCAGGAGCACTCCATCGTGCTCGTGCGTGGCGGTCGTGTGAAGGACCTGCCCGGTGTTCGTTACAAGATCATCCGCGGTTCGCTCGACACCCAGGGTGTCCGCAACCGCAAGCAGGCCCGTAGCCGCTACGGCGCGAAGAGGGAGAAGAGCTAACCATGCCTCGTAAGGGTTCTCCTGGCCGTCGTCAGCTCATGGCTGACCCGGTTTACAGCTCGCCGCTGGTGACCGCCCTGATCAACAAGGTGCTCCTCGACGGCAAGCGTTCCATCGCGCAGTCGATCGTCTACGGCGCCCTCGAGGGCTGCAGGGAGAAGACCGGCAACGACCCGGTCGTCACCCTGAAGCGCGCGCTTGACAACGTCAAGCCGACCCTCGAGGTCCGCAGCCGTCGCGTCGGTGGCGCGACCTACCAGGTGCCGGTCGAGGTGCGCGCGGCGCGCAGCACCACCCTGGCCCTGCGCTGGCTGGTGCAGTACTCCCGCGCCCGCCGCGAGAAGACCATGACCGAGCGCCTCATGAACGAGCTCCTCGACGCCAGCAACGGCCTCGGGGCGAGCGTGAAGAAGCGCGAGGACACCCACAAGATGGCCGAGTCCAACAAGGCCTTCGCTCACTACCGCTGGTAGTGGGTTCGACGAGACGACGAGGACGCGAGAGAAGTGGCCACCCAGACCGCTCTTGACCTGGCCAAGGTCCGAAACATCGGGATCATGGCCCATATCGACGCGGGCAAGACCACCACGACCGAGCGAATCCTGTTCTACACCGGTATCAACTACAAGATCGGTGAGGTCCACGAGGGCGCTGCCACGATGGACTGGATGGAGCAGGAGCAGGAGCGCGGCATCACGATCACGTCTGCCGCGACGACTTGCGAGTGGCTCGGTCACACCATCAACATCATCGACACCCCGGGTCACGTCGACTTCACCATCGAGGTGGAGCGTTCGCTCCGCGTGCTCGACGGTGCCGTCGCCGTGTTCGACGGCGTCGCGGGGGTCGAGCCGCAGTCGGAGACGGTGTGGCGTCAGGCCGACCGCTACGACGTCCCGCGCATCTGCTTCGTGAACAAGATGGACCGTGTCGGCGCGGAGTTCCACCGCTGCGTCGACATGATGATCAGCCGTCTGGGCGCGACCCCGGCTGTGATCCAGCTTCCGTGGGGTGTTGAGGCCGACTTCAAGGGCGTCATCGACCTCATCGGGATGAAGGGGCTCATCTGGAGCGCCGAGGCGGCCAAGGGCGAGATGTACGACACCGTCGACATCCCGGCCGACCACGCCGAGGCCGCCCGTGAGTGGCGCGACCGGCTCATCGAGACCGTGGCCGAGAACGACGACGAGCTGATGGAGCTCTTCCTCGAGGGCACCGAGCCCACCGAGGAGCAGTTGGTCGCGGCCATCCGCCGCGCCACGCTGGCCAGCGCCATCAACCCGGTCCTGTGCGGCACCGCGTTCAAGAACAAGGGTGTGCAGCCCCTGCTCGACGCGATCGTCGCCTACCTTCCGGCGCCGACCGACATCCCGGCCTTCAAGGGCCACGCGGTCGGTCACGAGGACAAGGTCATCGAGCGGCACGCGGACCCGACGGAGCCGTTCTCCGCTCTGGCCTTCAAGATCGCCAGCGACCCGCACCTGGGCAAGCTCACCTACATCCGCGTCTACTCGGGCACGCTCGAGACCGGTTCACAGGTCGTCAACTCTGTGAAGGGTAAGAAAGAGCGGATCGGCAAGATCTACCAGATGCACGCCAACAAGCGCGAGGAGCGCCCGACGGCGATCGCCGGCCAGATCGTCGCGGTCATGGGTCTGAAGGACACCACGACTGGCGACACCCTGTCCGACCCGTCCAACCAGGTCGTGCTCGAGTCGATGACGTTCCCGGCTCCGGTCATCAACGTCGCCATCGAGCCCAAGACCAAGGGCGACCAGGAGAAGCTGTCGACCGCGATCCAGCGGCTGGCCGAGGAGGACCCGTCCTTCCAGGTCCGTCGTGACGAGGAGACCGGCCAGACGGTCATCTGGGGCATGGGCGAGCTTCACCTCGAGATCCTCGTCGACCGTATGCGTCGCGAGTTCAAGGTCGAGGCCAACGTCGGCCGTCCGCAGGTCGCCTACCGCGAGACCATCCGCCGCAAGGTGGAGAAGATTGACTACACCCACAAGAAGCAGACCGGTGGTTCCGGCCAGTTCGCGCGGGTGATCATCAATCTGGAGCCGCTGGGCGAGGGCAACGACGGCTACGAGTTCGAGAACAAGGTCTCCGGTGGCCGCGTCCCGAGGGAGTACATCCCGTCGGTCGACGCCGGCGCGCAGGAGGCCGCCGAGTTCGGCGTGCTGGCCGGTTACCCGATGGTCGGCGTGAAGGTGACGCTGACCGACGGTGCGGCCCACGACGTCGACTCCTCGGAGATGGCGTTCAAGATCGCTGGCTCGATGGCCTTCAAGGAGGCCGCGCGCAAGGCGGACGCCGTGCTCCTCGAGCCGATGATGGCCGTCGAGGTCACCACGCCCGAGGACTACATGGGTGATGTCATCGGTGACCTCAACGGTCGCCGCGGGCAGATCCAGGCAATGGACGACCGGGCCGGGGCCAAGGTCGTCCAGGCGCTCGTGCCGCTGTCTGAGATGTTCGGCTACGTGGGTGACCTGCGTAGCAAGACGCAGGGGCGCGCGAGCTACAGCATGCAGTTCGACTCCTACGCGGAGGTGCCTCCGGGCATCGCCAAGGAGATCGTCGCGAAGGCCCGGGGCGAGTAGTCCGGTCCGGCCGCGTGAGCGGTCGGACCAGGCTTCTGTCCTGGTCCCTGGTGGGGTGGTGAGAGCCACCCCGCCGCCAAGGGGTTCGGGAGTTCCCGGGCCCGAGTGTGTAGACGAAAGTCAGTCAGATTCTCAAGGAGAGAACCAGTGGCTAAGGCCAAGTTCGAGCGGACCAAGCCGCACATGAACATCGG
This sequence comes from Nonomuraea sp. NPDC051298, assembly GCF_055586305.1. NCBI lineage: Bacteria > Bacillati > Actinomycetota > Actinomycetes > Streptosporangiales > Streptosporangiaceae > Nonomuraea > Nonomuraea sp. NPDC051298. The sequence continues at coordinate 262,073 of NZ_JBVJIM010000003.1, forward strand.
CACCATTGGGCACATCGACCACGGCAAGACCACGCTGACCGCGGCGATCACCAAGGTGCTCCACGACCGCTTCCCCGAGCTGAACAAGGCGACCCCGTTCGACAAGATCGACAAGGCGCCGGAGGAGAAGGCTCGCGGCATCACGATCTCCATCGCGCACGTCGAGTACCAGACCGAGAAGCGCCACTACGCTCACGTGGACTGCCCCGGTCACGCCGACTACGTGAAGAACATGATCACCGGTGCGGCTCAGATGGACGGCGCGATCCTCGTGGTCGCCGCCACCGACGGCCCGATGCCGCAGACGAAGGAGCACGTCCTCCTGGCCCGCCAGGTCGGCGTCCCCTACATCGTCGTGGCGCTCAACAAGGCCGACATGGTCGACGACGAGGAGATCCTCGAGCTGGTCGAGCTCGAGGTCCGTGAGCTCCTGTCCGCTCAGGAGTTCCCCGGCGACGACCTGCCCGTCGTCCGCGTCTCCGCCCTGAAGGCTCTCGAGGGCGACGAGAAGTGGGCCGACAGCATCCTCGAGCTGATGAACGCCGTGGACGAGAACGTGCCCGAGCCGCCGCGTGAGACGGACAAGCCGTTCCTCATGCCGGTCGAGGACGTCTTCTCGATCACCGGTCGCGGCACGGTCGTCACCGGCCGTATCGAGCGCGGCATCGTCAAGGTCAACGAGCAGGTCGACATCATCGGCATCAAGCCGGAGAAGACCACGACCACCGTCACCAGCATCGAGATGTTCAACAAGATGCTCGACGAGGGTCACGCCGGTGACAACGCCGCCCTGCTGCTGCGCGGCATCAAGCGCGACGACGTCGAGCGCGGCCAGTGCATCATCAAGCCGGGCACGACGACCCCGCACACCGAGTTCAACGGTCAGGTCTACATCCTGTCCAAGGACGAGGGCGGTCGCCACACGCCGTTCTTCAACAACTACCGCCCGCAGTTCTACTTCCGTACGACTGACGTGACCGGTGTGGTGAACCTCCCCGAGGGCACCGAGATGGTCATGCCGGGCGACAACACCGAGATGCGCGTTGAGCTGATCCAGCCCATCGCCATGGAGGAAGGTCTCAAGTTCGCGATCCGTGAGGGTGGCCGCACCGTCGGCGCCGGTCGGGTCACGAAGATCCTCAAGTAGCTAGACCGTCGGGGCGGCGGTCGGCCTCGGGTTCCGGGACCGACCGCCGCACTCGTGAACAGGCCCCATGTAAGGCGCCGTGATCCAGCAGTGGCTTCGGCCGGCTGTGGTGACACGTGACCGAAGTCACTGCCGGATCACGGAAGAAAAGGCAGTTCGACTTCGTCTGCCTCGTGGGGTAAATGCGGGCTTTCAACCGCATGAACACACAGCGGTAACAGGCCGCACGATACTTTTTCAGACGACAGCGAAGGACACCGAGGCCACTATGGCGGGACAGAAGATCCGCATCCGGCTCAAGGCCTATGACCACGAGGTCATCGACAGCTCGGCCAAGAAGATCGTCGAGACGGTGACGCGGACTGGCGCGAAGGTCGCGGGCCCGGTGCCGCTGCCGACCGAGAAGAACGTGTACTGCGTCATCCGCTCGCCGCACAAGTACAAGGACAGCCGCGAGCACTTCGAGATGCGCACGCACAAGCGGCTGATTGACATCATCGACCCGACCCCCAAGACGGTCGACTCGCTCATGCGGCTCGACCTCCCTGCGGGTGTCGACATTTCGATCAAGCTCTGAGGGAACGCACTGACATGGCTAAGACGATCAAGGGCGTCCTGGGCAAGAAGCTCGGCATGACCCAGGTCTTCGACGCGGACAACCGGATGGTTCCGGTGACCGTGGTCGAGGCCGGTCCGTGCGTGGTGACCCGCGTCCGCACCGCTGACAAGGACGGCTACTCCGCCATCCAGCTCGGCTTCGGGCAGGTCGACCCCAGGAAGGTCAACAAGCCGCTCGGCGACTACCTGCGTAAGCACGACATCACCCCGCGCCGTTACTTCGCGGAGATCCGCACCGACGACGCGAGCGACTACACCCTGGGCCAGGAGCTGCTGGCCGACACCTTCGAGGCCGGCCAGTTCGTCGACGTGACGGGCAAGAGCAAGGGCAAGGGCTTCGCCGGTGTCATGAAGCGGCACGGCTTCGGTGGTCTGGGCGCGTCGCACGGTACGCAGCGCAAGCACCGTTCGCCGGGTTCCATCGGTGGCTGCGCCACCCCGGGCCGCGTATTCAAGGGTCTGCGCATGGCTGGTCGGATGGGTAACGTCCGCACCACCGTGCAGAGCCTCAAGGTTCACTCCGTCGACGTCGAGAACGGTCTCATCCTGATCAAGGGTGCGATCCCCGGCGCCAACGGCAGCCTGGTCCTCGTCCGCACCGCCGCCAAGAAGGGGGCATCCAAGTGAGCACCACTATCGACGTCCTCGACGCCAGCGGCGCGAAGGCCGGCACGGTTGACCTGCCCGAAGACGTCTTCGGCGCCAAGGTCAACATTCCGCTGATCCACCAGGTGGTCGTGGCCCAGCTCGCCGCTCGCCGGCAGGGCACCCACAAGGCCAAGACCCGTGGTGAGGTCTCCGGCGGCGGCAAGAAGCCGTACCGCCAGAAGGGCACCGGCCGCGCCCGCCAGGGCTCGACCCGGGCGCCGCAGTTCACCGGCGGTGGCGTCGTCCACGGCCCCGTGCCGCGCGACTACGCGCAGCGTACGCCCAAGAAGATGAAGGCCGCCGCCCTGCGCGGCGCCCTGTCCGACCGGGCCGGCGGCGGTCGCGTGCACGTGGTGAACTCCCTGGTCACGGGCGAGACGCCCAAGACCAAGGCCGCCCTGCAGGCCCTGCGCAAGATCACCCAGGCTCCGCGGGTCCTCGTCGTGGTCGATTCCGACGACGAGCTGACCTGGCTGAGCCTGCGCAACGCGCCCGAGGTCCACCTGCTGGACGCCGGGCAGCTCAACACCTACGACGTGCTCGTGCACGACGACGTGGTCTTCACCCAGGAGGCGTACGACCAGGTCGTCACGCGACTGAGCGGCGGGAAGGAAGACGCCTGATGGAGAAGATCGCCGACCCGCGCGACATCATCATCAAGCCGGTCGTCTCCGAGAAGAGCTACGGCCTGATCGATGAGCACAACAAGTACACGTTCCTGGTGAGGAAGACCGCGAACAAGACCCAGGTCAAGATCGCCGTCGAGCAGATCTTCGGGGTCAAGGTCACCAGCGTGAACACCATCAACCGGCAGGGCAAGCGCAAGCGCACCCGTACCGGTTTCGGCAAGCGTCCCGACACCAAGCGCGCGATCGTGAGCCTGGTGGAGGGCGATCGGATCGACATCTTCGGTCAGATCGGCTGAGCGGCCAGAGAAGTGAGTGCGGACCGTACGGCCCGCGCGGGGCTGAGACCGTCGCGCTTCGGTGCGGCGGGCTCACCCATGTAACCGACGAAGGATGAACGAAAAAGATGGGCATCCGTAAGTACAAGCCGACGACCCCGGGTCGCCGCGGATCGAGTGTCTCGGACTTCTCCGAGATCACCCGCAGCACGCCCGAGAAGTCGCTGCTTGCGCCCCTTCACAGCAAGGGCGGCCGCAACGTACACGGCCGAGTCACCGCACGCCACCAGGGCGGCGGTCACAAGCGCGCCTACCGGATCATCGACTTCCGTAGGCATGACAAGGACGGCATCCCGGCCAAGGTCGCTCACATCGAGTACGACCCCAACCGCACCGCCAACATCGCTCTGCTCCACTACGCCGACGGCGAGAAGCGCTACATCATCGCGCCGACCGGCCTCAAGCAGGGCGACCGTATCGAGAACGGCCCCGGTGCCGACATCAAGCCGGGCAACTGCCTGCCGCTGCGCAACATCCCGACCGGTACCTTCATCCACGCGGTGGAGCTCCGTCCGGGCGGCGGCGCCAAGCTCGGCCGCTCCGCGGGCGCCCAGATCCAGTTGCTCGCCAAGGAAGGCCAGTACGCCACGCTGCGTATGCCGTCCGGTGAAATGCGCCTCGTGGACGTGCGCTGCCGGGCGACGGTCGGCCAGGTCGGCAACGCCGAGCAGGCCAACATCAACTGGGGCAAGGCCGGCCGTATGCGTTGGAAGGGCAAGCGCCCGACCGTTCGCGGTGTCGCGATGAACCCCGTCGACCACCCGCATGGTGGTGGTGAGGGCAAGACCTCCGGTGGTCGTCACCCGGTGAACCCGAAGGGCAAGCCCGAGGGCCGCACCCGCCAGGCCAACAAGGCCAGCGACAGGTTGATCATCCGACGTCGGAGCAAGAGGAAGAAGCGGTAGGAGCAGCCGAGATGCCACGTAGCCTTAAGAAGGGTCCCTTCGTGGACGACCACCTGCAGAAGAAGGTGGACGTCCAGAACGAGAAGGGGACCAAGAGCGTCATCAAGACGTGGTCGCGGCGCTCCATGATCGTTCCCGACATGCTCGGGCACACGATCGCCGTGCACGACGGCCGCAAGCACGTCCCGGTGTTCATCACCGAGTCGATGATCGGTCACAAGCTCGGAGAGTTCGCCCCGACGCGGACGTTCCGCAGCCACGTCAAGGAAGACCGCCGCAGCCGGCGGTAAGCGTCCCGGAAGTAGGAGAAGGCGATGGAAGCCAGGGCTCAGGCGCGGTTCGTCCGTGTCACGCCCCTCAAGGCCCGCCGTGTGGTGGACCTTATTCGCGGGCTGCCCGCTTCGGAGGCGCAGGCCGTGCTGCAGTTCGCTCCCCAGTCGGCGAGCGAGCCGATCTACAAGGTGCTCAGCAGCGCTATGGCGAACGCTGAGCACAACTTCGATCTCGACCCCAGCACGCTCTTCGTGAGCCGCGCGTGGGTCGACGAGGGCCCGACGCTGAAGCGGTTCCGTCCGCGTGCACAGGGTCGCGCCTATCGGATCAACAAGCGGACGAGCCACATCACTGTGATCGTGGAGTCCCGCGAGCCGAAGGGAAGGACCCGATAGTGGGCCAGAAGGTTAACCCGCACGGGTTCCGCCTCGGCATCACGACCGACTTCAAGAGCCGGTGGTACGCCGACAAGCTGTACAAGTCGTACGTCGCCGAGGACGTGTCGATCCGCCGCATGCTGCAGAAGGGCATGGAGCGGGCCGGCATCTCCAAGGTCGAGATCGAGCGCACCACCGACCGCGTGCAGGTGGACATCCACACCGCGCGTCCGGGCATCGTGATCGGCCGTCGCGGAGCCGAGGCCGACCGCATCCGCGGTGACCTGGAGAAGCTGACCAAGAAGCAGGTCCAGCTCAACATCCTCGAGGTCAAGAACCCGGAGATCGACGCGCAGCTCGTCGCGCAGGGCGTGGCCGAGCAGTTGTCCAGCCGTGTCTCGTTCCGCCGTGCCATGCGCAAGGCGATGCAGTCGGCCATGAAGTCCGGCGCCAAGGGCATCCGTGTCCAGTGCTCCGGTCGTCTGGGCGGCGCCGAGATGTCGCGGTCGGAGTTCTACCGCGAGGGCCGGGTGCCGCTGCACACGCTCCGCGCGGACATCGACTACGGCTTCTACGAGGCCCGTACGACCTTCGGCCGCATCGGCGTGAAGGTCTGGATCTACAAGGGCGAGGCTCCGACCAGCCGCGCCGAGCGCGAGGCGGCCGCCGCGGGCGCCCGCGCCGGCCAGCGTCGCGAGCGTGACGACCGCCGTGGTGGCGGTGACCGTCCCCGTCGCGGTGGCGGTGACCGTCCCCGTCGTGGTGGCGGCGGCCGCGCCCCCCGTAACGAGGCGGCCGCGCAGGCCGCCCCTGAGACCGGCCCGGCTGCTCAGCCGGGTGCTGAAGGGAGCTGACCATGCTGATCCCGCGCAGGGTCAAGCACCGCAAGCAGCACCGGCCTGACCGCAGCGGAGCCGCCAAGGGCGGCACCAGGGTCGTGTTCGGCGAGTTCGGCATCCAGGCGATTGAGCACTCGTACGTGACCAACCGCCAGATCGAGTCGGCCCGTATCGCCATGACCCGTCACATCCGCCGTGGCGGCAAGGTGTGGATCAACATCTACCCCGACCGTCCGCTCACGAAGAAGCCGGCCGAGACCCGCATGGGTTCCGGTAAGGGTTCGCCGGAGTGGTGGATCGCCAACGTCAAGCCCGGACGCGTGATGTTCGAGCTGTCGGGCGTGGCGGAGCCGATCGCTCGCGAGGCACTTCAGCGCGCGATTCACAAGTTGCCGATGAAGTGCAAGATCGTTAAGCGTGAAGTGGGTGAGGCGTGATGGCTAAGGGCCTGACCGCCGGCGAGCTGCGGCTCGAGGACGAGGACACCCTCGTCCAGAAGCTGAAGGAGGCGAAGGAGGAGCTGTTCAACCTCCGCTTCCAGGCGGCGACCGGTCAGTTGGAGAGCCACGGGCGGCTGCGTGCCGTCCGCCGCGAGATCGCCCGTATCTACACCGTGATGCGCGAGCGCGAGCTGGGCATCGTCACGGTCGAGAAGGAGACGAGCGATGGCTGAGACCGAGACCACTGAGACCACCCCCGAGGCCGCCGAGCAGGGCCAGCGGAACTTCCGCAAGGTCCGCGAGGGCCTCGTCGTCAGCGACAAGATGGACAAGACCGTCGTCGTCGCCGTCGAGGACCGGGTGAAGCACCGTCTGTACGGCAAGGTCATCCGCCGTACGACCAAGTACAAGGCACACGACGAGGCCAACGCCTGCGGCGTCGGCGACCGCGTGCTGCTGATGGAGACCCGCCCCCTCTCCGCCACCAAGCGGTGGAGGGTCGTGGAGATCCTCGAGAAGGCCAAGTAGGCACTCTCGGATATACCGCGCCTCGTGGGGGCTCTCAGAGCCCCCATGACGGTGTCCAAGGACGCGAGGCCGCCCGGTCTCGCGTCGCCTGCGGTGCGGCGCCCTGAGGGGCGCTGTGGCCGTGGGAACAAGACAATGACGGGTTCCGCCAGGCTCAGCGATGAGAACCGGCGCGACTAACAGGAGTAAGACGTGATCCAGCAGGAGTCGCGGCTCAAGGTCGCCGACAACACGGGTGCGAAGGAGATTCTCTGCATCCGCGTTCTCGGTGGCTCGGGCCGACGCTACGCCGGTATCGGCGACGTCATCGTCGCCACTGTCAAGGACGCGCTGCCCGGCAGCACGGGCGTCAAGAAGGGCGACGTGGTCAAGGCCGTCGTCGTCCGCACGGCCAAGGAGCGCCGCCGGCCCGACGGCTCCTACATCCGCTTCGACGAGAACGCCGCGGTCATCATCAAGGACAGCGGTGACCCTCGTGGCACCCGTATCTTCGGCCCGGTCGGCCGCGAGCTGCGCGACAAGAAGTTCATGCGCATCATCTCGCTCGCCCCGGAGGTGCTGTGATGTCGAAGCTGCACGTGAAGAAGGGCGACCTGGTTCAGGTCATCGCCGGCAAGGACAAGGGCGCCAAGGGCCGGGTGATCGCCGCTCTGCCGCGCGAGAGCCGCGTGGTGGTCGAGGGCGTCAACATGATCAAGAAGCACTCCAAGGAGACCCACCAGGGTCCGCGCGGCGCCAAGACCGGCGGCGTGCAGTCCATGGAGGCGCCGATCCACGTCTCGAACGTGAAGAGGCTCAAGGACGACAAGCCCGCCGACAAGAAGCCCGCCGAGCAGAAGGCAGAAGGCGGCGCCGAGGAGACGGGTGGGGATAGCTGATGACTGCCACGACCACCGAGACCGAGCGTCCGACGCCGCGGCTGAAGACGAAGTACCGCGAGGAGATCGCGGCCCAGATCCGCGAGCAGTTCGGCATCGCGAACGTCATGGACGTCCCGGCGCTCACGAAGATCAAGGTCAACATGGGTGTCGGCGAGGCCGCTCGCGACTCCAAGCTGATCGAGGGCGCCGTTCGCGACCTCACCGCGATCACCGGCCAGAAGCCGGCCGTCGTCCGGGCGCGCAAGTCCATCGCCCAGTTCAAGCTGCGTGAGGGCATGCCGATCGGCGCGCACGTCACGCTGCGCGGCGACCGCATGTGGGAGTTCCTCGACCGCCTGCTGGCGCTGGCCCTGCCCCGTATCCGGGACTTCCGCGGCCTGTCGCCCAAGCAGTTCGACGGCAACGGCAACTACACGTTCGGCCTGACCGAGCAGGTCATGTTCCACGAGGTCGACCAGGACAAGGTCGACCGGCCGCGGGGCATGGACATCACGATCGTGACCACCGCGAAGAACGACGACCAGGGCCGGGCGCTGCTGAAGCTCCTCGGCTTCCCGTTCAAGGAGGCCTGACCAATGGCGAAGAAGTCGCTGATCGCCAAGGCGGGGCGCAAGCAGAAGTTCGAGGTCCGGGCGTACACGCGATGCTCGCGCTGCGGCCGGCCGCGCGCCGTCTACCGCAAGTTCGGGCTGTGCCGCGTGTGCTTCCGCGAGATGGCGCACCGGGGCGAGCTGCCCGGCATCACCAAGTCGAGCTGGTAGGTAACCTGGTGGGCGGCCCTGTGCCGCCCACACGGGCTTTCAAGTTTCCATAGCTGAACAGGGCGCGTGCTACGCGTCCGTGACCGCGCCGAAGGTCCACCGGCAGAGCGCTGCTTGGCCGACTGGAAACCGCGGCGAGGAAGGCCACTGGCCATGACGATGACCGACCCGATCGCAGACATGCTCACTCGTCTGCGCAACGCGAATTCGGCGTACCACGACAGCGTGTCGATGCCGTATTCGAAGATCAAGGCGCATATCGCCGAGATCCTCCAACAGGAGGGCTACATCCAGGCCTGGACCGTCGAAGACGCCAAGGTCGGGAAGAACCTCGTGGTGGAGCTCAAGTTCGGGCCGACCCGTGAGCGTTCGCTCGCGGGCGTGCGCCGGGTCTCCAAGCCCGGTCTGCGGGTTTATGCGAAGAAGGACAACCTGCCTCGAGTCCTGGGCGGACTGGGCGTCGCGATCATCTCGACGTCCCACGGTCTCATGACGGACAAGCAGGCCGGCAAGCGTGGTGTGGGCGGGGAAGTCCTCGCCTACGTCTGGTAGAGGGGAGGAACACAGCATGTCGAGAATCGGACGGCTGCCCATCCCTGTGCCGAGTGGCGTGGACATCACGATCGACGGCCAGGACGTTCAGGTCAAGGGCCCGAAGGGCACGCTCACTCACAAGGTCGCCGAACCCATCAAGGTCGGACGCGACGACGACGGCGCCATCGCCGTCTCCCGCCCGAACGACGAGAACAAGGTGCGTGCCCTGCACGGCCTGTCCCGGACGCTGATCGCCAACATGGTGCAGGGCGTCACTCAGGGCTACTCCAAGAGCCTCGAGATCGTCGGCGTGGGTTACCGCGTCCAGGCCAAGGGCCCGGGTCAACTGGAGTTCTCGCTGGGCTTCAGTCACCCGGTCATCGTCGACGCCCCCGAGGGCGTCACCTTCCGCGTCGAGAAGCCGACCCTGTTCCACGTGGACGGCATCGACAAGCAGAAGGTCGGCGAGGTCGCGGCCAACATCCGCAAGCTGCGCAAGCCTGACCCGTACAAGGGCAAGGGCGTGCGCTACCAGGGCGAACAGATCCGCCGCAAGGTCGGAAAGGCTGGTAAGTAGGCATGGCTCCGAAGACTGCGTTCAGCAAGCACACGGCTGCCCGCACCGTCTCGCGGGCCCGCCGTCACCGCCGCGTCCGCAAGTTCGTCGTCGGTACGTCCGAGCGTCCGCGCCTGGTCGTCAACCGCTCGTCGCGTCACCTGTTCGTCCAGATCGTGGACGACTCCGTCGGCCACACGCTGGTGAGCGCCTCCACCATGGACGCCACCCTGCGCGCGATGGAGGCCGACAAGACCGAGAAGGCGAAGAAGGTCGGCGAGCTCCTCGCTCAGCGGGCCAAGGAAGCCGGGATCACCGCGGTCGTCTTCGACCGCGGCGGCAACCGGTATGCGGGTCGGATCGCGGCGCTGGCCGACAGCGCGCGCGAGGGCGGGCTCGAGTTCTGATGCGGGCCCGGGGAACGCAAATGATGGCAACTGAGATGAGGAACCACTGATGGCTGCAGCTCCGCGTCGCGGTGGCGGCACCGGTGGCGAGCGGCGGGACCGTCGTGACGACCGCCGTGGCGGCGCCGCCGAGAAGGGCGTCTCGTACATCGAGCGCGTAGTGAAGATCAACCGAGTGGCCAAGGTCGTGAAGGGTGGTCGTCGCTTCAGCTTCACCGCCCTCGTCATCGTCGGTGACGGCAACGGCCTGGTCGGCGTCGGCTACGGCAAGGCCAAGGAAGTCCCCGCGGCCATCGCCAAGGGCGTCGAGGAGGCGAAGAAGCACTTCTTCAAGGTGCCTCGCATCCAGGGCACGATCCCGCACACCGTGCAGGGCGAGGAGGCGGCCGGGGTCGTCTTCCTGCGTCCGGCCTCGGCCGGTACCGGCGTCATCGCCGGTGGCCCGGTGCGCGCGGTGCTGGAGTGCGCGGGCATCCACGACGTGCTGTCCAAGTCGCTCGGCTCCGACAACCCGATCAACATCGTGCACGCCACCGTGGCGGCTCTGAAGGGCCTGTCGCGGCCCGAGGAGATCGCCGCCCGCCGTGGCCTGCCGATCGAGGACGTCGCCCCGCCCGCCATGCTCAAGGCTCGCGCCGAAGGTCTGGCCGAGGCCGCGGCGGCGAAGGCGGTGAGCTAGTCGTGGCACGCCTGAAGATCACTCAGGTTCGCTCGAAGATCGGTGGCAAGCAGAACCAGCGTGACTCGCTGCGTTCGCTTGGCCTGAAGCGAATCGGCGACGTCGTCGTCAAGGAGGACCGGCCCGAGATTCGCGGCATGGTCTCCGTGGTGACGCACCTCGTCGAGGTGGAAGAGGTCGACTAGTCATGACTGACAAGGCTCCGCTCAAGATTCACGACCTGCGTCCCGCTCCCGGCGCCAACAAGGCCAAGATCCGCAAGGGTCGCGGCGAGGCGTCGAAGGGCAAGACGTCCGGTCGCGGCACCAAGGGCAGCCACGCCCGTACGACGGTCCCCCTCGGTTTCGAGGGTGGCCAGGTGCCGCTGCAGAGGCGTCTGCCGAAGCTCAAGGGCTTCTCCAACGCCCTGTTCAAGACGACCTACCAGGTCGTCAACCTCGACAGGATCGGCGAGTTGTTCCCCGAGGGTGGCGAGGTCACCGTCGAGGCGTTGGTCGCCAAGGGTGCTGTTCGCAAGAACCAGCTCGTGAAGGTGCTCGGCACCGGCGAGATCTCGGTCGCGGTCACCGTGCAGGCGCACGCCTTCTCGGCCACCGCGAAGGAGAAGATCGCCGCTGCCGGTGGTTCCGTTACCGAGCTGTAAGAGCTATTACGCGGCGTGGGGGCTTTGACAATGGGCCCCCACGCCCGTAGTGCGTTAGAGTTCGCGAGACGGCAGGCTTCTGTCCGGCTCGTTTGACATGAGACTTCAGATGGCAGATCCCCGCACCATCGCTAACTCACACCGCCGTAAAGGCGCGCAGGAGGGACCGTGCTGACCGCGTTTACCCGGGCGTTCCGGACACCGGACCTGCGCAAGAAGTTGCTCTTCACCCTGGGCATCATCGCGCTTTTCCGTCTCGGATCGGTTCTGCCGACCCCGGGAGTCCACGTCCAGAACCTCGCCGCCTGTTTCGACCAGGCCCGTAGTGGCACAAGCGGCAATATCTACGGGATGGTCCAGCTCTTCAGCGGCGGTGCGCTGCTGAAGCTGTCGGTGTTCGCGCTGGGCATCATGCCGTACATCACCGCAAGCATCATTCTGCAGCTACTCGTCGTGGTCATCCCGCGACTCGAGGCGCTGAAGAAGGAGGGCCAGTCCGGCCAGGTCAAGATCACGCAGTATACGCGTTATCTGACCATCGGGCTCGCCATCCTCCAGTCGACCGCCTTCATCGCGTTGGCCCGTACCGGCCAGCTCTTCCCGAACTGTCAGCAGGAAGTCCTGCTCGACCCGGACAACATCTTCATGATCGTGACGATGGTGGTCATCATGACCGCCGGTACGTCGGTGATCATGTGGCTCGGTGAGCTGATCACCGACCGCGGTGTCGGCAACGGTATGTCCATCCTGATCTTCACCCAGGTCGTCGCGGTCTTCCCGTCCGAGCTGGCCAACATCTTCCAGGCCAACAAGTTCACCTTCGCGGTGGTCATGGTGGTCGGCATCTTCATGATCGCCGCGGTCGTCTTCGTCGAGCAGGCCCAGCGGCGCATCCCGGTCCAGTACGCCAAGCGCATGGTCGGCCGCAGGATGTACGGCGGCACCTCCACCTACATCCCGCTGAAGGTCAACCAGGCCGGCATCATCCCGGTCATCTTCGCGTCCTCGCTGCTCTACCTGCCGCAGCTCATCACCTCGCTCTTCTCGACGAGCGACAACGTGGTGATCACCTGGATCTCGCAGAACCTGGCCACGGGCGACACGCCGATCTACATGACCACGTTCTTCCTGCTGATCATCTTCTTCACGTACTTCTACGTGTCCATCACGTTCAACCCCACTGAAGTCGCCGACAACATGAAGAAGTACGGTGGTTTCATTCCGGGCATCCGCCCCGGCCGTCCGACGGCTGAATACCTGAACTTCGTGCTCACCCGTCTGACCGCGCCTGGCGCGCTCTATCTGGGTCTGATCTCCATGGTCCCGATCGTCGCGCTGGCGGTGGCCGGTGCGAGCCAGAACTTCCCGTTCGGAGGGACGAGCATTCTGATCATGGTAGGCGTCGGTCTGGACACGGTGAAGCAGATCGAGAGCCAACTGCAGCAGCGTAATTACGAAGGCTTCCTGCGGTAGTGCGTCTCGTTCTGGTCGGGCCCCCCGGAGCGGGTAAGGGGACACAGGCCCAGTACATCGCATCGAACCTGTCCATCCCGAAGATCTCGACAGGTGACATCTTCCGTGCCAACGTCTCGGGCGGCACGGACCTTGGCAAGCTGGCCAAGACCTACATGGACCGTGGCGATCTGGTGCCCGACGAGGTCACCATCGCCATGGTCCGTGACCGTCTCTCCGAGGACGACGCCCAGTACGGGTTCCTGCTCGACGGCTTCCCGAGGAACGTCGCGCAGGCGGAGATCCTGCGCGACATGCTCAAGGACTGGGGTCAGGCGCTCAACGTCGTACTCGAGCTGGTCGTCGACGACGACGAGGTGGTCAGGCGGCTGGCCGGCCGGCGCACCTGCAGCCAGTGCGGCCGCATCTGGCACGTCGAGTTCGACGACAAGAAGGACGACAAGTGCGACGCGTGCGGGGGCGCGCTCTTCCAGCGTGACGACGACAAGGAGGAGACCGTCAGGCACCGCCTGGAGGTCTACCAGGTGCAGACGGCCCCGTTGGTCTCCTACTACGCCGACGAGGGCATCCTGGTGGGCGTCGACGCGACCGGGCCGGTCGAAGAGATCACCCAGCGGGCCATGGACGCGATCCGGCCGTTCATGGAGTAGCTGGGCCCTTTGTGGGTTAGCCGGGTACGCACCGATTCGCGGAGGTGGCACGGGTTTCCGTGCCACCTCGCGGCTATTGTGGGGGAATTGGGCCCCCATTGTGGCCCGTTGACCCAGGGGGGCTGAAGATGTTCAAACGCAACAAACACGGCATTCAGATCAAGTCGCCGGAGCAGCTCGAGAAGATGCGGGCGGCAGGGCTGGTGGTGGGCCGCACGCTCGACCTGCTCAGGCGCTCAGTAGAGCCCGGCATGACGCCGCTCGACCTCGACGTCATCGCCGAGAAGGCGATCAGGGACGAGGGCGCGATCCCGTCGTTCAAGGGCTACCAGGGCTTCCCCGCGACGATCTGCGCGTCGGTGAACGACGAGGTCGTGCACGGCATCCCGACCGACGTCCGCAAGCTGCGCGAGGGCGACCTCATCTCCATCGACTGCGGCGCGATCCTGGAGGGCTGGCACGGCGACTCCGCCATCACGGTCCCGGTCGGCGAGGTGGACCCGAAGCTGACCGAGCTGATGCGGGTCACCGAGGAGGCCATGTGGCACGGCATCGCCGCGCTCAGGCCCGGCCGCCACCTGTCCGACATCGGCCACGAGGTCGAGCGGTACGTCAGGCGCCAGGGCCGCTACGGCATCCCTCCGGAGTACGGCGGCCACGGCATCGGCACCGAGATGCACATGGACCCGTGGATCGCCAACCACGGCAAACCCGGCCGCGGCCCGGTGCTGGAAGAGGGCATGTGCCTGGCCATCGAGCCGATGGTCAACCTGGGCACCGAGCGGACCCGCGTACTGGCCGACGACTGGACCGTCGTGACGATCGACGGGAAGCACTCCGCACACTTCGAACACAGCGTCGCCGTGACACATAATGGTCCTTGGGTGCTTACCGCCCTAGACGGGGGCGAAGGGCGTCTGGCTCAACCACAGAACTAACCGGGAGTGGGTGGGATGGCGAACAGCCCCGAGATGCGTGCCTCCGACGCCGACCGCGACCGTGTCGCCGCCATCCTTCGCGAGCACACCGCGCAGGGCCGCATCACGATGGACGAGTTCAACGAGCGGCTGGAGCACCTCTACCAGAGCAAGACCTATGGTGAGCTGGCCAGGCTGACGTCCGACCTTCCCGACGTGGACCTGCGCCACCTGCCCGTCAAGGCTGCCGAGAAGCGGGAGCTGCACTCGGGCATGCGGGCGGCCTGGGGCGCCTGGGCCGTGGCCAGCGGGGTCAACTGGGTGATCTGGCTGATCGTGAGCCTCACGTCGAGCGACCTGGTCTATCCGTGGCCGCTGTGGGTCATGGGCCCGTGGGGCGTGATCCTGCTGATGAGCACCATCTTCGGCGACAACAAGCCGAAGCGCCCCTAGCGGCGGGTCGCCGCGCCCTGGTGTCTCGTGCTCGGCGCGTGGGGCTCGCCGCGTAGGGTAAACTCTTTGATGGTTGTGTCAGGACACCTGGCACGCGTTTCGCGTTTTTGGCTCAGGTGTCGTACACTCCTTAGTCGGCTCACTATGACTATCACGCGTCGGCGGTCTTTGCTGATCGTCGCTCTCTTCGAAGCGTGAAGGTCGCGGCTGCGTAGTGAACCGGAGCCTCAGACGATCGATCAGTGAAACGCGAGGAATTTTGGCCAAAAAAGACGGCGCCATCGAGATCGAGGGCACTGTGGTCGAATCGCTCCCGAACGCCATGTTCCGGGTGCAGCTCGACAACGGCCATAAGGTCCTGGCCCACATCAGCGGACGAATGCGGATGCACTACATCCGGATTCTTCCTGACGACCGGGTTGTCGTTGAACTGAGCCCCTACGACCTCAGTCGTGGGCGGATCGTCTACCGATACAAGTAAAGACGTCTGAGGACACGAAGGACAATGAAGGTAAAGCCGAGCGTCAAGAAGATCTGCGACAAGTGCAAGGTGATCCGCCGGCACGGTCGCGTCATGGTGATCTGCGACAACCTGCGCCACAAGCAGCGTCAGGGTTAGTCGCCGCAAGGCTTCTCCGAGTCCGCCCCGTCAGGGAGCGGGCTCGACGCATGAGGAGCCTGCATCAGTGTTCGCGTCGCACACCCGAGCAGGCGGGCCCGTCAAGGGCTTGAACCACTCGGGAGACCCCCGGTCGGAGGCCGGGGCCCTCACCCCGGGCATTGGGGAGGGGTAGTACGGCGCAAGACCTCCGCCGAAACGAAGGAGAATGCCCGACCATGGCTCGCCTGGTTGGCGTCGACCTCCCCCGCGAGAAGCGGCTGGAGATCGCTCTCACCTACATCTACGGAATCGGCCGCACCCGCGCCCAGGAGATCCTCCAGGCCACCGGTGTCAGCGGCGACCTTCGCGTGCACCAGCTCTCCGACACCGAGCTCGTCCCGATGCGTGACTACATCGAGGCGAACTACAAGATCGAGGGTGACCTGCGCCGCGAGGTCCAGGCCGACATCCGACGCAAGATCGAGATCGGTTGCTACCAGGGCATCCGGCACCGCAAGGGCCTGCCCGTGCACGGTCAGCGCACGCAGACCAACGCGCGCACCCGTAAGGGCAAGAAGAAGACCGTCGCCGGTAAGAAGAAGCCCGGTAAGAAGTAGTCCACATCCGGAGCGGCAAGCGCTCTGGCCCGTACGGCACCTGTGTGTGACCGGTGCGGGCCGGGCGAGCGCCACGATCAAACGCAGCCGCGGGACCGAAGACCTCAGGAGTGAAGGCAAAGGATGCCTCCTAAGAGCCGCCAGGGCGCACCGAAGAAGGTGCGCCGCAAGGAGAAGAAGAACGTCGCTCACGGGCACGCCCACATCAAGAGCACGTTCAACAACACGATCGTCTCGATCACCGACCCCAACGGGAACGTGATCTCCTGGGCCAGCGCCGGCCACGTGGGTTTCAAGGGCTCCCGTAAGTCCACCCCGTTCGCCGCTCAGATGGCCGCCGAGAACGCCGCCCGCCGCGCCATGGAGCACGGCATGCGCAAGGTCGACGTCTTCGTCAAGGGTCCCGGCTCCGGCCGCGAGACCGCGATCCGCTCGCTGCAGGCCACCGGCCTCGAGGTGGGCTCGATCCAGGACGTCACCCCGGTTCCGCACAACGGTTGCCGGCCGCCGAAGCGCCGCCGCGTCTGACTTAGCCCAGGAGATTCAGAGAAATGGCTCGTTACACGGGCGCTGACTGCAAGCTCTGCCGTCGCGAGAAGACCAAGCTCTTCCTCAAGGGCAGCAAGTGCGAGTCCGCCAAGTGCCCCATCGAGATCCGTCCTTACCCGCCGGGTGAGCACGGTCGCGGACGTCCCAAGGAGTCCGAGTACCAGCTTCAGCTTCGCGAGAAGCAGAAGACCCGCCGCATCTACGGCGTCCTCGAGAAGCAGTTCCACAACTACTACGAGGAGGCCGCCGGCCGTACCGGCAAGTCGGGCGAGGTGCTGCTCCAGATCCTGGAGAGCCGTCTCGACAACGTCGTCTACCGCGCCGGTTTCGCGCAGTCGCGCGACGCCGCCCGCCAGCAGGTCCGTCACGGGCACTTCCTGGTGAACGGCAAGAAGGTCGACATCCCGTCGTACCGCGTGCGCGAGCACGACATCATCGAGGTCCGCGAGACCAAGCGGAACCTCCTGCCGTACGAGGTGGCCCGCGCCACCGCCGGCGAGCGCACCGTGCCCGCGTGGCTCGGCGTCGTGCCGGACAAGCTCCGCGTCCTGGTTCACCAACTGCCGGTTCGCCAGCAGATCGACACCCAGGTCCAGGAGCAGCTCATCGTCGAGTACTACTCGAAGTGAGCCTCGGCCGGGGTACGGACCTCCGCACCCCGGCTACGCTTTTCATCGGAGTGGCGTCATATAGCGGGCGTCACACGAAAAAAGGGGAGACCCGCACATGCTGATCGCTCAGCGTCCGACTCTTCTCGAAGAGTCGATCGACGAGACCCGGTCCCGATTCGTCATCGAGCCGCTGGAGCCGGGCTTCGGCTACACCATCGGCAACTCGCTGCGCCGCACGCTGCTGTCGTCCATCCCGGGTGCGGCCGTGACGAGCATCCGCATCGAGGGCGTGCTGCACGAGTTCTCGACCGTTCCCGGGGTCAAGGAAGACGTCACCGACATCATCCTCAACCTCAAGGAGCTGGTCGTCTCCTCCGAGCACGACGAGCCGGTCGTGATGTACCTGCGCAAGCAGGGCCCGGGTGAGGTCACCGCCGCCGACATCGCGCCGCCGGCCGGGGTCGAGGTGCACAACCCCGAGCTGCGCATCGCGACGCTCAACGGCAAGGCCAAGCTGGAGATGGAGCTGACCGTCGAGCGCGGTCGCGGCTACGTCTCCGCCGCCCAGAACAAGCAGCCGGGCCAGGAGATCGGGCGCATCCCGATCGACTCGATCTACTCCCCGGTGCTCAAGGTCACCTACAAGGTCGAGGCGACCCGAGTCGAGCAGCGTACCGACTTCGACCGTCTCATCCTCGACGTCGAGACCAAGCCCGCGATGAAGCCCCGTGACGCGGTGGCCTCCGCCGGCAAGACCCTCGTCGAGCTGTTCGGCCTGGCCCGAGAGCTGAACGTCGAGGCCGAGGGCATCGACATCGGCCCGTCGCCGACCGACGCCGCCCTGGCCGCCGACCTGGCGCTGCCGATCGAGGAGCTGAACCTCACCGTTCGCTCCTACAACTGCCTCAAGCGCGAGGGCATCCACACCGTGGGTGAGCTCGTCGCCCGCAGCGAGCAGGACCTGCTGGACATCCGGAACTTCGGCGCCAAGTCGATCGAAGAGGTCAAGCAGAAGCTGCACGAGATGTCGCTGGCCCTCAAGGACTCCCCGCCCGGGTTCGACCCGAGCGCGGTGGCCGGTGGCGGCTACGACGACGACGACAGCGCGTACGTCGAGACCGAGCAGTACTGATTCCCGCACTTCGCGGCTCGATAACGGATCGCGCGCAGAACGAACGCGGTCCGGCCCGACTCCGGTACCTGGTACGGCCGGGGCGGGTTGACCCAGGAGGAGAAAGACCATGCCCAAGCCCACCAAGGGTGCACGTCTTGGCGGCAGCCCGGCGCACGAGCGGCTGATCCTGGCGAACCTCGCCACCGATCTGTTCCGCCACGGCAAGATCCGTACGACGGTCACGAAGGCCAAGCGCCTGCGTCCGCTGGCCGAGCGCCTGATCACCAAGGCGAAGAAGGGCGACATCCACAACCGGCGTCAGGTCCTGACCGTCGTTCGGGACAAGGGCGTCGTGCACCACCTCTTCACCGAGATCGCGACGACGTTCGCCGAGCGTCCGGGTGGCTACACCCGCATCACCAAGATCGGTGCGCGTAAGGGCGACAACGCCCCGATGGCGGTCATCGAGCTGGTGACCGAGCCGCTGAACGGCGTCACGACCCGCCAGGTCGAGACCCCGGCCGCCGCTGCCGCGCCCGCCGCCGAGGAGACCGCGCCCGCCGCCGAGGCCGCCACTGAGGCTGTCGAGGAGGCCGTCGAGGAGACCAAGGCCGAGGCGGCTGAGGCCCCGGAGGCCGCCGAGGCCGCTGAGCCGGCCGAGGCCAAGGCCGACGACAAGGCCGACGCCGCCGAGGGTGAGGCGAAGAAGGACGGGGCCTGATCTTTCCAGGCCGCATGAGACGGGCCCGGATCCCCTCGCGGGGGTCCGGGCCCGTTTCGACATTCAGGGAGGATCATCGTGGTACGGCTCCGCCTCGACCTCGCGTACGACGGGACCGACTTCTCCGGCTGGGCCAGGCAGCCGGGGCTGCGTACGGTCCAGGGGGAGATCGAGCAGGCGCTCGGCCGCATCCTGCGCCTCGGCGGGCCGGCCGCGCTGACCGTGGCGGGGCGTACCGACGCGGGGGTGCACGCGCGGGGGCAGGTCGCCCACGTGGACGTGCCGGAGGAGTCGCTGGGGGAGCTCGACGGGAACAGAGGGCCCCTGGGCGTCGATGAGCGGCTCTCTGCGCTCGTGCGGCGGCTGGGCGGGGTCCTGGAGCCAGACGTACGGATTCAGCGGGTCTGCGTGGCTCCTGAGGGCTTCGACGCCCGGTTCTCGGCGATGTTCCGGCGGTACGCGTACCGGGTGGGTGACGCGCCGGGCGGCGTCGACCCGCTGCTGCGGCGGGAGGTCGTCTGGCACGACCGGCCGCTGGATCTCGGGGCGCTGAACGCCGCCGCCGCCGGGCTGCTCGGGGAGCACGACTTCGCGGCGTTCTGCAAGCGGCGCGAAGGGGCCACGACGATCAGGGAACTCCAGCGGCTGGAGTGGGCCCGGCGGCCCGACGGGGTGCTGGAGGCGGCCGTGGTGGCCGACGCGTTCTGCCACTCGATGGTGCGGGCGCTGGTCGGGTCGCTGCTGGCGGCCGGTGACGGGCGGCGTCCGGTGGAGTGGCCTGGGCAGGTGCTGGCGCGGGGCGTACGGGATTCGGGGGTGCACGTGGCGCCGGCGCACGGGTTGTGCCTGGAGGAGGTGGGCTATCCGGCGGACGCCGACCTCGCCGCCCGCGCCGAGGCCACCCGGCGGGTGCGGACGGTCCCCGAGTAACCTGCGGGAGCCGGTCGCGGGCTGGACCGACCGGCTCCTTCGGCTGGTCTCTGGGGGCTTCGTGCTGGGGTCAGCCCTTGGTGATGCGGCGTTCGAGTACCTGTGAGGTCTGGTCCCTGAAGGCGCCGCTGACCTTGGGTAGTGTCTTCTCCTTGGCCTCCGGGGTGTGGCCGTCGGCGTGGGTGGCGTAGCTGAAGACGATGTAGCGGCCCCAGACCAGGCCCGCCGCGTAGCCGCCCGCGATGTGCACGCGCTCGCCGCCCGACCCGGCCGGCCCGGGGAGCGGGCGGAACCAGACGTTGCGGGAGAGGTTCTTCGCCTGGTCGGCGGTGGCGGCGGCGTCCTTGTCAGGCAGGACGGCGATGCCGGTGGTGACGGCGTAGCGGTGTTTGCTGTCGACGTACGTGGCCCGCAGCACCCGGGTGCACTTCTGCTCCTTCAGCGCGCCGGCGAACTCTCCGGTGGCGGCCTTGTCGCACGTCGTCTCCATGTCGGCCTTAACCCGCGTGAACGTCGTCCCCGCTGCGCTCACCTTCTTCTTCGGGAACGCCTCCGACAGCGACAACTTCTGCGGGTCGGTCTCCTCGGAGTTGAGGACGGACGCGCCGGGCACGTCCGCGGGCGGGGTGGCGGACTGCTCGACGTCGGCCGGGGGCGGCGCGGTCGCCGTGGGCCGGGCGGCGGCCGTGCGGGGCGCCGAGGCGTTCACGGTCTGGAAGGCGAAGAAGCCGCCGGTCGCCACGCCTGCCAGGGCCAGCGCGCCCAGCGTCACGAGCAGCGCGCGCTTGCTCCTGGCGGGTGGCGGAGGCGGTGGCGGGGTCTGGAACGGCGGTTGTTTGAACGCTCCAGGTGGGAGGGCCAGCCCGCCGCCCCCTGCCGGGGGAGCCAGGCGGTCGAGGCTGGTCTGAGGCTTGTGGCCCCAGGTGTCTCGGGAGAACGGCAGTTCGGGCAGTTTGTCGCCGGACGGGGGAGTGGGCGGCCAGACGGGTACGTCGCCCGGCTCCGGAGGTTGGAGGGAGGGGTTGGTGTCGTGGTCGCCTGCCGTGGCGGCGTCGCGCTTGGCGGCGGCCGGGTCGAAGTAGTGGGCCGGACGGGCGCCTGAGCGCTGCTCATTCGTGCCCGGCGCGGTGGTCGCTATGGGGGCGGGGAGGTGGGGGGTGGTGCGCCGTTGGTCGGCGGGCTGGGTGCGGCCAGGATCCGTGTCTCGCGGCCGCGCGTCGCCGGGGACGGTGCCGCCGGGGACGGTGCCGTTGGGGTCGGTGTCGTCGGGGCTCGTGGGGTGAGCGGTGCGGGCCTGGGGTGTGCTCGGCCGAGGGCCGGTTTCCGCTGGGTGGGCGGCCGTGGCGTCAGGGGCGGCGTTTTCGGGGCGGGTGCCCGGCCGGGCCTCGCCAGAGCGGCCGTCACCGGGCTGTCCCTGGCCGGGCTGCCCTTGACCGGGCTGCCCTTGACCGGGCTGCCCCTGGCCGGGCTGCCCCTGGCCGGGCTGTCCTTGGCCAGGGTGGCCGTCTGTGGGCCGGATGACTCCCGGTGCGGTGGCTCCGGGCACGGTGGGGCCGTGGCCGGTGGGGGTTTGGACGGGCGGGCTTGGGTGGGGGGTGCCGGGCCGGGCGGTTGCCGGGTTGGTGGGCTCGTCGCCTGGGTGGAGGGCCGGGGCGTGCTGGTCGGTGGGGTCGCCTGGTGTGGCGTTCGGGGCGAAGAAGGGGGCCGAGGGGCGGGTGAGGCCGACCGCGGTGGCGTTCGGGTCGGTGTCGGCGGCGTTCGGGTTGAAGGGCGGGGGAAGGGACGGCTCGTCGTTGTCGGGCTCGGCCTCCAGCTCGCCCGTGGCGGCCGGCCACGGCGGCAGGGCGTGGGGGGCGCTGACGGGGGCGGGCCACACCGGCATGCCCGCCGCGGCGGCGGTGAACGCGGGCGGCGGCTCCCACGGCGGCGCCCCGGGCACGACCGGCCGGGCGGGCCAGTTGGCGGGGTCGCCGTGTTCGCCGCGTTCGGCGGGCCAGTCGGCGGGTCTTCCGTGGTCGGCGGGCCAGTCTGCGGGCCTTCCGTGGTCGGTGGGCCGGTCGGTGGGCCTTCCGTGGTCGGTGGGCCGGTCGGTGGGCCTTCCGTGGTCGGCGGGTCGGCTGCCGGGGTCGGCGTGTTCGGCGGGCCAGTTGGCGGGATCGGCGTGGTGGGGTGGCTGGTTGCCGGAGTCCGCCTGGTCGGGCCTGCCTTGTTCGATGGGGCGGTTGCTGGAGATGCCCTGTCGGGTCTGGCCGTGTTCGGTGGGCCGGTTGCCGGGCTCGGTCGGTGCGGGCGGCCCGGCTACAGGGTGCGCCTGGCCTCCGGGGGGCTGGGCGGGTGCGCCCTGCGGGTCGTTCCAGGGGCGTACGTCGGGGATGCGCCCCGGTCGGGTCAGGTCGCCCGGGGGCAGGGTGGTGTGCGGGTGCGCGGGCCACGGGCGCTCGCCCTCAGGACCGCTGAACGCCGTCGTGCCCGGCTGCGGTGCCCCGAAAGGCGGATGGCCGCCTTGGGCGGCGGGCTGCCCGGCAGCGGCCGGTGGGGCGCCGAAGGGCGGGCGGCCGGGGTGCGCGGGGTCGGACAGCGGGGTGCCGAAGGGCGGGCGGGAGGGTTGGTCGCCGGGAGGCTGCTGGTCCACAGGCTGCGGTGTGGGAGCGGCGAGCGGCTGTGGTTGGTCGGCCTCGGGGTGGGTGGGGTCGGCGAACCAGTCGTACGGGGCGGCGTCGTCGCCCGGCACCTCCCATGACCGGGTGCCGGACGACCGGTCCGAATCGGGCAAATTGGGCACCGATCCCGGGCGCGCGGGAACGGTGGGGCGTGCCTCGACATCCGCCGCCTCATCGGATGGAGCCAACGCCGCTGGAACGTCTCGCCCGTCGGTCTGGCCGAAGCTCGGCGGTGGCGCCGCTGGGGCGGCCGAGCCTTCGGCCTCCCTGCGATCGTGCTCAGACCCGGGTTCCTGGCCACGCATAGCTGGAGCCTAGCGAGACTCGCGAGATCGTAATGTCGGTATGGGTGTTCCCAGAGGCATCAGGCGTCCCTTTTGGGGGCCTTTACCACTCAAAGCCGGTCAGCCCGCGGAACTTCCGGTGAGGGTTCGGTTGTCCAGGGCCGGGAAAACGGTGGCCTTGGTGATGTCGGTGATCGCCTCGGAAATCCGCTTCGTCCCCTTCGAGTCGGGCTTCGTGCCGTCCTTGTTCTGGAACCAGACCAGGATCGCGTAGTGGCCGTACGTCGAGATCTGCGCGCCGCCGCTGCCCGCGCCGAGGTTCTTGGTGACGGAGTCCTTGCCCGCCAGCGGCTTGACGTAGTTCTCCTTGTCGCCGACCTTGGCCACCGCGCTCGCCTGCTTGCTGGAGCCGAGGTTGGCCACGCCGACCGTGCCGATGACCTTGCCGTCCTTGTCGCGGAAGCTCGCGCGTACGAACTGGGTGCACTTGGCGGACTTGAGCGCCTTCTGGAGGGCGTCGCCCAGGGCGCCGTCCGTGCACTTCTTGTCCTTGCTGGTGATCGTCATCTCGTAGCCGCGGCCCGAGACCGTGAGCTTCTTCTTCTTGCCGAAGATCTCGGAGACGGAGATCGGGTCGGGGTCGGTCTTGCGGTCGGCGGCGAAGCCGTACTTGCCGGATGGGGGTGACGGCAGCGGGGCCGTGGTCTGGCGGACCGCGGCGGTCTCGGTCGAGGCGGGGTCATCCGCGTTGAACATCATGACCAGGCCGCCGCCGAGCAGGCCGAGCGTCAGCACGCCGCCGATCGTGGCCCACAGCGGGCCGCGCGAGCGCCGGCCCTCGTCGTACGGGCTCCAGCCGACCCTGCTCTGAGGCGCCTGCGTCGACTCCGGTGCGGCCGACGAGGTCAGGGTCTCGTCACCCTCGGGGGCGGCGGAGCCCCGGTCTCTACGGGAGCGGCGGGACCGTCGGCCGGTGGCCGGTGGCGCGTCGTCGTCATCGCCGAGGTCGCCGAAGGCCGCGCCGAGGGGGTCGGGGCCACCTGATCCGGGTGCTCCATGGCGACCCGCTCCAGGACCACCCGCTCCAGGACCACCTGCTCCTGGGCCACCGGCTCCCGGCCCGCCAGGACCCTGACCACCCGGACCCTGTCCGCCAGGACCCTGTCCGCCTGAACCGGGCCCACCTGAACCGGGCCCACCCGGACCTTGCCCACCCGGACCTTGCCCGCCAGGACCCTGTCCACCTGGGCCGTGCCCGCCAGGACCGCGCCCACCCGGGCCGGGGGCGCTGAAGGCGTCGCCGAACGTGCCCCCTTGCGGCGGCGGCCCGCCCGTGGGGCCGCCGCTGTTGAAGAGGCTGCCGGGGCCGCCAGCGGCCGGGCCACCGCCCCCGGGCCCGCCAGGACCGTGAGCGCCGGACGCGGGGCCGTCGCCCCTCGGTCCGCCACCGAAGCCGTCCGGTCCGCGACGGAACGCGCCCGAGTCGCCGCCGAAGCCGTCCGGTCCGCCGCGCAACGCGCCCGAGTCGCCGCCGAGTCCATCCGGTCCGCGACGGAACGCGCCCGAGTCGCCGCCGAATCCATCCGGCGCGCTGCGGAACGAGCCCGAGTCGCCGCCGAAGCCGCCAGACCTGCCGCGGAAGCCGCCGCTCTCGGAACCGAATCCGCCGCCGCCGAGTCCGCCGCTGTCGGAGGGGTTGCCGCCGAAGGAGGGATCGCCGCCGAACCCGCGGCCGCCGGGGGAGCCCGCGGGGCCGTTGCCCGCCGGGCCGCCGCCGGTGAACAGGCTGCCCGGGGACGTGTCGCCCGCCGGTGCGCCGCTCGCGGGGTCGTCGTTCATGAACGCCGGCGCGCCACGCCTCGGGGTGCCGCCCGGCTCTCTCGGACCGCCCCCCATGCCGTAGGGGGCGCTCCCCATGCCGTCCTCGCGTTCCCCACTACCGTTGGAAACCATGCGGCGACATTACCGTGATGTTCGTCATTGGGTCCCGAAGTCCTGAGTCCACCATGGTCCGCCGGGGCCGGACGCGACCCCGACGCCGATGGCCTTCAGCCGGCAGTCGAGGATGTTCTTGCGGTGGTCGGGGCTGGCCATCCAGCCGCGTACCGCCTCGTCGGCGGTGCTGTAACCGGCGCCGATGTTCTCGGCGGCGCCCCAGCGGTAGCCGGCCCGCTCCATCCGGTCCCACGGCGACGAGCCGTCGGGGGAGTTGTGCGAGAGCTGCCCGTCGCGCGCCATCTCCAGCGAGTGCGTACGCGCGGAGCGGGTCAGCCCTCCGTCCACCCGCAGCGGCCCGCAGCCGCGCTGCGACCTGGCGTCGTTCGTGAGGGAGACGACCTGCGAGGCCAGGCCCCCGATCAGCCGCACCGAGTCGTCCCCGTCGCTCAGCACCGCCGCGGGGTTGTCCGTCGTGTTGAAGCCCGGGATCTGGCCCTCGGGCGTCCTGCTCGCCTTGGGGGTGGCGGCGGCGGCCTCGCTCGGGCGCTTCTTGGTGGTGACCCCGCGGGGGATGCGTTCGGCCTGTGGCTGGGCCTTCCTGGCGGACGTCGGCGCGGGGTTGGCGGTGGCGGCGGCGGGCGGGGCGGTCTGGTTGAGGTAGACGTGGGGGGCGGGCTCGGCGTCGTCGGTCAGCCGGCCGATCAGCACACCCGTGAACAGCACCGCCATCAGGCAGGCCAGCACCCCCAGGCGACTCCGGCGCCGAAGGCCGCGCTGGGTTTGCCGGGTGTGAGAGGTCTGCCACATACCGCCGTCAACGATAGGGATGTCGGGTCCTGGGAATGAAGGGGTCCCAGGGAAACGAAACCGAACCGTTCTGCGGTCAGGTAGACTCCTGCCACAGTTACCGGTCCTTTGACCTCCACGCCTCCGGGCGGGTAGCTTAGGTTCGTTGTGTGCATAGGTCCAGCGTGACCAATGCGCGGCGCGTCCGGCGTCATCTCCCGTAAGCGGAGACGGAAGGTCCGGGCCGTCGTGTGCCCGCACCGACCGACCCATGTGGCTGTCACTTCCGACAGCGCCGAAGACGCGAGCATAAAGAAGGCTACGACCGTGCGCACGTACTCACCGAAGCCCGCCGACGTCCAGCGTCAGTGGTACGTCATCGACGCGACCGATGTCGTGCTGGGCCGGCTGGCCAGTCACGTCGCGATCCTGCTCCGCGGCAAGCACAAGCCGATCTTCGCCAACCACGTCGACACCGGTGACTTCGTCATCGTCATCAACGCGGACAAGATCGCGCTGAGTGGCAACAAGCTTGAGCAGAAGAAGGCGTACCGCCACTCGGGCTACCCGGGCGGTCTGCGTTCCGTCACGTACGGCGAGCTCATGGAGAAGCGCCCCGACAAGGCCGTCGAGAAGGCGGTCAAGGGCATGCTGCCGAAGAACTCCCTCGGCCGGAAGATGGCCAAGAAGCTGAAGGTCTACGCGGGTTCCGAGCACCCGCACCAGGCCCAGCAGCCGGTGCCGTTCCAGATCACCCAGATCGCCCAGTAGTAGTTCGAAAGAGTTAGAGGAGAACCGTGGCTGAGCCCACCGGTGTCGAGACGGTCGTCGAGGCCGAGCTGGAGGACACCTCCAGCGAGGACTTCCCGTCCGAATACACCACCGAGTCCGCCGCCAGCGCCGACGCTCCCGTGCGCAAGCCCGTGACCACGGGCAACTCGTACGGCACCGGCCGCCGCAAGGAGTCGATCGCCCGCGTGCGCATCGTCCCCGGCACCGGCAAGTGGACGATCAACGGACGTTCGCTGGACGTCTACTTCCCGAACAAGGTCCACCAGCAGATCGTCAACGAGCCGTTCGTCGTGCTCGGTGCCGAGGAGGCGTTCGACGTCATCGCGCGCATCGACGGCGGCGGCGTGACCGGCCAGGCCGGCGCGCTGCGCATGGGCCTGTCCCGCGCCCTGGCGATCCTGGACGTCGAGATCAACCGGCCGCCGCTGAAGAAGGCCGGCTTCCTCACCCGTGACGCCCGCGCCACGGAGCGGAAGAAGTACGGCCTCAAGAAGGCCCGCAAGGCTCCGCAGTACAGCAAGCGCTGAAGTTGGCGCGCCTTTTCGGCACCGACGGGGTACGTGGGGTCGCCGGCCGCGACCTCACCGCCCAGCTCGCCATGGATCTGTCCGTGGCGGCGGCGCATGTCCTCGGCGATGCAGGCGCGTTCGCCGCTACCGGGCGCCGTCCGGTGGCGGTCGTGGGCCGCGACCCGCGTGCCTCGGGAGAGTTTCTCGAGGCCGCGGTGGTCGCGGGCCTCGCGGCGTCGGGAGTGGACGTGCTGCGCCTCGGCGTGCTGCCCACCCCGGCCGTCGCCCACCTCACGGCCGCGCTCGGCGCCGATCTCGGCGTCATGCTGTCGGCGTCGCACAACCCGGCGCCCGACAACGGCATCAAGTTCCTGGCGCGTGGCGGATTCAAGCTGTCCGACGCGGTCGAGGACGAGATCGAGCGACGGCTGGGCGAGGAGTGGAGCTTTCCGGTCGGCTCCGGCGTGGGCCGCGTGCGCGACGCGTACGGTGAGGCCGACCGCTACATCTCCCACGTGCTGACCACGATGATCGCCGCGCTCGACGGCCTCGACGTCGTGGTCGACTGCGCGCACGGGGCCGCCCACATGGTGGCGCCCGAGGCGCTGGTACGCGCGGGCGCCAGGGTCGAGGCCATCGGCGCCAGGCCCGACGGCCTCAACATCAACGCCGGCCACGGCTCGACCCACCTCGACAAGCTCAAGCAGGTGGTCATCTCGCGCGGGGCCGACCTGGGCGTGGCCTACGACGGCGACGCCGACCGCTGCCTGGCGGTCGACCACACGGGCGAGATCATCGACGGCGACCACATCATGGCCATCCTGGCCGCGGCCATGCACGGTGAGGGCCTGCTGGCCAAGGACACCGTGGTCGCGACCGTGATGTCCAACCTGGGCTTCAAGCTCGCCATGCGCGATGCGGGCATCACCGTGGTGGAGACCGCGGTGGGCGACCGCTACGTGCTGGAGCGCATGAAGTCCGACGGCTACAACCTGGGCGGCGAGCAGTCGGGCCACGTCATCATGCTCGACCACGCCACCACCGGCGACGGCCTGCTCACCTCGCTCCACCTGCTGGGCGTGGTGGCCAAGTCCGGCGTGCCGCTGAAGGAGCTGGCCGCCGTGATGACGCCGCTGCCGCAGATCCTGATCAACGTCAAGGACGTCGACAAGGGCAAGGCCACGGTGCCCGAGCTGGTCGCCGCCGTCGCCGAGGCGGAGGCCGAGCTGGGCGAGACGGGCCGGGTGCTGATCCGGCCGAGCGGCACCGAGCCGATGATCCGGGTCATGGTCGAGGCGGCGTCGGAGGAGCACGCCACGCAGGTGGCGGGGCGGCTGGCCGACGTCGTGCGCACGGCCTGCGTCTGAACGCCTGACGTCACGGCCCGCGGGGATCCCGCGGGCCGTGACGCTCTCTTCGAGCGAGTACGGCTCTTATTCGTCGCCTGTGAGCGAGAAGACCCGCAGGCGCTGCCCGGCGAAGACGACCGCGCCGACGGTGACGACGAGCAGGGCTGGTACGGCGAAGCCCAGCGTGACGTCCGCCGTGAAGAAGGGCGAGTCGGAGAACTGGTCGGCGATCGACTGTCCCCAGTGCTGGATGGAGAACTTGCGCGCGCCAGGGACGAGGTTGCCCACCAGGCTCTCCCAGACCAGCGCGTAGACGATGCCGATCGTGACCGCGTGCCGGGTGAGGATGCCGAGCAGCAGGAAGACGGCCGCGTAGGCGATGCCGGCGACCAGCGAGCCCAGGGCGAACCCGGCCGCGATGCCCGCCTCGTCGCGCACCAGGAGCCAGCCCGCCACGTACGTCGGCACGGCCGCGAACACGGCCAGCAGCGAGGCCGCGACCACGAACTTCGTCCCGACGATGACCGGCCGCGAGATCGGCTTGGACATCAGGTGGATGATCGTGCCGTCGTCGATCTCGGGGGCGATGACGCCGGTGCCCGCGATCAGGCCCAGCAGCGGCAGCATGGTGCCGATGGCGAAGTTCTGCAGCAGCAGCACGGCGGAGCGCTGGTCGCCGCCCTCGAGGACGCGGAACAACACGGCCAGGCCGACCAGCGCGAGCGGGAGCAGCAGGAGCAGGATGATGCGCCGGCGGCCCAGCAGGGCGCGGTAGGTGATGCCGGCTACCACGGTGTTCATTCAGGTGCTCCTGTTGATCAGGTAGGAGAAGACGCTCTCCAGGTCCTCGTCCGCGGGGGAGACCTGGTGCAGGCTCACGCCCTCGGCCCGCGCCACCTGCGGCAGCAGGCGGGCGAAGCGGCGGAACTCGGTGGCCTGGACCTCCAGGCCGTCGGGGCGCAGCGTGATGCCGCCGGTCGAGTCGTCGCGTACGAGGGCGGCGGCGAGCCTCCTGTCGTCACTGGAGCGGATCATGAACAGGTGGGGCCGGTCCGTCATCAGCCGCCTGATCTCGCGGAAGTTGCCGGACGCCGCGTGCCGGCCCGCCACCAGGACCTCGATGTGCTGGGCGACCCGCTCGACCTCCTCCAGGATGTGGGAGCTGAACAGGATCGTCTTGCCGGCCGTGCCCATGCCGCGGATCAGGTCCATGAGGTGCAGGCGCTGGCGCGGGTCCATGCCGTTGAACGGCTCGTCGAGCAGGAGCACGGGCGGGTCGTGGACGAGCGCGGCGGCGACCTTGACGCGCTGGCGCATGCCCTTGGAGTACGTCTCCACCCGCCGGTCCTTCGGCTCCTCCATCTCCACGGTGGCCAGCGCCTTGCGGGCGGCCTCGACGGGGTCGGCCAGGCCGTGCAGCCGGGCGGCCGACAGGACGAACTGCCAGCCGGTCAGGAAGCCATAGACGCCCTCCCTTTCCGGAACCAAGCCGATATTTCGGTAAATTTGGTGGTTCTTCCAGGCGCGGGTGCCGTCCAGCGTGACCGAGCCGCCCGACGGGGCCAGGAACCCGGCCATCATGTGCAGGAGGGTCGACTTGCCCGCGCCGTTCGGGCCGAGCAGGCCCGTGACGCCGGGGCCGATGGTCATGGTGACGTCGTTGACCGCCACCACGTTGCCGTACCAGCGGGACACCTGCGAGAGCTCGATCTTCATCGCGCGGCCGCCTTCCTGTAGCGCAGCGCCAGGGCGAGCACGGCCAGGCCGATGAGCGCGACCAGGAACAGCGCCGAGGCCGGCCCGCTCGGGTAGTCGCTCTCGATGGCGTTCACCGGCGTGCCGAACAACCAGTGCTGTACGGAGTCCACCAGCCAGAACGGGTTCAGCAGCCAGGCCCAGGAGCCCGCCGCCTCGTTGCCGGCCGAGGCGAGCGTGGCGAAGATCAGCGGGACCGAGGCGGACGACAGCAGGTACACCGTGATCACCGAGGCCACGCCGAGCCCGCGCCGCGGCGTGAGGGAGGCCAGCGCCAGCCCGAACGCCGACAGCAGCACCGCCAGCACGAACGCCATGAGCAGCGCGCCGAAGAACTCGCCGGTGGCCGGCGGGCCGGGCATGTCGACGACCAGCTCGCCCACGTAGGTGAGCGTCAGCGGCACCGCGATCAGCGCGAACACCGCCACGGTCATCGCCGCGACCTTGGCGCCGACGTACTCGGCGATCGAGACCGGCCGCGACAGGTAGAGCGGCAGGACGCGGTGGCGCAGGTCGGGGGCGACCACCGTGGGCGCCTGGGAGGCCAGGAAGATCGCCACCACGGCCTGCATGACGACCGCGAAGCTGCTGTAGGCGATGCCGCCCCGCTGGAGCAGGGCCATCATGGCGATGTTCACGATCGAGGGCATGATCATGATGCCGGCCAGGGCGAACGGCACGATCTTGGTGCGGGCCGGGCGGCCGAGACCGAAGATGCCGCGCAGGCTGTGCACGGCCAGCGCCCTGGTGGCGTGGCCGCGGCCGAGCCTGGGGCCGTCGTAGTGCCGGTAGCCGATGTCGTAGATCTCAGACATGCGCGACCTCGTCCCTGAAGACGTCCTCGATGCGGTGACGTCCCTGTTCGAGGCGGATCAGGCACAGACCCAGCTCGGCGGTGGCGTCGCGGACGGCGTCGTACGTCTCGGGCCCCAGCACCTTGACCACCAGCAGGCGCCCCTGCCGCGAGACCGTCTGCCCGTCGCCGACCAACCGGGTGGTCAGCTCGTCGAGCCCCTCGTCGACCTCGACCGTCACCGTCTGCGTGGCCTGGGTGAAGTCGCCGATCGCCGACGAGCGCAGCAGCCGCCCGCCGTCGATGACGATCACGTGGTCGCAGATGCGTTCCAGCTCGCCGAGCAGGTGGGAGGTGACCAGGACACTGATGCCGAACTCGGTGCCGATGCGCCTGATCAGCGTCAGCATCTCGTCGCGGCCACGCGGGTCGAGGCCGTTGGTGGGCTCGTCGAGGAAGATCAGCTTGGGGTCGTGGACGAGCGCCTGGGCCAGTTTGACCCGCTGTTTCATGCCGGTGGAGTAGGTGCCGACAGGGCGGTAGCGCTCTTCGGCGAGGCCGACGTGGCGCAGCACGTCGGCGGCGCGCTCGCGGGCGGCGGTGCGTGGCAGCCCGGACATCCGGGCGAGGTGGACGACCAACTCGGTGGCGGAGACGTCGGGGGGCAGGCATTCGTGCTCGGGCATGTAGCCCACGAGCCGGCGGATCTCGGCGCCCTGCGCGGTGACGTCCAGATCGAGCACCCGCGCGGTGCCGTCGGAGGGCGGCAGCAGGCCGAGCAGGATCTTGATCAGCGTCGACTTGCCGGCGCCGTTCGCCCCGACCAGACCGGTGACCCCGGAACCCACGGTGAAGGAGAGCCCGTCGACCGCGGTGACGGTGGGGAAGCGTTTGGTCAGCCCCTCGGTGGCGAGGATGTGCATGAGCCGGACCCTACCGCCGCACCGAGCGGCGTCGCCTCGTTCAGACGGATGAACGACGTCCTACTTGAGGCCAGAATCGCCGCTGGACCCAGAGGGTGAGGGTGCCCGAGATGATCATCCCGAGGATGTTGACCGCGAGCTGGGAGACCGACGGCGCGACCTCCGCCCACTCCGACAGCGCCAGCGCGACGGCCACGTAGCCGGCCGCGGGCACCGTGGTGACCGAGATGAAGACGCCGACCAGGGCCGACGACTTGCCCGCGGTGATCGACAGCACCCCTGCCACGCCCGCCAGCAGGGCCACGATGAACGACCAGCGGTCGGGTACGACGATGAAGTGCACCTCCGCGTTCTCGTGGAGGTTGTCCGCGTCGATCCAGCCCAGCCAGGCGGAGACGAGCGCGCACGCGAACGTGATCGCGATCGCCACCGTGAACCCGACGACCAGCGTCTTGAACGCGGTCACGACCAGATGCCCCTTGCGGCGCAGCAGCCCGAAGCACATGGCCGCGACCGCGCCGAACTCGGGGCCGAGCACCATCGCGCCGACGATGAGGATGGGGGAGTTCTGCAGCACGCCGATGCCCGCGATCTGCGTGGCGATGGCGAGGAAGGCCAGGTAGGCCCAGGTGATCCGGGATTCGGCGTAGACCCGGTGCGACAACTGCTCCCAGATCACCGCGTCGTCGGGCTCGCCCGGCGCCTCCTCGACGGCCTCCTCCGCCGCCTTCGACAGCGACAGGTCCACCTGCTCGGCGGCGATGGAGCCCTCGTCCTGCACCCATTTGAGCCGGTCGAGTACCTCGTTGACCGACTCTCTGGCCGCGTCGCAGAGGACCACGTCACCGCGCGGCGCGCGGCCCGCGCCAGGCAGGACGACGATGTTGGTGACGCCTGGGCAGCTCTCCAACACCGCCGTCGCCTCGTCGACGCGCGCGGCCGGGACGATCAGTCGCAGATGCAGCACGGGGCCATTGTCGTCCATCGGACGTTGACGAGGTGTTGACGCCCATACGCGAGGCTTGCTCACATGATCCGGTTCTGGTGCCATGACCACGGTGAGGAGTGCTGGTTCGCCGACATCGACGACCAGGAGTGCGCGGGCAGGTTCGCGCGCTACCTGTTCGAGGAGGCGTTCAGGTCTGGCGGAGGCGCACCCGCCGGACGGAGTGGTCTGCGCCCTTTTTGAGCACCAGGTCGGCCCGGCCCCGGGTGGGGGCGATGTTCTCGACGAGGTTGCGCTCGTTGATGTCGCGCCAGACGTTGACCGCGAAGTCCGTGGCCTCCTCGTAGGAGAGTTCGGCGATGTGCCGGAAGTACGACTTCGGGTCCTCGAACGCGGTGCGGCGGAGTTTGTGGAAGCGTTCGACGTACCAGGTGCGGATGTCCTCGACCTTGGCGTCCACGTAGATGGAGAAGTCGAAGTAGTCGGTGACGGCGAGGGACGTGGGCGGGGCCGGTTGGAGCACGTTGAGGCCCTCGATGATCAAGATATCCGGACTTGTCACGACCTGGGTGGTGCCAGGGACGATGTCGTACTCGAGGTGGCTGTAGACGGGCGCGTGCGCCTCAGCCGCCCCTGCCTTCACCTCCGCCACGAACCTGACCAGCGCCCGCCTGTCGTAGCTCTCGGGGAAGCCCTTGCGATGCATGATCTTCTTGGCCTCCAGCACCGCGTTGGGGTAAAGGAAGCTGTCGGTGGTGACCAGCTCCACGTGCGGGTGCTCGGGCCAGCGGGCCAGCAGGGTGTGCAGGAGCCTGGCCGTGGTCGACTTGCCGACCGCGACACTGCCCGCGATGCCCAGGATGTACGGGACGCGCTGCCCGGGGTGGCCGAGGAACGCGCTCAGCACGCTGCTGCGCTGCTTGGACCCGGTGAAGTGCAGGTTGAGCAGCCGGGTCAGGGGGAGGTAGATGTCGGTGACTTCGGTCAGGTCGATGGGGTCGTCGACCCCGCGCAGCTCTTCCAGCTCGTCTGCGGTGAGAGTCAAGGGCGTGGTCTTGCGGAGCTCGCTCCACTGCTCCCTGCTCAGTTCCACGTAGCCGTTGTTCACCTTGGCAGCGTAACGATGAACGACCGACCGGATCATGGCCGGGGTGTCCCCAAGGATCCACAGCCTGTGGACAAAGACATGGGATTACCGCGAGCGGTTTCGGGGAAAAGGATCTCGGCCCTCCGGGAGAGAGCTGGATACGCTGGGACGATGATCCTGGGTATCGGCGTGGACGTCGTGGACATCGCCCGTTTCGAGGCCGCGCTGGAGCGCACACCGCAGCTCAAGGAGCGGCTCTTCACCGAGGTCGAGCAGCCGTTGCCGGTGCACTCGCTGGCGGCCAGGTTCGCCGCCAAGGAAGCCGTGGCCAAGGCGCTCGGGGCGCCCAGGGGCCTGGGGCACCTGGAGGCCGAGGTGCGCTGTGACGAGCTGGGCAAACCCGAGCTGCGGGTCTCGGGCAAGGTCGCCGAGGTGGCCTACGGCCTGGGGGTCAAGCGCTGGCACATCTCGCTCAGCCACGACGCGGGCGTGGCCGTGGCCTATGTGATCGCGGAGGGATAGCGTCGGATCATGCGAACCGCGTACACCGCCGACCAGATCCGGGGAGCCGAGCGGGCGCTCATGGCGCGGCTGCCCGAGGGCACGCTGATGGAGCGCGCCGCCACCGGGCTCGCCGCCGTCTGCGCCGACCTGCTGGGCCGCGTCTACGGCCGGCGCGTGGTGCTGCTCGTCGGCAGCGGCGACAACGGCGGCGACGCGCTCTACGCGGGCGAGCGGCTGGCCAGGCGCGGGGCGTGGGTGGGCGCCGTGACGGCGGGCGCCAGAACGCACGAGGCGGGGCTGCGGGCGCTGCTGGCGGCCGGTGGGCGGGTCGTCGACCGGTCGGCGATCGCGAAGGCAGACCTGATCATCGACGGGCTCGTCGGGATCGGGGCGTCGGGGGCGCTGCGGGAGCCGTACGCGGGGCTCGCCGAGGAGGCCAACGCCGCCAGGGGCACGATCGTGGCGGTCGACGTGCCCAGTGGGGTCGACGCGAGCAGCGGGCGGGTGGCGGGCGCGGCCGTCCGCGCGCGGGTGACCGTGACCATGGGGGCGTACAAGACGGGGCTGCTGGTCGATCCAGGCGCCGCCGCCGCGGGCGAGGTCGAGCTGGTGGACATCGGGCTGGGGGCGTACCTGCCGGACCCCGACGTCGCCGCGATCACCGCCAACGACGTCGACGACCTGCTGCCGCGCCCCGGCAAGGAGTCGGACAAGTACCGCAGGGGCGTGCTGGGCGTCGCGGCGGGCGGCGACCTGTTCACCGGCGCGGCCGTGCTGGCCGTGGGCGGCGCGCTGCGGGGCGGGGCCGGCATGGTCAGGTACGCGGGCCGGCGGGCCCCCGCCGACCAGGTGCGCGCGCACTGGCCGGAGGCCGTCGTCACGCTGCTGGACGAGCCCACGATCGAACACGTCGGCCGGGTGCAGGCATGGGTGCTCGGGCCGGGCCTCGGCGTCGACCGCTGGGCCCACGAGCTGGCCGCGAGCGTGCTCGCGTCCAACGTTCCCGTGCTGATCGACGCCGACGGGCTGACGCTGGTGGCCGAGGACCGCGGGCTGCTGCGGCGGGAGGCTCCCGTACTGATCACGCCGCACGCCGGCGAGCTGGCCAGGCTGCTGCGGGCCGACCGCGACGACATCGAGGCGGCCAGGCTCGACCACGTCCGCAGGGCGGCAGCGGAGCTGGGCGTGACCGTGCTGCTCAAGGGCTCGACCACGCTCGTGGCCGAGGACGCCAGGCCGGTGCGGGTGAATACCACCGGCACGTCCTGGCTGGCCACGGGCGGCACCGGCGACGTGCTCTCCGGTGTGGCGGGCGCGCTGCTCGCCCAGGGCCTGAGCTGCTACGACGCCGCCTCCTGCGGCGCCTTCCTGCACGGGCTGGCCGGACGGCTGGCCGCGGACGGCGCTCCCCTGGCCGCCGCCGACGTGGCCGCCGCCGTACCGGCCGCCATTCGGGCCGTGACCAGCGCGGGTCCCTGACGGCCGAGCTGGGGAATCGCGCTCGACCACCCGCGGTGAGCTGCCACACTGGAAGGATGTACCACCCGATGACGACCCCCGCCCAGGCCCGCGTCGACCTGGCCGCCATCAGGCACAACGTGGCCCTGGTCAAAGAGCTGGCGGGCGGGGCCGAGATCATGGGCGCGGTCAAGGCCGACGCCTACGGCCACGGGCTGGTGCCCACCTCCGAGGCCGTGTTGCGGGGCGGGGCGAGCAGGCTCGGCACGGCGTTCGTCAGGGAGGCGCTGGCGCTGCGCGCGGCCGGGGTGACCGCGCCGATCCTGTCCTGGCTGATCACTCCAGGCGAGCCGCTCGGCGAGGCGCTGGCCGCCGACGTCGAGCTGTCGGCCGCCGACACCCGGCTGCTCGACGAGATCGCCGCCGCCGCCAGGAGCGCGGGCCGCCCGGCCAGGCTGCACCTGGAGGCCGACACCGGCATGAGCAGGGGCGGCTCGCCGCTCGCCGCCTGGCCGGGGTTGCTGGCCAGGGCGATGGAGCTGCGGGCCGAGGGCGTCGTCGAGATCGTCGGGCTCTGGTCCCACTTCGCGTGCGCCGACATCCCGGGCCACCCGTCGATCGCCCAGCAGATCGAGGCGTACGACGCGGCGCTCAAGCTGGCCGAGCAGGCCGGGGCGGCCGGCTCCCACGTGATCAGGCACCTCGCCAACTCGGCCGCCGCGCTCACGCTGCCCGCCACCCGCTACGACCTGGTCAGGCCAGGCATCGCGACGTACGGCCTGAGCCCCATCCCCGAGCTGGGCGACTTCGGCCTGCGCCCGGCCATGACGCTCGTGGCCAGGATCGGGCTGGCCAAGCGCGTCACCGAGGGCTCGGGAGTGTCCTACGGCCACCTCTACACCACCACCCGCGAGACCACCCTCGGTCTCGTGCCGCTCGGCTACGCCGACGGCGTGCTCAGGCACGCGACGGGCCGGGCAGAGGTGCTGGCGGGCGGGCGCCGCAGACGGATCGCCGGCCGGGTGTGCATGGACCAGTTCATGATCGACATGGGTGACGACCCCCTGTCGGCGGGCGACGAGGTCGTGCTCTTCGGCCCAGGTGACGGGGGGGAGCCGACCGCTCAGGAGTGGGCGGATACCCTCGGCACGATCACACATGAGATCGTGACGAGAATCGGTTCGCGCGTGCCCAGGGTCCACCACGGGTGACGCGCATGCGGCCCAGGTTCACCAAGGGTGACGTGCCCCAGGTCACCAGACGTGGCGCAGGACACCTCCCGGTGGCGATGAGCGGAGAAGGATCGGGGACATGACGACGACAACACGGCGCAGGGTCGGGATCGCCGGCGCGCTCGTCGGTGCGGCTTCCGCCGGCGTCGCGGCGGCGGCGCTGGCCAAGCGGTACGCGGTCGGCCGCATCAGGCTGCGCCCCGACACCGAGGCCAGCGAGCCGTTCGGTGAGCTGCGTGGCAGGCAGCGCACCCTCGTCACCTCCGACGGCAAGGTGCTGCACATCGAGATCGACGGGCCGGAAGACGCGCCGCTGACGGTCGTGTTCTGCCACGGCTACTGCCTCAGCCTCGAGTCGTGGCACTACCAGCGCAAGGACCTGCGGGAAAACTACCGGATCGTGCTGTGGGACCAGCGCTCCCACGGCCGCTCCCAGCGGGCCGGGGCCGACGGCAGCTCGATCGACCGGCTGGGCGACGACCTCGCCGAGGTGATCGAGAAGTACGTGCCCGGCCCGTGCGTGCTGGTCGGCCACTCCATGGGCGGCATGACGATCATGGCGCTGGCCGACCGCCATCCCGGCCTGTTCGGCGGGAAGATCCGCGCGGCGGCGCTCATCGCCACCTCCGCGGGCAAGCTGGCCGAGCTGACGCTGGGCCTGCCGGCGATGCTGTCCAAGGTCGTGCACAGGGTGGCACCCTCCACGGTGTCGATCCTGGGCAAGGGGGGCGCGCTGGTCGACCGCACCCGCAGCGCGGGCAGCGACATCGCCTTCCTGATCACCCGCTACATCGGCTTCGGCGACGCCAAGAACATCAGCCCCACCGTCGTCGACTTCGCCGAGTCGATGATCAGGGCGACGCCCACCGAGGTGGTCGCCGACTTCTACCCGGCGCTGATGAACCACGACAAGCTCTCCGCCCTCCACGTGCTCGACGCGGTGCCCACCGCGATCGTGGTCGGCGAGCGCGACTGGCTGACCCCGCCCGAGCACAGCAGGGCCATCGCCGCCGCGCTGCCCAAGGCCCACCTCACCGAGGTGCCCGACACGTCGCATCTGATCCAGCTCGAACGTCCCGGCGTCGTCAACGACGCGCTGCGCGACCTGCTGAAGAGGGTGGAGCTCTAGTGAGGCTGGCCACCGCCGACGACATGCGGGCCTACGGCGCCCGCCTGGCCGCGCTGCTGCGGCCGGGAGACCTGCTGGTCCTGTCCGGCCCGCTGGGTGCGGGCAAGACCACGCTCGTGCAGGGCATCGCCGAAGGGCTCAAAGTACGCGGCCCGATCACCTCGCCCACGTTCGTGATCGCCAGGGTGCACCCGTCGCTGCGGCAGGGGCCGCCGCTGGTGCACGCGGACGCGTACCGGCTGGGCGGCGACCTGGAGGTCGACGACCTCGATCTCGACGCCTCACTCGAAGAGTCGGTCACCGTCGTCGAGTGGGGCGAGGGCCTGGTCGAAGGGCTGGCCGACGACCGGCTGGAGATCCACATCGACCGCGAGGCCGGCGACGAGGCCCGGATCGTGACCGTGCGCGGCGTGGGCTCCAGATGGGCCGACACGCCGTCTGATCCGCTGCAAGACTGAAACCTCCGTCAAAGTCTGGCAAATTTGGCACCCTTGACGTACCGGGCCGGAGATCTGAATCATGATCGTTGGTCAGGGATTTGCCCAGATTTTCTGGGTATCAGGAGGGGCGACATCCATTCTCTTGGTGGATGCTGGGTTGCAAGACGGCAAAGTGGGGTGCGGCCTGTGCTCAGGGTCAGGCGAGTCGCGTACGCGGGAGCCATCGTCATGGTCGGTCTGACCGGCTGCACGGCCTCGGCCGATACCGATCCCACAACCACACCGAGCCCGACGGTTTCGGGCAGCGTCTCCCCGACCGCCGCGGGCAGCCCGTCGGCCGCCGCCAGGCGGACCGTCCTGGTCCAGCTCAACCCCGACCGCGTCACCGCCGGTGAGACCTCCACGGTGTGGATCCTGGCCAACTGCCCGGTCCCGACCGGCGGGCCCGCCCACACCGGCACGGCCACGTCCAGGGCGTTCGTGAACGGCGTCACGCTCAACCCGGTCCCCGCGGCCTCGATCACCCCCACCCCGACCGCGACGTCCGCCGCGGGCTCGCCCTGGGTGCGCGGCGAGGCGCAGGTCTCGGGAACGGTCCGGCGCGGCGACTACCGGGTCGACCTGAAGTGCGACGGCACCAACGACCTGGGCCGGGCCACGCTCAAGGTCGTGGCGGCCGCTGACGACGACGAGCCGTCCACCACCGTGCCCACCAAGGCGCCCAGGGCCGGCGGCGGGGGCACGTACGCGCAGGACGCCTCGGAGGAGTCCTCGATCCCGCTCGGGCCCGTCGGCGCGGTGCTCGCACTGGCCCTGGCCGCGGGCGCGGGCATCGCGATCAAGCGACGCAACCGGGCGTAACGTATGGCCCGCCCAGGACGGGTGGTGCTCGCCGGCGCCGTCACCGGCCTGCTGCTGGTCGCCTTCGGCAAGGGCATGCAGACCGGCACCACCACCCCCGCGCAGGCCGCGGTCGTGCCCGAGTCCATCGACATCCCCTCGATCGAGGTCGAGGCCCCGCTCATGGAGCTCGACCTGCTGAAGAACGGCGAGGTGGAGCTGCCGCCGTACGAGAAGCCGAAGGTGGCCGGCTGGTACACCGGCAGCGCCGTGCCCGGCGAGAAGGGCGCCTCGGTGATCATCGGCCACGTCGACACCAAGACCGCGCCCGCCGTGTTCTACAAGCTCAGGCAGTTACGCAAGGGAGAGACCGTCAAGGTCGAGCGCAGCGACGGCAAGGTCGTGAGCTACAAGGTGGACTCGATCGAACAGGTGCACAAGGACGACTTCCCCGCCCAGCGCGTGTACGTCGAGGACGGACTCAAGCTGGTAACGTGCGGCGGCAAGTTCGACTACGCCAAGGGCGAATACCTCGACAACATCATCGTGTACGCCTCCCAGGTCTGAGAGCAGATGACCGGCACCTCCGCCGATCCCGGCGCCCAAGCCTCCAACCCGCCCACTTCCAACCCGCCTGTTTCCAGTCCGCCCGCCGCAGGAGCCCGCGTGCCCTGGCACGAGGTGCACCCGAAGGCGCGGGCGGCGGTCGAGGAGTTCCTCGGCGGGCCCGTGGCCGAGGCCGTCACCCAGGCGGGCGGCTTCTCCCCGGCCGCCGCCGTGCGGCTGCGTACGACGGACGGCACGCGCGCCTTCGTCAAAGCGGTCGGCCCCGAGCCGAACCCCGACAGCGTGCGCATCTACCGTTCCGAGCTCGAGATCGCCGCCGCCCTCCCGGAGACCGTGCCCGCCCCGAGGCTGCTGACCGGGTTCGAGCTGGAGGGCTGGGTCGTGCTGGTCTTCGAGGACGTCGAGGGCCGCCATCCCGAGCAGCCCTGGCGGCGCGACGAGCTCGACCGGGTGCTGACGGCGGTCGAGGACATGTCGCGGGCGCTCACCCCGTCACCCATCGAGGCGCCCCCGATCGCCGAGGTGTTCGGGGAGTCGTTCCAGGGCTGGCGGCGTCTGCCGCGGGAGGACACCGCGGGCCTCGACCCCTGGGCGCTGCGCCACCTGGGCGAGCTGGCCGAGCTGGAGTCGGGCTGGGTCGCCGCGGCGGCGGGCGACACCCTGGTCCACGCCGACCTGCGGGCCGACAACGTCCTGCTCACCGGCGACCGCGTCTACATCGTGGACTGGCCGTGGGCCTGCCTCGGCGCGCCCTGGTTCGACCTGGTCGGCATGCTGCCTTCGGTGGGCATGCAGGGCGGCCCGGCGGCGGAGGAGGTGTTCGACCCGCCCGGCGACGAGGTCACCTCGGTGCTGGCCGCGGTGACCGGCTATCTCGTTCGCCAGTCCCGCCTGCCCGACCCGCCGGGACTGCCCACGCTCAGGGCGTTCCAGCGGGGGCAGGGCGTGGTGGCCCTGGAGTGGCTGAAACGGCGTACCGGCTGGGTGTGACCCGCGCGGCGGGTAGGCTAAACAGTCGTGCTGGTCCTGGCCTTTGATACCGCGACGCCCGCCGTCACCGCCGCGCTGCACGACGGGCAGCGCGTGCTCGCCGAGTCGACCACGATCGACGCCCGGCGGCACGGCGAGCTGCTCGTCCCCACGATCGAACGCGTGCTCACCGAGGCGGGCGCGTCGCTGCGCGAGGTGACGGCCATCGTGGCGGGCAGCGGCCCCGGCCCCTACACCGGGCTGCGCGTCGGGCTGATGACGGCGCAGGGCCTGTCCACCACGCTGGGCGTGCCGGCGTACGGCGTCTGCACGCTCGACGCCGTCGCCTACGCCGGCGGGCTCGCCGAGCCCTTCCTCGTGGCCACCGACGCGCGGCGCAAAGAGGTGTTCTGGGCCCGCTACTCCGACCTGCGCACCCGCCTCGACGGGCCCTTCGTGGACCGGCCCGCCGACGTCCCGGTGGCGGGGCTGCCGGTCCTGGGCGCCGGCGCGCAGCTCTACGCCGACCTCCTGGGCGGGGGCGCGGGCGCGCCGCCCTACCCCTACGCGGGCGCGCTGGCGGGGCTGGCGGCCGAGCGGCTCGGCGCGGGCGTCCCGCTCGACCCGCCCCGCCCGATCTACCTGCGCAGGCCCGACGCGGCGCTGCCGGGAGCGCCCAAGAGGGTGACGGCGTGATGCTCAGGCTGATGACCGAGGCCGACCTGCCGGAGGTCATGGCGATCGAGCGGGCCACGTTCCCGCTCGACGCGTGGAGCGAGGGCATGATGCGCGGCGAGCTGGCCGAGATGCCCCGCACCCGCCACTACGTGGTGGCCCTGGTCGACGGCGAGATCGTGGCCTACGCCGGGCTCGCCGCCGCGGCCGACCAGGCCGACGTGCAGACCATCGCCGTCCTGGAGAGACACCAGGGCACGGGCATCGGCAGCGCCATGCTGACCGCGCTGCTGGCCGAGGCGGGCCGCAGGGGCGCGCGGGAGATCTTCCTGGAAGTACGCGCCGACAACCCGCGCGCGCAGGCGGTCTACCGGCACTTCGGGTTCGAGGAGATCGGCACCCGCCGCCGCTACTACGACGACGGCACCGACGCGATCATGATGAGGAGGGGGCTGGGTGACTGACGAACCCCTGGTCCTGGGCATCGAGACGTCCTGCGACGAGACCGGCATCGGCATCGTCAGAGGGCACACCCTGCTGGCCAACACGATCGCCTCCAGCATGGACGAGCACGCCAGATACGGCGGGGTGGTGCCCGAGGTCGCCTCCCGCGCCCACCTGGAGGCCATGACGCCCACCGTGGAGGCCGCGCTGGCCGAGGCCGGGCTGAAGTTCTCCGACATCGACGCCGTCGCCGTGACGGCCGGTCCTGGGCTCGCGGGGGCGCTGCTGGTCGGCGTGGCCGCGGCCAAGTCCTACTCGCTGGGCCTGGGCGTGCCCCTCTACGGCGTCAACCATCTGGCCGCCCACGTCGCCGTCGACCAGCTCGAACACGGCCCGCTGCCCAAGCCGTGCATCGCCATGCTGGTCTCGGGCGGGCACTCGTCGCTGCTGCTCGTGCCCGACGTGGCCGACGACGTGATCTCGCTCGGCTCCACCGTCGACGACGCGGCGGGGGAGGCGTTCGACAAGGTCGCGCGGGTGCTCGGGCTGCCGTTCCCCGGCGGGCCGCACATCGACAGGGCCGCCCGCGACGGGGCGCGCGCGGCGATCGCCTTCCCGCGCGGGAAGATCGACGACGGCACGCTCGACTTCTCCTTCTCCGGGCTCAAGACGGCCGTGGCGCGCTGGGTCGAGGCCCGTGAGGCGTCGGGCGAGTCCATCCACGTGCCCGACGTGGCCGCCTCCTTCCAGGAGGCCGTGGTCGACGTGCTGACCCGCAAGGCGTTGCAGGCGTGCCGGAAATACGACGTGCACGACCTGCTGATCGGCGGTGGCGTGGCGGCCAACTCGCGGCTGCGGGCGCTGGCGCAGGAGCGGTGCGACGCGGCCGGCGTACGGCTGCGGGTGCCCAGGCCCGGGTTGTGCACCGACAACGGCGCCATGGTGGCCGCACTCGGGTCCGACCTGGTGGCGGCCGGTGTCACGCCCTCCACGCTGGAGATCCCGGCCGACTCCTCGCTGCCCGTCACGACCGTGCACGTCTGAGACCGTCCGCCACGGGCACTGCGGCGGCGGGCCGGGTGCCGGGCCGGTGGCGGCCGCACGCGGGCCGCCACGGCAGTGGGAGCGGCTCGTCAGTCCTTCGGGCGGGTGGGGCGCAGGAGGGCCTCGGCGAGGGCCAGCATGGTCTCCTCCAGCGCGGCCAGGCGCTTGGTCAGGTCGTCGGCGGCCGGCTGGACGATGCCGGTCACCGTGCCGGCGACCTCGTCGCAGTCGGGACGGGACCTGACGAGGTCGGTGAGCGCCTCGGTGGCGGCGGTCAGGCGTTCGGCCTGATCGGCCTGCTCGCCGATGTGAGACCTGAGCAGCTCGCCGACCTGCTCCTGGATGTCCAGCGCGGCGGGGAGGCGGTCGACGCGCTCGCCGACGGCCTCGATGCGGTCGTCCACCGACTCCAGGCGCTCGCCGGCCTGCTCGGCGCGCGTCGCCAGGCCGTCGAGGTGGGTGTCGAGGCCGCGGAAGCGGGTGTCGAGCCCGCCGAAGTGGCCGTCGATCGTGTCGAAGCGGCTGCTCATGTGCTCTTCGGCCTCGACCAGCCGCTCGTCGATGGCGTCGATCTGGCCGTCGAGCTTGTTGAAGCGGCCCTCGTTGCGGGTGGCGATCTCGCCGACGTGCCGGTCGTTCGTCGCCATGCGCTCGTCGAGCGAGGTGAAGCGGGCGTCGACGCGTACGTCGAGGGCGTCGAAGCGGTCGTCGTGGCGGCCCAGGTGCCCGTCGAGGGTGCCCAGCCGCTTGTCGACCGCGCCGAGCTGGCCGTCCATGGACGTGAGGCGCTTGTCCACGCCGCCGATCCTGCTGTCGAACCCGTCGAGCCTGGTGTCGATGTCGGCCAGGCACTCGTCGGCGGACTCCAGGCGGCTGTCGAACCCGGTGAGCCTGGTGTCGAGGCCGGTGAGCTTGCCCTCGGCCCGGTCGAGCCGGGCGTCCACGCCGCTCAGCCGGGCCGCCAGGCGCTGCTCGCTCTCGCCGAGCTGCACGGCGACGTGCCGGTCGGTCTCGTCGAGGCGGGTGACGAGGCGCTGCTCGACGCCGGTCAGCCGGGCGGTGAACTGCTCGTCGGCCTCCTTGAGCCGGGCCACGAGGCGCTCGTCGGCCTCCAGGAGGGCCGTGGCGAGGCGCTGGTCGGTCTCGTCGAGCCGGCCGCCGACCCGCCGGTCCGTCTCGTCGAGACGCGCGCTCAGGCGTTCGCCGGTCTCGTCGAGGCGGGTGCCGAAGTGCTGCTCCGTGGCGTCGAGGCGGGTGGCGAGGAGCTGCCCGGCGGCCTCGACCCTGCCGGTGACCTGCTCGACCGTCTCGTGCAGGCGTTCCGTGACGCTCTCCGAGAGATCGCCGACCACGACCTCGACCCGGTCGGTACGGGACGTCAGCTCGGCCATCGACTTGTCGAGCCGGGTGAAGCGGCTGGCGGCGGCCTCCATGCTGGAGTTGAGCCCGGCCAGGACGGCGGCGAAGTCGGACATCCCCTTGGTGATGCCGTCGGTGGTCTCCAGCACCGACTGCAGCCGGTTGAGCGCCTCTTCCACGCCCTCGCCCATGGTGCCCAGATCGGTCCACAGGTTCGGCAGGTCGGACACCGGCGCCACCCGGGCGTCCACGTCGCCCACGCGCTCGCCGACGGCGTCGACGTGGTCGCGTACGGCCTCCATGTGCTGCGCCAGGCCCTCCGCCCACATCGGCGGCTTGGCGGAGATCTCGTCGAGCCGCCCGCTGACC
The DNA here is from genome assembly GCF_055586305.1 of Nonomuraea sp. NPDC051298. NCBI lineage: Bacteria > Bacillati > Actinomycetota > Actinomycetes > Streptosporangiales > Streptosporangiaceae > Nonomuraea > Nonomuraea sp. NPDC051298. The sequence continues at coordinate 306,761 of NZ_JBVJIM010000003.1, forward strand.
GTCTCCAGGGTGCCGCTCAGCCCGCCCAGCTCGCGCTCGCGCACCTCGCGCAGCAGCCACTCCATGCCTTCGAGCCGCTGGCGGATCTCGTCGAGCACGGCTCCCTGGGTGCGCTGCTCGTAGACGTGGTCCTGGGCGGCGCGGGCGAGCAGGTCGCGCATCCTCTTGGGGACGACGTCGGCGTTGTACGCGCCCGGTTGGAGAAGGGTGGTGTGATTGGAATGGTCCACCGAAAGCTCCTTCGCTCGCCGACGGTCTGCTGCGCAGCGGTGGGGTAGGTCAGGTTCATATGGGAAAGCGAGAACGCGGCTAACCGCGATAGAGGGTGAACTCCCGCCCGCCCACCTTAGCCTTTCGATCAAGGTCCGTCAGGGCTGAATTGAAAGATCGCGATTATCGTACGGATGGCCGGATTCGGTGATTCGGGCAGGTGGGAGGTCCTTGCAGAGGATTACTGAGGGTTTGTCGAGAATCCTGGTCAGAATGATGACCAGGGAATTCGGGCCGCTGAGCCGCAAATCGGCGCGCAGGCGTTCGATGTCGACGGCGGAGCCGCGCTTCTTGATGGTGACATTACCGATTTGTCGTTCTCGAAGGGCGGCGCGGAGCTTTTTCAGGGAAAAGGGGAGGACGTCCTCCACTTCGTATCCGGCGGCCCATGGGGTGGTCGCCGGGGCGTCGGCCGTGACGTACGCGATCATCGGGTCGAGCAGCCGCCCGCCCACCAGTTCGGCGACCTCGCCCACGAGGTGCGCGCGGACGGCGGCCCCGTCGGGCTCGTAGACGTAGCGGCCCGGCGGGCCGACCGGGGCGCGGACGCCGGCGGCCGTCAGCGTGTGGCCCCCGGGCAGCAGGGTGGCGCGCCTGCCTCCGCCCTGCCCGGTCCAGAGCGCGGCCTCCTTGACCTCCCCCTTGTACGAGATCCACTCGGCCTCGGCCCCCTCGGGGATGAACTCGTACGGGAGGCCGGGGGCGACCTTGAGACAGGCCAGACCCGCGCGGGAGACCAGGCCGAGCACCACGGGCCAGGGCGGCGAGTAGGCCATCGGGTCGAACGTCCGGCCCCTGCCCGTGCGCCGGGCCGGATCGGCGAACAGCACGTCGTGGTCCTCGGGGCGCACCTCGGCCGCGTCGGCGACGCCCACCGTCACCCGGTCGGCCAGGCCGAGCGCCTCCGCGTTGGCCCGGGCCACGGCGACGGTCAGCGGGTCGGTGTCCACGGCGCTCACCGTGCACCCGGCGCGGGCCAGCGCGACCAGGTCGCCCCCGATGCCGCAGCAGGCGTCCACGACGCGCGGGGCGCCGCCGTGCGGGGCGCCGTCGTGCAGGGCGAGCAGGCGGCGGGCGCGGTGCTCGGCGACCTCGGCGCGGGTGGACTGCTCGAGGCCGTGCGGCGTGAAGAACATCCGCCCGGCGTCCGCGCCGAACTTGGCCCTGGCCCGCTCTCTGAGCCCCGCCTGGGTGAGGGCGGCGGAGGTGAGCCCGGCGTCGTACGTCTTGCGCATGGTGGTGGCGGCGGCGACCGGGTCGGCGCCCGTCAGCTCCCCGGCCTCCGCGAGAGCCCTTCGGCCGCGCGGGGTCAGCAACTCTTTGAAGGCGTCGAGGTCCACGTCACCCGACGTTAGCGCCACGGCACGCCCGCCCTGTCATGAGAGACCGTCAGGGACCCGCCGCAGGGCTCCGCCGTGACGGAACGGCGCGGGAGCGGCGAGGTGCGGGTGTGGGACGTTCGCGCACGTGGAAGACTGGGTCACGGGGCCACCGCCGCGCAGGTCCGTCCCGCTGGGGCGCTCGCCCGTCTGATCGCTCTCAGCAGACGCGTTCGTGTTGACTGTCAAGCCCCTCTTGCATATGTTTCCTGTTGGCACTCTCCCCTTGAGAGTGCCAACGTGCGACGAGGCAGGTCTGACACCCGCGACGGCAGGCCGGGCTGGTCGCCTCTTCTAGATCATTCAAATCTGAAGGGGAGGTCCGATCGTGACGACCGCCACCAAGGTTCCCGTTAAGCCGCTCGGCGACCGCATCGTGGTTCAGCCGCTGGAGGCCGAGCAGACCACCGCTTCCGGCCTGGTCATCCCTGACACCGCCAAGGAGAAGCCGCAGGAGGGCAAGGTCCTCGCGGTGGGCCCGGGCAACTGGGACGAGGACGGCGACAAGCGGATTCCGCTCGACGTCTCGGAGGGCGACATCGTCCTCTACAGCAAGTACGGCGGCACCGAGGTCAAGTACGGCGGCGAGGACTACCTCGTGCTCTCCGCCCGCGACGTTCTCGCGATCATCGAGAAGTAGGCCGGATGTGTCGGGCCCCGGGCGCCCTTGAGGGCGGCCGGGGCTTTCGACGCCAGGAGAGGACTCTCAGCAATGGCGAAGATCCTGGAGTTCGACGAGGGTGCCCGCCGCGCGCTTGAGCGCGGCGTGAACGCCCTCGCGGACGCCGTGAAGGTTACCCTCGGCCCGCGTGGCCGCAACGTCGTCATCGACAAGAAGTTCGGTGCGCCGACGATCACGAACGACGGTGTCACCATCGCTCGTGAGATCGAGCTGGAGGAGCGCTACGAAAACCTCGGCGCCCAGCTCGCCAAGGAAGTTGCCACCAAGACCAACGACGTCGCGGGCGACGGCACCACCACCGCGACCGTCCTGGCCCAGGCCATGGTCCGCGAGGGCCTGCGCAACGTGGCGGCCGGCGCCTCGCCGCTGTCGCTCAAGCGCGGCATCGACAAGGCCGCCAAGGCGATCAGCGACAAGCTGCTCGCCAGCGCCCGGCCGGTCGAGGACAAGAAGGAGATCGCCAATGTGGCCACGATCTCCGCTCAGGACGCGCAGATCGGCGACCTGATCGCCGAGGCGTTCGACAAGGTGGGCAAGGACGGTGTGCTCACCGTCGAAGAGTCCAACGCCATGGGCATGGAGCTCGAGTTCACCGAGGGCATGCAGTTCGACAAGGGTTACCTGTCGGCCTACATGGTGACCGACCCCGAGCGGATGGAGTCGGTCCTGGAGGACGCCTACATCCTGCTCACCCAGAGCAAGATCTCCTCCATCGCGGACTTCCTGCCGCTGCTGGAGAAGATCGCCCAGACGAAGAAGCCGCTGCTCGTGGTGGCCGAGGACGTCGAGGGCGAGGCCCTGGCGGTGCTCGTCACCAACAAGATCCGCGGCACCTTCACCTCCGTGGCCGTCAAGGCCCCGGGCTTCGGCGACCGCCGCAAGGCGATGCTCCAGGACATCGCCATCCTCACCGGCGGCCAGGTCGTCAGCGAGGAGGTCGGCCTCAAGCTCGAGCACGTCGGCCTCGAGGTGCTCGGCACGGCCCGCCGCGTCGTGGTGACCAAGGACAACACCACGATCGTCGACGGCGCCGGTGACCAGGCGGCCATCGAGGACCGCGTCAAGGAGATCAGGCTCGCCATCGAGCAGTCCGACTCCGACTGGGACCGCGAGAAGCTGCAGGAGCGCCTGGCCAAGCTCGCCGGCGGTGTGTGCGTGCTGCGGGTCGGCGCCGCCACCGAGGTGGAGCTGAAGGAGAAGAAGCACCGCCTCGAGGACGCGATCTCCGCGACGCGCGCCGCGATCGAGGAGGGCATCGTCTCCGGCGGTGGCTCCGCGCTGATCCACATCTCGAAGGACATCGACGACCTCGGCCTGACGGGCGACGAGGCCACGGGCGTCGCCATCGTGCGCCGTGCCCTGGTCGAGCCGGCCCGGTGGATCGCCGAGAACGCCGGCCTCGAGGGCTACGTGGTCACGCACAAGGTGGCCGAGCTGGAGCCGGGTCACGGCCTCAACGCCGCGACCGGCGAATACGGCAACCTGCTCGACCAGGGCGTCAGCGACCCGGTGAAGGTCACCCGCTCGGCCGTGCAGAATGCGGCCTCGATCGCGGGCATGCTCCTCACCACCGAGGCGCTCGTGGTGGACAAGCCCGAGGAGGAGGCCCCGGCCGCCGGCCAGGGTCACGGTCACGGCCACGGCCACTGACCGCTCTCTTCCACCGTCCGTACGGCCCGCACCCGCTGGGGTGCGGGCCGTACGGCATTTCCGGCCCGCCCACGGGCTCCTGAAGCCTGGACGAGCCTGGACCAGGGCCGGGTGGCCCCGACCAGGCCGACCAGGCCGGGTGGCCCGTAGGCGGTCACCCACGTGGCCGTCAGCGGCGCCCTCAGCCACGGGTGCCCTCCGACACGGGGTGCCTTCAGGCGCGGGGATCTGGAGCCCCTGGAGGTCAGGGGTGAATGAGGGGAAGGGTTCGGTCTTCGATGCCGCAGGTGGGGGTGTGGGGAAGTGTGGAGAAAGGGTTGATTAGCCGAGTAAACCGGGAACGCGGGATAAGCGTCTGGGGTCTGACAAATATCGTGCATTCCGGGTTATCCCATGAAACATTATGTCAATGATAAGCCTTAGTGTGGTCGGCCGATTACTGGTCGTTATCGTCGCTTCAATGTGACCAATCCGTAGCCGTTCGCCATGACGACAGGCCCGATCAGTGCGGGCATCATGCCTATCGTGAGCGAGGGAAGCGTCGCCGACGCCAAAATTGGGGTAAGGCTCGCGTCGAGACTTCCGGCACGGACGGATGACTCCGACCTAAGGGAACTGACGAGCCTCGCTGTGCAGGGAGATCGCAGTGCGATCGAATCCCTGCTCGGCGAGTTGCGTCCGATGGTGGTGCGGTATTGCCGTGCCAGGCTGGGCAGGGTTTCTGGGCAATATCACATTGCCGATGACGTGGCCCAGGAGGTGTGCATCGCGGTGTTGTCCGCGTTGCCGCGGTATCGCGACATGGGGCGCCCTTTCGCGTCGTTCGTGTTCGGGATCGCCTCGCACAAGGTGGCCGATGCGCTGCGCAGTTCGGTGCGCTCGGCCGTACCGACCCAGGATCTGCCCGACGGGCCCGACGACGGGCCGGGGCCCGAGGAGACGGTGGTCCGCTACATCGAGGTCGAGCACGCCCGCAGGCTCCTGGCCAGGCTGCCCGACAACCAGCGGGAGTTGCTGCTCCTGCGGGTGGTGTCGGGGCTGTCCGCCGAGGAGACCGGTAATGTACTCGGCATGTCACCAGGAGCCGTTCGCGTCGCCCAGCATCGGGCGCTGGCCAGACTGCGGCAGATGGCCGAGCTGGAGTCAGCTTGACGCCAGAGGACGAGACCGATGCGCTGCTCGACGCGCTCGGTCGTGGCGAGCGGCCCGATTCGGACGATCGAGCAGTGCGGTTGCTGGCCGCGCTGCTCGATGACGTCGATCAGCGGCGCTCTTCCGTGTCGATGACGCCGTCGACGTAGCCTCTGGCGTAGTCCCAGCTCACGTAGTCGGCGGGGTCGGGGTGGAAGGCCGGCTCGTGCACCTGAGGCTGGCCTTTCTCGATCATCTGTTTCAGGTTGCCGCGCAGCAGCTCCCAGTCGAAGAAGTGCTGCTCACCACACTCCGGGCAGTCGAGCACGAGCCCCAGCACTCCCTGTGGTTCGAGCAGGGAGCGGAAGACCTCGACGTCGGCGAGGTCGGTGATGGCCTCGTCGCGTTCGGCCGCTGTCAGTGGCTCGGCGTCGTCGAGTGCGCCCATCGCCGAGGAAGGGTCGTTCGGGTCGTCCGCGAACGGATCGCGGGGGACGTCTTCCAGCACCTTCCCACCTTATGACCGAAGCGGCCCGCGCGGTGGGGATTACCTCAGCCATCCGCGTCTGGCTGCCTCGACACCTGCGTGAAAGCGGGACTGAGCGCCCAACTCGGTCATCGCGTCGGCGAACCTCGCGCGGACGGTGCGTACCGAGACGCCGAGCTGCCGGGCGATCGACTCGTCGCACAGGCCCTGCGCGGCCAGGCGCAGCACCTGGGTCACGCCATCGCCCCGGTGGCTCCACGGCAGCGGCACGGCGCGGGCCCACAGCTCGTCGAACAGGGAGCACAGCACGCCCACGACGACCGAAGTGCGGACGAGGTAGAAGTTGTAGGCGTGGTCGGGCAGGTTGCCGCCCCAGTGCGCGGGCAGCCCCGCCACGTCCGGCCCGACGGTCATGAACCAGCTCGGCACCCGGTCGAGCGTGCGCACCATGCCGCCGGCGTCGATCAGGCTGGTGAGCTGGTCGCGGACGCCGGGCAGCAGGAGAGTGGAGACCGGAATGATCGCATGAACGGTGAGCAGATTTCGTTTTTGCGCATCAATCCATGGATCCGCAAATTTCCGGGCAAAATCCGTCATGGTGCGCTCGTCCGGAATCGCCGTGACTAATTTCAACGGCGGCGACTGCGACTGCACGGCGATGCCGACCACGCTCTCGTACAGGATGTCGGCCCCGCTCGCCATCTCCACCGTGAAAGGGCCGCTGCGGTAGTCGCGGCCGGCGTCGTAGTCGCGGATCAGGCCGCGGATGGAACCGAGCGCCGAATCGATCCTGCGGCTCTCCTCGGCCAGGTGGTCGAGGCGGTCGGCGATCACCCGGCCCAGCGCCGCCGCGGGGTGCCTGGCGAGATACTGGCCCGACTGCACGTCGATCACGCCGAGCTTGACGAGATCGTCCAGTTGGCGGCCGACCAGGTCGACGGGGCCGTCCATCGCTTGCGCCAGATCGGAGCGCGTCGCCTTGTGCAGGCGCAGCACCGCGGAGTAGAGCGCGGTCTGGGCCGGATCGAGACCCAGCGTCTCAAAGGGATCGGACGCGATTTGGGGCTGGTTGTGCATTACGGGCGGCTCCGTCGGGGGTTCACGGGCGTGTCGCGAGGATAGCTCCGAAGTCCGTCGCTGTCCGCTCGTTGGGCTGACTCGTTCCAAGCGGCGTGCAGCTTCGTGCAGTTGCACATATTCACATTGCGAATGCGCCGTTGCGTAACGCAGGCTTTACCTAGCGTCGGCACCCGGTTCATGGGCCCGGCGGCGCAGGCCATCAGGACGCGGAGGGGGGTCCGGTGGCGTGGGGCGCCGCCCGCCAGGGGTGCCGGTGGCCGGAGGATGGGGTGGATCACCGACCGTCCCATCCACCGGCGCGGCGGATGCCGGGAGTACGACGGACTGTGGGGGTCATCGTCCTCCCGGCATCAGTGCTTTTTGGAGACAGGCCCTAGACTTGGCTCAATCAGCTCAAGGCAGGAGGGGCCGCGGCATGTCCAAGTTCACCGAAATGGGATTGACCTTCGACGACGTGCTGCTGGTGCCCGCTTATTCCGACCTGCAGCCCGGTGAGGCCGACACCCGCTCCCGCCTGTCCCGAGGCATCACGTTGTCCATCCCCCTGGTCTCCGCGGCCATGGACACCGTGACCGAGGCCCGCATGGCGGTCGCCATGGCACGACAGGGCGGCATCGGCGTCCTTCACCGTAATCTGCCGGTCGACGAGCAGGCCCAGCAGGTCGACCTGGTCAAGCGGTCAGAGGCCGGCATGGTCACCAATCCGGTGACGTGCAGCCCCGACGACACGCTGGCCGACGTGGAGCGGTTGTGCGCCACGTACCGGATCTCCGGGGTGCCGGTGACCGACGTGTCCGGCACGCTCGTCGGCATCGTGACCAACCGCGACATGCGTTTCGAGCACGACCACTCGCGGCCCGTCCGCGAGGTCATGACCAAGATGCCGCTGGTCACCGCCCCGGTGGGGGTTTCGCGTGACGACGCGTTCACGCTGCTCAGACAGAACAAGATCGAGAAGCTGCCGCTCGTCGACGGCGAGGGCAGGCTGCGCGGCCTGATCACGGTCAAAGACTTCACCAAGAGTGAGCAGTATCCGCTTTCCACCAAAGACGCCGACGGCCGGCTCGTGGTCGGGGCGGCCGTGGGCGTCGGCGGCGACGCCGAGCTGCGCGCGAAGGCGCTCATCGAGGCCGGGGTCGACGTCGTGGTCGTCGACGTGGCGCACGGCCACTCCAGGGGCCTGGCCGACATGATCGCCAAGGTCAAGGCCAACAGCAAGGTCGACGTCATCGGCGGCAACATCGCGACCAGGGCCGGCGCCCAGATGCTGATCGACGCGGGCGCCGACGCGGTCAAGGTGGGCGTGGGCCCCGGCTCCATCTGCACCACCCGCGTGGTGGCCGGGGTAGGCGCGCCGCAGGTCACCGCCATCTACGAGGCGTCGAAGGCGGCCGGCCCCGCCGGGGTGCCGGTGATCGGCGACGGCGGCCTGCAGTACTCCGGCGACATCGTCAAGGCGATCGCCGCCGGAGCCGACACGGTCATGCTGGGCTCGCTGCTCGCCGGGTGCGAGGAGTCGCCCGGTGATCTGATCTTCATCAACGGCAAGCAGTTCAAGTCGTACCGGGGCATGGGGTCGCTCGCCGCCGTACGCAACCGCGAGCGCGGTGGCACCTCCTTCAGCAAGGACCGCTACGCCCAGGCCGAGGTCGGCGGCGAGGACAAGTACATCCCCGAGGGCATCGAGGGGCAGGTCCCCTACCGCGGCCCGGTGGCGGCCGTCGCCCACCAGCTCATCGGCGGGCTGCGTCAGGGCATGTGGTACGCCGGCTGCCGCACGATCGACCAGATGCACACCGACTGCGAGCTGATGCCGATCACGGCGGCGGGCCTCAAGGAGAGTCACCCCCACGACATTCAGATGACCGTGGAAGCTCCGAACTATCACAGAAGGTAAGCGCATGACTCAGCAGGTGGAGATCGGCCGGGGCAAGACCGGTCGGCGGGCGTACGCGCTCGACGAGATCGGCCTGGTGCCCTCGCGGCGCACCCGCGACACGGAGGAGGTCTCGATCGCCTGGCAGATCGACGCCTACCGGTTCGAGCTGCCCGTGGTCGTCGCTCCCATGGACAGCGTGGTCTCGCCGGCCACCGCCATCGAGATCGGCCGGCTGGGCGGCCTGGCGCCGCTCGACCTCGAAGGGCTCTGGACGCGCTACGAAGAGCCGCTGCCGCTGCTGGAGGAGTGCGCCGCCCTCGACCAGGCGGCGGCCACCAAGCGGCTCCAGGAGATCTACGCGGCCCCGATCAAGGAAGAGCTGATCGGCCGCCGCATCGAGGAGATCCGCGCCTCCGGGGTGACCACCGCCGTGCGGCTGTCGCCGCAGCGCACGGTGCAATACCACAAGACCGTGATCGACGCGGGTGTCGACATCTTCGTCATCCGCGGCACGACGGTCTCCGCCGAGCACGTCTCGGGGCGGGCCGAGCCGCTCAACCTCAAGCAGTTCATCTACGAGCTCGACGTGCCGGTCATCGTGGGCGGCTGCGCCACCTACACCGCCGCCCTGCACCTGATGCGCACCGGCGCGGCCGGCGTGCTGGTGGGCTTCGGCGGGGGCGCCTCGCACACGACGCGCAACGTGCTGGGCGTGGCCGTGCCGATGGCCACCGCGATCTCCGACGTCGCCGCGGCGCGGCGCGACTACATGGACGAGTCCGGCGGGCGCTACGTGCACGTGATCGCCGACGGCGGCATGGGCACCTCCGGCGACATCGCCAAGGCCATCGCCTGCGGGGCCGACGCCGTGATGGTGGGTTCGCCGCTGGCCCGCGCGGCCGAGGCGCCCGGGCACGGGTTCCACTGGGGTTCGGAGGCGCACCACCCGGATCTGCCGCGCGGGCGGCGGGTCGCGTTCGGGACGGTGGGGACGCTGGAGCAGATCCTGCACGGGCCCTCCAGCGTGGCCGACGGGTCGATGAACCTCATGGGGGCGCTCAAGCGCACCATGGCCTCGACCGGATACTCCGACATCAAGGAGTTCCAGCGGGTGGAGGTCGTCGTCGCGCCGATCCAGCGCTGATCGCTCTGCGACGTCCGTGGCTCCGCCGTGCGTTCTCGGCGGCGGAGGCCGCGGCGTCGGGTTTCTGCCATGGATTCCGTTGAGGAGAGAATCGCCCGGCTCGAGCAGCAGGTGGCCGAACTCCAGCGGTATCTGGGCGTCGATGCCCAGACCCCGGACGGGCAGGGGCTTCCGTCGGACTTCCACCGGGCGCTGCGCCAGGGCAAGACGGTCACGGCGATCGCGATCTACCGGAAGGCGACGGGCGCCTCGCTGCTGGTCGCCAAGAACACGGTGGAGGCCATGCGGCGCGCTGAAGCGGGCGGTGGCCGAGGTCGAGGGGTCCGCGACGGTTTTGCGGCTGCTTGACGGGCTCGATGAGGTGGATGGGTACTACCTGTTCCAGGCCGTACGGGCCGACCTGCCGCGGCGGGCAGGGCGTACGGCGGCGGCCGCCCAGGCGTACGAGGCGGCCGTCGCCCGCTCCGGCAACGAGGTGGAGCGGGAGTTCCTGCGGGGGAGGACGTGATGGCGGTGCCACGGGTGTGCGTGGTCACGGGAGGCAACCGGGGCATCGGGCGGGAGATCGCCCGGCAGCTTGCACTCAACGGCGACCTCGTGGTGCTGACCGCCCGTGACCTGGGCAAGGCCGAGAAGGCGGCCGGCGAGCTGGGCGGCGGGACGGTGGAGGCGCGCCGCCTCGACGTGGCGGATCCCGGGTCCGCGCGGAGCTTCGCGAGGGAGCTGGCGGACGCTCATGGGCGGGTCGACGTCCTGGTCAACAACGCGGCCACGCACTACGACACCTGGCAGCGGGCCTCCGACGCGGATCTCACGGTGGTCAGGGAGGCGCTGGAGACGAACCTCCTGGGCGCGTGGCAGGTGACGCTGGCGCTGCTGCCGCTGCTGCGGGCCTCGGGGCACGCGCGGGTGGTGAACGTCTCCAGCGAGCTGGGGTCGCTGGCCTCGATGGGGGCGGGCAACCCGGCGTACGCGGTGTCCAAGGCCGGGCTGAACGCGCTGACCAGGATCCTGGCGGCCGAGTTGCACGGCGAGGGGATCCTGGTCAACGCCGTGTGCCCCGGGTGGGTGGCGACCGACATGGGCGGTCCCGGCGGGCGGCCGGTGGCCGAGGGGGCGCGCAGCGTGCTGTGGGCGGTGGACCTGCCCGACGACGGGCCCAGCGGCGGGTTCTTCCGCGACGGGCGGCCCGTGCCCTGGTGAACGCGGCCGGCCAGAGGTCATCAGCGCAGAGACCATCAGCACGGGCCCGTCACCAGGGCCGATGCATGGCCGGTGCCCTAACATGCGGGCATGGCTGATCTTCAGCACACCCACGAGCTGTCGTACGAGGGCGACCGGGTCGTCAAGCGATACCTGGACAGCAAGCCCGGCGCGGCCGACCGCGAGTGGCGGGCACTGAACCTGCTGGCCGAGCACGCGCCCGGCCTGGCTCCCGAGCCGATCGCGTACGACGGTGACGTGGTCACCATGTCCCGGATCGGCGGGGTGCCGCTGCGGGGGCTGCTCGCGCGTGCCGTGCACGTCTCTGCCATGGCCGACGCGCTCGCCGAGCTGCACGCCGCCGTGCCCGAGCAGGTGCTGCGCGGCCTGCCGGTACGCCCCTGGCAGCGCGAGGCGCTCGTCGACTGGGTCAGGCGCCGCTGTGCCGCCTGGCAGTCGAGGGACCCGCTGGCGGACCGGGCGGTCAAGGAGGGGCTGCGGTGGCTGGAGGGCTGGTCGCCGGGTGAGACGGGCATCAGGCCGGCCTTCGGGGCGGGTGACGGCAACCTGGCCAACTTCCTCTGGGACGGCAGCCGCGTACGCATCGTCGACTTCGAGGACTCCGGGCGCAGCGACGTGGCGTTCGAGCTGGCGGAACTGGCCGAGCACGTCTCGATGTGGGTGGACGGCGAGGTGGAGATCGCGCGCAGGTTCGAGCTGACCCCGCCGGAGGAGCGGCGGCTGCGCGACTGCCGCAAGGCGCACGCGCTCGTCTGGTTGTTCCTGCTGTCCCACGAGGGTCCCCGCAACCCGCCCGGGACCTTCCGTCGCCAGGTCGAGAGGGTCCTGGCTCGGCTCAGCTCGTGAGGACGCCCAGGAGGTGGGACACCTCGCGCGTCACCGCGTCCCGGCCCGCCTTGAGGTATTTGCGGGAGTCGACGACGCGCTCGTCGTGGGTCAGGTAGTCGCGTACCGCGCCGGTGAACGCCTTGTTCAGGTGGGTGGCGATGTTGATCTTCTTCATGCCCTGGCGTACGGCCTCGCGCAGCACGCCGTCCGGCACCCCCGACGAGCCGTGCAGCACCAGCGGCACCGGTACGGCCGCGCGCAGCTCGGCGATCAGCTCCAGGTCGAGCACGGCGTCCTTGGTCGTCATCGCGTGCGAGGTGCCCACGGCCACGGCCAGCGCGTCGACGCCGGTCCTGGTCACGTAGTCGACCGCCTCGTGCGGCTTGGTACGGGCCCCGGGCGCGTGCACGCCGTCCTTGCCCCCGACCTCGCCCAGCTCGGCCTCCACCCAGACGCCGCGCTGGTGGCACCAGGCCGCGACCTCGGCCGTGGCGGCGACGTTGTCCTCGTCGGGCAGGGCGGAGGCGTCGTACATGACCGAGCCGAGGCCGAGCGCGACCGCCTCCTCGACGAGCGCCCGGTCGGTGGCGTGGTCGAGGTGGACCGCGACCGGCACCTCGGCCCTCCTCGCCACCGCGAGCGCGGCCAGCGCGACCGGCTCCAGGGCGCCGTGGTAGCGCACGCAGTTCTCGCTGATCTGCAGCACGACCGGGAGCCTCAGGGCCTCGGCGCCGGTGACGATGGCGGTGGCGTGTTCGAGCTGGATCACGTTGAACGCGCCCACCCCTGCGGGTGACTGGCTGACGATGTCGCCGATGGCGGCGAGGGGCATGCCGGGCTCCTTACGTGATGGTGATCTGGGGGTGGATGGCGGCGTACAGGTCGGGGTCGAACTCGCCGGCCACGGGCGTGGCCACGGCCGCCGCGCCGAGGGCGGCGGCCCGCCGGAGCCGGTCGGGCCACGGGGCCGACTCCACCAGGCCGAGCGCCAGCCCGGCGACCAGGGCGTCACCCGCCCCGGTCGGGTTGCCCGCCACCTTGTACGGCATCCGCGCCCTGAACGTCCCCCCGCCGGTGACCGCGAGCAGACCCTCCTCGCCCATGGACACGACCACCGACTCGGCTCCCTGCTCGCGCAGCACCCGGGCGCCCTCGGCCGGGGTGCCGCCGGGAACGGCCCTGGACAGCTCGTCCGCGTTGGGCTTGACGACGGAGGGGCGGCCCTTGGGGGCGTGGCGCAGGGGTTCGCCGTCGGCGTCCACGATGGCGGGGACGCCCCGGTCCGCGGCGACGGCGGCCAGGGCGGCGTAGGTGTCGGCGGGCACCCCGCGCGGCAGGCTGCCCGAGATCACCACCGCCCGAGCCGTCGCCAGCAGCGCTTCGTACGTGGTCAGGAAGGCCCGCAGCTCGGCGGGCGTGACCTCGGGCCCCGGCTCGTTGAAGAGCGCCGTACGCCCCGCGCCGGTCTCGGGCGGTTCAGAGACCGCCAGCGTGGTGCGGGAGTCGGCGGTGATGCCGGTCAGCGCGCTCGGCAGCCCCGCCGCGCGCAGGTCGGCCTCGATCGCCCGCCCGGTCGGCCCGCCCGCCAGCCCGCTGACCAGGACGTCCTGGCCGAGCGCGGCCAGCACCCTGGCCACGTTGACGCCCTTGCCGCCCGCCCGCCTGTGCACCGCGCTGACCCGGTTGACGCCGTCCCAGTCGACGCCGGGAACCTGGTACGTCACGTCGAGAGCGAGGTTGAGCGTCACCGTGAGGATCATCAGGGCTCCGTGATCCAGACGCCGTCCTTCAGCACGCCGTCCACCTCCAGGGAGTCGGAGAGCACCACCAGGTCGGCCGCCTTGCCGACGGCGATCGAGCCGACGCGGTCGGCCAGGCCCAGCACCCGGGCCGGGGTCAGCGAGGCCACCTGCACCGCGTCCGGCAGCGACATGCCCACCTCCTGGACGCTGCGCCGGAACGCCACGTCCATGGTGAGCGTGGAGCCCGCGATCGAGCCGCCCTCGACCAGCCTGGCCACGCCGCCCTCGACCCGGACCTGCATGGGGCCCAGCCCGTAGTCACCGTCGCCCAGGCCGGTGGCCGCCATCGCGTCGGTGATCAACGCGGTCCGGCCCGGCCCCGCCACCTCGTACGCCAGGCGCAGCATGGCCGGATGCACGTGCACCCCGTCGTTGATCAGCTCGACCGTCACCCGCTCGTCGTCGAGCAGCGCGGCCACCGGGCCGGGGGCGCGGTGGCCGAGCGGCGGCATCGCGTTGTAGAGGTGGGTGGCCACGCTCGCGCCCGCCTCGATGCCGGCGATCGTCTGCTCGAAGTCGGCGTCGCTGTGGCCGATGGCGGCGATCACGCCTTCGGCGACGGCCGCCCTGATCGTGTCGAGCGCGCCGGGCAGCTCCGCCGCGATGGTCACCATGCGTACGTGCCCGCGCCCCGCCTTGACCAGCCGCGCGAACTCCTCGGGCGAGGGCTCGCGCAGCATCGTCGGGTCGTGCGCGCCGCAGCGCGCCCTGGAGATGTACGGCCCCTCGAAGTGGATCCCGGCCACCAGCCCCTCGTCACACAGCTCGGCCAGCGCCGAGGCCGCCCTGGTGAGACCCTCGATCGAGTCGGTGACCAGGCTGGCCATGGTCGTGGTGGTGCCGTGGCGACGGTGCAGCGCCACGGCGTCACGTGCCTTGTCCAGCTCGCCGGTGGGAAACGACCCGCCCGCGCCGCCGTGGTTGTGGATGTCCACGAACCCCGGTACGACGTGCCGCCCGCCCAGGCCGAGGCCGGGACCGGGGGCGGATCCGTGGCCGACGTGCGTGATGCGGCCGTCTTCGATGGTCAGCCACCCCTCGTGAACTCCGTCGGGGGTCACGATCCGGGCGTCGGCAAGAGTAAGGCTCATGAAGAAAGGATCACAGATCGCGTGAGGTGCATGGGCTCGTCGGGGTCGAGCCCCTTGGCGAAGGCCCGCGCCACGGCCACCCGCTGGGCGCGGATCAGCTCGGCCATCGGGTCGAGCCCGGACTCGACGAACGTGCCGCCGGTCGCCTCGACCTGCGCGCGCAGGCCCTCGGGGGCCGCGCCGAGCATCCACGTGACCCGCCCGGGCCCGGCGATGCTGATCGGGCCGTGCCGGTACTCCATCGCCGGGTACGCCTCCGTCCACGAGCGGGACGCCTCGCGCATCTTCAGCGCGGCCTCCTGGGCCAGGCCGACCGACCAGCCCGCGCCCAGGAAGCTGAACTGCTCGGCGCCGACCAGCTCGGCGGGCAGCGGCTCGGCCACGGCCCGTTCGGCGTCGGCGACGGCCGGCGCGAGGTCCTCGCCCAGCCCGGCGCGGAGCATGGCGAGCTGCGTGGTGGCGAACCTGGTCTGCACGACCGACCGCTCGTCGGCGTAGTCGAGCACGATGACCTCGTCGGCGGCCCGCATGATCGGCGTCTCCGGGTCGGCGGTGACGGCCGTGGTCCGCGCGGTCGTGCGCGCCAGCAGGTCGAGGACCTCGGTCGTGGTGCCCGAGCGCGAAAGCGCGAGCACCCGGTCGTAGCGGCGGCCCGTGGGGAACTCGGAGGCGGCGAACGCGTCCGTCTCGCCGTGCCCGGCCCGCTCGCGCAGCGCCGCGTACGCCATCGCGATGAACCACGACGTACCGCAGCCGACGACGGCGACCCGCTCGCCGTGGCGTGGCAGCGCGTCGGCGGGAACGTTCGCGGCGGCGCGCCGCCAGCACGCCGGCTGGGACGCGATCTCGGCCTCGGTGTGGGTGGTCACCGATTACCTCCCCAGATCTGATTGTTTCTGTCGTTTTCATAGTACGAAAGTGCAGCAATGAACACCAGTGGCCCTGGCACCCCAGGTTGTGCCACGCTTGCTCCTGACCTCGTCCTCGAGAGAGGCCCAAGGAGGCTCTTCGTGTCCCGCTACGACCGCTGGAACGCCATCCTGGAGCTGCTGTCACAGGAGGGCAGGCTGTCGGTGGAGGAGGCCGCGCAGGCGCTCGACGTCTCCACCGCGACGATCAGACGGGACTTCGACCAGCTCGCCCAGCAGCAGATGCTCATGCGTACGCGGGGCGGCGCGGTGGCGCAGAGCGTCAGCTACGACCTCCCGCTGCGCTACAAGACCGCCCGGCACGCCGACGAGAAGCACCGGATCGCGGTGGCGGCGGCCGAGCTGGTCCCGCCGGGGGCCATCGTGGGGCTCAACGGCGGCACGACCACCTCCGAGCTGGCCCGTACGCTGGCCACGGCGGCCACGCTGGAGAGCGGGTTCACGATCGTCACCAACGCGCTCAACATCGCCGCCGAGCTGACCGTCCGGCAGCACGTCAAGATCGTGGTCACCGGCGGGGTGGCCAGGCCGCAGTCGTACGAGCTGATCGGGCCGCTGGCCACCGGGGTGCTGGAGCAGGTGACGCTGGACGTGGCGTTCCTGGGGGTGGACGCGCTCGACGTCGAGCTGGGGGCCTCGGCGCACCACGAGGGGGAGGCCAGCGTCAACCACCTGCTGATCAGCCGGGCCGCGCAGGTCGTGGTGGTGGCCGATTCGTCCAAGGTGGGGCAGCGGGCCTTCTCGCGGATCTGCCCGATCGGCCAGATCGACACGCTCGTGACCGACGGGCGGCTCTCCGACGAGCTGACGGGCCGGCTCACCGACGCCGGGGTGAAGGTCATCCGCGCCTGACCCGCCCGGCCCGCGACGGGGAGGCGCCGCCCGGCGGGAGTTACAGAAAGCGGGGCGCGCGGGTAGGTATCGAGCACAGGCGACAATGCCGTACCAGGGGGATTTATGACGTCGGGAAGGAGCGCGGCCCGGCTCGGGCCCGCGGAGCGCGCCGAGGCGCTGGAGCGCATGGCGGCCCAGGAACTCGACGTGGTCGTGGTCGGCGGCGGCGTCGTGGGTGCGGGCATCGCGCTCGACGCCGTGACCCGTGGGCTCGACGTGGCCCTGGTCGAGGCGCGTGACTTCGCCTCCGGCACCTCGTCGCGCTCGTCCAAGCTGATCCACGGCGGCCTGCGTTACCTCGAACAGCTCAACTTCGAGCTGGTACGCGAGGCCCTGCAGGAGCGCGCGCTGCTGCTCCAGCGCATCGCACCGCACCTGGTCAGGCCGGTGCCGTTCCTGTTCCCGATGACCCACTACGGCTGGGAACGCCCCTACATGGGCGCGGGCGTGGCCCTCTACGACACGCTCGGCTTCGCCACCGGCGTGACTCGCGGCGTGCCCGGCCACCGGCACCTGTCCAGGGCGAGGGCGCTGCGCCTGGCCCCGGCGCTGAAGAGGAGCGCCTTCACCGGCGCCGTCCAGTACTGGGACGCCCAGGTCGACGACGCCCGCTACGTGATGACCCTTCTGCGCACCGCGGCCACGTACGGCGCGTACATCGCGCCCAGGGCGCAGGTCGTGGGCTTCCTGCGGGAGGGCGAGCGGGTCACCGGCGTACGCGTGCGCGACCTGGAGTCCGGCCACGAGTTCGAGGTGCGCGCCCGGCAGGTCGTCAACGCCACCGGCGTGTGGACCGACGACATCCAGGAGCTGGTCGGAGGGCGCGGCCAGATCCACGTACGCGCCTCCAAGGGCATCCACCTCGTCGTGCCGAGAGACCGCATCCACTCGCTGACCGGCATCATCCTGCGTACCGAGAAGTCGGTGCTCTTCGTGATCCCCTGGGGCCGCCACTGGATCATCGGCACCACCGACACCGAGTGGACGCTCGACAAGAGCCACCCGGCCGCCTCCCGCACCGACATCGACTACCTGCTCGACCACGTCAACGCCGTGCTGTCCGTGCCGCTGACCCGCGACGACGTCGAAGGCGTCTACGCGGGGCTGCGTCCGCTGCTGTCGGGCGAGTCGGACGAGACCTCCAAGCTCTCCAGGGAGCACGTGGTGGCGCACCCCGTGCCGGGCCTGGTGATGATCGCGGGCGGCAAGTACACGACCTACCGGGTCATGGCGAAGGACGCGGTGGACGCCGTGGCGCACGGGCTCGACCAGCGGGTGCCGCACTCGTGCACCGACCGCGTACCGCTCGTGGGCGCCGAGGGCTACCAGGCGCTGTGGAACTCGCGCTACCGGATCGCGCAGAGCTCCGGGCTGCACGTGGCCAGGATCGAGCACCTGCTCCAGCGGTACGGCTCGCTGATCGACGAGGTGCTCGAGCTGATCGAGCGCGACCCGTCGCTCGGCCGCCCGCTGTCGGGGGCCGACGACTATCTGCGGGCCGAGATCGTCTACGCGGCCAGCCACGAGGGCGCCCGGCACCTCAACGACGTGCTGACCCGGCGTACCCGCATCTCCATCGAGACCTTCCACCGCGGGCTGGCGGTGGCGCAGGAGGCCGCCGAACTGCTGGCCGAACCGCTCGGCTGGGACGGCGAGCAGGTGAAGCGGGAGGTCGAGTACTACACCAAGCGGGTCGAGGCCGAGCGCCGCTCGCAGGAGCAGGACTCCGACCAGGAGGCCGACGCGATCAGGCTGGGGGCTCCGGAGATCGTCCCCGTGGTCGCGCCCGAGCACACGTGAGCGTGCCCCGCCAGGTGAGCGGGGCCAGCGCGTGAGCAGGGGCGATGCGGAAGGGCGGTCCGCGGTGCCGTGGGCTCCGCGGACCGCCCGTTCCTGGATGGTTCTCCTTCACTTCCTCACGTGACGACCGTCACGGCCGCACGTCGCGACGGACGGCTAGTAGCGCGTCGCGTCGCTGACGTCCAGCAGCGGCTCCTTGAAGCCGTCGTTCGAGTCGTCGGTCCAGTTGAGGTTGCCGGTGGAGATCAGCGTGCTGCGCACCGCCAGCGCACCCGCCCGCGTCGTCGGCTTGCGAGTGCCACGGGTGAGCAGCCCCGCCGCGCCGGCCACGTGCGGGCTGGCCATCGAGGTGCCGCTGCTCGTGGCGTAGCCGCCGTTGCGGTAGGTCGAGTAGATGCAGGTGCCCGGCGCGGTGATCTCCACGGTCGCGCCGAAGTTGGAGTAGAACGCCAGGGTGTCGTCCAGGTCGATCTCGCTGCGGCACGAGAGCGTGCTGCCTCCGGCGAAACCGGGCAGACCGTCGTTGTCGGTCGTCGCGGAGACGGTGACCACGTCGGGGTGGTTGGCGGGGAAGAACGTCGAGGTGTTGATGCGGCTGTTGCCCGCGGCCACCACGACGACGATGCCGGCGTTGACCGCGTTCGTGATCGCCGTGCTGATCGCGCTGCTGGTGCAGCCGTTGCAGCCCAGGCTCAGGTTGATGACCTCGATGGTGGAGGCGCGTGCCACCACCCAGTTGATGCCCGCGGCGATGGCGGACAGGGTGCCGGACCCGGCCGAGTTGAGGACCTTCACGCCGTGGATGCGGGCGCCGGGCGCGACGCCCGCCACGCCGATGGTGTTGTCGATGGCGCCCACGGTGCCGGCGACGTGGGAGCCGTGGCCGTTGTCGTCGACGCCGGAGTTGTTGACGCACACGCCGGTCACGCAGTTGGCGATGGCGGCCACGCTCAGGTCGGGGTGGGTGTTGTCCACGCCGGTGTCGACCACGGCGACGTCGACGTCGATGCGGACGTCGTCGGTGCTGTCGATGTCGATGTTGGGGTTACCGGGGGCGAAGATGCGCTGGATGCCGGTGGGCACGGTCTGGACGAACGCGTGCACCTCGGCGTCGGGCTCGACGGTGAGCACGCTCGGGTCGTTCTTGAGCTTCTCGGCGGCGCTTGCGCTCAGGCGGGCGGTGTAGCCCTTGAACGCGTGCTCGTAGACGCCGATGAGCTCCCCGCCGTGCTGGGCCACCTGGGTCTCGGCGGCGTTGTGCGGTGCCTTCAGTGACGGGTTGAGCTGGACGATGTAGGTGCCTTCAGGGGCGGCTGCTGACACGGGCAGTGGCGCCGCGAGTAACGCAAGCGCGCTGACGAGCAACGCGAGCAGGGGGGTGCGTGATCGCATGGCAGCGTGGGGCCCTTTCTGGTCGATGGACCGGTGGCCCTCGTTTGTGACAGGATCCGCCCGGCCCGACATGATAGTGTCAGCAAATTTTTCATCATGTGTCCGGATAAGTCCATAAAAAAGATGCCGGTTCGCTAGGGCGAACCGGCATGTTTAGCGGCTTAACGAAGTGGGATCCAGCCCTGTGAGGCGAGCGTGGTCATGTCGTTGACCTGCACGCCTTCGTAGGAGAACGTCCAGATCGAGGCGCCGATGATCAGTGAGCGCTGGATGCCCGGCTGGTATGCGTAATCGCCCTCCTGGGTCGGATGGGTGATCATGCCGAGCCGCCGAACGCCCGAATCGTCGATCTTGAGCACCAGCGCGCCCGACTCCTCCTGCTGGGTCAGCGGGATCACCGACAGGCCGGTCTTCGGCCAGTACAGGAACGCGTGCGGGTCCCACTCGGCGCCCGAGCCCGAGTCCTTCTGGAAGAACTGCGACATCCGGCGCGGCGCGGCGGGGTCGCTGACGTCGAACAACGAGACCTGCGTCCCCAGCGTCCTGCCCTGCTCGCTGGCCTCCTGCCCGATGCCGATCAGCCGGCCCTCCGCGCCGGGATGCAGGTACGCCGAGTACCCGGTGATCTTCAGCTCGCCCGTGACCTTGGGCGCCGCCGGGTCGCGCAGGTCGAGTGTGTACAGGGGGTCCACCTGGCGGAAGGTGACGCAGTAGCCGACCGGGCCGATGAACCTGACCGAGTAGATGCGCTCGCCCTTGCCCAGACCGCCGACCTCGCCGACCTTGGCCATGGTGTCGGTCTTGAGCACGTAGACGGTGCTGGAGCTGGTCGAGCCGTCCTGGGAGTTGAGGGTGGTGGCCAGGCGGAGGTGGCCGTCGTACTCGGAGAGCGAGTACTGGTTCAGCAGCCGGCCCGGCACCTTGCCCGAGGCCACGTACCTGGGCGCGCCCGGGGAGGAGAGGTCGAACCTGTGCACCTCGGTCTCCTCGGGCGGGACCGTGGGGGTGGGGCGCGGGTCCGGTGGCCGGGACGCGTTCGCCGACATGGACACGGCGGGCTCGTCGGGGGTCGGCTCCTCGGCGGGGGCCGCGGTGGCGCCGTCGGGTGGGGGCTGGGTGGTGGCGGGGGCGCTCGGGGTCGGGGCCGGGGTCTGGGCGGTGGCCGTGTCGCTCGGGGCGGGCGTCGTCGTCGGGGGCACGACGACCGGGAGCGGGCGCACCGGGAACCACCACTGCGGGTTGCTGGCCACGTACAGGCTCTGGCCGGTGCCGTAGACGGTGTCGCCGTCGGCCGCCAGGCTGATCGGGTCGGTCCCGGCGGCGGTGACGCCCCGCGCCAGGTCGATGGTGTGCACGGTCAGCATCGAGGTGCCGGTGTACTCGACGGGGTGGCTGACCCGCTCGCACGCGACCGTGTCCTTCTTGACCGCGCCCGAGGCGTCCGTGATCTCGATCTTGGGCAGCCACGCCTCCACCGGCGCCCGCCGGACCGTGGCCTGGTTCGCCTTGACCAGCTCGGCCTCCGAGGTTTCGCCCTGCGGCTGAGGGAAGGTGATGTCGGGCTGGCTGCGGGTGACGATCCGGACCGTGGAACCGACCATCCTGGCGTCCACGTACGAGCCCTGCGGCTTGACCGTGCTCAGCACCTTGGGCTCGCCCGCGAGGTCGACCAGCACGTACCGGGTGTCTCCCGGCGGGGCGATCGACTTGTACATGACGTCACCGCCGCGCATGAGCACCAGCGCGCGGTCGCCCGAGACGAGCAGGTCGCCGGGGACGCCCGCGCCGCCGTCGCCCTCGGTGAGCTTGAGCGACGCCGTGACCTTCCTGGTGGCCGTGTCGATGATCCGCAGGGTGCCGTCCGTGACCGTGAAGACCCGGTCGCCGTCGGTCTTGACCAGGTCGGGCTCGTCCACGCCGGCCTCGTGCACGTTCGTCGTGGAGTGCTCGGGCGTGTCGGCCCTGCCCTTCGCCTGGGAGGCCATGCTCGACGCGTCCTCCATGTAGGCCATGGGCATGGCGTTGCCGAAGCCGTACGCGGTGACGTTCTCGGCGGTCTTCTCCCGCAGGCCGGACAGCAGGTCGTCGCAGCTCGTGTAGGCCACCAGGCGGACGGCGCCGAGGTTCACCTTCGGGGGCGGCTGCCGGTCGGGGGTCCCTCCCGTCGAAGAGGTGCAGGCGGCCGTGACGGTCGCGAGCGCCGCGGCGGTCACCGCCGTGCGGATCAACGTCTTCATGCCCTCCATGACGAATGCGGGGGCGGGATGGTTCAGGAGCCCCGGTTCGGGTTGACGGTGAAGGCGGGGCTGAACCTGACGTCGTCAGGGGTCTCCATCAGCTTGCGCACCATCTTGCCGTCGAAGTCGACGACCTGGAGCTCGTCCTTCTCCTCGGCGTTGTCGTTCTCCCAGCAGTAGAGGTGGGTCTCGTCGTAGAAGCCGAGGACCTTGTCGCAGTCGGAGTAGAACCTGTGCTCCTGCTCGCCGGAGGCCACGTCCCAGATGCAGTGGTCACCGTCGCTGCCGCCCGGACAGTTGGTGACGAAGGACTTGCCGGAGGGCGAGAAGACGTCCAGCGTGCCGACGTAGAGCCGGCCGATGCCGGGCTGGGAGCGCGTGGCCTTGCCGTTGGCGTCGAAATAGCGCAGGGCGGCGTCGTTCTCGTCGCCGTAGTAGTTGATGGCGCTCTTGCCGTCGGGGCCGAGGCCGAAGGCGTGCTCGCGTACGGAGGTGTCGTTCACGTTGACGACCTTGGCCTTCTTCGCGGCCACGTCCACGAGCACGAAACCGGGGTAGACCCACTCGTCGTCGGCGATCTTGTGCTCGATGTTGAGCAGGATGCGCGAGCCGTCGTTCGACCAGGACCTGATGCTGCTGATCAGCGGGTCTTTGACGGTCTTGATGGTGGTACGCCGGCCGGTCTGCCGGTCGGTGATGACGATGTAGTCGTAGTCGTCACTGGTGTAGCGCTTGCCCCTGGAGGCCAGGTAGCGCCCGTCGGGGGAGACCATCGACTCCGCGTTGCCGGCGTACTTGGTGAACGAGCCCCACTGGGAGGCCCTGGCGTAGTCGGTCCACTCCTTCTTGTCCTTGTCGTAGATCTCGTAGGAGGTCAGGACGATGGCGTCGGAGGGGTGCTCGTACAGGGTGATGTCGGCTCCCACGATCGTCTTCGCGGTGCCCCGGGGCGGCACGCTCGCCTGGGGGGCGGACGGTTTCGCCGTGGTGCCGGTCCGCGTCCGCGCGGGCGAGGAGGAGGACGCCAGGTTCCCCGCCGACGACTTGTCGAGCTGGATGACCACGATGACCCCGGCGAGCACCACCAGCGCCGCCGCCACCGCGAGACCGGCGATCAGCGGGCCCCTGGCGCTCTTGCGCGGGTGCTGGGGGTAGCTGGCCGGCTGCCCCGGGGGCGGGATGGTGGGGGTGTTGTGCCACGGCCGCCGAGGGGCGGGCGCCTGCTGCGCGAACCTGCCCGGATACGGCGTCGACTCCGGATACGGGACGGGGCCGGACAGCGGCCCGGAAGGCGGCCCGTGTTGCGGCCCGTGTTGCGGCCCGTGTTGCGGCCCGTGTTGCGGTCCGGGCTGAGGGCCGGAGTGAGGGCCGGAGTGAGGGCCGGGAGGGGGCGCGTGGGCGGCCTCGGCGGCGGCCCTGGCCAGCATGCCCGCATTCTGGGCTGTGTCCGGGGTCGCGTTGGGGGCTGCGTTCATCCCCGCGTTCGGGGCCGGTTGCTGGAGCAGCCTCATGATCACTTGCTCGGCCGTGGGCCGCTGCGCCGGGTCCTTCGACAGGCAGGAGGCCACGACGTCGCGCAGCGTACCGTCGAGCACGCTCAGATCGGGCTCCTGGTTGAGCACCCGGTTGATCACCGCGGGCATGGTGTCACTGCCGAACGGCGCTCGTCCCGACGCCGCGAACACCATCGCCCCGGCCCACGAGAACATGTCGGCGGCCGGCCCCACCGTGTGCCCCATGATCTGCTCGGGCGGCATGTACGACGGCGTCCCCACGACCATGCTGCTGATCGTGGAGGTGGCGTCGAGCGCCCGCGCGATGCCGAAGTCGATCACCCGTGGCCCGTCTGCCCCGATGATCACGTTGGCCGGTTTGAAGTCGCGGTGCACGATGCCGGACTGGTGGATGGCGGCCAGCGCGGTCGCGGTGCCGATGGCCAGCCGGTGCAGCACGGTGCCCGTACGCGGCCCCTCCTCCTGCACCACCTGCTGTAAGGAGGGCCCTTCGATGAACTCGCTGACGATGTACGGCCGGTCCTGTTCGACCCCCGTGCCCAGGACGGCGGCGGTGCAGAAGGGCGCGACCTGCTGGGCGACCTGCACCTCGCGCAGGAACCGCTCGACGCTCACCTGGTCGCCCGACAGGTCGGGCCGCAGCCACTTGACCGCCACGTTGCTGCCCGCGTGGTCTTTGGCGAGGTAGACGACGCCCTGTCCGCCCTCGCCGAGCCGGCCGAGGAGATCCAGGCTCCCCAGGCGTTGTGGATCTCCGGGGCGGAGGGGCGCGAAGGATGCCATGTAAAGATTCTGTCGCTACGCCACGGAACTGCAAAAACTACCGGCGGGTAGTTCCGCGGAATCTTCCGGCCGCTCGACACGATTCTCGAGTACGCCCACGTCGGCACGCAGTGGGATGTCGGCGAGGACGTCGTCGACGAGGTCATGCCGTGCGGCTCCCGCAAGCCATCGAGAAGATCAAGACGTGTTCCTGCGGCGGGGTCGTTCGGGGGAATAGGCGGTGGGGATGGGGTGTCCATGCAGGGCATGGAGATTCGTTATGGCGGAGGGCCGACGGCCGTAATGGAGATCGGTGGGGTGCGGTTGCTGACCGACCCCACCTTCGACGCGCCCGGGGACTATCCGATCGGGAATCGGGCGCTCACGAAGACGGAGGGGCCGGCGTTCGGGGCCGACGAGGTGGGGTCCGTCGATGCTGTGCTGTTGTCGCACGATCAGCATCCGGACAATCTCGATCGGGCCGGGCGGGAGTATCTGGGGACGGTGCCGTTGGTGCTCTCGACGGGCTCTGCGGCGTCGCGGATCGGTGCGCCCGTGCGGGCGCTGCCCAACTGGACGTCCGTCGAGGTGGGTGGTGGCGGGCTGCGGGTGACCGGGGTCCCGGCGCAGCACGGGCCCGACGGGACCGAGCACCTCGTCGGGGAGGTGACCGGGTTCGTGCTCTCGGGTGAGGGGCTGCCGACCGTCTATGTGAGCGGGGACAATGCCTCGCTGGACGTCGTACGCGCCGTGGCGGAGCGGGTGGGGCCGGTGGACGTGGCCTTGCTGTTCGCCGGTGGCGCAAGGACGCCGCTCGTCGACGGGTATCTGACGCTGACCAGCGAGGACGCGGTCGCGGCGGCCGGGATCCTCGGTGCTCGGCACGTGGTGCCGCTGCACTTCGAGCACTGGACGCACTTCACGCAGGGGCGGGAGACGGTGGAGAGGGCGTTCGCGGGGTACGGGGAGCGCCTGCGGCTCCTCGCTCCCGGCGAGCGGACCAGCATCCGCTGATCAGCTCAGCCCTCGCCGGGATGGTGGCGGTTCTCGCAGGTCTCGGTCTGCCTCTCCTGCCTGGATGGTGGTGGTCCGCAGGTCTCGGTCGTCGTTCCGGCCTGGACGGTGGCGGTCCGAAGGGTCTTGGTCGCTGCTCCTGTCCGGATGCTGGTGGTTCTGGGGGTCTCGGTCGCTGCTCGTGCCTGGTTCTGGTGGCTTCTGGGCAGCGGTCTTGGTGGGCGCTGTTGGCTTCTGGCGAACGTGGGCGGTTTGTCGGCGGTCGGCCTGGCAAGGTGGGGGCGTGAGTTGGACTGCGCGAGCCCTCGACGTGCTGGCGGCGGGGGAGCCCACCCCGCTGATCGACTTCCCGCTGCCTTTCCCGGGCATCAGGCTGCTGCTGAAAGACGAGTCCAGGCAGCCGACCGGCAGCCTGCGGCACCGGCATGCCAGGGCGCTGTTCCGGCGGGCGATCCTTGACGGGTTGGTCACCGAGGGCACGACCGTGGTCGAGGCGACGGGCGGGAACGCGGCCGTGGCCCAGGCGTGGTTCGGGCGGCGGCTGGGGTTGCCGTACATCGTGGTCATGCCGGGCAAGCACAGCCCGGCACGTGCCCGGCCGGTGGAGGAGTTGGGCGGGGAGTGCCGGTTCGTGACGCCGCCACTGGCCATCTACGACGCGGCTCGGCGGGTTGAGGGGCACTTCCTCGATCAGTTCGGGCGGGCGGTTGAGCATGATCTGGCCGAGGAGCTGTTCGGGCAGGTGCGGCCTGACTGGGTGGTGGTGGGCGGGGGCACGGGGGCGACGTCGGCCACGCTCGGGCGCTGGGTCCGGGCTCATGGTGGCGACTTCGACGAGCGTTCGGTCCGGGCGCATCTCGGTGACTCCTCTGAGAGTTCGGTTTGGGCGCAGCCTGGTGACTCCCCCGAGGCGTGGCGTGGCGACTTCGACGAGCGTGGGGTTCAGGCGCTTGGTGGCGGCTCCGATGACTTCACCACGCGCGGAGGCGTCCCCGGTGGCGGGGGACGGCGGTGTCGGGTCGCGGTGGCGGATCCCGAGAATTCGGCATATTTCCCGGGTTGGACGCTCGACGTGCCCGACTACGCCACGGGCATGCCGTCGCGGATCGAGGGCATCGGGCGACCGCGTGTCGAGCCCGGGTTCCGGCCCGAGCTGGTCGACATGGTCGTCCCGGTCCCCGACGCGGCGGGGGTGGCGGCGGCCCGGCACCTCCGGGAGGTCACCGGCCTGCCGGTGGGCGCCTCGTCGGGCACGGCGCTGTGGGCGGCGCTGGAGCTGGTCGAGCGCATGCGGGCCAGGGGAGAGTCAGGCACCGTGGTGTCGTTGATCGGCGATGCGGCGGAACGGCACCTGGCGACCTGCCACGACGACACGTGGGCGGCGGAGCGCGGGCTGGACGTCGCACGACACGAGCAGGAGCTGCGGCGGCTGGTCAGCTCGGCGGGCGGCGGCTGACACGGGGGAGTGCGCATGTCAGTCCAATAACGGCTGAGTAGTGGGCGACACGGGGCGGGAGCGGTTCAGGTCAGGGTGTGGTGGGCTGGGGCGGGAGCGGTTCAGGTTGAGATGTGGGGGAGATGGGGTGGGCCTGGTTCAGGCCAGGTTGTGGGTGTCGTGGGGTGGGGGTCGTTCAGGTTAAGGGGTGGGTGACCCAGACGTTCGGCTCGATGTAGACGGCGTGGTCGTGGGTCGTGTCGCAGTGCACCGGCGTGAGTGCCCCCGGCACCTCGACCGCCCCCGTACGGTCGAACGGCAGCCCCGTCCAGCCTCGCCACTCCGCCAGCGTGCCCGGCACCGCCATCGAGCGCGGCGCCACCTTGACGATCTTCCCGCCCGCGCGTACGTGCACCCGGAGCCAATCGTCGAACGGCAGCCCGTCCGCGCGGGTCCTGAAGGCGTACTCGGTCATCGGGGTGTGGGGTTCGAGGTGTTTGCGGTTCGGGCGTACGGGGGCGACCAGCTCGCGGTGGCCGAGGCGGGCGGCGTGGTCGCGCATCGCCGCCACCATCGCCGCCGACAGGCCCTTGCCCTGCAGGTCGCGCCGGACGGTGATCTCCAGGGCGGAGATCGCGTCCGGTTGGCGACCCCGCTCGCGGGCGAGATGGCCGGAGCGGATGACGCCGTCCCAGCCGTCGTCGGGCAGCGGGTCCCCGTCCGACGCGTACGGGATCATGCACCCCCGGGCCGCCAGCCGCCCCGGCTCGGCGGAGTCGTCGGCCACGAGCACGTAGTCGGGGTACACAGTTGTGGCGACCGCGTAGTACAGGTCCGCGAGGGGATCGTTCAGTACGAACTCGTGCCAGGTATGGTCCATCTCCCACAACGTCGAGGCGAATTCCGGGCGTTCGGCGAGGGTGGTGACGCGGAGGGGCATGAAGGTCATCCTGCCCTCTCGGACGATCGGTGCGCTTCGCGATTTTTCCTCTTAAGGCAAGGAAGGGCGTGCGCTAGCGTCGGCGGCATGACAGAACTTGACGCCAGGCTGCGCGCCATCACCGACCTGATCGTGGCCGAGGCGCGCGAGGGCGGCGGCAGGCACGAGTACGACGGCCAGATCCAGGACCTGTCGCCCGACGGCGTACGGACCGGGCTGGCCCGGCTCGGCCACGGAGCCGCGCCTGCGGACGCGCACGACGCCAGGCACCTACAGGTGTTCGAGGAGAGTCTGCGCACCCAGCTCGGCGAGCTGGAGCTGCACCGCAAGAACCCCCTGATCCACCTGTCCAACCTCGACCTGGCCTGCTACGACCGCGACTACGGCCCCGAGGAGGAGCGCGCCGCGGCCAGGGCGGCCCACCTGGCGCTCTGGCCCGAGGCCGTGGACCACGCGCTCGCCTCGCTAGACCAGGTTCCCGCACCCGTGGCGAAGTCCCTGATCGGAGCGGTCAAGGGCCTGTCGGCGGGCGTCACGGACGAGGCCGCGCTCGCGGCGCACGGCAGGCTCGTCGCGCACGTCGAACGGGCCGCGGACGAGGGCGACCCCGACGCGGCGCTCGGCGGCGAGGCGCTGGCCAGGCTGATGGGCACCGCTGAGGGGCTGCCCGTCGATCTCGGCAGGCTGGCCGAGCGGGCCGACGCCGAGCGCGACCGGCTGATGGCGCTGCTCGCCGAGTCGTGCGCGAAGCTGGGGGAGCGGGGCAGGGCGCCGCTCGACGTCGTACGCGAGCTGGTCAAGGACCACCCCGACGCCGACGGCGTGATCGAGGCCGCGCGGATCGGCACCGAGAAGGCCATCGCCTTCACCCGCGAGAAGGACCTCGTGCCCTACCACGACGGCGAGTGCCTGGTCGGGCTGGCGCCGGAGTCGCGCCGCTGGGCCATGGCCATGATGGCGTGGAACTCGCCGGGCGAGCCCGAGGGCCCGTCCTGGTACTACATCACGCCGCCCGACGCCTCCTGGCCCGAGCAGGACCAGGAGGAGTGGCTGGAGGTCTTCAGCCGTACGACGCTGCCGGCCATCAACGTGCACGAGGTCGCCCCGGGGCACTTCTCGCACGCCAGGGCGCTGCGGCGGGCGCCCTCGGAGGTGCGCAGGCTGCTGCAGTCGTTGGCGTTCATCGAGGGCTGGGCGCACTACGCGGAGGAGCTGTGCGTCGAGGAGGGCTTCGAGGCCGGTGACCCGCGCTTCGAGATCGGCGTGTGGGTGGAGGCGCTCATCCGGGTCACCCGGCTGGCCTGCGCGATCGGCGTGCACACCGGGCAGATGACGGTCGAGGACGGCGCCCGGCGCTTCGCGGCCGACACACACCTGGCCGGCCCTGCTGCGCTGTCGGAGGCGCGGCGGGCCACGTTCGACCCGACGTACGGGCGTTACACGTGGGGCAAACTGCTCATCCTCGACCTGCGCGAGCGAGCCCGCAAGGAATGGGGCGCCGGGTTCACCCTGCAGCGCTTCCACAAGGCGCTGCTCGACCTCGGCTCGCCGCCCTTGGGGCTGATCGACGCCGTCCTGTAGCGTCTCGGACTGATCCCGAAAACGTCCTGGCGTCTGTGAGATCGCTAGGGAGGTCTGTTTCCGTGCGCGAACTCTCCGGCAAGGTCGCGGTGGTGACGGGTGCGGCCAGTGGTATCGGGCGGGCGCTGGCCCTCCGATTCGCGGCCGAGGGGATGACCTTGATGCTCGCCGACGTGGAACACGGCGGGCTGGCCCGGACGGCCGCGCTGGCCGGGGACGCCAAGGTGCTCACGCAGATCACCGACGTGTCCGACGCGTCGTCCGTACGGCACCTGGCCAACCGGTGTTTCGGGGAGCTGGGCGCCGTACACGTGTTGTGCAACAACGCCGGGGTCTTCCAGGGCGGCCACCTGTGGACGCGCGACGAGGAGGACCTCACCTGGCTGCTCGGCGTGAACCTGTGGGGCGTGCTGCACGGCATCCGCGAGTTCGTGCCGCGCATGATCGAGCAGGACACCGAAGGGCACATCGTCAACACCGTCTCGGTGGCGGGGCTGTTCGCGGCGTCGGGGTCGGGCGGTTACTCGGTGACGAAGTACGCCGCGCTGGCCGCGTCGCAGGCGCTCGCCCAGGATCTGGCGGCCACGGGGTCCAAGCTGCGGGTGAGCGCGCTGTGCCCCGGCGCGGTCAGGACGGGCATCGGCGACTCCGACCGCGTCCGGCCGCCCGGCCTGGTCTCCACCCCCACGCAGGACGAGGTGGACGCGCACGAGCGGGTCAGCAGGGCGGCCGAGCACGGCATCGAGCCGTCGGAGGTGGCCGACCTGGTCGTCACGGCCATCAGGGAGGAACGGTTCCTGCTGCTGACCGACCCCAAGTACGCCGCCCGCCTGCGCCTGCAGACCGAGACCCTGCTGTCCGGCAACCTGCCCGGTCGCCTGTCCGGCAACCCGCCCGACGACCCGCCGCACAGTGCGGGTCATCGGTGAACGCCGCTACCAGTGGCGGTCGTGGGCCAGCACCCGCGCCACCGTGCCGCTGCGCGGCCTGACCAGGAGCCGTACGGAGTCGCCCGGCAGCACGTCGTGGTAGAGACCCGACTCGACCTGGAAGGACGTGGCCTTCGGCGAACTGCCGTCGTGCAGGGCGATGTAGCAGCGCTGGTCGTCCGTCCACCGCTTGACGACGTGCCCGGTGACCTCCTGGCGGCCCGAGCCGCGCGGTGGCGTCTCGGCGGGCTCGATCTGGCCGCCCTGCCATCCGCTGCCGGTGAAGATCCACTCTTCCCGCGGGCCGATGGGGGCGGACTCGATCAGCTCCCGGCCGGCCGCCGTGGGCACGAAGCCCCGGCCGCCCATGAGCAGCCCGATCCCCGCCACCAGTGACGCCGTGGTCGCGATCAGTCCGGGCCACGACAGCCCGGCCGCCGTGATCGTGGCGTACCAGGGCAGGACGAGCCCGGCCGCCAGCAGCACCGGTACGATCACGCTCGGCCAGCGCCGCCGCGCCAGCCCCAGGTCGATGGCGCACTGGCGGACGAGCGGGACGAAACCGCCGTCGAGGTCGGAGCCGGAGGGCATGAGGGTGGTCACCGGAGCCTCGGGGGCGCCCGCCAGGCGGGCGCGCACCCGTCGCAGCACCCAGCGCTCGTAGGGGCGAGGCGGTTCGCCCGGGGGCGGGCCGTCCGACAGCCGGTCGCCCTCGATCGTCACCCAGCCGCGCCGGGCGAGGTCGAACAGCGCCGAGTGGAACACCTCCTGAGCCCGCATACCGCGTAAAAGCTCGGCCACGGGGCCGGGAGGCTGTTCCCCGGTCGCCCGGCGCCGATTCTTGTCCCGGCCGCACACCTTGACGGCCGCGGCCAGCGTGGCGATCCACAGGGCCCACACGGTCGCGGGCCAGACAAGATCCATTCTTCTGTGTTAGCACGTCATCCGGAGCCAGGCCAGGTGTAAGTGCCAAGGCGGATAGACTGGGGTCACCGCATATCGCCTTTGGGGGGTTCTCACGGTGTCTGAATTCGACACAGTGCTCGTGGTCGACTTCGGCGCACAATACGCGCAGCTCATCGCGAGGCGGGTGCGCGAGTGCCACGTCTACTCCGAGATCGTGCCGTCGACCATGCCGGTCGAGGAGATGATGGCGAAGAAGCCGAAGGCGATCATCCTGTCCGGCGGCCCCTCCTCGGTCTACGCCGAGGGCGCTCCTCCGGTGCCGCCTGGGCTGTTCGCCACGGGCGTGCCCACGTTCGGCATCTGCTACGGCTTCCAGGCCATGGCCCAGGCGCTGGGCGGCGAGGTGGCCCGCACGGGCGTCGCCGAATACGGCGGCACCTCGCTCCAGGTGCTCCACGAGGGCGTCATCTTCGCGGGGCTGCCCGCCAGTCAGACCGTCTGGATGTCCCACGGTGACAGCGTGGCCGCGGCCCCCGAGGGCTTCGCGGTGACCGCCTCGACCAGTGAGACGCCGGTCGCCGCGTTCGAGCACGTCGAGCGGGGCCTCTACGGTGTGCAGTTCCACCCGGAGGTGCTGCACTCCGAGCACGGGCAGGCGGTGCTCAGACACTTCCTGGAGGCGGCGGGCTGCCGTCCCTCGTGGACGATGCTCAACATCGTCGAAGACTCCGTCCAGGCCGTACGCCGCCAGGTCGGCGACGGCCGGGCGATCTGCGCGCTGTCGGGCGGGGTCGACTCCGCGGTGGCCGCCGCGCTCGTGCAGCGGGCCATCGGCGACCGGCTGACCTGCGTCTTCGTCGACCACGGCCTGCTGCGCAAGGGCGAGGCCGAGCAGGTCGAGCGCGACTTCGTGGCCGTCACGGGCGTCAAGCTGCGCGTGGTCGACGCCTCAGAGCGGTTCCTGAAGGCCCTGGAGGGCGTCACGGACCCGGAGGAGAAGCGCAAGATCATCGGTCGCGAGTTCATCCGCGTCTTCGAGGACGAGCAGCGCGCCATCATGGCCGACGGCCCGGTCGACTTCCTGGTGCAGGGCACGCTCTACCCCGACGTGGTCGAGTCGGGCGGCGGCACCGGCACCGCCAACATCAAGTCCCACCACAATGTCGGCGGCCTGCCGGAAGACCTGCAGTTCAAGCTGGTCGAGCCGCTGCGGGCGCTGTTCAAGGACGAGGTGCGCCGGGCGGGCGAGGAGTTGGGCCTGCCGGCCGCCATGGTCTGGCGTCAGCCCTTCCCCGGCCCCGGCCTCGCCATCCGCATCGTCGGCGAGGTCACCCGCGACCGCCTGGCCATCCTGCGCGAGGCCGACGCGATCGCCCGCGAGGAGCTGTCGCGCGCCGGGCTCGACCGGCAGATCTGGCAGTGCCCGGTGGTGCTGCTGGCCGACGTCCGGTCGGTGGGCGTGCAGGGTGACGGGCGCACCTACGGCCACCCGGTGGTGCTGCGGCCGGTGACCTCCGAAGACGCGATGACGGCCGACTGGGCGCGGGTGCCGTACGACGTGCTGTCGCGCATCTCCACCCGCATCACCAACGAGGTGCCTGAGGTCAACCGGGTGGTGCTCGACGTGACCAGCAAGCCTCCGGGCACCATCGAGTGGGAGTGACCATCCGGGGCGTCCACCTCGCGCCCGGCGGCGGGGATGTCGCGGAGTTCATGGGCGTGAGCTTGGAGTGACCGGGCCGGGACCGGTCCCGCTCACTCGCCTGCGGCGCGACCGGCCCTCCGCGTACGGACGAGCCGCCCCACGCTCCCCAGCAGCAGCGGCACCAGCAGCGCCCCCACGAGAATGGGCGTGGCCAGATACCTGAAGTCCTGGGCGGAGATGTTGGCCAGGACCGTGAGCTGCTGCCCGGCCACCACCGCCGCCACCCCCAGCACGTACCGGTTCCGCAGCGCCCACGCCGCCAGCCCCACGGCCAGGTACGACACGTACGCCCACGTCGCCCCCCGCCACAGCACCCAGTCGTACACGGGCGCCAGCGCCCCGGTCAGCCACGGTCCGGCCACCTGGTTCAGCTCCGTGGAC
The DNA here is from genome assembly GCF_055586305.1 of Nonomuraea sp. NPDC051298. Taxonomy (NCBI): domain Bacteria; kingdom Bacillati; phylum Actinomycetota; class Actinomycetes; order Streptosporangiales; family Streptosporangiaceae; genus Nonomuraea; species Nonomuraea sp. NPDC051298. The sequence continues at coordinate 339,827 of NZ_JBVJIM010000003.1, forward strand.
AGCGGGCGCAGCGAGAACACCGCCCGCCCGGGGAAGTCCGCCACCTCGCCCGGCCCCACGTAGGTGTCGGCGTTCGGCCGCAGCGAGAACCGGTACGTCATCCCCCCGGTCACCGTCTCGTCCTGCACCGGCCGCCAGGCGATCGCCCCCCGGCACAGCCGGGTCTCCACGACCGTCCCCGGCTGGGTGACGAGCAGCCGCCGCCACAGCTCCAGCAGCCCGGTGGCGTGCGCGTCGGCCTGCGTCCAGTCGAAGCCCCGCCGCCAGATGAGTGGGTTGACCGTGGCGCAGGTGCCCCCCTCCCACCAGCGCTTCAGCGGTGCCACCGAGGTCATGAGGCCGATGTCCTGGGGGGTGAACAGCTCGGGACGCTGGCGGTAGGCGACCGCGATGTCGGCGAAGGCCGTGTGGTACATGTACGTCTTCGACGGGGCGGCGATGCCGAACCACGGGTAGACCAGGTTCGTCAGCAGGAGGGGCAGGGCGACGGCGGCGGCGCCGGCCGACAGCAGCCGTACGCGCCCGGTCCTGACGACGACCGCCAGCGCGAGCACGGTCACGCCCACGACGAGGAAGCCGTTCGCGCGGAAGAGCCCGAGCGCCGCGAACGACACCCCCAGCCCGGCCAGCGCGGGCGCGGTGACGGCCCGCCGGGCGGCGATCCGCGCGCAGACGCCCGCGATCGCCACGGCGCAGATCGTGAACGGCACGTCCTTCCACAACGACACCGTGAACGCGCCCATCGGCGGCGCCAGCGGCATCAGCATGGCGATCGCCGTGGTCGGCACGCGCGGCGCGCCCAGCTCCCTGAGCCCCTGCGCCAGGTAGGTCAGCGCCCCGGCCATGGCGGTGGTCTGCGCGAACGTGACCGCGCCCAGGTCGCCGGTCCCGGTGAAGCTCAGCCACAACAGCCCGTCGTAGACCACCGAGTGGTCGCTCACCCACGGCCCGGCCAGGGTGTGGCTGAGGTAGAGGACCGAGTCGCGGCTGAACAGGCCCGGGTGGAACGCCGCCCACCAGCATCCGAGCACGACCTGGGCGACCAGGAAGGTCGCGAGCGCGACCCACGGCCTGGGGCTGGTGGTACTGGCCATGGATTCCCGTCTCGTACTGCGGGAGCGCTAGAAGTAGCTCTTCCCGGCCGTCGGGCCCTTGCCACGCAGCAGCGTGGGGACCGTGACGAGGTGGTACCCGCGCTTCTTGAGCTCCTTGAGTATGCCCGGCATGGCCGTCACGGTCTGCGGGACCACGTCGTGCATGAGGATCACGCCGTCGCGCTTGGCCAGCTTGAGCACGGCCGCCTTGATCTTCTTGGTGTCGCGGAGGCTCCAGTCGAGCGTGGTGCCCGTCCAGAGGATCTCCGCCAGCTCGGTCTGTGCCGCCAGGCTGAGCACGCGCTCGTCGGTCTGCCCGTACGGAGGCCGGAACATCGTCGGCCGCCGCCCCGTGGCCTCCTCGATCACTTCCTGGGTGACCTTCAGCTCGTCGAGGATGTCGTTGTCGGAGTGGGCGGGCAGCGCGGCGTGCGAGTAGGTGTGGTTGCCGATCGCGTGGCCCTTGGCGACGATCTGCCTGGCCACCTCGGGCCGCTCTTCCACCCGCTTGCCGACCAGGAAGAACGTGGCCTTCGCGCCCGCCTTCGAGAGCGCCTTGAGCAGCGCGGAGGTCTGGGCGCCCGGCCCGTCGTCGAAGGTCAGCGCCAGGCACTTGACCCGGGCGCAGTCGACGGTGGCGGTCTGGGCGGGAACGGAGGAGAAAGCCAGAGAGGCTGCGACTAAGGCATGAATCACCACAAGCCACAGCCTAAAGGCAATGCGGGACGATCACGCGACGATGACATCTCGTTTTCCTGAAGATCGTACTCCGGAGGTCAAGCCCTGCTGAGAGGTACGGACGCGGTCAGGCGGGCCCTCATGAACAGCGTGACGCCCCTGAACGACCTGACCGGGAGATAGCGCTCGGCCCGGACGACGGCCGACAGGCCCGCGTTCACCAGGAACGGCGTCCTGCGCAGGTCGCTGCCCGTGCCCGTGGAGCGGCGACGGTGCCGGGCCACCAGGGGGCGCAGGAGGACGTTCCAGCTCCAGACCCGGTCGACGGTCAGCCCGGCCTGCTCGACCACGTGGGTGAGCGACTCGCGGGCGTAGCGGCGTACGTGGCCGACGGCGTCGTCGTGGGGCGACCACAGTGACATGTCGCACGGCACCGCGATCAGCGCGTGCCCGCCGGGCGCCAGCACGCGGGCGATCTCCGCGGCGACCACGTCGTCCTCGGGAATGTGCTCCAGCACGTCGAACGCGGTCACCAGGTCCACGCTCCCCGGCTCGAACGGCAGCGACCGCGCGTCCGCCAGCACCGCCTTGAGCCCGCGCCGCCGGGCGGTCTCCACCGCCTCCGGGCAGTGGTCGGCGGCGGTCGCGTCCCATCCGGCCTCGGCCAGCACCCTGGTGTTCCCGCCGCCCGCGGCGCCGACGTCCAGCGCCCGGCCGGGACGGCCCAGCCCGCGCAGCTCCCTGCGCAGGATGGCCCGGCGCTCGCGGTACCACCAGTGGGTGCTCTCCAGGGCGATCAGGCGGGCGATCTCAGAGCTTTCCATCCGTCACTTCCTTGTCCGCGCTTGCGCGTGTGCCTCTGTGCGGGTCTCGAGCCACCGGTCCAGGGCCGTGACGCGCAGCAGCACCAGCAGGCCGTACGCGACCGCGACCGCCCCCATCTCCGCGAGCCGCCCGGACCCGGCGGGCACGGACAGCACCGCCATCGTGGTGAGGGCGTAGGCGACCATCACGAGCAGCGCCGCGCGGAACCGCGCCGCGATCCGCCACCCGGCCCCCCACCGCGCGGCCGTCTTCCGCGCGGCCCATCGTGCGGCGCATCGTGCGGCCGTCCATGGCGCGGCCGTCCACCGCCGGTCGGCCGCGGCGGCGAAGATCCCGGCCAGGGCGAGCGCGGCGACATTCGTCATCGCCGGGGACCAGAATTCGCGCAGAGGCAGATAAGCCAGCGCATAAATCACCCCAGAAGCCACCCCGATGGCGAACGACGCGAACTTCGCCACCGTCACCGCTCGCGGCCCGGCGAGCACGGCGTCCGGATGCGCGGGCTCGGGCTCGGGCCTGGCCACCTCGACCGCGGCCCGTCCCCGGGCCATCGACCAGGCGACCCGGGCCAGCCCTTTGAGGTCGTCGACGGCCGTCCTGACCAGCTTCACGCGGGAGTCGGCGTCCTCGATCCAGTCCACCGGCACCTCGTGCACCCGCAGCCCGTTGTGCTCGGCCAGCAGCAGCAACTCGGTGTCGAAGAACCAGGAGTCGTCCTCGACCTTGCGCATCAGCGGCCTGACCACGTCGGTCCTGGCGGCCTTGAAACCGCACTGGGCGTCGCTGAAGCGGGCCCCGAAGCCGTACTTGAGCAGGGCGTTGTAGCCGCGGGAGACCACCTCGCGGCGCAGCGAGCGACGCGTACGCGCCCCGTGCGCGAGCCGGGTGCCGATGGCGAGTTCGGAGTGGCCGCCGGCCACCGAGGCGACCAGCGGGAACAGGGCGTCGAGGCCGGTGGACAGGTCGACGTCCATGTACGCCACGACGTCGGCCGGGCTGTCGCGCCAGGCCGCGCGCAGGGCCGCGCCCCGGCCCCTGACGTCCAGCCGCAGGGCGTGCACCTTCTCGTACTCTTTGGCCAGCCCGGTGGCGACCGGCCAGGTGGCGTCGGTGCTGCCGTTGTCCACGATCGTGATGCGCCACGGCAGCGGGAAGCGGGCGTCGAGGTGGCGGGTCAGCGTGCGTACGCAGCCGGGCAGGGCGCGTTCCTCGTTCAGCACGGGGATGACGATGTCGACGTACGCGAGCCGGGGCGCCGGCCGGGGCGCGGGCCGGGCCACCGGGTCGAGGACGCGCGGTCTCGGCTCCATGACGGCACGCGTGTCCATAGACTCCCCTGATCTCGCTCGCGGGCGTGGGTCCACGGAAATGTTGCTGGGCACGTTCGGTGCGGCGCGGGCGGTTTCACCCGGCCATTCCGGCAGCCGGAGATTCCTTTACCTTCGGCCGAGTTCGGTCAGCCGAGCTGGTAGACGGAGGAGGTCGCGTTCCTGAAGCGCAGGCGCGCGTATTTCCCCAGCTCCGGATTTATCCCGGTGAAGAGCCATTTGACGCCGTATTTCTGGGCCAGGTGTCGGACGTTCTTCGCCGTCGGCGTACGGAACACCGCGTCGTTCTCCCTCAGCCGCCGCTGGTCGGCGAACGGCACCTCCAGGTACGGCCGGACGAACGGCTCGGCCCGCGACAGCGTGCTCTCGGCGTACGCCCACCCCTCGACCAGCACCCGCCGCTCGCTGAACCCCGACACCCAGAAGTGCCTGCTGTCGCACAGCCGCCACCACGGATACCGGCAGTGCAGGTCGGTGGCCACCACGTCGCCGGGCGCGGAGTGCTCGCGCAGCCACCGCCCGGCCTCCAGCGCGCCCTTGGGGATCAGCTCGTCGCGCTCCTCCTCCCCGGGCATCACGTGCCCGGCCACCTCGCGTACGGAGCCGGGCACCGCGTACCCCGCGACCAGCGCGACCACCGCCAGCACGAACCCGCGCCGCCACACCAGCAGCGCCCCGGCCCCCAGCACCAGGTACGGCAGCACCACCCGCACCAGCGGCGGCCCAGGGAAGTCCGGCGCCGAGGCCACCAACGCACCCCCCGCCCCCAGCCCGGCCAGGCCCGCGGCCGACGTCCAGGGGATGCGCGGCGCCGCCAGCACCCCGCACACGGCGGCGATCGACAGGTAGGGCCGGGCCGCTTCGAGGAAGTAGAGCTGCGACTGCGACGGATGCCCGAGCAGCACCGCCGCGCCGATGCCCGCGGCCCCGACCCCGAGCAACAGCAGCATCGGCGGCTCCAGCGCCCGCCGCCCCAGCCCCGCCACCCCGCCCCACACGCAGGCCAGGCAGAACAGGTGCACCCCGGTCAGCAGCACCAGCGGCAGGAGCGGGGCGGAGGCCAGCTCCGGCGGCCCGATCCCCGCCACCTGCCCCCACAGCTCCCGCATGGCCGCGAACGGTGACAGCGCCGTGCCCTGTCCCCCCTGCCCGAACACCACGAACTGGGCGAACAGCAGGCAGCCCAGCGTGAGCGCCGCGACTCCCGCCCACTCTCGTGGCACCCGCCGCTCCACCATCGCCCGCACGGCCACGACCAGCAGCGACCCCGCCAGCAACAGCGGCAGGTAGGTGGCCTTGGCCCCGGTCAGCACCGCCAGCAGCAGCGCGAGCGCCGCCCATTGGGGCCGGGGCCAGGGGTGGGGCCGGGCGAGCAACACCACCACGGCCGCGAACAACAGCGCCCCGAACGTCTGCGTCGGGCTGGCCCAGGTGGTGAACATCGAACGCGAGGTGAACACCACGTCCTCGACCAGCTCGGGGCTGAACAGGAAGTACGTCACCCCGGCCGCCGCCGCCCCGGCACCCCAGCTCCCGCCCAGCCGCCGCCCCGCCACCACGACCAGCACCGCCGTCGCCGCCGCCATCGGCAGCGTGGCCAGCCGGTAGACCAGCGTGACCGGCTCGATGCCGGTGACCCAGCTCGTGGCGGCCAGGTCGGCGTAGACGAACCAGTGGTAGCTGAGCCGCTCGCCCAGCACCGACGGCAGCGTGGGCGGGACGTGGTGCCTGACCTCGCCGACCAGAGCCAGGTGGTACGGCAGGTCCACGTACGCAGCCGCCATCGGCACCCGGAACAGGAACATCGTGCTCCACGCCAGCAGGAAGGCCACGATCCCGGCGAGCAACCACGCGCACCACACCGGCATGCGCTCGCGCAGCTCCGGCCCCCGCCAGTGCCGCCGCAACCTGGGCACGCACACGAACGCGCCCACGACGGCGACGGGCGGCGCCAGCACGAGCAGCGGCAGCCCGGCCGCCCGCGCGGGGAGGTAGGCCAGCACCTCCACCGCGTAACCGAGCGCCAGCCCCGCCGCCAGATCCTCGGGCAGGGACCGCCCGCCCCCGGTCAGCCCGCGCCAAAGCAACGTCCCGGGAAGTGCCACGCCCGCCCCGAGGTAGGCGGCGAACAGGCCCAGGTCACGTGCGGAGACCCCGCACCACAGGAAGACCGCTGCCGCCCCGGCGCACACGAGGGCCGCCGGCGCCCACCGCGAGCCGACCCTGCGCCCCGGAGACTTCGACAGGCGGACGAGCGTGCTCTCGGGCGGCGCCAGCGTCATCTGATCACGGTCACCAGTCGCGTGAACTCGGCCGGCAGGTCGACGCCGTCCCACACCCGGTGGAAGCTCAGCGCGCTGCCCACCGGCACCATCCGGTCGACCCCGCGCCCGGCCAGCCCTCTGGCCAGCTCTTCCAGCTCGGCCTGGCCGAACCCGAAGTGGGTCATCGTCTGGTCGCGCCGCTCGACCAGCCCGGCCAGCTCGGGCAGTGACTCCAGCCTGGCGTGCGCGAACGTCCCCGCGCCCAGCCACCGCCGGGGCGCGGCCGCGGCAGACAGGCGCACGCAGGCCAGCGCGTTGCCGCGGAACTCCACGCTCTCCGCCAGCCCGTCGGCGGCCAGGCCGTAGGTGGAGACCCGCTTCTCCACGGCCATCGCCGCGTCGACCCCCAGCCCGCGCGCGGTCACCACCCGCTCGACGTGGTCGGTGAAGTCGTCGCGGGCCGTGTCGCAGTCGCCCTCGGCCCCCACCCAGTAGACGGTGCCAGGGGAGGAGCAGGCGGCCTGGTCGAACCAGTAGGTGTCGTTGACGAACCCCTCGGCGAGCGTGACCCGGGCCGCCCGCGGCGCGCACAACCACGCCGCCGCCCGCAGCACCGCGAACGACGAACGGTCGGGGAAGGTGAGGTCGCGGGCGTGCGGGGCCAGCGGGTGCCGCCGGATCGCGCGTACCGTGCCGTCGCCGCCCCACACCACCCGCAGGTCGCAGGCGGCCGACAGTGCGGCGGTCACGGCCTCGGAGCGGTCGTAGGAGACGATGCGCTGGGTGGCGGCGACGGTGGTGGCGACGGCTGGATCGGCGTCGGCCAGCGCCTCGTGCAGCGTGTCCAGGATGGCCTCGGCGACCGGGCCGGAGCGGGGCGACAGGCGTACGACGTTGCGGTTGCCCGTCAGGGCCGACAGCGCCCAGGAGTAGACGAAGACGGTGTCGACGTTCGCGGGCGGGATGTGGAAGATCAGGCCGCGCGGGACGCGTACGTGCTCGCGGCCGAGCCCCTCGACCGTACGGGCCAGCTCGCTGGGCCGCAGGAAGAAGCCGAGCGAGCCCAGCTCGGGATGGCGTCGCGCCAGCGCGGGCCGCAGCAGCCGCCGGCCGAAGCCCGCCAGGAACTCCCTGATCCGCTCGTCGCCCACCCGGAGCCCGTCGCCGAGCCCCCGCAGCAGCTCCTCGACCGTCGTCGGCCCACTGGCCGGGAACCTGATCCCAACGGCGGTGTCGGGGGTGCGGTCGCCCGGCATCAGCGCTGCCCCACGGTGTCGCTGCAGCCTCGGGCCTCGGCCCGGGGCAGCCTGCCCAGGATCTCGAACCGCTTGCCCGGCCACGCGCCGTCGTCGACGCCGCGTACCACGCCCAGGTCTTCCGTCAGCAGCACGTGCCCCGGGTAGGACGTGGGCAACGTGCTGACCACCTCGACCAACCCCGGCACGCCCGTCGGCGTCTCCCGCCAGGTCTCCGGGTCGCGGATCACGACGTCGGCGAAGTCGGGGCAGTAGAGGCCGTCGCCGTCGGGACCCTCCAGGTAGACGGTGCCGATCTGCTCGACCATCCCGTAGAAGTTGTGCACCCTGCTCAGCCCGCACTCGTCGGCCAGCCGCCGCCGGAACCCGGCGTTGTCGACCGCCTGCTCGGCCAGCCGCTTCCAGCCGCCGGAGTGGATCAGCGTCGCCTGCGACAGGTCGGCACCCAGCCCGCGCAGGTGCAGCCAGACCATGAACGTGAACCCGAAGACCAGGAACGGCCGCTGCCCGTGCCGCGCCAGGAACGCCTTGACCGCCTCGACGTGGGCCACTCCCCGCTCGTCGAGGACGAAGGTGTGGTCGCGGCCGAAGTTCATCATGCCCAGCACCCCGGCGCCGCGGGCGCTCAGCGACGGGTCGCGGACGACGGCGGGCGTGTCGACGATCAGCATCGGCAGCCGCCGCTCGCCCAGGAGCGAACGGAACGTGTCGGCGAGCCTGCGGGTCTGCGCGGCCGCGGCCGCCCGGTCGAGGTGGATCCGGCTCGGCTCCTGCCCGGTGGTGCCGCTGGAGGTCAGGACCCGGAACACCTCCTCACGCGGCACACTGCGCAACTCGTGCGTCTTGAACAGCCGCACCGGCAGCCACGGCAGGTCGGCCACCCGCTCGTAGGGCGGCGCGGAGCCGATGGCCCGCAGGATCCGGCCGTAGGGCGCGCACGCCTCGCGGTGCCGCTCGGTCAGCGCCGCCAGCTCGGGCAGCAGCGCGGCCTCCCGCTCGGGGCCGGTCAGCGTGAAGACGCTCGCCGGTGGCGGGGACGGCGCGGGGCCGGTCATCCGAGGGACTCCAGCGCCCGGTAGTCGACCTTGCCCGTCGCCAGCAGCGGCAGGTGCTCGATGTGCCGCACGTCGAACCCGCTCCAGTGCAGCCGCAGCTCGCCCGCCAGCCGCCGGGCCAGGCGCACGCGGGCGGCGGCGTCGAGCGTCTCGGTCCAGATCGTCACCCGGTCGTCGCCGCTGGTGGCCGCCGCCGGCCCCGAGCCGCGCAGGAGACGCTCGACGTCGTCGAGGTTGACCCGGGTGCCGAAGACCTTCGCGATGCGCTTGAGCCGCCCGGTGACGTGCAGGAACCCCTCGTGGTCGAGGCGGCCCAGGTCGCCCGTGCGCAGCACCCCGCCCAGGTCGTCGCCCCTGGCCAGGTCGTCGGCGGTCTCCGCGTAGCCCATCATGACGTTGGGGCCGTGGTAGACGACCTCGCCGTCAGCGATCTCCAGCCGCCCGCCGGGCACCGCGACCCCGACGGAGCCGGGCTTGTCGGCGAGCCGGCCGGGGGGCAGGACGGTCATGCGGGCCGTGGCCTCGGTCTGGCCGTACATCACGTAGAGGCGGTCGACCTGCGTGGCGAACTCCCTGACCAGCTCGGGCGCGAGCCGCCCGCCGGCCTGCGTGAGCGTGGTGAGCGCGGGGAACTTCGAGCGGTCGAAGCGCATGCGGCGCAGCATCGTGTACTGGTAGGGGACCGCGGCCAGGGACGTGCACGCGTATGAGGCCAGGTCGGCCCAGAACGAGCGCTCCAGCAGCCCCGCCTCGGTCAGCACCACGGTGGCGCCCGCGACCAGGTGGCTGTTGAGCACCGACAGGCCGTAGCTGTAGTGCAGCGGCAGGCTCGTGGGCGCGATGTCGCCCGGCCCGATGGACAGTGCGGCGGCGATGGCGGCGGCGTTGGCCAGGACCGCCCGGCGCGAGAGGCGGACGAGCTTCGGATTGCCCGTCGAGCCTGAGGTGGCCAGGAGCACGCCCAGGTCGGGATGGGGATCGGGCCCGTCGCGGCGGCGCGGCGGCGGGTCGTCGAGCGGGTGGGTGAACCCGATCATCGCGCCCGGCCTGAACCGCTCGGACAGCTCGGCCAGGGTGCCGGCCGGCAGGTCGGGGTCGAGCAGCGCGATCGGCCGGCCGGCGTGCCAGGCGCCGAGGTAGCAGAAGACGGAGGCGAGGTTGTTGCGCATGCCGCAGAACAGCGGCCCCGGCGGCAGCGCGTCGAGGTTTTCCGCCGTGCGCTTGACGTAGCCCGCCAGGTCGTCGCCGCCGAGCCCTTCCTGGTCTCCCGCGGCGATCAGCCTGGCCTTGGGGTGCGGGAACATCACGGCACCAGCCCGCCGTCGACGCCGAGCACCTGGCCGGTGATGAAGCCCGCCTCGGGCGAGACCAGGAACGCCACGGCCCGCGCGACGTCGGACGGCTCGCCGAGGCGGCCGAGCGGGGTGGCCGCGACCGTGGCGGTGCGGGCCTCGTCGTCGAGCGTGGCGAGCATGGCGGTCTGGATGTAGCCGGGGGCCACGGCGTTGACCCGGATGCCCGCGGGGCCCAGTTCTTTGGCCGCGGCCAGGGTGAGGCCGATGACCGCGGCCTTGGTGGCGGAGTAGACCGCCTGGCCGGGACCGCCCGCTCGGCCCATGACCGAGGAGACCAGCACCACGGCCGGGCACGTGCCGCGGCGCAGCAGCCGGAGCGCGGCCTGCAGGGTGTGGGTGGCGCCGAGGGCGTTGACCCGGAAGAGCTGCTCGATCGTGTCGCGGGCGGTCATGCCGAGCAGGCCGGCGGCGTGGGCGCCGGCGTTGACCACGAGGGCGTCGAGCCGGCCGTGGCGCTGGTAGATCTGCCGCATCATGGCCGCGACCTGGCCGGCGTCGGCCACGTCGCCGTGGACGGAGTCGGCCGGGCCGCCGGTCTCCGCGCCCAGCGCGGCGGCGGTCTTGGCGGCCCGCTCCTCGTCGCGGCCGTGCAGCACGACGGTGTGCCCGGTCGTGAGGAGGGCGGCGGCCACCGCCCGGCCGATGCCCGCCGTCGAGCCCGTGACCAGCGCGACCCTGGTTTCCGCTGTCTCCGGCTCTGGCGCGGGGGCCCCGAACGGGGCCGCGAGGGCCTCGCGGGCGCCACGCGGCGCGGGGGCGACGGCGGGCTCAGACTGCGGCGGCGCCGATGCCATGCTTCTCCAGCAGCTCGACCGCCTTGGCGAACGAACTCATGTCGATCATCTCGTCGGTGTCGATCATGATGGAGAACTCGTCCTCCATCGCCGCGATGAGCGCCATGTGGGCCAGGGAGTCCCACTGTGGGATGGACCGGTATTGGAGGCCGTCGACGGGCCGGTCGGGCGGAAGGTTGAGCGTCATGCGGAACACGGCCCGCAGACGGTCGAGATGACTCATGATCACTCACTCTCTGTGCTCAAGCCACGTCGAAGTGTAGCGGTAATCGTGTGGCATGAGAAACCAAGGCCCCGCCCTCAGTAATGGAACCGTATAACGAGGCGTGACCCGGGATGGGGGCTGGGAATGTCGGATGGGACACGGCAACCGTACGGGGGGAATGATGGACGAATCCAATCACTGGTACGGGCACTCCCGCATACTCGGCAGATACTGCGGCCTCCAGGACGAGGCGCCAAAACGTATTCAAGGTTTCCTCCAGCACGGATGGAACTATCTGCATGGATTTCCCCCGAACGACCACTGGTGCAGCCCGGGGTATCCCCGTTTCGTCTGGTCGGACGTGCTGCGCCGCAGGGGATGGTCGATGGGGCGCAGGGGGCACTATCTGATCGGGGCCCCGTGGATCTACCTTCTTTACCTAGAGCCCGACCTCGGCGTCAGGCCCGATCGCGAGGGTACGATCTGGTATCCCTTTCATGGCTGGGAAAAGTATTCCGTCAGCGGTGACCACGCCCGGCTCGCCGACGAAATCCGAAATGTCGAGACTGGTCCGGTCACGATCTGCCTTTATTGGCTGGAATTCGCAAATCCGGACATTCGGCAAGCGTACGAATCGAGGGGATTCCGGGTTATCTGTCATGGCGAGCGCGGATCCCGCTGGGAGGGAAAGGGCCGCGACTTCCTGCGCAAGCAGTTGGTCGAGTTGCGGCGCCACCGCAGGGTGGCCTCCAACAGGCTCGGCAGCGCGCTGTTCTACGGCGCCTCGGTGGGATGCGAGGTGGCCGTGTACGGAGACCCGATGCAGTACGAGGACGAACGCCCCGAGTACGGCGGCACGGCCCGCCGCCTGCGGCTCTGGCCCGACCTGCACGGCACGCGCGTCGACCCCGAACTCGCCGCCGAGACGGCGCGGCGGGAGCTGGGATTCGAGTATCAGGCGACACCGGAGGAACTACGGCGAATGTTCGGCTGGAAGCGGATGCGATGCGCATGAACGAGGCACCCGACAACGTCCGGTTGATCGGCGGGGAGATGTTGTTGTGGTCCGACCTGTCCAGCGTGGGCGGCGTCACGGACTGGCGGGGCGCGGCGCTGGAGCTGCTCAGGCGGCTGCTCCCGGAGGGCGGCAGGGTGCTGCTGGTCGGGCCGCATCCGCAGGGGCTGGTCGACGAGGTGGTCGCGCGGGCGGGCACGGCGGCCGTGCTGCTGCGCTCCTACCCTGACGCCTGCGCGCTGGGCGAGCGGCATCCGGGGCTGGAGGTGTTCTGCGGGCGGCTGGAGGTGCTCGACGCCGACGAGCCGTACGATCTGGTGCTGGCCCTCGACGGGCTGCTGCGTACGCACTCGGCCGAGGCGCCCGCCGCCGCCTGGAACGAGTCGCTGGAGGCGCTGGCCGACCTCGTCGCGCCCGGCGGGCGGATGGTCCTCGGCGTGCACAACGACCTGGGCGTCGACCGCTTCATCGAGGCCCGCCCGGCCGGCCGCGAGTGCGCCGACGACCAGTGGGCGCCGCACGGCTTCGACCCCGGCTACCCGGGTGGCCCGGCCGCGCTCGACCTCGGGCTGGAGTCGGCGGGGCTGAGCGTGCAGCGCTGCTACTCCGCCTACCCCGACCGGCAGTCGCCGCGCTCGTTGCTGTCCAGGGAGGCGCTGGGGTTCGAGCTGCCCGAGGCGCTGACGTTCGCGCTGAGCGCCAGGGAGGGCGACCGGATGCTGGTGGCCGATCCGCTGCGGCTGAGCCGGCAGGTGTTCCGGCACGGGCTGGGGGAGGAACTGGCCCCGCTGTGGCTGGCCGTGGCCTTCCGGCCCCCGCGCGCCGCGGCCGCGGCCCCTGCGGTGGCGCTGCCGCTGGGCCTCATCGAGGAGGGCCAGGCCCTGTACGAGCTGACCGCCGGGGGCACCAGACGCCTGCCCGGCGGCGAGGAGCGGCCGATCCCGGCCGGTCGCGTGGTCGAGGAGATCCTCGTCGAGGCGTGCGCCCGCGAGGACGTCGGGACGGTCCGCGAGCTGCTCTCCGCGCTGGCCGCCTGGCTGGAGTCCGAGGGGCGGACAGACCCCGCCGCGTGGTCGGCGGCGACCGACAGCCTGGTCTACGACGGCAGGCGCTTCGCCGCCGTCAACCCGCCCGCGGGCCCGGCCACGCCCCCCGAGCCGCGCGTGGCGCTGTGCCGGATCCTGTGGCGCTTCGCGGTCAGGCTGGTCGCGGCCGGCCACCACCACCCGTGGCCGTGGCCGCTGGAGGCCGACCAGCTCACGCTCACCCTGTGCGGCATGGCCGAGCGTCCGTGCGACCCCGGCGACCTCGACCGGGCCCGCAAGCTGGACGCCGAGCTGGGCCGGCCCGCCGAGGTGGCCGAGCACGCCCCGACCTACCGCGACCTGCTGGGCGCCCGCGACCGGCTGGCCGACCAGCTCACCGCGGCGCTGGCCAGGATCGCCCGCCTGGAGACCAAGCTCTCCTACCGCGAGCGCGAGCTGGTCAGGGCCAAGGCCAAGCTGCGCAGGACCCAGCGCAAGGCCACGGCCTACCGCAGAACACTCGGATACCGCCTCTCCCGCCGCCTGGCCCGTCCCCGCAAGGTCGCCCGCCGCGTCATACGCCTGCTGTCCGGCTGACGAAACGATGAGGAGTGCTCGTGCCGGTTCTTTCGGTGATCGTCCCGTTCCACAACGTCGAGAAGTACATCGGACCCTGCCTTGACTCCGTCTGCGCCCAGACGCTGGACGACCTGGAGGTGATCTGCGTGGACGACGGCAGCGGCGACGAGGGGGCCGCCGTGGTGGAGTCCATGCGGGCCGACGACCCGCGGATCACCCTCGTCAGGCAGGACAACCACGGGGTGGGCCACGCCCGCAACGTCGGCGTACGCCGCGCCGGCGGCGAGTACCTGGCCTTCGTGGACGGCGACGACACCGTGCCGCGCGACGCGTTCAAGCGCCTGGTGTCCTCGCTGGAGACCACCGGCTCCGACCTGGCCTGCGGAAACGTCATGCGCCTGCACCGCAACCTGCTCATCCCGTCGTGGGCGCACCGGGAGGCGTTCGCCAAGCCCGCCCAGCGCACCCACATCACCCGCCGCCCGCTGCTGATCCGCGACCGCATGTTGTGGAACAAGGTCTACCGCCGCTCCTTCTGGGACCGCCTGGGCCTGAGCTTCCCCGAGCGCATGTACGAGGACCAGCCCGTCGCCATCGCCGCCCACGTCGGAGCCCGTTCGGTGGACGTGCTGGCCAGGGTCGTCTACCACTGGCGGCAGCGCGACGAGCCCGGCGCCTCGATCACGCAGCGCTGCCTGGAGCCGGGCAACCTGCGCGACCGGCTGCTGTCGGTGTCGCAGACGGCCGCCCTGCTGGCCGGTGACGCGCCGCAGCTCAAGCCCGACTTCGACCGCGACACGCTCGACATCGACATGAGCGTCGCGGTGGAGGCCCTGGCCGGCATGGGCGTCTCGGCCGAGCCCGACCTGGTGGACCTGGCCGTCCGCTACCTCGACGGCGTGTCGCGCGAGGCGTGGCAGAGCCTCCCGTACGAGCAGCGCCTCCTGGTCCACCTGCTGCACCGGCGCCGCCTCGACGAGCTGGCCGGGTTCTTCGCCCAGGTGCGCGACGGCCGTCTGCAACCCAGGGTCGGCTCGGCCGGGTGGCTGCGCAAACGCTGGTACGGGCGACATCCGGCGCTGCCCGGTCATCTGTCGGAGGTCTCCGGCGAGCTGAGCCTGCAGGCCAGGCTGGTGAGCGTCGACTGGCGCGACGGCGTGCTGCACGGCTCGGGGCGGGCTGCGCTCGGCAGGTTCGACGTGGGCGAGCTGAGCCGGGTGCGCGTGCGGAGTTGGCTGCAGGAGCGCGGCACCGGCGAGATCGTGCAGCTCTCCGACGAGGAGAGCGTCCCGACGTGGGAGGACGTCGAGGTGGAGGGCGGCGACCTGGTGCCGGAGCACGCCTTCCCGTTCAGGTTCGCCTTCGACCCGGACGTGTTGTCGCGGGCGCGGCTGGCCAGGCACGGCCACTGGGACCTGTACGTCCGCGTCAGGGGGCACGGGCTGCGGCTGGAGGGGAGGGTGGCGGGGCCGCGCTGGCTGCCGCCGCTGACCCCGGCGCCGCGCCGCAGGTCGGGAGTGTGGCTGGTGCCGGGCCGCAACGCGAAGGGCGCCTGGGGCGTACGCCTGCGCACGGCCCAGGCGCTCATCGGCGAGTGCCGGGTGGACGGCGGAGACCTGGTGTTCTCCGGTGAGATGTCCGACGTCGGCGACGGCGAGCCGGTGGTCAGGCTGCGGCGCAGGAGCGACGGGGAGGAGATGTACTTCCCGGTGGCGCTGACCGGTCAGGACTTCCTGGCGCGGGTGCCGCTGGCCGACATCGACGAGAGCATCGGCCACGAGTCGTGGTGGGACGTGGTCATCGACCAGGGCAGGCCCATCAGGCCGCTGGTGCGTACGCGGCAGCGGACGGTGGCGACCGTCGACGAGCGGCGCTTCCTCATCGACCGCGCCGAGGACGGCTGCCTGCTCCTGGCCGAACGCTGACCGGCGGGCGCGCGGGGGCGCGGCTCAGGTCAGGATGCCGGTCAGCGTCTCGACGACCTGGTCGTGCTGGGCGTCGGACAGGTCGGGGTAGAGCGGCAGCGACAGCTCCTCGGCGTAGTACGCCTCGGCCAGGGGGCACAGGCCACGCCGGTAGCCGAGGTCCTCGAACACCGGGTGCCAGTACGCGGGCAGGTAGTTGACCTGCACGCCGATCCCGGCGGCCCGCATGCGTTCGTAGACCTCGCGCCGGCGCCCGTCGCGGACCCGAACGGGGTAGAGGTGCCAGCTCGGCCGTACGTAGGCGCGCTGGGCGGGCAGCTCCAGCCCTGGCACGTCGCGCAGCAGCGCGTTGTAACGGGCGACCAGCTCGGCGCGGCGTTCGCGGAAGCGTTCGAGCCTGCGCAACTGGCTGATCCCGAGCGCGCACAGCACGTCGGGCAGCCGGTAGTTGAGCCCGAACTCGTGCACCTCCTGGTGCCAGTTGCCCTCGCCGGGGGCGCGTTGCTCGGCGGGGTCCCTGACCAGGCCGTGGTTCATGAAGCGGGTGGCGCGCAGGAGCCGCTGGGGGTCGGCCGCCGCGACGGCCCCGCCCTCGGCCGTCGTCACGGTCTTGGTCGGGAAGAAGGAGAACGCGGTCAGGTCGGCCAGCGCCCCCACCGGCCGGTCCTTGTACGCCGACCCGATGGAGTGCGCCGAGTCGCCCACCAGCACCGCCCCGGCCCGGTCGGTGACCTGCCGCAGCTCGTCGTAGTCGGCGGGGTGGCCGGCGTAGTCGACCGCCGTGACCGCCCGCGTGCGGCCGGTGACCAGCGCGGCGGCGGCGTCGGGATCGAGGTTGCCGGTGTCGGGCTGCACGTCGGCGAAGACCACCCGCGCGCCCAGCAGCGCGGCCGTGGCGGCCGTGGCCACGAACGTCAGCGGCGAGGTGATCACCTCGTCGCCCGGCCCGACCTCGGCGGCCACGTAGGCGACGTGCAGCGCCGCGGTGCCGGACGTGACCGCCACGCACGGCACGCCGCCCGTCCACCGGGCCAGCTCCTTCTCGAACATGGCGACCGCGGGCCCGGTGGTCAGCCAGTCGCCGCGCAGCACCTCGGAGACCGCCTCGATGTCGGAGTCGTTGATCGATTGGCGTCCGTAGGGCAGCATCAGCCGGTCACCATGCCGCGCAGGTCGTCGACCGACAACCACTGCTCGTTGGTGTCGGAGCGGTAGGAGAATCCCTCGGGCAGCGACTCGCCGCCGTTCGGCGGCACGTAGCCCCAGGTCGCGATCGTGGGCTGGACCACGTAGCGGTCGGCCAGGCGCAGCGCCCTGCGGCTGTCGTCGGGGCCGATCATCTCCTCGTGCAGCTTCTCGCCGGGACGCACGCCGATCTCGTAGACGGGGCTGTGCGGGGCCAGGGCCTCGGCCAGGTCGGTGATGCGCATGCTGGGGATGCGCGGCACGTAGAGTTCGCCGCCCTGCATCAGGTCGAACGAGTCGACCACGAACCTGACCGCCTGCTCCAGCGTGATCCAGAACCTGGTCATGCGCTTGTCGGTGATGGGCACGCTGGTGCCCTGCTCGGCCAGCCGCTGGAACAGCGGGACCACCGAGCCGCGGCTGCCGACGACGTTGCCGTAGCGGACCACGGAGAAGCGGGTCTCGTGGGCGGCGGCGTAGTGGTTGGCCGAGACGAACAGCTTGTCGGCCACCAGCTTCGTGGCGCCGTAGAGGTTGATCGGGCTGGAGGCCTTGTCGGTGGAGAGGGCGACGACCTTGCGCACGCCGCAGTCGATCGCGGCCTCGACGACGTTCTGGGAGCCGGCCACGTTGGTGCGGACGTACTCGAAGGGGTTGTACTCGGCGGTGTCGACCTGCTTGAGCGCGGCGGCGTGGACGACGTGGTCGATGCCGTGCATGGCGCGGGTCAGCCGGTCGCGGTCGCGGACGTCGCCGATGAACCAGCGCAGCCGCTCGTCGTCGGCGAAGAGCTGCCGGGTCTCGTACTGCTTCAGCTCGTCGCGGGAGAAGATCACCAGACGGCGGACTCCGAGCGAGTCGAGCGCGTGGCGGATGAACGCCTTGCCGAATGACCCCGTGCCTCCGGTGATCAGAATCGACGATCCACTCAGTATGCTCACCGTGGCCCCCTGAATCGTGCGTGCGCGCTGTAGTCGTCGTGGCAGGCGGTAGCATAGCGCGATCGCACGACGACGCAGAGTCACACGGGGGAATGGGGCTTCGGTGCGTATTGTCGGAATTATTCAGGCGCGCATGGGCTCGACGCGTTTGCCGGAAAAGGTGCTGCGGGAGCTGGGCGGCCGGTCCGTCCTGGCGTGGGTCGTACGCGCGGCGCGCGAGGCGGGGGCGCTCGACGACCTCCTCGTGGCCACCACGACCGAGCCGGCCGACGACGCGGTGGTCGCCGAGTGCCGCGGGCTGGGCGTGGCCTGGCACCGGGGGCCCGTCGACGACGTGCTGACCAGGTTCACGCAGGCGCTCGCGGGGCGGCGGTGCGACGCCGTCATGCGCTTCACCGCCGACTGCCCGCTGCTCGACCCCGAGGTGATCAGGGAGGCGGCGCTGGTCTTCCGCGCCGTGCCCGGGCTCGACTACCTCAGCACCAGCCTGGCCCGTACGCTGCCGCGCGGGCTCGACGTGGAGATCGCCGGCCGGGCCGCGCTCGACAGGGCCGACCGGGAGGCCACCGGCTTCCACCGCACCCACGTGACCTCCTACCTCTACGAGCACCCCGGCGACGCGCGGCTGCTCGGCCTGGCCTACCGGCCGGTCGCCGACGACCTGCGGGTCACCCTCGACACCGAGGACGACTGGCGGCTGATCCGCGCGGTGGTGGCCGCGCTGGGCGACCGCTGCCTCCCGGCCAGGACGCTGGTCGGCTGGCTGCGCGAGCGGCCCGACGTGAGCGGGCTCAACGCCCACGTACGGCAGAAGTCCCTGCAGGACGCGTGACGGGCGGGGGCCGCGCCCGTCGGGTCGGGTTCCGGTGCGACGCGGGGGCGGAGCGCGGGGTCGGCCACCTCGTACGGTGCGTGGCCCTGGCCGAGGAGCTGTGCTCCCGGGGGGTCGAGGTGCTCTTCCTGGGCGAGGTACGCGACTCGCCGTGGGCGGCGGCCCAGCTCCGCGAGCGCGGGCTGCGGCTGGCACCGGCGCCCCGTGAGCCCGCCGGGCTGGCGGCGCTCGCCCGCGAGCTGGGTCTCGACGCCGTGGTGCTCGACTCGTACGACCTGCCGCCGCCGACCGGCACGGCGCTCAGGGCCGCGGGGACGGCCGTGCTGGCCATCGTCGACGGCGACCCGCTGGGCCAGGAGGCCGACCTCTACCTCGACCAGAACCTCGGCGCCGAGCGGCGGCCCTTCCCCGCGCAGGACCGGCGCCTGGCCGGGGCCCGCTACGTGCTGCTGCGCGACAGCGTACGACGCCGCACGCGGACACCCGGTCCCGGCGGGGTGCCGCATGTGCTGTGCTTCTTCGGCGGCACCGACAGCGCGGGTGTCGCCCCGGCCTGGGCGCGGGCGCTGACCGCCACCGGCCGCCCCTTCCTGGCCACGGTCGTCAGCCCGCTGCCGTTCGAGGCGGACGGCCCGATCACCGTGATCCCGCCGACGGACCGGCTGCCCGAGCTGATGGCCGGGGCCGACCTGGTGGTGACGGCGGCCGGCTCGGCCGTCTGGGAGCTGCTCCACCTCGGCGTCCCCACGGCGCTGAGCTGGGTGGCCGACAACCAGCTCGTCGGTTATGAGGAGCTGGTGGGCCGGGGCGTGGCGGCCGGGCTCGGCCCCGCTCCCGACGAGCGGGCCGTGGGCGTGCTGGCCCGGCTGCTCGCCGACCCCGCCGTCCGCGAGGAGCACGGCAGGCGGGGCGGCGGCCTGGTGGACGGCCGGGGCAGGGAACGCGTCGCCGACGCCCTCCTCGGACTCCGCCGGATCGGCTCCTGAGCGGGCCGGGTCAGATCAGGTCCCAGGTGAGCGGGGTGCCGAAGGACACGTCGCGGGCGAAGCGGCGGCCCATGACCTCCGCGGCGGCGTCGGGCGGCAGGCCGCCCGCGGGGCGGATCGAGCGGACGTTCTCCGGGGTCACGGGCTCGCCCGCGCTCACGTCGCGCACGACGTACAGCGAGCGGCGGAAGCGCAGCCCCTCCCGCTCGGACGACCGCGGCCCGATCGCCACCTCGCCCAGCGCCCGCCAGGCCCGCTCGCTCTCGGTGACCAGCGCCGCCAGCTCGGCCGGTTCCAGCGAGAAGGCCGAGTCCACCCCGCCGTCGGCCCGCGACAGGGTGACGTGCTTCTCGATCAGGCACGCCCCCAGCGCCACCGCCGCCAGTGCGGCCCCGATGCCCGGGGTGTGGTCGGACAGGCCCACGACCTCGCCCGTCAGCGCCGCCAGCAGCGGCAGCGAGCGCACGTTGCTCTCCGACGGCGGCGCCGGGTACGTGGCCGTGCACGACAACACGGCCAGTTGCGCGCACCCGGCCTCGCGGGCGGCCGACACGGCGGCGTCGATCTCGGAGACCGAGGCCATCCCCGTAGAGATGATCATCGGCTTGCCCGTCGCCGCCGCGAGCCGGATCAGCGGCAGATCCACGACCTCCGACGAGGCGATCTTGTACGCCGGCACGCCCAGCTTCTCCAGCAGCTCCACCGCCGTCGGGTCGAAGGGCGCGGAGAACGCCAGCAGGCCGCGTCGGCGCGCCCGCTCGAAGATCGGCTCATGCCACTCCCACGGCGTGTGGGCGCGTTCGAAGAGCCGGTAGAGGTTCTCCCCGCCCCACAGCTCGTGCTCGGCGGCCACGCGGAAGGCGGGCTCGTCGCAGTCGATGGTGAGCGTGTCGGGCGTGTACGTCTGCAGCTTCAGCGCGTGCGCCCCCGCCTCGGCCACCGCGTCCACGATGGCCAGCGCCCGCTCCAGGCTGCCGTTGTGGTTGCCGGACAACTCCGCGACGACGAACGGCGGATGCCCCGGCCCGATCGCGCGTCCCCCGATGGAGATCATGTGTGCTCCCTCCTCAGCTCGATGGCCACGACGTCGCGCGGCACCCCGTCCACTTCCCGCTGGTAGACGTCCACCTCGACGAACCCGAACCGCCGGTGCAGCCGCATGACCGGCTCGTTGCCGGTCAGCACCTCCCCGCACAGCGTGGTCAGCCCGAGCGGACCGAAGGCGTGCTCGATGGCCGCCCGCTCCAGCCCGACCCAGGCCCGCAGCAGCGTCCCGGCCCGCTCCAGGCCGTCGAGGTCGAGGTAGAAGCCCCAGCGGGCCGTTCCAGGCGACACGTCCGTGTAGTGCACCACCCCGGCGGGGGCGCCGTCGTGGTCGTAGATCAGCACGCGCCGCGTCGCGTCGGCGAGGGTCTCCGCCCACCAGCGGGCGTGCTCGTCGCGGCTGATCTCGTGGGTGGTGAAGCTGGCGGCGCGTACGCGCGGGTGGTTGCGCCAACGGCGGATGACCGGCAGCTCCTCGTTCCGGACGTCTCTCAGCATCGCGTCCCCCTACTGTCCGTGCTTCATCCCTTGCACAACGTAGCGGATTACGCGTGGGGTAAAGAGCTCATCAGGGACAGCCATCGGACCAGGAATCGGGACGGCCGCCGGGGCATGCTGCCCTCGACCCCATACCGAGGCAAGGAGCGAATTCGGCATGATCCCCCTGCTCAGCGTCGTCGTCCCGTTCTACAACGTAGAGCCGTACATCACCGAGTGCCTGAAGTCACTGGCCGCCCAGACCATGGACGACATGGAGGTGATCCTCGTGGACGACGGCTCCGTGGACGGCAGCAGGCGCGTCGCCGAGGACTTCGCCGCCAGGGACAGCCGCTTCGTCCTCGTCGGCCAGCGCAACCTCGGGCCGGGACCGGCCCGCAACCAGGGGATCAGGCAGGCCCGCGGCACCTACCTGGCCTTCGCCGACAGCGACGACGTCGTGCCGTCGCAGGCGTACGAGCAGCTCGTCGGCAGGCTCGCCGAGACCGGCTCCGACCTGGCGTGCGGCGCCGTGCGGCGGCTGGTGGACGGCGAGCTGGAGGAGTCGATCCTGCACGAGAAGGTGTTCAGACGCCCCGAGCTGTGCACCCACATCACCGACAAACAGGTGCTGATCAGAGACCGTACCGTCTGGAACAAGGTCTACCGCCGCGACTTCTGGGAACGCGCCGGCCTGTGCTTCCCCTCGGGCATCTACGAGGACGTGCCCGTCGCCATGCAGGCCCACGTGCTGGCCACCGGCGTGGACATGCTGGGCGAGGTCGTCTACCACTGGCGCAAGCGCGACGACGGGGAGATCTCGATCACGCAGCGCCGCTCCGAGCTGCCCAACCTGCGGGAACGGCTGGCCGCCATCCGCGCCGTGCGCGCCTTCCTCGACGAGCGGGCGCCCGAACTGCTCGACGGCTTCGACTCCCTCGTGCTGGAGAAGGACACCGTCTTCCTCTTCCAGGCGCTGGAGCAGTGCGAGGGCGACTGCGGGCCGCTGCTGGAGCTGGGCCGCTCGTGGATGGCCGAGCTGGGCCCGCACGTGCTGGCCACCGCCCCCTCGCTGCGCCGCCTGGAGCTGCACCTGCTCAGGCGGGGCCTGGTACGGGAGCTGCGCGCCGTACGCGAGTTCCGGCGCGGGCGGGAGGAGGTCACCCGCGTGGTGCCGCGCGGCTGGCGCACCACCAACTGGTACGGCGACTACCCCTTCTTCCGCGACCGCCGCCTGCGCGTCCCCGACGAGGTGTTCGACGCCCGCGACGAGCTCAAGCTGATCGCCCGGGTCGACGAGTGTGAGTGGACGGGCACCGAGTACCGCCTGAGCGGTTACGTGGGCGTCCACCGCGTCGACCGCAAGGTCCCCAAGGTCGGCATGTGGCTCAGCGACGGCCGCCGCCGGATCCCGCTGGAGACGCGGCGCAAGGGCCGCTACGGCGTCGTGGCCGCCGTCGACCCCGGCCGCCTCGAGGGCGACGGCCCCTGGCGCCTCCAGGTGCGGGCCGAGATCCGCGGCCTGGTGCTCAAGGGCTGGGCCAGGGACGGCGAGGCGAACACGGCGTGGCGGTTTTCCGTGCCGGGTTGGTCAAGAAGCGGCATGGACATCCCCCAGTAGTTCCAGACAGTAATCGCTCCGGCGCGTCGCGTGGTCATGCTGGGATCCATGAGGACCTATTCGCTCGATGACGTCTACGAGACACGCAAGCGGAGAGATTCCTGGTGGACCGTGTATTTCGTGGACCCGGTCGCCTGCCGGGTCACCCTTCCCGTCGCCAACCACACCCGGCTGACGCCCAACGGGCTCACCGTGCTGTCGCTGGTCCTCGGCGCGGCGTCGGCGGCCTTTTTCGCGGCGAATCAGCTCATAGCGGGCGCATGCTTCTTCTATCTGAGCTTCATGATCGACTGCGTGGACGGCAAAATCGCCAGGCTCAAGGGCACGGGGACCCCCTTCGGCCTCTGGCTCGACTACGTGGGGGACCGGATCAGGGTCGTCCTCTGCGCGGGCGGGCTGGCGTACGGGCAGTACGCGCTGACCGGCGACGTGCGCTACGTCGTGCTCGGCGCGGCGGTGGCCGTCCTGGACCTGTTCAGGTACGTCAACGCGCCGCAGATGAAGCGGGTCCGTGAGGCCGTCAGGGAGGAGCGGCAGGAGCCGGAGCCGGATCCCCTGCTCGCCGACCCGCTGCTCGCCGATCCCGTGCTGGCAGACCGGGTGCTGGCCGATCCCGTGCTGGCCGACCCGCTGCTCGCCGATCCGCTGGAGCCGGACTCGCTGGGGCGGGCGTCCCGGCCGCGGGGCTTCTTCCGGTTCTTCCGGCGGCTGAACAGGTTCCTGGCCCGCCATCGCGTCCGCTCGCACTTGGTGAGCGGCATCGAGTTTCACGCCGCGGTGTTCGTGATCGCGCCCCTTGCGGGGGCATGGGCGCTGATCCCGCTCGCCGTGGCGTCCGGGCTCCTGCTGCTCGCCAACGAGGTCTTCCTTGTCTACCGGATGTGGCTCTTCACGCGCAGGCACAGCGTGGGGTCGTCCCAGGAGAGCCGAGAGCACGTTCTCGTCTAAGTTTTCGGGGGTTAGAACGAAATGTCAGACCGGCCAGTCTTCGTCATCGGATGCCCGCGGTCCGGCACCACGATGCTCCAGCTCATGCTCCACTCGCACCCCCGCCTGGCGGTGCCGCCGGAGACGCGCTTCCTCGTTCCCGCTTATTACCGGCGTCGCACGTGGGGCGACCTGCGGGTGGACCAGCGCCGCCGCGCCCTGGCGCAGTGGATCGCGACCGACCGCAGCACGAAGTTCCGCGAACTCAAGATCGACAAGGACGAGTTCGTCCAGCAGGCCGTGGACGGGCCGGGCTCACTCGGCTCCGTGTTCGGCACCGCCTTCCGCATGTACGCCGACCGCTTCGACAAGGCCCGCTGGGGCGACAAGCGGCCCAGCTACGTCAAGCAGGTGGACATGCTGCTGCGGCTCTTCCCCGACGCCCAGTTCGTCCACCTCATCAGGGACGGCCGCGACTGCGTGGCCTCGCTGAAGGAGATGCCCTGGTACACGCTGGACTCCTTCCACGCCGTCTCCACCTGGGCCGAGGCCATCGACGCGGGCGGCCGGCTGCGGCGCACCCTGGCCGAGGACACCTACTACGAGCTGCGCTACGAGGACCTCACCGACGACCCGATGACCGAGCTGAAGAAGCTCTGCCACTTCCTGGAGGAGGACTTCTCGACGTCGATGATCTCGCCGCGCGAGGCGGCCATCGGGGCGGTGCCGCAGCACAAGGTCTGGCACAGCAACACCCACCGCGAGGTCACCCGCAGCCGGGTCGGGAGCTGGGCCGCCAGGCTCGACGACTGGGAGATCGCCCTGTGCGAGCACATGCTCGGCGACCGCCTCGAGTCGATGGGGTACGAGCTGAGCGGCGCGCCCAGGCCGACCAAGGAGCACATCACGGCCTGCCAGAAGACCATGCAGAAGCGCAAGGCCAGCAGGATGCGCAAGGGCATGCGCGACCGGCTCAACCGGATGCGTGAGCCCGGCCCGGTGGCCGCCATGCTCACCACCCGCCAGCGCTCGCTCGCCGGCATCCCGCAGCAGCGCAAGGAGCTGACCGAGCCCGTGTAGCCGGGGCCGTCCCCTCCCGCCCGCGTCCCGTATGACCGGGACTCTTCGCACCAGCCGGGCGGGAGGCCACCCCCCCGGGAGGTCAGCGGTCGACGTGGGCGAACAGGGACTCCCACCCGTCCAGCACGTGGTGGAGCCGGAACGCCTCCGCCCGCGCCCGCGCCCCGGCCCCCAGTCGCCGCCGCTCCTCCTCGTCCCGCACCAGCCGCCCCAGCTCCGCCGCGAACGCGTCCACGTCCCCCGGCGGCACCAGCACAGGACCGGCCGACCGTACGCCGCCGGACACGTCGAAGGCCACCGCCGGCACCCCGTGCGCCCCCGACTCCAGCAACACGATCGGCAGCCCCTCGTGCTCGCTGGTCAGCCCCACGACCGAGGCCCCCAGGTACTCCTGGGACATCCGCGCGGCGGGCACCGCGCCCCTGAACACCACCCGGCCGCCCAGCCCTTCCCGCTCGGCGTGCGTACGCAGCCGGTCCAGCTCGCCGCCCTCCCCGACGAGGTGCAGCTCCCACGGCTCCGGCGCCCCCGACCGGGCGAACGCGCTGATCAGCCGGTCGAACCGCTTGACCCCCTCCAGCCGTCCCACGCCCAGCACCCGCGGCGACTCCAGCCGCGACACCTCGTCGGGCCATTCGGCCAGCGGGTTCGGCAGCGCGTGGGCGTTGGGCAGCAGCGCGTGCTCGGAGAAGCGCCGCGCGTCGTGCTCGGTGAGGAAGACCGCCTGGTCGAGGCCGGGGTAGTGACGCCGGATCGAGGCCAGGTGCCAGCAGCTCTCGGCGTGGTCGTACGAGCCGTGGTACTGCCCGATCGGGCGGAACCCGCGCGGCAGCAGCCGCGACACCCGGGCCACCACCGACGGCGAGGTCAGCACCGCGTAGCCCGTCCCGATCTCCCCGAGCAGCGCCTTGAGCCGGCGGTCGTACCGCTTGCGGGCCAGCGCGCAGTCCGAGGGGAACTGGCTGATCAGGTGCCGGTGGTAGCGGGGACGCTGGACGTAGCGGAACGGGGTGCCCGTCCGCTGCAGCCCGATCACGTGCACCTCGTGGCCGCGCCTGGCCAGTCCCTGGGCCAGGGTGTGGGTGACCCGCTGGACACCGCCGAGCGTGTCGGCGTCCAGGCAGGCGAACACGACGCTCATCGGGGCCCCTCGAAGAAGTCGGCGACGATCCTGGCCGTCGCGTCGCCGCGTTCGTCGGCGCACCACAGGTCGCGGAAGGCGGCGTACCGGCCGGCGTGCGACTCGTGCAGCTCGGGCAGCCGGCGCAGCGCCGTCACCAGCTCCTCGGTCGTGGCGACGCACGGGCCGGGCGCGATCGACGGCAGGTCGTGGTAGACGCCGCGCTCCGACAGGCGGTAGTCGTCCCAGTCGTCGATGAGGAACACCATGGGCTTCCCCGTCAGCGCGTAGTCGCACATGACGGAGGAGTAGTCGGTCAGCAGCGCGTCAGAGGCCAGCATCAGATCGTTGATCTCGGGGTACGCGCTCGCGGAGCGGACGAAGTGCCTGAGGTGCTCGGGCGGCTCGTAGCGCTCGACCGGATGCGTACGCAGCAGCACCACCCACTCGTCGGCCAGTTCGTCGGCCATCAGCGCCAGGTCCGCCCGTACGGATCGGCCGCTGCCCTTCACCCGGTCCCGGTAGGTGGGCGCGTAGAGCAGCACCTGTCGTCCGGGCGGCACCTCCAGCGCCCGCAGCACCTCGCGCGCCGCCCCGCCCCGCACGAGCGCGTCGCACCGGGGCGTCCCGCAGCGGTACACCTTGCCCGTGTAGCCGTTCGACGGCAGGAACACCCGCGAGAACTCCGCGCTCGGAGAGATCAGCGCGTCCCAGCGCGCGACGGCGGCCCGCCACCTGTCGCGCGGCCGGTCGAAGTCGCCGCGCAGGTCGGGCGCGTCGAACCCGATCGACTTGATGCCCTGCCCGTGCCAGGTCTGCAGGTAGCGCGTGCCGGCGGGCTTGGGGTAGTCGAGCGGGAAGCCGTGGCTGTCGACCCAGATCCCGGCCCTGGCCATGGTGTAGACGTAGCGCCAGCTTCCCCGGCGGACGAGCCGCGCGTCGGAGGGGAAGCTCCCGCGCCCCTTGGCCACCGACCAGACGACGTGGATCGGCAGCCCGCGCCGCCGCAGCTCCTCGTAGATGGCCCGGGGGCTGCCGCCGTACCCCTTGCCGACGTCCGACTCGAACAGCGCCAGGTCCTGGCGTCGCGGCAGCACCCTGATCAGCACCTTGTACGCCCGCAGCTTGTTCGCCGGCGTGCTGACGCTCCGCAGCAGCCGCCGCTTGACCCGCCGCCACACCGCGCGGGCGATGGAGTCGGGCCGCACGCACAGGTATCCGGCGTACCCCTCGACCTTGACCGTGCAGCCGCGCAGCTCGATCGGCTCGGTACGCGGGTCGGCGATGAGCCGGTCGGTCGTGGTGTGCCCGTCGGAGAGCCGGGTGAAGCCGATGCACGGGTCGCACCTGCCCGAAGGAACGAAGGTGACGTGGCTGACGTAGCCGCCCTCGTCCGACGGCTCCGGCTCGATGGGCACTCGCCGCCCGCCGAGCTGCAGGAACGCCCGCCGCTCCGGCGGCAGCACGCCGAACGGGTCGTAGGTCCGCACGGTCATCCGCACCCGCCGGCCGTCCGAGGCCAGGTCGGTCACCTCGTGCCGCAGCCGGGAGGAGGTGTAGGGCAGCTCGGCCAGCCGCAGCGGCGTGATGTCCAGCCCCGGGGAGGCCGAGGTGCCCCAGTACGTCCGTCCGCCGAGCTGCACGGCCGCCCGTGGCGCGGCCCGGGGCCCGTTCAGCGAGCCGGCCGCCAGCCGCAGGTCCTCGAACCTGTCGTCCAGGATGAGCCGGCAGCAGACCCGGTCCAGCGGGTCGACGCGCTCGTACACCTCGTCCTGGATCTCCTCCAGGTACGGCCGCACCACCGAGGCGAACTCCTTGACCCACACCAGGTCCCGCAGCGGCAGCGGGTTGAGGTAGACGCGCAGGTCCTGCCGCAGGAACCGGTACTGCCGGTACGGCACCAGGTCGGCGGCCCCGCGCTCGCGCAGCACGTCGTCGCTCAGCCGGGCCGCGATCACCCGCTGGCGCACGTTCTCCAGGTCGTCGACGCCCTGCGAGATCGAGTCGTTCCCCGGCGCCCGGTGCCAGTGGTAGACGACCCACGGCACGATCGCGAACCTGCGTGCCACCGCGTACAGCTCCGCGCCGAAGACGTGGTCCTCGTAGTGGATGTGCTCGGGGAAGCGCAGCCCGTGCTCGCGCAGCCAGGCCACGTCGTAGAGCTTGTTGGTGCTGAAGCAGTCGAGGAACAGCTCGGGCTCGGCCCTGACGCCCTCGACCACCCGCCGCCTGGCGAACAACGACGGGTAGTAGGGCCGCAGCCGCCCGTCCGACTCGGACAGCCGCGAGATCTGCCCCGACACGAACGCGGCCCCGGTCCGTTCGATCTCGGCGAGCAGGCTCTTGCAGGCGTGCCGGGGCAGCTCGTCGTCGCTGTCCAGGAACATGACGTACGGCGCCGCCGCCGCGGCGATCCCGTCGTTGCGCGGCGCTCCGCAGCCGCCGCTGTTGCCGGGTCTGCGCAGGTACTGCACGCGGGGATCGCGTTCGGCCAGCCGCCGGGCCACCTGCGGCGTGCCGTCCGTGCTGGCGTCGTCGCAGATGATCACTTCCAGGTCGCGCAGCGACTGCCCGAGCACGGAACGCACGGCTCTGGGCAGGCGGGCAGCGTCGTTGTACGTGATGACGACGACGGTGACGTCCGGCATCCCCAAGTCCTCCCGCTCGACCTTTCCCGGCGGGAATCGCACTTCCCCCATGCGGGATGAAGTGTCCGGACTTTATTGATTATTTGCCGAAAATCAGCGCGTAAGCCGACGAATCACCCAGATGATGGCGAGCAGCGCTACGAGCGCACCCGCGACGGGCGCCAGCCGCTTCAGCAGCGGCTGCCCGGCGATCTCCAGCAGGTCGAGCGCCTCCTCGTCGGGCGTGCGCGACGTGCGCAGCGTGCCCACGGGATGCGCGTCCTGCTCGGGCGACGGCACCGCGCTCAGGTGCCGTCCCTCCTCCGCCCGCGCCCCGACCGGCGCACCCCCGACCGGACCGCCACCGAGAGGCGCACCCCCGAGAGGCTCTCCCACGGACGTCGGCTCCACGGTGGACTCGGCGAGCAGATCGGCCAGGTTCGCGGCGAACTTCTCGATGAGCTTGCCGCCGACCTCCGCCATCACACCCCGCCCGAACTGCGCGGGCCGCCCGGTGACGTTGAAGGTCGTCTCCACGGTCACCAGCGTGGCCTCGCCGCGCGGCCGCATCCGCGCCCTGACCGTGGCGGAGGCCGTGCCCGAGCCCCTGGCCTCCTTGCCGGACGCCTGGATGGTGAGCGCGTAGGAGTCTTTGTCGACGTCCTCGAACCTGGCCGTGCCCCGGTAGGTGACCACGATCGGGCCGACCTTGACCTTCATCCTGCCGGTGAACTCGTCGCCCTCGAAGCCGTCGAGCGTCGCCCCGGGCAGGCAGGGCGCGACTCGTTCGACGTCGAGCAGCACCGCCCAGGCCCGCTGGATCGGAATGGGAACAGTGAACTCGTGCTCGAACCGCATCGCCATCGATCCGCTCCTTCCTCCGATGCCTGTGACCCTATGTCGCGACGGGGCCGCCCGCGTGGGGGACGCCCTGGAAGGAGGGCGTCCCCGGGCGGCGGGATCAGGGCGATCCCGCCGCGGCCAGCACCGCCCGACGGGTCAGGACCTTCGCCAGGTGCCTGCGGTAGTCGGGCTGGGCGTGCAGGTCGGCGGGCGGCGAAGTGCCGGCCGCAGCCTCCTGGCACGCCTGGCGTACCTGGTCGCCCGGCTCCGCGTCCCGCAGGGCCGCCTCCGTGGCCACGGCGCGCACCGGCGTCGGCCCCATGTTGGTCAGCCCGATCCTGGCCTCGGCGATCGAGCCGTTGGAGCGCCTGACGGCGGCCGCCACGCCCACGATGGCCCACGCCTGCGCGGTGCGGTGGAACTTCTCGTAGTGGAAGCCCCAGCCCCCGCCGAGCTTCGGGAGCTTCACCCCGGCCAGAAGCTCGCCCTGGCGCAGCGACGGCTCCAGGTAGTCGACGAAGAACTCGGCGGCCGGGATCTCCCGCTCGCCCTCCGCCGAGGCGGCCACGAGCACGCCGTCCAGGGCCAGCACCACGGCGGGCAGGTCACCGGCCGGGTCGGCGTGGGCCAGCGAGCCGCCGAACGTGCCCCGGTGCCTGATGGCCGGGTCGGCCACCTGGGCCGCGGCCAGCGCAGGCAGCGGGCAGGCCGCCCTCAGCACGGGCGAGCGCATGATCTCGTCGTGCGTGGTCAGCGCGCCGATGTAGACGTGGTCGCCGCGGTCGTGCACGCCGCTCAGCTCGGTCAGCCGGCCGACGTCCACCAGCGTCGACGGGTACGCCAGCCGCAGCCGCAGCAACGGCAGCAACGACTGGCCACCCGCCAGCACCTTGGCGTCCTCGTCCGAGGCCAGCGCCTGGCACGCCTCGGCGACCGAGCCTGGGCGCACGTAGTCGAACTGGGCGGGGATCATCGCCGCGCTCCTTCCCGTGCCCGTTCTTCGAGGGCCCGCCAGATCCGTTCGGGCGTGCACGGCATCTGGACGTCGTCGACGCCGCGCGGGCGAAGGGCGTCCACGATGGCGTTCACCACGGCCGGGGTCGAGGCGATCGTGCCGGCCTCGCCCACGCCCTTGACGCCCAGCGGGTTGCTGGTCGCCGGGGACTCGGTCCTGTCGAGGGTGAAGCCGGGCAGGTCGGCGGCCGACGGCAGCAGGTAGTCGGCCATCGTGGTGGTCAGCAGGTTGCCCTCTGCGTCGTACACGGCCTCCTCGAACAGCGCCTGCGCGATGCCCTGGGCGATGCCGCCGTGCAACTGGCCCTCGACGATCAGCGGGTTGACGACCTTGCCGATGTCGTCCACCGCCACGTACGAGCGGATCCGCGCCATGCCCGTCTCGGTGTCCACCTCCACCGCGCACAGGTGGGTGCCGTGCGGGAAGGAGTAGTTCTCCGGGTCGAACGTGGCCTCGGAGTCGAGCCGCGCCTCCACCCCGTCGGGTAGATCGTGCGCCGTGAACGCGGCGTAGGCCAGCTCCTGGATGGTCTTCCGCGCGTCCGTCCCGCGCACCTTGAACGCGCCAGCCTGGAACTCCAGGTCGTCGGGCGAGCACTCCAGCACGTGCGCCGCCAGCTTGCGGGCCTTGTCCTTGACCTTCTCGCACGCCTTGAGCACCGCGATCCCGCCGACGACCAGCGAGCGCGAGCCGTAGGTGTCCATGCCCTTGTGCGCGATCGCCGTGTCGCCGTGCAGCACCGTGACGTCGTCGAACGGCACCCCGAGCGCGTCGGCCACGATCTGGCTCCACGACGTCACGTGGCCCTGCCCGTGCGGCGACGTGCCGGTGATGACCTCGACCTTGCCCGTCGGCAGCATGCGCACCGAGCCGTGCTCCCAGCCGCCCGCCGCGTAGCTCGCCTCCCCGAGCATCCTGGACGGAGCCAGCCCGCACATCTCCGTGTACGTGCTGACACCGATCCCGAGCTGCACCGGGTCGCCCCTGTCACGCCGGTCGGCCTGTTCTGCCCGCAGCTTGTCGTAGCCGAACAGGGACAGCGCCTTGTCGGTGGCCGCCTCGTAGTTGCCCGAGTCGTACGTCAGCCCCGAGATCGTGGTGTACGGGAACTCGTCGTGCCTGATCCAGTTGCGCCTGCGCACCTCCACGGGGTCCAGGTCCAGCCGGACGGCCAGCTCGTCCATCACCCGCTCGATCCCGAACGTGGCCTCAGGACGGCCCGCGCCCCGGTAGGCGTCGGTGGGCATCTTGGTGGTGAACACACCCGTGCAGCCGAACTCGTACGCGTCCATCTTGTAGATCGCGTTGAACATCGCCGCGCCCAGCATCGGCACGCCCGGCGTCACCAGCATCAGGTACGCGCCCATGTCGGCCAGCAGGTCCACCTGCAACCCGCGGATGCGCCCGTCGGACTCGGCGGCCAGCCGGATGTGCTGGAGCTGGTCGCGTCCGTGGTGGACGGTCAGGTTGCCCTCGGAGCGGGACTCCGTCCACTTCACCGGCCTGCCGAGCCTGCGGGCGAGCAGCAGGCAGAGCACCTCTTCCGCGGTGACCTGGAGCTTCGAGCCGAACCCGCCGCCCACGTCGGGCGCGATCACGCGGATCTTGTGCTCGGGGATGCCGGTCACCACGGCCAGCATGACCCGCAGGATGTGCGGGATCTGCGTGGCCGACCACAACGTGAACGAGTCGCCGTCGGTGTCGGCCAGGACCGCCCGCGGCTCCATCGCGCTCGGGATGAGGCGCTGCTGGACGTAGGTCCGGTCGATGACGACGGGCGCGTCGCGGAACGCGGCCTCGATGTCCCCGGAGTTGATCTTCACGCTGAACGCCTTGTTGCCCGCCTCGTGCACCTTGGGGCTGTCGGCGGTGAGCGCCTGCCGCATGTCGAGCACGGCGGGCAGCGGCTCGTAGTCGACCTCGATGGCCTCCAGCGCGTCGGCCGCGCGGTAGCGGTCGGTCGCGATCACGCAGGCCACGGCCTCGCCCACGTAGCGGACCTCGGAGACGGCCATCGGCGGGTGGTCGGGGATGACGATGTCGGGGCTCACCGGCCACGCGCACGGCAGGCTGCCCTGCTCGGCCGCGAAGTCCTGGCCGCCGAAGGCCGCCACCACCCCCGGCAGGTCGCGCGCCCCCGACACGTCGACCCCGGTGATCCTGGCGTGCGCCATCGGGCTGCGCAGGAACGCCACGTGCAGCAGGCCGGGGCGGGAGAGGTTGTCCGTCCACTGCGTGCGCCCCGTCAGCAGCCTGGCGTCCTCCTTCCGCCTGCGCGGGCGTCCGATCTCCTGAACGGTCATGACGCGCTCACCGCCCGGCCCATGTCCTGCGCGCCCCTGCGTACGGCGCGCACGATGTTGCAGTAGCCGGTGCAGCGGCACAGGTTGCCCTCAAGGCCGTGCCTGATCGTCTCCTCGGACGGCTCGGGGTCGTCCCTGAGCAGGTCTATCGCGGCCATGACCATGCCGGGCGTGCAGTAGCCGCACTGCAGGGCGTGCTCTTCGTGGAAGGCCCGCTGCATCGGGTGCATCGAACCGTTCGCGCCCAGGCCCTCGATGGTGACGACGTCGCAGCCGTCGGCCTGCACGGCCAGCACCGAGCAGCTCTTCGCGCTCTTCCCGTCGAGCATGACCGTGCAGGCGCCGCAGTTGCTGGTGTCGCAACCGATGGGCGTGCCGGTCTTGCCCAGTCGTTCTCGGAGCAGGTGGACGAGCAGGAGCCGCGGCTCGACGTCCTCCTCGTACGTGGTCCCGTCGACGGTGATGGTGATTCGGGGCATACGTCCTCCCTCAGAAGCAGGGGAAAGGCGGACACTCCGAACCTACGCCGGTGTTATTTCCGGTCAAGGTTTACTTACCGCGGACCATTCGCGCGACGATCGCCACCAACCCTGCGAATGCCAATCCCAGCACCGTCACCCCGACCAGGACCAGCGTATGCGTGATCGTGCGTGTCACTGTCAAAATGCCCAGAACGATGAAGAGCACACCACTCAGCAGGGCCATCCAGTCCGTACGGTGCAGTTGACGGGGGCGTTCGACGTCACGCGGCACTGCGCACCTCCATGTCGCCCAGGCCGCCCTTCAGGTTCAGCACGATCGTGGAGACCTTGCCCTTCGGCTCGACCTCGGGCTCCATCACCTTGTTCACGCGTACGTCGACGCCTCCCGTGAGCGACGGGCCGATCACGATGTCGCCGACCTTGTTGCTGGCGTGCACCTCGACCCTGGCCGTGGACGGCACGATCACCTCGAGTTCGCCGGCCGAGATCGCCGCGCTGAACGTCACCCTCGTCCCCGGCGGCAGCTTCAGCTCCGACAGGTCCAGGCGACCGTCGCCCAGCCCGACATCGTAGACCTGACCGGCCTCCGCGACGCTGGTGGGCACCCATTCGACGGAGCCGAGGTTCCTGGGCACGCCGCCGAGCATCAACCCCATGCCCACGATCAGCACGAGCGCGGTGCCCGCGGCCACCAGGCCGGCCCCTCGGCCCCACCAGGCGGCGACGAGCAGCCCGGCGCCGATCGTGATGAGCATGGCGCCGCCGACGATGGTCGGGCTCACTCCGGCGGCCGACCTGGCTTGGACCGCCACGACGATCCCTCCAATGATGATTGCCAGCAGGATGGTGATGGCGCCGATGTACGACTTCGGCCGCCGCGCGCGTTCCCGCCTCGGGATCGGGCGGACATACAGGGCCGGGTCGTAGGGCCCGTGGCCGGCGTGCCCGGCCTGGCTCGCCCGCCTGGCCGGGTCGAGCGGCTTGAAGGGGCCGTTCGGCGCGAACGGCTCGCCCTGGCGGTAGTCGACGGCGGTCGGCGGGTCGGGCCGGTAGCCGCGCTCCTGGCGCGTGGCCTGGGCGGGCTGGGTGGGCTCGTACGACGGCGACGCGTGCTGCGCGGTCACCGCCTCCGGCGGCGCCCCCCTGTCCTCGCGCCGGTCCTCGCGCCGGTGGCCCTGGCGGGCCTGCCGGGCCTGGTAGGCCGCGTCGCGCACGCCCTGGGCGGCCTCCCGCAGCTCCTCGACGGTCGGCGGCACGGCCTCGGCCACCGGGGCCGCCTCCTGACGCGGGGGCGTGTCGTTCGAGGGTGCGACCTTCGGCAGCTCGCTCGTCGGAGGCTCTGCGGCCGGAGGCTCTGCGTCCAGGGGCACGTCGGACGGAGGCGCCATCGGGCCGGGCTCGGGGGCGCGGACGGAGAAATCCCGCCCGGGAGCGGGCACGTCCGAGACGTGCGGGGCATGCGAGACGTGCGGGGCATGCGAGACGTGCGGGGCATGCGGGTCATCGGGGGTTTCCGGAGTGGGGACAGAGGGGCCGGGCCGCGGGGCCTGGACGGGGGAGGCCGGGGCGGGGCTCTCGTAGAAGGCCGCCGGAGCCCCCTGCCGCCGCATCAGCCGCTCCGGCATCGACCGGGCCAGTCCCAGCAGATCGACCCCGCTGGAGTGCGCGGCCAGCAACGACACCGCCAGGAACACCGCGACCACCAGCGAGCCCGCGTCCAGCCACACCGTCGCCAGGTTGATCGCCAGCCCGAACCCCAGCACCGCCGTCAGCAGCGCCATCACGGTCTCGGCGTCGAAGTCGCGCCGCGTCCACTGCTCGATGATCCCCGGCCGGCCGTTCGGCTCCTTCATCAGCAGGAACGCCGCGAGATAGAGGAACAGCCCGATCCCGGCGCCGAGCAGCAGCACCGCGAAGCCCACCCGGAACACCACAGGATCGATCCCCGTGTGCCGCCCGAGCCCGGCGCAGACCCCCATGAGGATGCGTCCCTCACCGCTACGTCGCAGCTCTCGGGGGGGAGCGGCCGGCTGCCGGGGCGGAGCTTCTGTCATGGCTACCATCGTGGACGAACCCGCCGTGCGCCGCATCCGGGACACCCCTGACCTGACCCGGGGGTTGTTCCCTGATGCTCGCATGCCCGCCGACATGTGACTATGTCCATGTTATGGCTGACCAGAAGACACTCGCCGAGCAGAGCGGCGACAAGCCCTTCCGCCGGATGATGCGCCCGATGGAAGGGCGGCTGCTCGGCGGTGTCGCCCAGGGCCTGGCGACGCAGCTCAAGCTCGACCCCGTGGTGATCAGGCTGATGTTCGTGCTGCTCACCGTCGTCCAGGGCGCCGGTGCGGTGGCGTACGCGGTGCTGTGGATGATCACGCCGCGCGAGCCGCACGAGGGGAGTCCGCCGCAACGCGACTGGAGCCAGCTCGCCGCGTTCAGCGCCATCGGGGTGGCGCTGTTCGCGTTCAACTGGCTGACCGGGGCCTCGCAGGGAGGCATCGGCCTGCTGCCGTTCGCGGTGATCGGGATCGGCGCGCTGATCCTCTGGCAACAGGCCGATCCGGACCGCCGCCGGAGCTGGATGAGCGGCGCGACGCTGAGCATGCGCAAGAACCGGGTGCGTACGCTGCTCGGCATCGTCCTGGTCGTGATCGGCGCGATCGGCTTCCTGGCCGCGGAGGGCGAGCTGCCCCAGGTCAGAGACAGCCTGCTGTTCACCGTCGTGGTGGTCGGCGGCCTGGCGGTGATCGCCGCCCCCTGGCTGGCCGGCCTGTGGAAAGAGCTGCAGCAGGAGCGCCGCGAGCGCATCAGGCAGGAGGAGCGGGCCGAGGTGGCGGCCATGGTCCACGACTCCGTGCTGCACACGCTCACCCTCATCCAGCGCGTCGCCCACGATCCGCGCGAGGTGTCCCGCCTGGCCCGTTCGCAGGAGCGTGAGCTGCGCAACTGGCTCTACCAGCCGGCCCAGGACGCCGACGCCACGGTCGCCGCGGCCGTACGCCGGATCGCGGCGGAGGAGGAGGACGCGCACGGCGTGCCCATCGAGGTCGTCTGCGTCGGCGACCTCGCCCTCGACCCGGCGGGCAGGCTGGCCGCCACGTTGAAGGCGGCCAGGCAGGCGATGGTCAACGCGGCCAAATACTCTGAGAGTCCGTCCATTTCCGTGTACGCGGAAGTCGAGGGTGAAGAGGTCACGATTTTCGTGAAGGATCGGGGCAAGGGGTTCGACCTCGAGGCGGTGCCGCTCGACCGGATGGGCATCAGGGAGTCCATCATCGGGAGAATGGAACGTCACGGCGGCTCGGCCCGGGTGCGCACCTCGCCGGGTGAGGGCACGGAAGTGATGTTGACGATGAAGGTGGAGAAGGCATGACGCGCGTACTGATCGTCGATGACCACCGGTTGTTCCGATCGGGCGTACGCGCCGAGCTGGGCGACTCGATCGAGGTGGTCGGCGAGGCCGAAGACGTCGAGACGGCCGTCCAGGCGATCGCCGAGCACCAGCCCGACGTGGTCCTGCTCGACGTGCACATGCCCGGGGGCGGCGGTCAGGAGGTGCTGCGCCGGGTGCTGGGCTCGGGGTCGCAGGTCCGGTTCCTGGCGCTGTCGGTGTCCGACGCCGCCGAAGACGTCATCGGGGTGATCAGGGGCGGCGCCCGCGGCTACGTGACCAAGAACATCAGCGGCAAGGAGCTGACCGACGCCATCCGCCGGGTGTCCGAGGGCGACGCGGTCTTCTCGCCGCGGCTGGCGGGGTTCGTGCTGGACGCGTTCGCCTCCTCCGAGGCGCCCTCCATCGATCCCGAGCTCGACTCGCTGACCCAGCGGGAGCGGGAGGTGCTGCGGCTGATCGCGCGCGGGTACGCGTACAAGGAGATCGCCAAGGAGCTGTTCATCTCGGTCAAGACCGTGGAGACCCACGTGTCGTCGGTGCTGCGCAAGCTCCAGCTCTCCAACCGCCACGAGCTGTCGCGCTGGGCCACCGCCCGCCGCCTCGTCTGACCCCGTCTGGTCCTATATGGGGGCTCCTGGCCCTATTTGGCGACTGACATCTGACTGCGTCCGTTCGGTCCGGTGTAGATCCTTGTTTGGTGTGGATTGGACCGTTACGAGATAGTTATCGGCTAATCGCGCACAAATCATCCTCAACATTTGTCACATAAGGAGGTAGTCGAAGCACAAAGTCCAGGAGTAACCCCTTTGAAGCGCGTCACCCGGATGCTTCCGGCACTGATCGCACTCGTGACCGCGACAGCCTGCGCGGCCGAGAGCACCTCTGCACCTGTGGCCCAGGCGCCCGCCAGGGCACAGGTCCCGGTGCAGGTCAACGTACAGGCACAGGTCGAGCCCGCGACCCTCGCCGCGGCGGCGGCCCCGACCGAACCGCCGGCGAAGGCCAATCTGGGCATAGCCGACATAACCCCTATGGGGGAGAAGACGGAGAAAGTCGGAGTAGGCTTCCCGATCATCGTCACCTTCGACCGTGACGTCAAAGACCAGGCGGCCGTCGAGGCGCTGCTCGAAGTCGAGCCGGAGAAACCGGTGGAAGGGGCCTGGCGCTGGGTGTCGAAGCGCAAGGTGATCTACCGGACGAAGACGTACTGGCAGCCGAACCAGAAAGTGCTCTTCAGCGCGCGGCTGTCCGGACTGCCCGGCAACAGCGCCGCCAAGGACGTCTCCCGCCGCTTCGCCGTCGGCGCGAAGAACATCTCCGTGGTCGACACCCGCAAGCACACGATGAAGGTCTACCGCAACGGCAAGCTGGCCAAGAAGATCCCGATCAGCGCCGGCAAGGGCGGACTGGTCAGGAACGGGGTGGACGTCTATCTCACCACCAGCGGCGTTCACCTCACCATGGGCAAGAAGGCCGTGGAGACGATGACCTCCTCGTGGATGGGCGTGACGGACCCCAAGGACCCGCGCTACTACAAGGAGGAGATCCCGTGGGCGGTACGCATCTCCGACAGCGGTGAGTACGTCCACCAGAGCGCCGGGTACTACCAGTATCTCGGCCGCTCCAACCAGAGCCACGGCTGCGTGCGCGCCACCCCTGCCGGGGCCAAGTGGTTCTACACGATCGCCCAGCGCGGCGACGTCGTGAAGATCACCGGCACCAAGCGCAAGCTCCAGTGGAACAACGGGTGGAGCTACTGGCAGCTCAACTGGACCCAGTGGAAGAAGGGCAGCGCGCTGAAGAGCTGACCCGCGCGTACGGTCACGGGCCGCTCCTCCGCCAAGGGGAGCGGCCCCTCCCATATGCCGGGGGTGACGGTTTTCAGGGGACCCTAGAGCTTCTCCAGCGGCGCGTACGCCAGCAGCAGCGTCTTCTCCCCGTCACTGCCGAAGTCGATCTTGACCTTGGTCTTCTCCGCGACCCCGTCCACCGACACCACCGTGCCCAGCCCGAACGCGTCGTGCGAGACCCGGTCGCCGGGCGTCAGGCTCGGCATCGTGCGCCCTCCGCCGCCGCCGCTCTTCGCCGGAGGGGTGCGGGCGGGCTCGCGCCGCGTGGCGGCGCTCCAGGCGGACTTCTCCGGGTCGGTACGCCAGTCGATGAGCTGCCCGGGCACCTCGTTGACGAACCGCGAGGCGGGGTTGAACGAGGGCGCCCCCCAGGAACTGCGCACGGCCGCCCGGGTCAGGTAGAGCCGCTTCTGCGCCCTGGTGATGCCGACGTAGGCCAGCCGCCGCTCCTCCTCCAGCTCTCTGGGCTCGCCCAGCGACCGGACGTGCGGGAACACGCCGTCTTCCATGGCCGTCAGGAACACCACGGGGAACTCCAGCCCCTTGGCGGTGTGCAGGGTCATCAACGTGACGACCCCCTGCCCGCCGTCGGTGTCGGGGATCTGGTCGGCGTCGGCCACCAGCGACACCTGCTCCAGGAACTCCACCAGCGTGCCCTCCGGGTTGGCCTCCTCGAACTCGGAGGCGACGGAGATCAGCTCGTTGAGGTTTTCCAGGCGCGACTCGTCCTGAGGGTCTTCCGACGCCTCCAGCTCGGCGCGGTAGCCGGTGGCCACCAGCACCTCCTCGGCCAGCGCCGACGGCGGCACGCCCGCGGCCTTGGCGATCAGCTCCTCGACGAGCGCGACGAACTCGCGTACGGCGTTGAGCGAGCGCGTGGCCATCCCGTAGGCCTCGTCGGCGCGGCGCAGCGCGTCCCAGAACGAGATGCGCTCGCGCGAGGACAGCGCCTCGATCATGGCCTCGGCCCGCTCGCCGATGCCGCGCTTGGGCACGTTGAGTACGCGCCGCAGGGACACCACGTCGGCCGGGTTGGCCAGCACCCGCAGGTAGGCCAGCAGGTCCTTGACCTCTTTGCGCTCGTAGAAGCGCACGCCCCCGACCACCTTGTACGGCAGCCCGGTGCGGATGAAGATCTCCTCGAACACCCGGGAGGCCGCATTGGTGCGGTAGAAGACCGCGACCTCGCCCGGCTTGACGCCCTCCTCGTCGCTGAGCCGATCGACCTCCTGGGCCACGAACATGGCCTCGTCGTGCTCGTTGTCGGCCACGTAACCCACGATCTTGGGCCCGTCGCCCTGGTCGGACCAGAGGTTCTTGGGCTTGCGCGACTCGTTGCGCGCGATCACGGCGTTGGCGGCGGCCAGGATGTTCTGGGTCGAGCGGTAGTTCTGCTCCAGCAGGATCGTGCGGGCGTCGGGATAGTCGCGCTCGAACTCCAGGATGTTGCGGATCGTCGCGCCCCGGAAGGCGTAGATGGACTGGTCGGCGTCGCCCACCACGCACAGCTCGGACATGTCGCCGCCCGAGCGCACCAGCTCACCGTCGGCCGTGCGCAGCTCGGGATGCCCCACCAGCTCCCTGATCAGGATGTATTGGGCGTGGTTGGTGTCCTGGTACTCGTCGACCAGCACGTGCCTGAACCGCATCCGGTAGTGCTCGGCCACCTCGGGGAAGAGCTGGAACAACGTCACCGTGTTCATGATGATGTCGTCGAAGTCCATCGCGCCGGCCTCGGTCAGCTTGAGCTGGTAGCTCTTGTACGCCTGCGCGAGCGTCTTCTCCAGGTGCGAGCCCGCCCTGTCGAGCGCCGTCTCGTAGTCGACCAGCTCGTTCTTGAAGTTGCTGACCTGCGCCGAGAACGAGCGCGGCGGGTAACGCTTGGGGTCGAGCTCCATCTCCCGGCACACCATGGCCATGAGCCGCTGCGAGTCGGCCTGGTCGTAGATCGAGAAGCTCGACGGGAACCCCAGCCGCTTGGCCTCGCGCCGCAGGATCCGCATGCACGCGCTGTGGAACGTCATCACCCACATCGCCTTGGAACGCGGCCCGACCAGCTTGTCGATGCGCTCCTTCATCTCCTTGGCGGCCTTGTTGGTGAAGGTGATCGCCAGGATCTCGCCCGGATGCGCCTCACGCTCGGCCAGCAGGTAGGCGATGCGGTGCGTCAGCACCCGCGTCTTCCCGGATCCCGCCCCCGCCACGATGAGCAGCGGACTGCCATGATGAATCACGGCCTCGCGCTGCTGCGGGTTGAGACCGTCGAGCAAGGGGTGGTCAACAGAGACTTGGGTCGGCACCTACCTAGGTTAAGACGCTCCACCGACAATCGGCGCCCGGAATGCCATCGGCGGTTGCCCGGAATGCCGTCGGCGGGCGGCCGGTTGTGATCGGTGGAAGGCCGGGAAAGGGGAGTCATGCTGCCGGAGAGCGAGATCAACAGGGTGCTGGTCGTGACCGCCCATCCCGATGACGCCGACTTCGGCTCGGCGGGGACCGTGGCGTTGTTCGTGGACCGGGGCGTGGAGGTCACGTACCTGCTGGTCACGGACGGCGACGCGGGCGGCAACGAGCGCACCCTGGACAATTCCGGCATGGCGGAGCTGCGCAGGTCCGAGCAACTGGCCGCCGCCAAGGCGGTGGGCGTGAGCGACGTACGCTTCCTCGGTCAATCCGACGGCCGGGTGGTGCCGTCCCTGGAGCTCAGGAAGGCCATCGCCCGAGTGATCCGCCAGGTCAGGCCCGACCTCGTCATCACCCACCACCCCGACCGCAACTACAGGTCCATCGCCCCCAGCCACCCCGACCACCGCGCCGTGGGCGGCGCGACCCTTGACGCGGTGTATCCGGACGCGCGCAATCCGTACGCGTTCCCGGAGCTGATCGAGGAGGAGGGGCTGGAGGCGTG
Source organism: Nonomuraea sp. NPDC051298 (assembly GCF_055586305.1). Lineage (NCBI taxonomy): Bacteria > Bacillati > Actinomycetota > Actinomycetes > Streptosporangiales > Streptosporangiaceae > Nonomuraea > Nonomuraea sp. NPDC051298. The sequence continues at coordinate 380,863 of NZ_JBVJIM010000003.1, forward strand.
GACCGTACGTGAGGTGTGGCTGAACGGCGGCGCCACCCCTGACCACTGGGTGGACATCACGGAGACCATCGACCGCAAGCTCGCGGCCTTGCGGTCACACGTGAGCCAGGTCTCCCACGTCGAGGGCTTCGCCGACTTCGTCAGGAGCCGCTTCGCCGCGTGGGCGAAGGAGGCCGGGCTCGGCGAAGACCGCTACGCGGAAGCCTTCCAGGTCGTCCCCACGGGCTGAGAGGGCATCGGCCCGGGGGTGAAAGGTTCATCCCAGCCGAGGTCCACCGCAAATTGGGGGCGGGGCGGAGTCGCGGGCAAGCGAAAGGCCCCGCACCGCGCGTGCGTCCGCGCGGCACGGGGCCTCCTGCCCGACCGGGAGAAGCGGTCAGCGAGCCTGCATGATCTCGCGCATGAGCCGCGCGGTCTCGGAGGGGGTCTTGCCGACGCGTACGCCGACCTTCTCCAGGGCCTCCTTCTTGGCCTGCGCGGTGCCGGCCGAGCCGGACACGATGGCGCCCGCGTGGCCCATGGTCTTGCCCTCGGGCGCGGTGAAGCCCGCCACGTAGGCCACGACCGGCTTGGTGACGTTCTGCTCGATGTAGGCCGCGGCCCGCTCTTCGGCGTCGCCGCCGATCTCACCGATCATCACGATCGCGTCGGTGCCGGGGTCCTCCTGGAACGCCTGCAGCGCGTCGATGTGCGTGGTGCCGATGACGGGGTCGCCGCCGATGCCCACGGCGGTCGAGAAGCCGAAGTCACGCAGCTCGTACATGAGCTGGTAGGTGAGCGTGCCGGACTTGGAGACCAGGCCGATGCGGCCGGCGGTGGTGATGTCGGCGGGGATGATGCCGGCGTTGGAGGCGCCGGGGGAGGCGATGCCGGGGCAGTTGGGGCCGATGATGCGGGTCTTGTTGCCCTTGTCCACCGCGTACGCCCAGAACGCGGTCGAGTCGTGCACCGGCACGCCCTCGGTGATCACCACCACGAGCGGGATCTCGGCGTCGATGGTCTCGATGACCGCGTCCTTGGTGAACGCCGGCGGCACGAACACCACCGACACGTCGGCGCCGGTCTGCTCGATGGCCTCCTTGACCGTGCCGAACACGGGCAGGCCCTCGTGCGTGGTGCCGGCCTTGCGGGCGTTCACGCCGCCGACGACGCGGGCGCCGGAGGCGAGCATGCGGCGGGTGTGCTTGGTACCCTCACCGCCGGTCATGCCCTGAACGATGATCTTGCTGTTTTCCGTCAACCAGATGGCCATGGGTCACGCACCTACCGCAGCGAGCTCGGCGGCGCGCTTGGCCGCTTCGTCCATCGTGTCTACCAGCTCGACCCGCGGGAGCGCGGCGTCGGCCAGGATCTGCCGCCCGAGCAGGGCGTTGTTGCCGTCGAGGCGGACCACCAGCGGGTGGGTCACGGCCTCGCCACGGCTCTCCAGCAGCTTGAACGCCGAGACGATGCCGTTGGCGACGGCGTCGCAGGCGGTGATGCCGCCGAAGACGTTCACGAAGATCGACTTGACGCTGGGGTCGGAGAGGATGATCTCCAGGCCCGCGGCCATGACCTCAGCCGACGCGCCGCCGCCGATGTCGAGGAAGTTGGCGGGGGACGGCTTGCCGGGGAACGCCTCGCCGGCGTAGGCCACCACGTCGAGGGTGGACATGACCAGGCCCGCGCCGTTGCCGATGATGCCGACGTCGCCGTCGAGCTTGACGTAGTTGAGGTCCTTCTCCTTGGCCTTGGCCTCGAGCGGGTCCTCACTGGCCTTGTCGGCCAGCGCCTCGTGGTCGGTCTGGCGGAAACCGGCGTTCTCGTCGAGGGTGACCTTGCCGTCGAGGGCCTTCACCTGGCCGTCGGCCGACAGGATCATGGGGTTGACCTCGACGAGCGTGGCGTCCTCGTCGACGAAGCAGCACCAGAGCTTCTCGATCAGCTCGGCGGCGCCGTCGAGCGCCTTCTCCGGCAGGCCGCCGGCCACCGCGATCTCGCGGGCCTTGGCGCGGTCGATGCCGGTCAGCGCCGAGACCGGCACCTTGGCGACCTTCTCCGGCGAGGTGTGGGCGACCTCTTCGATGTCCATGCCGCCCGCGGCGGAACAGATCGCGAGGAAGGTACGGTTCGCGCGGTCGAGCAGGAAGGAGAAGTAGTACTCCTCCGCGATCGCGCTGGCCTCTTCCACGAGCACCTTGTGGACCGTGTGGCCCTTGATGTCCATGCCGAGGATGGCCTCGGCCTTGGCGACGGCGTCCGCGGCGTCGTCGGCCACCTTCACGCCCCCGGCCTTGCCCCGGCCGCCGGTCTTGACCTGGGCCTTGACGACAACGCGGCCGGTCAGCTCCTGAGCCGCCGACCGCACCTCCTCCACGGTGTGGGCGACGATGCCGCGTGGCACCGGGATGCCGTAGTCAGCGAAGAGCTCCTTCGCCTGATGTTCGAACAGGTCCACGAGGGTCCGTCCTTGCTTGTCCGACTGATGTTCGACGGCCCGGGCATCTGCGCTGATGGTCGCGGTCCGCATCGCCGTTCGGTGGCTCCGTTCGTCGCTCTCTCACGGCGAGCTCCTACGCTCAGGGACGCGTGCCAGGGCGTTTCCGCCAGTGAAGCCTAGCCCGAAGCTTGACCTGCCCAGGTCATCGGGTCACGGTTCTCCCGCGGTGTGACGGTGATCTCACTTCTTCAGGACGGCTCCTGCACGGAAATTGCACGGATTAGCCCGCATAAGACCCAACACTCGATATATCCTCGTGATCTTCAAATGGCAGGCTTACCCTCCGTTCTTGCTGAAATGCCGAAGGAAACCTTTATGAAGCGAATTCTCGCGGGCCTGGCGCTGGCGTCGTCCGCCGCGCTCATGACCGCCGCGCCCGTGCAGGCGGCTCCCGTCGATCCGGTGAAGGCGCTGAAGAAGCAGTACGTCACCGGGCACGGGGTTCGGGTCTCGGAGAGCGTCAAGACGGTGACTGACAGCAAGACCAGCACGTCCATGACCAGGAACGGGACCTTCGGGTTCGGCGGCTCGGGGGTCGTCGCCGCGGACCTGCGTACCGGGCCGAAGGACGCTGCGGGCCTGCTGCCGCAGCGGATGATCACGGTGGGCAAGGACACCTATGCCCAGGGCGGGCTGTTCAGCGAAGAACTGCCCGAAGGCAAGAAGTGGGTGCGCTACACCTCTGAAGGCGCCCCTGTCTACACCAGCCAGCCGCTCAACATCTTCGACTCCAAGGTGCTGAAGAGGCTCGTCTCCAAGGCCAAGAGTTTCAAGGGCGGAACGTACCAAGGCGTCATCGACTTCGGCGACCTCGGCAAGCTCAGCGGCGAGAAGGTTCCGGGGAAGTTCGCCGAAATCAAGATCAACTACGTTCTCGACGTGAACTCCAAGGGCCTGGTCGACCGGATCCGCAGCCAGTACACGATGGACTTCGGTGTGCTCGGATCCACCACCTCCACGGTGAACACCCGGTTCACGGGCTGGGGGGCCAAGATCACGATCAAGGCTCCCCCCGCCGACGAGGTGGTCGACTTCAGCGAGCTGGGGGCCGACACGCAGGTGCCGCAGGAGATCCCGAACGGCTCGCTGAACTCGCTCGGCGGGGCCCAGTAGGTTACCGGGCCCGCCGAGCCGCTCCACGGGGCCGCATGCCGGCTTCGACGTGCCAGGGAAACAGCAGTATTTCCCCCTCAACAACAAAGGAAGAATCCGTATGAAGCGAATCCTCACGGGCGTGGCGTTAGCCACGACCGCCGCTCTGGTGACCGCCACGCCCGCGATGGCCGCCGCGCCGAAGGATCCGGCGGTCGCCGTCAAGAAGCAGCTCAAGCCCGGCAAGGGCGTGAAGTTCAGCGAGCGCACCACGATCATCGACGGGACGACGCGCGAGATCTTCGTCCGTCGTAGCGGCACCCTGCAGTTCAGCAAGTCGGGGATCGCCGCCTCCGACAGCACCGGCAGGTTCAACATCTCCCTGAGCCAGCTCGGCGAGCTGCCCGAGGGCGAGACCGGTGAGATGATCAAGTCGCTGGCCAGGGAAGAGCGCACGATCAGGATCGGCACCACGTCGTACCTGTCGGGCGGCATGTGGGAGGGCCTGCTCCCGGAGGGCGAGACCTGGTTCAAGGCCCCCAAGGGCCCGACCGGCGGCCTCACCGGCACGTTCGGGCAGCCGCTGAACCTGGCCGAGCCCGCCACGATCAAGACCCTGCTCAAGGGCGCCAAGACCACCGCGAGCGGCTATGCGGGCACGACCAAGGTCGGGGACATCTGGAAGGCGTCCCCCTGGCTGCGTTCCACCTGGCTGAGCGAGCCCACCGCGAAGGCGAAGAAAAGCTCGATCTCGTGGAAGATCACGGTGAACTCGGCGGGCCTGCCGACGCGGCTGGTCACGACGTTCCCCGGCTCCGTCATCGGCGGTGATGGCAGCATCAGCGTGGACACGCGCTACACCAACTGGGGCACCTCCGTGTCGATCAAGGCGCCGACGAACGAGGTCGCCGACGAGTTCAAGGACGGCGGCGACGACATCTCCAAGCTGCCCATCCCGCTGGGCAGCCTGGCTGGCTGACCAGGCCCTCCGGGCACTTCGGCGGCCCCGGCCTGATTCGGGCGGAACGGCCGCTTCGACCCTCTCCCGTCGCTTCGGCGGGAGAGGGTCTCCCCGGCCGACGGGTCGGCCGGGACGGCAGCGGCCCTGGTTATGGTTGTGGCCCTGGTTGTGGTTGTGGTCGTGGGTGGGGGGCGTGGTTGTGGGTGGTCAGGCGAGCCGGGAGTCGCGCAGGCTCGCCCATTCGAGTGAGTGCCTGATCCCGTCTTCGACCGAGTGCCGTGCCTGCCAGCCGAGCAGGCGGCGGGCCCGGTCGCTGCGCGTGTAGGCCCCGGCCACGTCACCGGGGCGGGCGGGGGTCTCGACGACCTCGACGGGACGCTCAACGACCCGGTTGAACGCCTCGACCAGTTCGCGGACCGTGGTGCCCGCGCCGGTGCCCAGATTGATGACGTCGGTCTCCAGCTCGTCGAACCGTTCCAGGGCCGCCACGTGGGCGGTGGCCAGGTCCCACACGTGGACGTAGTCGCGGATGCCGGTGCCGTCGGGGGTCGCGTAGCCGGTGCCGGTGATCCGGAACGGGACGCCTTCCTCGTACGACTCGATCATCTTGCCCAGGGCGTGGCTGGGGCGGCGTAGTTGCAGGCCCGTACGCATCCGGGGGTCGGCACCGATCGGGTTGAAGTACCGCAGGGACAGGATCCTGATCGGCCGTCCTGCGGCGACGTCGGCGAACATGCCCTCGCAGACCGCCTTCGTCCGCGCGTAGGGGCTCTGGGGGTCGAGCGGCGACTCCTCGGTCACCGTGTGGTCGTCACCGGCGCGGTAGATGGACGCGGAGGAGCTGAAGATCATCCGGGTGCAGCCGTTGCGCAGCAGGTGGTCGACGAACTCCAGGCTCTTGGTGACGTTCGCGCGGTAGTAGCCGATGGGGTCGGAGACCGAGTCGGGGACCACGATGAGCGCCGCGCAGTGGATGACGGCCTCGATATCCGGATATTCCGCGAATATCTTGTCAATCAGTGGCCCGTCACTGATATCCCCCTCATAGAACACCCGCCCCTCGGCGAACTCCCGCCGCCCTGTCACGAGACTGTCGAGAATCACGGGGGCGATGCCGGCGTCGAGGCAGGCCGACGCGATCGTGCTCCCGATATAACCCGCCCCGCCGGTAATCAAAACGCGCATCCCCGCACCTTAACCATCGGCGGACCATGGCGTGAGCGGGCCTGTGGACAACTCCGCTTTCCTGCGTCCGGTTTGGGGTTTATCGCCCGGTACGGTCACCCGCGACTTGTGGAAGCGGGAGCCGATTCGGTCCGCGCTTGCTTTCGGGCTCTGGCCCGGTCGGCCGTGGCGTGCGACATTTCCACCTATGGGCAGGGACGTTCCGGCGCTCGCGTTCCGTGGGGACGACCGCCGTGGACGCCGGCGGCGACGCACGATCCACCGGTGGCGCCGGCCGGTGTACGCGGCCGTGGACGGGGTACCGCATGTGCGCGTGGAGAACCGAGTCCTGCCCGCCGGGCCGTCCGTGACCGACGTCGTGGCCCGGTGGGCTCGGCACGCGCCTCCGCCGGCCGGGGCGCGGGGAGGTGGGGGCGGCCGAGCCGACCTCGCGGCGGCCGCTGCCCGTGACCCCCGTCCCCATCGATCGCATGCACACCGACGAACCCGTTCACCCTTGGGATGCGTGAGGCCCGTGACCCGTGCTCTGATCGTCGTCGCACTCGTCGTGCTCGCCGCCGCGTGCGGCGCCGCCCCGCCGCGCTCCATGGACAGGGAGGGGACCGACACGTTCGAGGGCGACGTGCGCACGGCCCGTACGCTGGCCGAGGCGTTCTGGACGCAGCAGTTCCAGCAGCTCGGCCGGGTCTACCGGCCCATCGAGGACTTCATCCCCTACTCGGGGAACGCGGGGCCGAGCTGCGGCGGGCAGCCCGCCGTCCCGAACAACGCCTTCTACTGCCCCATCGGCCACTTCATCGCCTACGACCAGGAGTGGATGGAGTCGTTGTGGACCCAGATGGGGGACGGCTCGGTCTACGTCATCGTCCCCCATGAATTCGGGCACGCGGTGCAGGCGCAGCTCCAGACCGGCTTCGACCTGAACGTCCAGATGGAGCTCCAGGCCGACTGCTACGCAGGGGCCACCCTGTCGGCCCTGGTGAACTCGGGCGCGCTGCTGGCCGACGAGGGAGACGAGGGCGAGCTGTTGCTGAGCCTGGCGGCCGCGGGAGACCCGACGGACGACTGGCTCAACCCGGCCGCCCACGGGACGGCGGAGCAGCGGCAGTCGTCGTTCGTGACCGGTTACCGGGGCGGGGTGGGGGGCTGCTGAGGGTGTACGAACCGGCCACCGATCGGACCCCGGGATGTAGTCACAGGTCAACCCGGAGGAGGATGTAGGCGATCACGTCCACGCTCTACCTTTGAACCATGCCATTGGAGGAGATCGGCTGGCTCCGCAGGGGGGCGTGCAGGTCCAGCGACCCTGACCTCTTCTTCCCCCTCGCCCCCACCCCCTTGCAGGAGGCCCGCGCCAAGGCGGTCTGCGCCACCTGCCAGGTCATGGAGGAGTGCCGCGCCTACGCCTTACGAGCCGGGGAGTCGGAGGGCATCTGGGGCGGCCTCACCCCGGAGGAACGCCGCCGCACCCGCTTCCCGGAGGGCTGGCGCCGCCCCGCCGCCTCCTGACCCGGCCAACGCCTGCGGCGGACCTCCGGGGCAGGGCCCCACCCAGGTGACACGGGCACCGGGGCCCGGCGAGCGCTGGAGCTGCGGGGCAGGCACCCGTGTTGCGGCGGGCGCCCGTGTTGCGGCGGGTGCCCGTGTTGCGAAAGGCGCCCAAAGTGCAGGGGGTGCCATGGTGCGAGGGGTGCCCGTGGTGCGGTGGGCGCCGGAGTGCGGGCGTGGGGATCGTGGTGGGCATTCGTAGTGCGGGCGTGGGGATCGTGGCGGGCATTCGGAGTGCGGGCGTGGGGATCGTGGCGGGCATTCGTAGTGTGGTGGGTGCCCGGGGTGTGGTGGGGTGGGGGAGTGTGGGGATCGGGCGGGCGGATGGGGCCGGGGGGACGTAGCCTGCAAGGGTGCTGTTGCGCTCGATCGCCGTACTCACCGCCGCCAACGTCATGAACAACAAGATCGCCCCCCGCCTCGGCCCGCTGACCTCGACCATCGCGACGGCCGCCCTCGTCGCGATGGCGCGCAGATCAGGGCTGTCGTGGCAGGAGATCGGTTTCGAGCACGGCCGTCGCGGCGCCATCGCGGGTGGCGCCCTGGCGGCGGCCGTGGCCGCCGTCTACACGGTCGGCATCGCCTCACCCCGCACCAGGCCGCTCTTCCACGACGAGCGCGCCCTGTCGCTCTCGCGTGCCCGCGTCTTCGAGGAGGCCCTCCTCCAGGTCCCCCTGGGAACGGTGCTGCTGGAGGAGGTGGGTTTCCGGGGCGCCCTGTACGGCATGGTGCGGCAGCGTCGCGGCACGGTCGCCGCCACCGCCGTCTCCTCCACGCTGTTCGGCCTCTGGCACATTCTCCCGTCCATCGACATGGCCCGCGCCAACCCCGCCCTCGGCGCCCTGACGGCGGGTGAGTCGCCCGCGCACCTCGACACCGCCCGGGTGGTGGCGGGCAGCGTCGTGTCCACGGCGGCGGCGGGAGTGCTCTTCTGCGAGCTACGCCGCCGTCGCGGCCTGCTCACCCCCGCGATGCTGCACCTGGCCACCAACTCCCTCGGCTACCTCTTCGCCAGACTCGCCGCCAGGAAGAAGTCCGACTGACAAGCCTCCAGACCGTGCGAAACTCTCGACGAGGACGACCTCCCCACGTCCCCGGGCCGTTCGGCGCCCCGGCCCCGAGTTGGGGCCCTGCGGCTCGCCGGAGGGCGGGGTGGCGTCAGGATCGGGGAAGACAGCAGCACAAAGTGGGCCGAGGGCGGCGCGTCAACCAAGCGTTGGTCGGGAAACCTTGAGAAAATCGCCTACTGTGACGGCGATTCTCGACCAGTTGCGTACTGCCCCCCGGTCGGTGCTCGGCAAGCTCCCGGGGGTCTCCGGTGACGAAGACGAGGCCCGGCGGCCGCTGCCGGTGTCGGGAATGCTGGCCGCCGCCGCCACACTCGGCGTCGGCCTGGCCGCCCTCACCACGCTCACCCTGGTCGGCTGGATCGCCGCCCCGCGCGGCACTCTGGGCTCCGGGCTGCCGGGCGTCTTCCGTACGGCGGCGCAGCTCTGGCTGGCCGCCCACCACGCCGGGTTCGCGATTCCCGGCGGGCGCGTCGGGCTGCTGCCGCTCGGGCTGATGATCCTGCCCGCTGTGCTGCTCTACCGCGCGGGCCGGTGGATGGCCCGCGACGCCGACCTGCGGTTGCGGCTGCCCGCCCGGCTGCCGAAGAACAGCCCGAAGGAGCAGGCCGGGGCCCGGCGGCGGGCGCAGCTCGTCCTGGTGGTGCAGGCGGGGGTGTCGCTGGCGGCCCCGTACGCGCTGCTGGCCGGTCTGATCGCCCTCGTGACCGGCAACGAGATCACCCAGCCGTTCATCGGCGAGGCGCTGCTCAGCCACTTCATCCTGGCCTTCCTGGCCGGTTCGCTGGCCACGGCCCGCATGATCGGCCCTTGGCGGGTGATGCTGCGGCTCCTGCCCGAACGCGTCCGCGCCATGACCGTCGGCACCGCGGTCGCCACGGCGGTGCTGCTCGTGTCCGGGCTCGTCCTGGTGCTGCTCGCGGTCGCTCTGAACTTCGGTCAGATCAAGGACCTGTCGGACGTCCTGGCGCCCGGATTCGTCGGCGGCCTGCTGCTGGCGCTGCTCCAACTGCTCTACCTGCTGAACGCCGTCATCTGGGCCTTCTCCTACATCGCCGGCCCGGGGTTCGCCATCGGCGCCGACACCCTCGTGGCGCCCACGGGCGTACAGCTCGGCACCGTGCCGAGCCTGCCGCTGCTGGGGGCGCTGCCGGAGAGCGGGCCGGTGCCCGCGTGGATGATGGCGGTGATCGCGGTGCCGTTCGCGGCGGGGGCCGTGGCGGGCGTGATGGTCGCCCGCATCTCGCCGTCGCCGTCGTACGAGGCCGCGCCGCTGTGGGGGTTCCTCACCGGGGTCACGACCGGGCTCGTGGCCGGGGTGCTGGCGGCGCTGTCCGGGGGACCCATCGGCGGCGGACGGCTGGCCGCGGTCGGGCCCTCGCCGTGGGAGGTGGCGCTGTCGGTGGCGCTGGAGGTCGGCGTGGCCTCGGGCATCTCGGCGGGCGTGACCAACCTGCTGCTGCTCAACAAGCGCGCACGGGTGCCGCTGGACAAGGCGGCGGCCCCCGTACGCAAGGCGGGGGCGGCGCTGGCCAAGGCGGCGAGCAAGGTGGGGCTCGCGGAGTCCGACCCGCGCCCGCTGCCCGGACACTGGATGGACGCGACGGAGGCCGACACCCAGGAGATCCCGGTCATCAGGGACGACTGGCAGGACGAACACGCCTCCGCGGAGGCGGAGACCCGCGCCCAGGCCCGTCCGCGCCTCCCGGAGACGGACGTCGCGGACCGGCCGGTCCGCAAGGACATCGTGGACGAGTCGGACGACCGCGGCGGCAAGGTCATCTACGTCGACCCGTACGCGTGGGACCGCGACTGACCCTTTCGGAACAGGGTAGAAGCGGAGCGGCGGTCGCCCCGCCGCCCGTCGCCGGGTTGTCGGAGCCGTGAGGGTTACGGCTGCATCGTGCCGAGCATGTCCAGGACGTCGGCCGGGAGCTTGCGCTGTGCCGCGTCACGGAACTGGGTGAAGCACTCGCCCTGCGCCGACACCGTCCCCGCGCCCTTCATGCACTCCTGGTAGGCCGAGTATTCGTCCATGAGGTAGAGCTGCATCCCCGTGGCCAGGGCCGACAGGAGCAGCGCGAACGAGGACACCGTGATGCCGCCCATCGCCACGCCGGTCGGCCTGCCCTCCCTCTTGAGCAGCGGCAGCGCCCGGAAACCGGCCACCAGCGCGAACAGCCCCATGACCAGGCCGGCCAACGGCAACATGAACGTCATGGCCAGCGCTGAGATGGACAACCAGATCGCTCGGCGGCCCGCTGAGTCTGCGGGCTGCTGGCCTGCCGGCGCCTTCACCGGTGTCGACACCTGACCTCCTCTGCGTCGCCGGGCGATGAACAGATACCCTGTGACCCCCACCCTGTTTCCTCATTGGAGTGTGCGTGTCTAAGGCTGGGCGGCTCGTCGTCCTCGTCTCCGGCTCTGGAACCAACCTACAGGCCCTGCTGGACGCTTCCGCCGACCCGTCGTACGGGGCACGCGTGGTCGCGGTCGGCGCCGACAGGGATGGGATCGAAGGGCTGGTCAGGGCGGCAAGGGCGGATGTCCCGACTTTTGTAGAAAAATTGGGCAATTACCCGACGCGAGGTGAATGGGATGCCGCTGTCGCGGCCCGCATCGCAGCGTACGAACCTGATCTGGTCGTGTCCGCGGGCTTCATGAAAATTTTGGGTACGCCGACCCTCGACGCCTTTCCCGTCCTGAACACCCATCCGGCGCTGCTGCCGTCGTTCCCCGGCGCGCACGGCGTGCGCGACGCGCTCGCCCACGGGGTCAAGGTGACCGGCTGCACGGTGATGCTGGCCGACGAGGGCGTCGACACCGGGCCGATCGTGGCCCAGGAGGCGGTGCCCGTGCTTCCGGACGACGACGAGGCTGCCCTGCACGAGCGCATCAAGACGGTCGAACGACGGTTGCTCGTCGAGATCGTCGGCCTGATGGCTCGCGAGGGCTGGACGGTCAGCGGACGCATGGTCCGCATCGGCAACCACACAGGAGGGGAATCCACGTGACTCGCATCGCCATCCGGCGCGCGCTGATCGCTGTTTACGACAAGTCCGGGCTCGAAGAGCTGGCCAGAGCCCTCGACGGTGCCGGGGTGGAGATCGTCTCGACCGGCGGCACGGCGGCCGCGATCTCCTCCTTCGGCATTCCGGTGACGAAGGTGGAGCAGCTCACCGGGTTCCCCGAGTGCCTGGACGGGCGGGTCAAGACGCTGCACCCGCGCGTGCACGCCGGGCTGCTGGCCGACGTCACCAAGCCAAACCACCTGGCCCAGCTCGAGGAGCTGGAGATCGACCCGTTCCAGCTCGTCGTGGTGAACCTCTATCCGTTCCAGGAGACGGTGGCCTCGGGGGCGTCCGACGAGGAGTGCGTGGAGCAGATCGACATCGGCGGTCCCGCCATGATCAGGGGCGCCGCCAAGAACCACAACACCTGCGCGGTCGTGGTCGACCCCGCCTTCTACGGCGACGTGCGCAACGCGCTGTCCGAGGACGGCTTCACGCTCACCGAGCGGCGGCGGCTGGCGGGCATCGCGTACGCGCACACGGCCTCGTACGACGTGGCCGTGGCCAACTGGTTCGCGGGCACGTACGGAGCGGAGGGTGAGTTCCCCGAGTTCGCCGGGTCGGCGTACCAGCGCAGGGCCACCCTGCGTTACGGCGAGAACCCGCACCAGCGCGCGGCACTCTACGCGGGCGGCACGGCCGGGACCGGCGGCCTGGCCGACGCCGAGCAGTTGCACGGCAAGGAGATGTCGTACAACAACTACCTCGATGCCGACGCCGCCTGGCGGGCCGTCTGGGACTTCTCCGAGCCCTGCGTGGCCATCATCAAGCACCAGAACCCGTGCGGCATCGCCGTCGGCCCCGACGTGGCCGACGCCCACCGCAAGGCGAACGCGTGCGACCCGGTGTCGGCGTACGGAGGTGTGATCGCCGTCAACCGCGCGGTCACGGAGGAACTGGCCCGGCAGATCGCCGACGTGTTCACCGAGGTCGTGATCGCGCCCGCGTACGACGCCGAGGCCCTGGAGGTGCTGCGCGGGAAGAAGAGCCTGCGCCTGCTCGTCTGCCCGGAGGGGCCCTCGTCGCCCACCGAGTTCCGCAAGATCGACGGCGGCCTGCTCGTCCAGACCGTGGACCGCGTGGACGCGCCCGGCGACGCGGCGGCGCGGTGGGAGCTGAAGACCGGTGCGCCCGCCTCGCCGGAGCTGCTGGCGGACCTGGAGTTCGCCTGGCGCGCGTGCCGCTCGGTCAAGTCGAACGCGATCCTGCTGGCCAGTGGTGGTGCGACCGTGGGCGTGGGCATGGGGCAGGTCAACCGGGTCGACTCCTGCCGGCTCGCGGTGACCAGGGCGGGGGAGCGGGTGACCGGGTCGGCGGCGGCCTCCGACGCGTTCTTCCCGTTCGCCGACGGGCTCGAGGTGCTGGCCGAGGCCGGCGTACGGGCGATCGTGGAGCCTGGCGGGTCGATCAGGGACGAACAGGTCATCGAGGCGGCCCAGAAGGCGGGCATCACCCTCTACTTCACCGGCACCCGCCACTTCTTCCACTGAGTCCCCGCCCTGCCCCGCCCCGCCACCTGCGCGGGGCGGGGCGCGGCGGTCACCGCTCGACCTTGATCACCTTTCTCAGCGTGCGCAGGGACAGCTCCAGCGCCGCGTGTTTCGAGGCGCGCTGCCCGCGTGTGTGCTGCCACGCGGAGTAGAGCAGCGACCACATCACCTCCGTCAGCCACTTCGCCGGTTGCCCCGCGTCGATGGTGCCCTCTTCGTGGCCGCGCTCGATGAGCCGCAACAGCGCCCGGTCGCTCTCGGTTTCGTCGTCCCAGCCGGTCCAGTCGGTCATCTGCGGGTTCTCGAAGGCGAACAGCAGCACCTCTTCGAGCTCGAAGTACTCCTGGCAGACCCGCTCCAGCGCCTCGTCGGCGGGCCCCTCGTCGAGCCGCGCGCGTACGGTCGCCACCTCGATCCGCTCCAGCAGGTGGGTGCCGATGGCGCTCAGCAGGTCGGAGCGTTCGGGGAAATATCGGTGGATCGTGGTGCGCCCGACCCCCGCGGCGGCCGCGATGTCGGCCATGGACGCGGCGGCGTTCTTCGAGAGCGCGGAGAGTGCCGCGTCGAGGATGGCGCGTCTGGTCCGCGCCCGCGCGCCGTTCGGGGCGACTGAGTCCATGCCGCTACGGTAGCGCGGATTCCATCTCGGAACACGTTTGACATTTTCGGAACATCACTGTTCCACTAGGGTTATGGCTGTTCCAGAAAGGTACTCAAGGCTCCAGATCTTGTGGTCGTTCGCCCGGCCGCACCTCCGCACCCTGGCCCTCGGGCTGGTCCTCGGGCTGGCCGGCTCCGGGCTCGGCCTGGCCTCGCCCATGATCACCAAGTGGGTTCTCGACTCGCTCGGCACCGGCGGGTCGCTGGCAGGTCCCGTGCTGGCGCTGCTGGGCCTGCTCGTGTTCGGCGCGGTGATCTCGCGCTGGCAGTGGACCACGCTGGGCGCGCTCGGCGAGCGCGTCGTGCTGGACGCCCGCGAGTCGATGGTGCGCCGCTTCCTGCGGGCCACCGTTCCCGCCGTGACCGGGCGCTCGCCGGGTGAACTCGTCACCCGCGTGACCTCCGACACCGTGCTGCTGCGCGAGGCCGCCACGTCCAGCGCCATCGGACTGATCAACGGGGTCGTCATGCTGGTGGGCACCCTGGTCCTGATGAGCGTGCTCGACCTCGTGCTGCTGGCCGTGACCATCGGGGCGGTGCTGGTGGTGATCGTCCTGTTCGCGCTGCTCATGCCCGCGATCGCCAAGGCGCAGGCGCGGGCGCAGGAGGAGGTGGGGCGGCTCGGCGGCGTCCTGGAGGGCGCGCTGCGGGCCATCAGGACCGTGAAGGTGAGCCGCGCCGAGGACCGCCAGGCCGATCGGATCCTCGCGCACGCCAGGACCTCGGCCGAGCACGGCGTACGGGCGGTCCGCGCGGAGGCGACCGCCTGGACCATCGCCTGGTCCGGCATCCAGCTCGCGATCATCCTGATCCTCGGTGTCGGGGCCTGGCGGGTGGGCGCCGGGCACCTGGAGGTGTCGAGCCTGATCGCGTTCCTGCTGTACGCGTTCGGGCTCATGGAGCCCATCACGGAGCTGAGCCAGAACTTCACCTCCCTGCAGTCCGGCATCGCCGCCGCCGGACGCATCCGCGAGGTCGACGCCATGGAGACCGAGCCCACGGGTCACCGGCCGGCAGACCACCCGTCGCCCGCTCACCCGCCGGCGCGCCGAGCCGGGACCACCGTCACGGTGAGCGGCACGGCGCAGGCGGGACCTGCCTCGCGTTCCGTCCGGGGGACGGGAGACGCGCCGGGGCCCGGCCGCACGCGGGAGCTGGCGCCGCTGCTGGAGTTCCGCGACGTCACGGCCGCCTACGGACCGGCCGCCGAGCCCGCCGTACGCGGCATCGACCTGGTGATTCCCCGCCGGGGCCACGTGGCCGTCGTCGGCCCGTCCGGGGCGGGCAAGACCACGTTGCTCTCGCTCGTCCTGGGCTTCCTGGAGCCGCGGCAGGGGGCGCTGTTCCTCGACGGCCGGTCGTATGCGGAGTACAGCCGGGACGAGATCAGGGCGCGGCTGGCGTACGTCGAGCAGGACACCCCCATCGTGCCGGGCACCATCCGGGACAACCTGGTGTTCTCCCACCCCGACGCGACCGAGGAGATGCTGGCCGGCGTCCTGCACGACGTCCGCCTCGCCGACAAGATCGGCGTTCTGGACGACGGCCTGGACACACCGCTGTCGTCCACCCAGATCTCCGGCGGCGAACGTCAGCGCATCGCCCTGGCCCGCGCGCTCCTGCGCACGCCCGACCTCCTGCTGCTGGACGAGGCCACGGCCCAACTGGACGGCATCACGGAGGCGGCCATCCACGACTGCATCCGCACCCGTGCCGCCGGGGGAGCCGTGGTCACGATCGCGCACCGTCTCTCCACGGTGATCGACGCCGACACGATCATCCTCATGGAGCAGGGCCGCATCCGGGCCCAGGGCGACCACGAGGAACTCCTGGCCGCCGACGCCCTCTACCGGGAACTCGTCGCCGCCCTCCGCATCTCCTCCCAGGCCCCCGCAACCAGCCCTTGAACGTGTCGCGGGCGCCCCAGGTGGGCGACATCGCCAATCTTGTCGCTTTTATCCCATTCAGTGGCGACCGCGCATCGGGTGCGGCTAGCCTGAACTCCTCCCCAACCCCCGTCCCCTGGAGTTCTCCTATGGCACTCGACGCGATCCTGCAGGCATTCGTCACCATGAACGGCTTCGCGGGCAACCCGTTCGTCCTGCTGGTCCTCGCACTCGTCGGCGCCTACCTCGGGAGCCGGGTCGTGGAGCTCATCCCCTACACCCGCCGCATCATCGAACGCCGCCAGGCCCAGCCGACCGAACGCGACTGAGCCGGGCACGCCGTTCCCATTAGCGGGTCCGCTCCTTCGCCACGAACTCGCGTACGGCGGGGGCCACTTCCTCCCCGAACCGCCTGATCTGCCCCGCGTCCATCGTCATCAGCGTGAACGCGCTGGTCCCGTGGGCCAGCGCGATCTCGGCCAGCCGCTCGGCGGGCAGTTCCTCGCCCAGGTTGAGCAGCCGCCTGATGTCGGTGGGCTTGCGTCCGGCACGTTCGGCCGCCTCGTCGATGACGGCGTTGCCGCGATCGAGCGCGTCGGGCCCGCCCAGGCGGGGGAGCGAGGGCAGCCAGCCGTCCGCGGTACGGCCGATCAGTTCCAGCATCCGCGGCTTGTATCCGCCCACCCAGACGCCGATGTCGTGGGCGGGACGCGGACCCCGTTCCAGGCCGGTGACCCGGTAGTGCTCGCCCTCGAAGCGCACCTCACCCGGCGGGTCCCACACCGCCCGGATGATCGCGATGGCCTCCTCCAGCGCCGCGACCGCCGCTCCCGGGGCGCGGCGTGGCCCGCCCATGGCCGCGATCGCGTCCCAGAACCCGCCCGCCCCCAGCGCGAGCTCCAACCGCCCGCCGCTGAGCAGGTCGAGGCTGGCCGCGCTCTGCGCCAGCATGGCCGGTGGCCGCAGCGGGAGCGGGTGCACGTTGCCCGCCAGCCGGATCGTGCTCGTCCGCGCGGCCACGTAGCTGAGCAGCGTCCAGGTGTCGAGGAACGCCGGCTGGTAGGGGTGATCCTGGAACGTGACCAGGTCGAGGCCGGCCTGCTCGGCGAGCCCGGCCAGCGCCACTACGGTGTCCGGGTGCTCGCTCGACGGGATGAGGTTGGCGCTGAACAGCAGGTCGTGTCCATAGTCAGTCATGGATGTCCATCCCCCAGCTCACCACCCGGGTCGGGTGGATGACGATCGTGTCGCCCGCGGTCGTCGCGTGGCCGCGGATCTCGACGCCGCGTGGCCGCCACGGTGGCAGCACGTCGTCGATCACCAGCGCCGCGACCCCGGACGCGGCCACGTCGCGGAACTTCTTCGACGTGGCGTTGTTGCGCCCGTTGACGTGGACGGTCTCGGCGTCGGGGCCGAACGACCAGCCCACGGGCACGACATGTGGCAGGCCGTCCGGGCCGATCGTGGCCAGCCGGCCCAGCTTGCGCGCCAGTGGCCGCTCGCCGGTCAGGTAGTCAAGCTCGCGCTTGCTGAACACGCTCATGTTCCCTCCCCCGTGCATGCCGTACCGCGAAGGGGGCCGCCGCGACGCCGAGCACGCTGGTCGCCGTGGCCAGCCAGAACAGCGTGGTGAAGGCCGAGTCGGTGTAACCGGTGCTCAGCACGGCGGCGGCCAGGCCGCTGCCCACGACGCCGCCGACCGTGCGAGCGATGTTGTTGAGGCCGTTGGCCACGCCGGTCCTGGTGAGCGGGACCAGGTCGCCGATCAGCTTCGGCAGCGAGGCCATGACCAGGCCGGATCCCGCGCCCACCACAGCGTAGAAGACCAGGTGCTGCCACATCGAGGCGTGGGCCAGGGCGAGCAGCGCGGAACCCGCGACGGCCACCGCGAACCCGAGGACCGCCGGCCAGCGCGGGCCGAACCGCTCGGCCAGCCTGCCCACCGCCGTGCCCGTCGGCAGCAGGACGAGTGCGCCCGGCAGCATCAGCAAACCGGACACGGTGACCGTGGCGCCGAAGCCAATCCCGCCGGTCCCCGGATCGAGCTGCGCGTACGCGGGCAGGGCCAGGTAGAAGAAGTACGACGCGGCGCCGAAGAGGAACGCCAGAGCGTGCGTGGCCAGCATCGGCCGGTCGGCCAGCTCGGCCACGTCGATCAGGGCGTCGTCCCGGCGCCGCTCGACCAGCAGCAGGACGACGAAGAAGGCCACCGCGGCCGCCCCGAGCACGACCGCGGTCCAGCCCCGGCCCTGGGTGAGCGCCAGCAGCAGGGCGACCAGCCCGGCGCCGAGCAGGACGGCGCCGGGGAAGTCGAGCCTGCCCTTCGCGGTGTGCGTGCTCGCCGGCACGTAGCGGGCCACCAGTCCCAGGCTGGCCAGGGCGAGCAGTGCGCCGACCCCGAACAGCCAGCGCCACGACAGGTGGTCGGCGAGCAGCCCGCCGACCACCAGACCGGCGCCGGCGCCCGCGCCGACGATCCCGGAGATCAGCCCGAACGCGAACGCCATGCGCTCGCGCGGCATCGTCTCCCGCAGGATGGCCATGGACAGCGGCACCAGCGCGAGCGCCGCGCCCTGCACGACCCTGGCCGCGACCAGTTGCCCGATGTCCTGCGCGGCCAGGGCCCCGGCCATGCCGACGAGATACGTGATCAGCACGGCGAGCAGCACGCGGCGCTTGCCGTACAGGTCGCCCATCCGGCCGAGCAGCGGGGTGAGCACGGCGCTGGACAGCAGGAACCCGCTGATGATCCACGAGGCCCAGCCCGGCGTGGTGGCCAGCTCGCGCTGCAGCAGGCCGACCGCGGGGACGACCATCGTCTGCATCAGCGCATAGCTGAAGACCGAGGCGACCAGGGCGAACAAGGTCGCGTTGGCACTCTTCACTGACCTTCCTTAATTCGTTGGACGGATAGTTCGTAGCGCGAATGACTGTAGTTCGTAGTGCAAACTATCGTCAACTAGACTGCGAGGATGGAAGACACCAAGCTGGCCACCGCGCTGGTACGGCTGGCCCACCTGGTGACCCGGGTCTACGCCGAGGTCAGCAAGGAGTTCGAGCTGACTCCGCAGCAGATCCAGCTCCTGTGCATGCTGCTGGGCGGCTCGACGGGCATGACGGAGATGAGCCGGGCGCTGGGGCTGGAGAAGTCCAGCATGACCGGGCTCGTCGACAGGGCCGAACGGCGCGGCGTGGTGGTCCGGGTCCGTGATCAGCGCGACCGTCGCGCCTGCGGCATCGAGCTGACCGAGCAGGGCAGGGAGATCGCCCATGACGCGCACCGCAAGGTCACCGCACGGGTCGAGGGACTGATCGGGGAGATCGACCCGGGGGATCGCGAGCGCCTGGAATCCGTACTGATGGGCATCGTCCGCGCCCCGCACCTCGGTCGCGATCTGCCACATGTAGCGCTGTGACCGGTCCGAGCGTCCACGCCATGGCTGGCGGCGGTCGCCGGTCGACGCCCTATAGGTGGTGGTTGTCGGTTGGGTGGCGGTCGTGCGGGCGGGTGTTCCTGTGGGTGCGGTGGTAGTCGGGCGGCCGTGCCGCGGTTGGCGTGGTTGTCGGTTGATGTCTTATGGGCGGTGGTTGTCGGTTGGGTGGCGGTCGTGCGGGCGGGTGGTCCCGTGGGTGCGGCGGTAGTTGGGCGGGCATGCCACGGTTGGCGGTGGTCGTTGGGCGGCCGTGCCACGATTGGCGGTGGTCGTCGGTCGACGCCTTATGGGTGGTGGTTGTCGGTTGGGTGGCAGTTGCGCGAGCAGGCGATCCCGTGGGGCGGGCGCAGCCGGGCGGCCATGCCACGGTTGTCGGTGGTCGCCGGTCGACGCCTCATAGGTGGCGGTCGTCGGCTGGGTGGCAGTTGCGCGAGCAGGCGATTCCGTAGGCGCGGTGGCAGCCGGGCGGCCACGCCATGATTGCCGGTGGTCGCCGGTCGACGCCCCAAAGGCGGCGGGCGCCGACCGGGTAGCAGCCGCGCGGACAGGCGATCCCGCAGGCACGGTGATAGCCGGACCGCATCCGCCCCGCCCTGCCCTCGCCCTGCCCTCGCCCCCCGGACCTGGCTCGCCCCCCGGACCTGGCTCCCCCGGACCTGGCTCGCCCCCCGACCTGGCTCGCTCGGCCCGACTTGGCCCGGCTTGGCTCGCCCGCCCCGGCTTGGCTCGCTCGGCTCGACCTGCCCTCCCTGCCCTCGGCCCGGCCCGCTCTGGCCTCGCTGTGGCCCAGTCCTGCCTCTTCCTGGACCGCGTGTCCAGCCTGGCCCGTGTCCAGCCCGTTCTCCGGCCCGGCCCGGCCCAGCCCGGCATTGGCCCGGCCCGGCCCCGGCCCCGGCCCGGCCTTGCTGTGGTCCGGTTCTAGTTACGACGCCGACGACTTACCGTGCTGGTGCTCCTGCGGCGTACGATGCGCTGCAGCTTTTGCCGTTCCTGAACGGTCAGCCTGCACGCCCTGGCTGGTTTTGCCGCCGTGCCACTTCACGCCGATTGGTTGTGTTCGGTGCATCCAACCGGCGTGAGACGGTTATGCGTGGACCGTGATCATTTTCCGGGTGCCGCAGCGGTCACGGTCAGCGGGGGATCAAGTCGCTGGCCGAAGTGCCTGCCAGGCCAAGTTCGCCGCCCCCGCCAGCCCGGCGCGTACTCCGAGCGTGCTCTGTCTGACCTCAACCGCCCGGACGAACGCGAGCCCGGCCACGTCGTCGAGCGCCCGTTCCAGTGGACCGAACAGCACCTCGCCCGCCGCCGACACGCCACCGCCGATGACCACGGTCGTGAGTTCGACGCCGGCGGCCGTGGAGGCGATCATGCCGGCCAGCGCCCTGGTGCCTCTGTCGAAGGCGGCCAGCGCGATCGGATGTCCGGCGGCGGCGTCCCGCGCCAGCGCCCGAGCATCCGCTCGCTCCCCGCCGGTCAGGGTTGCCGAGCCGGGAACGCTTCCTACCGAGCGAAGGCCCGTTCCGCTGCCTTCCGCCTCACCATCGCCGCTTTCCCGATCGCCGTTTTCCCGGCCACCAGGGCCTTGACCACCGGGCTCTTCGTCCCCGTGCCCGCCCCCACCTTGCTTCCCGTGACCGTCTCCACTCTGGTCACCGTCATCGCCTCCACTCTGGTCTCTGTGATCGCCTCCGCCTTGGTGCCCGTGACCGCCCTCAACCTGCTCCCCGTGATCTCCCTCACCTTGCTGGCCGGGCTGCTCAGTCTGAACGGTCGGTTCGGCGTGAGTGGCCGGTGCGGTGTGGGGGGCGGCATCCTGGCCTGTCGTGTCGGCGGTGGGGGACCAGCCGTTCTCCAGTGCCCAGCGGACCATGTTCGGGCCGCTGGCGTAGCGTTCGACGCATCCTCGGCCGCCGCACTCGCAGCGTTCGCCGTACGGGTCGATGCTCATGTGTCCGACATGTCCGGCGTTTCCGGTGGGGCCCAGGAGCGGGGCGCCGTTGATGACCAGGCCGCCGCCGATCCCGGTCGACACCACGATCCCCAGCAGCGAGGCGCAGCCGCGTCCGGCCCCGAGCCAGTGCTCGCCGAGCGCGAAGCACTGCGCGTCGCCCGCGAGCACGGTCGGGAGCCCGGTCAGCTTCTGCACCTCGTCACGCAGGGGGAATCCGCGCCAACTGGGCATGTTCACGGGGCTCACGGTCCCCGAGGCGAGGTCGAGCGGGCCCGCGCAGCCGATGCCGACGGCCCCCGGCGCGGGACCGCCCTCCGCGACCTCGGCTATCAGGGCGGCGAGGGCCGACATGACCTCCGTACGCGGTGTAGGCCGGGTAGCGGAACGCAGGATGGAACCCTCCTCGTCCACCAGCGCGGCGGCGAGCTTGGTTCCTCCGATATCAATGGCAAGTACGCAGTTCATCAGTGTTTGTGGTGGTTGTCGGGCTGGCGGGGGTCGCCAGGGTGCTCCAGGCCGGGGACGAGTCTTACCTTCTTGGCACGCATGTCATCGAGCCACCGCGCGAATGCCTTCCGCCGGGCGGCCTCAAGGAGGAGGGGGTGGTGGTGGAGGCTGGGGCTGCTGCCCGCTACGGCCGTGTGGTGAGGCGGATGCACAGTGTCTTCCAGAACGAGTGTGTGGGGTCGGGGTGGGGCGGCGGTGCCGGTGTCCTCGGACGCGACGGCCTTGGGTGTCGTGGTCTCGGGCCCGTCGGTCTCGGGTCTGTCGGTCTCGGGCGTGGCGGTCTTGGGTGTCGTGGTCTTGGGTGGGGTGGTCCCGAAGGCGGTGGTCCCGGATGTCGTGGCTCCGGGTGCGGCTGGTCCGAGTGGCTTGGTCTCGGGTGTGGTTTCGGCGGTCCCGAATGCGGTGGTCCCGGATTTCGTGGCTTCGGGTGCGGTGGGTCCGAGTGGCTTGGTCCCGGGGGTGGTTTCGGCGGTTTGCGGTGTGGTGTGGCTCTGTGGTGGGGCGGTCTTCGGGGTTGCCGTTGCCACGTGCCGGCCCGGGGCGTCCTCGATCGGGCCGACGAGGGTGCCGTACGGGTGGGCTCGGATGGCGTCGGCGATCGCGGAGGGCAGGGAGTCGAGCGTGATCAGGCCGAGGGGTTCCAGATCGGGCAGGCTCGCCGCGTGGGCGGCCTTGGGGGTGTCGAACAGCCCGTGCCGTACGTGATGGTGGGTAGGGCGCTCGGGGGAGGGGGGGCGTCGCCATTCGCGGCCGTTCTCGGCCACGCGCGGCACCTGGCGGGGCTCGTCACGCGAGCCCGTGAACAGGTCGGTGGACTCGGCCGACAGCAGGCGAAAAGGCAAGGGAACCTCCGTGCGCTTTGTTGCTGGCGCGGGTAACACTAAGCCCTTCCCCGATCGATGACAACGATGTCACCGATGGCCTGTGGATAACTTGCGTTGACCGCCAGGGGGCGGATCAGACCTCGCCGAGGTGGGTGCAGTAGGTGATCGTCGCATCGTCCGCCGCCACCGCATGGCGTGCCTCCGCCCGCCGGACACGACGGATGATCTCGGCGGGTCCGCTCGACGCCAGGACGGCCATGACCCCTGGCCAGTCGGTGAGCCGGAACCGGTCCACGACGCGTCCTGCTCCGTTGCTGAGCAGGACGGCGGCGGTCAGCTCGGAGATCGGACGGCTTCCGGTGATCGCCTCGTCGGCCGCTCGCGGGTCGTCCTTGGCCACCCAGAAGCCGCCCGGCCGGTTCCTGTGGGCGCGCAGGTCCCGCAGGAGCCCGTGGTACTCGTCGCTTCCCTTGACGGCGGCCTCGATCGCGGGCTCGTACGACCGGCTGACGACCACCTCCCGGGGATCGGAGACGACTAGCGGCGCCTCGTCCGCTCTGTCGAGCACGATGAGCGAGTCGCCGAGCGCCAGGTACTCGAGGAGGCCGTCGGACAGGCGCAGGACGGCCACGGTGGCCGACGGGCTGATGGGGTCGGCGACGTCGCAGGTGTCACGGTGATCGCCGGTCACCTGCTCGATGGCCTCGGCGAGCAGCTCGGTAAGGCCGCGCACTGGTGACGAGAGGCTCAAGGGTGACGAGAGGTTCACGGGTGTCAGGAGGCCGAGGAGGGCGCCTCCCAGGCGGTGGGCGTACCAGGCCACGCCGTGCCGGCAGATCGATTCGGCGCCGGGGATGCCGGCGCCGTCGATCAGCACCGCCGCCGTCGGCCCGGCGGCGGTGAAGTCCTCGTTCGCGCGGTCAGCCCGTTTCGCCACGCTCGTCATCGTCACCCGCATGTACGGCCGCCGCCTCCCGCCGGATCAAGGCGTCGACCATACAGGCGGCGACCACACGAACGCCGACCTTCGCGCGCCATGGTCGGCCGGGCGGATTCCCTTCCGTCCGCAGCAGGCGGGAGAGTGGTGCGGGGCGGGGGAGCCGCTGGTCCCGGGGAACAGCCGTGTCATGGGGCTTCTTCGCGCATGGAAGGATTGCGGCATGAGCGCAGTGAAACTCGATGGCAAGGCGACCGCCGCCAAGATCAAGGCAGACCTCACGAAGCGGGTGGCCGCGCTCAAGGAACGCGGCGTCACGCCCGGCCTGGGCACCGTGCTCGTGGGCGACGACCCCGGCAGCCAGATCTACGTCGCCGGCAAGCACCGCGACTGCGCCGAGGTCGGCATCGCCTCCATCCGGGTCGATCTGCCGGCGAGCGCCTCGCAGGCCGACGTCGAAGCGGCCATCGACGAGCTCAACGCCTCCCCTGCCTGCACCGGCTACATCGTCCAGCTCCCGCTCCCCAAGCAGCTCGACACCATGGCCCTGCTGGAGCGCATCGACCCGGCGAAGGACGCCGACGGCCTCCACCCGGTCAACCTCGGGCGGCTGGTCCACATGGTGGATGCCCCGCTGCCCTGCACCCCGCACGGCATCGTGCTGCTCCTGCAGGAGTACGGCGTGCCGATCAAGGGCGCCGACGTCGTCGTGGTGGGACGCGGCATCACGGTGGGGCGTTCCCTGGGCCTCCTGCTGACCCGCCGCAGCGAGAACGCGACCGTGACCCTCTGCCACACCGGCACCCACGACCTGGCCGCCCACGTACGCCGTGCCGACATCGTGGTGGCGGCGGCCGGTGTGCCCGAGCTGATCAAGCGTGACATGGTCAAGCCCGGTGCGGCCGTGCTCGACGTGGGGGTGTCCCGTGTCGACGGCAAGATCGCGGGCGACGTGGCGCTCGACGTGGCGGAGGTCGCCGGACACCTGACGCCCAACCCGGGCGGTGTCGGCCCCATGACCAGGGCTCTGCTCCTCTCCAACGTCGTGGAGGCCGCCGAGCGCCGCCTCCGGTGACAGCGGGCTAGCGGGCTCCGCTTTCAGGCCAGGCCGCTTCCGGGCCGCTTCCGGGCCGCTCCGGGTCGTTCCGCTCAAAGGCCGGTTCGCGCCCGGCGGCGGCCCCGGGCGTCAGGCGCGGGCGGTGTTCAGCGAGGCCAGGTCGGCCTCGATCTTGCGGGCCGTGGCCAGCAGCGGCGGCAGCAGGTCGCGCCGGACGGCCTGCAGGCTCGTACGGGTGGCGTGCGTCGAGACGTTCACCGCCGCCACCGTCCGCCCCGTGCGGTCGCGGACGGGCGCGGCGATCGAGCGCAGCCCCTCTTCCAGCTCCTGGTCCACCATCGCCCACCCGCGCCCGCGCACGTCGTCCAGCTCCGCGCGCAGCGCCGCGGGCAGGACGATGGTGTGCGAGGTGAGCCGTCGCAGCGCGGCCCGCTCCAGGTACGCCTCCAGCTCCTCGGACGCCAGCGCTGCCAGCAGCACCCGCCCCATCGAGGTGCAGTAGGCCGGGAACCGGGTGCCGATGTTGATCGTCACCCGCATGATCCGGGCCGTGGCCACGCGGGCCACGTACACCACGTCCTCGCCGTCGAGGACCGCGACCGAGGCCGACTCGCGTACCTCTGCGGCCAGGCGTTCGAGGTGCGGGTCGGCCACCTCGGGCAGTGACAGGCTGGACAGGAAGGCGTAGCCCAGCTCCAGCACCCGTGGCGTGAGCGCGAACAGCCGCCCGTCGCTGCGCACGTAGCCCAGGTCGGTCAGCGTGATCAGGAACCGCCTGGCCGCCGCCCTGCTGAGCCCGGTCGCGCGGGCCACCTGGCTGAGCGTCAGCTCGGGCTCGGCGGCGCTGAACGCTCTGATCACCGCGAGCCCACGGGCCAGCGACTGCACATGATCGACCATGGTGATCCCCCTTGACAGCGGCCGTCAAAGGCGTAGCTTCCGCGATACGGGGTTGTTCGGTCAGAGAATACATGTGCGCATAGCGAACAAAAAGAGGAGCCAGCCGTGCGTCGCCGCCCTCTCTTGATCCTCGCCGCCTTGCTCGTGGCCGCGTGCGGTGCCACGCAGCCCGCGGCACCCAACCAGGGCTCGGGAACGTCCAAGGTCAACGCCGGAGTGATCGCCATCGTCGACACCGCTCCGATCCACCTCGGCAAGGCCAAGGGCTTCTTCACCGAGCAGCAGATCGATCTCACCATCACGCCCGTCGCCGGTGGTGCGGCGGCCGTGTCAGGAACGGTGAGCGGGCAGTTCCAGTTCGCCTTCGCCAACACGACCTCGCTGCTGACCGCCAAGCAGCAGGGGCTGGACGTCAAGGTCGTCGCCAACGGCGTCTCCTCGACCGGGGAGCAGGGCAACGACTTCAGCGCGGTGCTGGTCAAGGCGGACAGCCCGATCAGGACGGCCAAGGACCTGGCTGGCAAGAAGATCTCGGTCAACCAGCTCAAGAACATCGGCGACACGACCGTACGCGCCTCCGTACGCCGGGCGGGGGGCGACCCGAGCGGCATCGAGTTCGTCGAGCTGCCCTTCCCCGACGCGCCCGCCGCGCTGCAGAACGGCCAGGTGGACGCCGTCTGGGTGGTCGAGCCGTTCGTCAGCCAGGCGATCAGCCTGGGCGCCCGCCCCGTGGCCTGGAACTTCGCCGACGCCGCCCCCGACCTGACCGTGGCCATGTACTTCACCACGGGCACCACGGACGCCGACCTGACCAGGCGGTTCACGGCGGCGATGCGCAAGTCCCTCGAGTACGCCGACGCCCACCCGGACGAGGTGCGCGAGGTGCTGAAGACGTACACCGAGATCGCGCCCGAGGTGATCGCCAAGATCTACCTGCCGAAGTGGCCGGTCGAGGTGAACAGGGCCTCCGTGCAGACCGTCGCCGACCTGGCGCTGGCCGACGGGATACTCAACACCAAGATCGACGTCTCGGCGCTGATTCCGTGATCCGAGGCAACGGACTGCTCGCCAGGCTCGGGTACGGCGCCGCCGGGCTCGGCGGCCTGCTGCTCCTGATGGAGGCGGTGCCCCGGCTCGGCCTGGTGGACGCGCGTTTCCTGCCGCCCGCCTCCGAGATCCTCGCCACGCTGGCCGGGGAACTGGCCACGCCCGCACTGTGGATCGCGCTGGGCGAGACCCTGCGCGGCTGGGCCGTCGGCCTCGCCCTGGCCTTCTGCGCGGCGGTCGTGAGCGGCGTCGTCATCGGCGTCGTGCCCGGCCTGCGCGCGCTGACGAACTCGACCGTGGAGTTCCTGCGGCCTATCCCGTCGGTGGCGCTGGTGCCGCTGGCCACGCTGCTGTTCGGGCCGTCGCTGGGCTCGACGCTGATGCTGGTGGTCTACGCCTCGTTCTGGCAGGTGCTCATCCAGGTCCTGTACGGCGTGGCGGCCGTGGACTCCGTGGCCTTCGACACCGCCCGGTCGTACGGGTTGTCCGCCTGGTCGCGGGTCAGGCACCTGGTGTGGCCCACCGCGCTGCCGTACGTCATGACCGGGCTGAGGCTGGCGGCCGCGGTGGCGTTCATCCTGGCGGTGACGGCCGAGCTGGTCATCGGCAGCCCCGGCCTGGGGGCCGAGATCCAGGTGGCGCAGAGCAGCGGCGCGGTGCCGACCGTGTACGCGCTGATCGTGCTGGCCGGGCTGGTCGGCATCGCGGTGAACGCGGGCGTGCGGCTGCTGGAACGCAGGGTCCTGGCCTGGCACCCGGCCGTACGGGTGGAGGCGGCGTCATGAGGGGCGTCATGAGGGGCTCCACGAGGGTGGTCCGGTGGCTGGCACTGCCCGCTCTGCTGGTGTTGCTCTGGTGGGCGGTCGGCGGCGGCTCGTTCTACCTGCCGGGACCGGCCGCCGTGGGGCGCGCGTTCGCCGAGACCTGGTTCTCCGCGCGGTTGGTCGACGACGTGCTGCCCAGCGTCGGGCGGCTGCTCGCGGGCTACGCGCTGGCCGGGGTGCTCGGCGTGGGGCTGGGCGTGCCGATCGGGTCGTCGCGGCGGCTGCGCGCCACGCTGGAGCCGGTGCTGGAGTTCTTCAGGGCGATCCCGCCTCCGGTGCTGGTGCCGTTGATCATGTTGCTGGTCGGCATCGACACGCCCATGAAGGTGCTGGTCATCGTCTCGGGCTGCGTGTGGCCGATCCTGCTCAACACCGTGGAGGGCGTACGGGCCCTGGACGAGGTGCTCGCCGACACCTGCCGCATGTACGGCGTGCGCGGCGGCTCCCGGCTGCGCCGCTTCGTGCTGCGCGGCGCCAGCCCGCAGATCATGACGGGGCTGCGGCAGGCGTTGTCCATCGGGATCATCCTCATGGTCATCAGCGAGATGTTCGCCAGCTCCAGCGGTCTGGGGTTCACGATCGTGCTGTTCCAGCGGCAGTTCCAGATCGCCGAGATGTGGAGCGGCATCCTGCTGCTCGGGCTGCTCGGCCTCGGTCTGTCGCTGCTCTTCCGCCGCCTGGAGCGGTGGGTGTTGTCCTGGTACTACGGCAGTGGAGCCGCCCGTGCTTGAGATCCACGAGCTGCGCAAGGTATACGAGAGCCCCGGCCGCCGGGTCGAGGCGATCCGCTCGGTCACGCTGGACGTCGGAGCGGGCGAGCTGGTCTGCGTGGTCGGCCCCTCGGGGTGCGGCAAGACCACGCTGCTGCGTTGCGTCGCCGGGCTGCTGCCGGTCAGTGAGGGCCAGGTGCGGGTGTCGGGCGTGCCCGTGACCGGTCCGCCGCCCGACATGGCCGTGGTCTTCCAGGAGTACGGCCGCAGCCTGTTCCCCTGGATGACCGTACGCCAGAACGTGGAGCTGCCGCTGAAGGAGAAGCGCCTGCCGCCCGCCCGGCGGCGCGAACTGGTCGCCGACTCCCTGCGCGCGGTCGGCCTCTCCGACGCCGCCGACGCCCACCCCTGGCAGTTGTCCGGCGGCATGCAGCAGCGGGTGGCCATCGCCCGCGCGGTGGCGTACGAGCCGCAGGTGCTGCTCATGGACGAGCCGTTCGCCGCCGTGGACGCCCAGACCCGGGCCGACCTGGAGGACCTGATCCTGCGGCTGTGGCGGGACCTGGGCGTGACCACGCTGTTCGTCACCCACGACATCGACGAGGCCGTCTACCTCGGTCAGCGGGTCGTCGTGCTCTCCTCCTCGCCGACCACGGTCATGGAGGACCTGAAGGTCGACCTGCCGCCGGAGCGCGACCAGCTCACGACCCGTTCGCTGCCGCGCTTCGGGGAGCTGCGCGGCCACGTCTACCGGCAGATCCAGCGGGCGAGGGGAGAACGGTGACCACCGTCAGGGAGGTCGTCTTCGACGTGCTGCGGCGGCACGGCATGACCACGCTCTTCTGCAACCCCGGCTCCACGGAGGTGCCGCTGCTCGCCGGGCTGCCGGACGACCTGCGCTTCGTCCTGGCCCTGCACGAGGGCTCGGTCGTGGGCATGGCCACCGGCTGGGCCATCGGCGGCCGGGCCCCCGCGCTGGCCGTCCTGCACACCGTGGCCGGGCTGGGCAACGCGGTCGGGGCCATCGCCACCGCCAGGGAGAACCGGGTGCCGCTGGTGATCCTCGTCGGGCAGCAGGACCGGCGGCACCTGGCGCTGGAGCCGTTCCTGACCGGGCGGCTGGGCGGGCTGGCCGGCGACTACCCGGTACGGGCGGACCAGCCGGTACGCGCCCAGGACGTGCCGGGCGCGCTGGCCAGGGCCGGCCACGAGGCGCTCACGTACCGGGGGCCCGCCCTGGTCGTGGTGCCCATGGACGACTGGGAGGCCCCGTACGAGGGGGAGACGACGGCCGCGCCGAGGCGGCTGCTGCGGCCCGCCGCCGTGGCCGACGCCGACCTCGCGCCGCTGGTGGAGCTGCTGGCGGGGGCCCGGCACCCGGCGATCGTGGCGGGCGCGGGCGTGGGCCCCGGGTGGGACGCGCTGGTGGCGCTGGCCGAACGGCTGGGGTGCCCGGTGTTCCAGGAGTCGTTCGGCGGGCGGGCCGGGTTCCCGCAGGACCATCCCCGGTACGCCGGGGTGCTGCCCGCCGACCGGGGGCGGCTGCGGGAGCGGCTGGCGGCGTACGACGTGGTGCTGGCGGTGGGGGCGCCTGTGTTCCGGCAGTACGCGTACGCGCCGGGGCCGCTCACCCGGCCGGGCACGGTGGTCGCGCTGGTGACGGACGAGCCGTCGGAGGCGCATCGCAGCCCGGCCGACCTGGCCTACCTCGCCTCCCCCGCGGCCGTCTGCGCCCGCCTGGCCGCGCTGCTGCCGTACTCCGCCCGCGCCGAGGGCGGGCGCGCCCGGCGGGCACAGGAGCCGAGCCCGGCGACGAGGCTCGCGGCGGGATCTCCAGCGGGGCCTTCGGCGGGGCACCCGCTGCGGCCCGCGGACGTGCTGCGCGAGCTGGCCAGGCGGCTGCCCCGGGACGCCGTGCTCGTCGAGGAGACCCCCTCCTCCCGCCCCGACCTGCACCGGCTCGTGCCCGCCAGGACCTCGCTGGGCTTCGTGTCGGCGGCCATGGGCGGGCTCGGGTTCGGCGTGCCCGCCGCGGTGGGGCTGCGCATGGCGCTCCCCGACCGGCCGGTGGTCGCCGTCGTGGGCGACGGCTCCGCGCTCTACGGCCTGCACGCCCTCTGGAGCGCCGCCCACTACCGGGTGGGCACGCTGTTCGTCGTGCTCGCCAACGGCCGGTACGCGGTCATGGATCGGCTGGCCGACAAACACGGCGGCGGCAAGGCCCCGTGGCCGCCGTTCACCGAGGTGGACATGGGTGCGCTGGCCAGGTCGCTCGGCTGCCCCGCCCTCCGGGTGGACTCGTACGATGGTCTGACCGCCGCCCTCGACGACGTCATGCCCGCGCTCGCCACCCGTGAGAGCCCGCTGCTGCTCGACGTGGCCGTGACCGTGGACCAGGACTTCCAGCCCTGAGGAGGCACACCATGACATTCCTTGACCCCAAGATCTGGACGGGTTCGGTCTTCGACGGCGGCTGGACGGCCTCGCGCGCCGGGGACGCGCCCGTCGTCGAGCCCGCGACCGGGAACGAGCTGGGCCGTGCGGGGACCGCGGGCGCCCAGGACGTGGCGGCGGCCGCCGTACGGGCGCGGCGGGAGCAGCGGGCCTGGGCCGCGACCCCGTACGAGGAGCGGGCCGCGCTGCTGCGGCGGGCCGGGCGGCTGTTCGAGGAGCACGCGCAGGAGATCCAGGACTGGATCGTGCGCGAGTCGGGAGGCGTGCCGGGCAAGGCGGCGTTCGAGACGCACGTGGCCGCCCAGGAGTGCTATGAGGCGGCGGCGCTGGCCTCGCAGCCGCTCGGTGAGGTGCTGCCCACGGCCCGCAGGCGGCTCAGCTTCGCGCGGCGGGTGCCGGTCGGCGTCGTGGGCGTGATCGCGCCGTTCAACTTCCCGCTCGTCCTCGGCATCAGGTCGGTCGCCCCGGCCCTCGCGCTGGGCAACGCGGTCGTCTTCAAGCCCGACCAGCGTACGGCCGTCTGCGGCGGATACGCCGTCGCCCGCGTCTTCGAGGAGGCCGGCCTGCCGAGCGGCCTGCTGCACGTGCTGCCCGGCGGCCAGGAAGCGGGTCAGGCCCTGGTCGCCGACCCGAACATCCCGGTGATCTCCTTCACCGGCTCCACCACGGCCGGGCGCGAGGTCGGCGAGGCGGCGGCGCGCTCGCTCAAGCGCGCGCACCTGGAGCTGGGCGGCAACTCGGCGCTGGTCGTCTTCGACGACGCCGACCTCGGACCGGCGGTCTCGGCGGGCGCGTGGGCGTCGTTCTTCCACCAGGGCCAGATCTGCATGACCTCGGGCCGCCACCTGGTGCACGAGGACGTCGCGGAGGAGTACGTGGAACGCCTGGCCGCCAAGGCCGCCGCCCTGCCGGTGGGCGACCCGGCCACGGGACAGGTGGCGCTCGGTCCGCTGATCGACGCACGGCAGCTCGACCGGGTGCACCGGCTGGTCACGGAGAGCGTCTCGGCGGGGGCGCGGCTGGCGGCGGGCGGGACGTACGAGGGGCTGTTCTACCGGCCGACGGTGCTGGCGGAGGTGCCGGTGAGCGCGCCCGCCTACGCCGAGGAGGTGTTCGGGCCGGTGGCGCCGGTGACCACGTTCGCCACGCTGGAGGAGGCGGCGGCGCTGGCGGCCGACTCGGAGTACGGGCTGTCGCTGGGCATCCTCACCCGGGACGTCATGAAGGGCCTGGCCCTGGCCGACCTGGTGCCGACCGGCATCGTGCATATCAACGACCAGACGGTGGACGACGAGGCAGTGGCCCCGTTCGGCGGCGTGCGCGCCTCGGGGACGGGCGCCCGCTTCGGCGGCGCGGGGGCCAACCTCGACGCCTTCACGGAGACCCAGTGGGTCACCATGCAGGGCGACATCGCCGCCTACCCCTTCTGACCCCGGTGAGGACGGGTCACCGGTTGCGGTAGCTGTCGATGGCCAGGCGGGTGGCGCGGATGGCGGCGTCCGCAGTCTCGTACCGCCGCTGCGCGAGCCCGACGAAGATGCAGTCGACGATCAGCAACTGGCTGATCCGGCTGGCCAGCGCCCCCGGGCGGAAGGCCGTCTCGCGCCCCGCCGACACCAGCGTGTGATCGGCCAGGTCGGCCAGTGAGGACCGCGGGTTGTTGGTGATCGCCACGATCGACGCGCCCGCCTCGGCCGCCGTCCGGGTGGGCACCAGCACGTCGGGCGTCTCGCCGGTGCAACTGATCGCCACCGCCACGTCCCCCTCCCGCAGCAGGGCGGCGCTGGTCAACGCCAGGTGGGCATCGCTGAACGGGTGGCTGGACAGCCCGATCCGCAGCAGCTTCTGCGACAGGTCGGCGGCCACCAGGCCCGAGGCGGCGACTCCGTACACGTTGATCCGCCGCGCCTCGGAGATCGCCTTCACCACCTCCCCGAGCCGGTCGGGGTCGAGCTGGGCGGCGGTGTCGGCCAGGGCGTCGGACTCGGCCCTGGCCACCTTGGCGATCACGTCCGTGAGCGGGTCGTCGGGGCCGAGGTCGCCGGGCACCAGCCGCTCGGGCTCCTTGGCCACGGCCACCGCCGCGGCCAGCGCGAAGCGCATCTGCGAGTACCCGGCGAAGCCCAGCGCCCGCGCCGTACGGACGATCGTCGCCTCGCTCGTCCCCGACACCGCGCTGAACTCGGTGATCGTGCTGCGCACGACCAGCCCCGGGTCGTCGAGGATGATGCGGGCGATGGACTGGGCCGCCGGGGTGAGCGAGGGCAGCACGGCGCGTACGGCCGCGACCGGGTTCGCGGGCTCCATGCTCACGTGAGCAGCCATTCGGCCGCGGCCTGCGCGGACACCCGCGAGATGCCGTGCGTGGCGACGTGGGTGGCGCCGTCGGGAGGGGCGGGCACCCCGGTGTCCACCACGATCACGTCGGGCCGGAGCGCCAGGGCCTTGGCCACGGTCTCGCGCACCCACGGGTGCCGGGCCGCGTCGTGCACGACCAGCACGACCGGCCGGTCGTCGAACGGCGGCAGCTCACCCTCCGCCTCCATCTGCACCCTGGCCGTGTCCGGCAGCACCGCGGCCAGCGCCGCGGTGATCCCGGTCGGGGTGGCGGGGTCCACGGCCTTGCTGAAGCGGGTGTTGACCTCGATGACGAGCGGCCCGCGGCCGAGGGCGGCGGTGCCCGTCGTGGTCAGCGCCCTGCGGGCGGCCCGCAGGCCCGCGTCCTGGTCCACGTCGTCGTGCGCCTGGCGGCGCAGCGGCTCCTGGGCGGCGTACCAGGCGGACACCGCGCGCACCCGGGCGGCGGCCTCGGCCAGCCGCTCCTCGGGGAGCGTGCCCGCGCGTACCGCGGCCACGATCGCGTCGCGCATCTCGCGCAGGCCGTCCTCGTCGCACAGCCCGGCGCAGATGGCGTCCACGCCCGCGTTGAGCGCGCGCACCACGATCTCCCCGGGGGCGGCCAGCGCGGCCACCGCCCGCATCTCGATCGCGTCGGTGGTGAGCATCCCGTCGAAGCCCAGCTCGCCGCGCAGGATCTCGGTCATCACCGTACGGCTCAGCGTCGCGGGCGCGGCCGGGTCGAGGGCGGGGACGAGCAGGTGGCCGGACATGACCACGCGCACCCCGGCCTCGATCGCGGCGCGGAACGGCGGCAGGTCGCGCTCGAAGAGCACCTCGCGCGAGGCGTGCACGGTCGGCAGCGCCAGGTGGGAGTCGGTGACGGTGTCACCGTGCCCGGGGAAGTGCTTGGCGCAGGCCGCCACGCCCGCGCCCTGTACGCCGTCGATGTAGGCGACGGTGTGGCGGGAGACCAGCTCCGGCGTGGGGCCGAACGAGCGCACGCCGATCACGGGGTTGGCCGGGTTCGCGTTCACGTCGGCGGTGGGGGCGTAGTTGAGCGTGATGTCGAGATCTGCGAGCATCCTTCCGATCTGGCGGCCCACCTGTTCGGTGAGTTCCACGTCGTCCACCACGCCCAGCGCCCGGTTGCCGGGGAAGGAGCTGCCGTCCGTGACCTCCAGCCGGGTGACCGTGCCGCCCTCCTCGTCGATGGCGACCACCACGTCGGGGTTCTCCGCGCGGAACTGTCGTACGAGCCGCTCGTCGATCGCGTTGCGCGCGAACAACACCACGCCGCCCAGACCGTCGCCCAGCGCCCGGCGCAGCCAGTCGGGGGCGGAGGTCCCCTCGAACCCCGGGTGCAACACCGTCATCGCCAGTCCGTACAGGTCATCGCTCATCGGCATTTTCCTTCACAGTTGTTGATCTGAAGGTAATTTTCTGTCATCGTCGCCCTCGATACAACCACTTCCGAGAGGCCACCCCCCATGCCCAGCAGAAGGACTCTCCTGAAGGGTCTCGCTCTCGCGACCGCCGCTTCCGCCGTCCCGCTGCCCGCCTTAGCGCAGGCCCAGTACGTTCCGCCGCTGCGCCAGATGCGCGGTATGTGGATCGCGTCCGTGGTCAACATCAACTGGCCGTCCAAGCCCGGACTGAGCGCCGAGGAGCAGAAGGCGGAGTATCTCGCCTGGCTGGACGTGGCCGTGCAACGCGGGCTCAACTCGGTGTTCGTGCAGATCAGGCCGACCGCGGACGCGTTCTGGCCGTCACCGTTCGAGCCGTGGTCACAGTATCTGACGGGCACCCAGGGCCAGGACCCCGGCTACGACCCCCTGGGCTTCGCCGTGGCCGAGACGCACAAGCGCGGCCTGGCCTTCCACGCCTGGTTCAACCCGTACCGCGTCTCGATGCAGGCCGACCCGGCCAAGCTGCACCCCGACCACCCCGGACGCAAGCACCCCGACTGGATCCTGCCGTTCGGCGGCAAGCTTTACTACAACCCCGGCCTGCCCGAGGTGCGCGCGTTCTGCCAGGACGCCATGATGGACGCGGTCACCCGCTACGACATCGACGGCCTGCACTTCGACGACTACTTCTACCCCACCAACACCACGGCCTTCGACGACGCCGAGGAGTTCGCCAAATACGGCGCCGGCTTCCCCGACCTGGCCGCCTGGCGGCGCAACAACGTCGACCTTATGGTCCAGGAGATGCAGGCGCGCGTGCTGGCGGCCAAGCCCGAGATCGCCTGGGGCATCAGCCCCTCGGGCATCTGGCGCAACAAGGGCACCGACCCGCTCGGCTCCGAGACCAACGGCGGCCAGTCGTACGACAACCTGCACGCCGACACCCGCGGCTGGGTCAAGAAGGGCTGGCTCGACTACATCGCGCCGCAGCTCTACTGGTACATCGGGCAGCCGCCGGCCGACTACTCCAAGCTCGTGCCCTGGTGGTCGGACGTCGCGAGCGGCACGAAGACGCTGCTGTGGATCGGGCAGGCCGCGTACAAGGCGGGCGACCCCGCCCAGGCCGCCGAGTGGCAGGCGCCGGGCGAGCTGTCCAGGCACCTGACGCTCAACCGCGACCACCCCGAGATCGGCGGCGACATCTGGTACAACGCCAACGACGTCAAGGTCGACAGGATCGGCTCGATCAGCACCGCGGTCGCCGACCACTACCAGCGGCCCGCGCTCGCGCCCGTGTTGCCGCGCCTGGCCGACGGTGAGCCGCCCAGGCGGCCCGTGGTGGCGTACGCGCTGCGCCGCGACGGCGGGGTCGAGGTGCGGGCGGTGGCCACCGGCAGGGACGAGCCCTTCCTCTTCGCCGTCTTCCGCTTCGACAGGAACGCGGGCTCCGGAGAGTTCGCCGACGCCCGCAACCTGGTCGCGGTCGTGCCGGGCGACCGGCAGGTGCGCTGGACCGACCCCGACGGCAGGCGCGGCCACCACTACTACGTGGTCGCCGTCGACCGGGCCAACCGCACCAGCAAGCCCAGCAACGGCTTCCGCGTGATCTGACCACGTTGCCGCGTGTCCGGCACCCGCGCGGGGTGATCCGAGAGCGCGCTACGCCTGCCCGCGTCGCGGGCCGATCTCCCGGCCCGCGACGAGTCTCCCGGCCCGCGACGAGCGCGGCGTAGCGCCGCTCGGACGCCTGCCGCCGCTCGCCGCCGTGCCCGTACGCCACCGTGCCCGCTCGCGGGCACGGCCGGACGCCCAGGTTCCGACGCTGCCGGAACCCCTCGCCGAAGCCCCGGTCGCGATCCTGTGTTAAGAAGCCCTGCGCCCTGCGGCCGAAGCCTGCTCTGCCGAGGCTCCCGACGACCTCTGTGGCGGAACCACGGGGGTCGGCCGCACCAGGCCCAGCGCGACGACCTCGTTGGCCAGCCGCGTGCGCCTGTTGGTGCCTTCGGGAATCCTGAACTTCTGGTAGAGCCGCAGCAGATGCTGCTTGACCGCGGCCTCGGTCACGACCAGGTCGTCGGCGATCTCGCGTGCGGTCGCCGGGGCGACGAACGCCTCGTCCGACAGCGCCGGCCGGCAGAGCGAGGTCAGCACGTCGACCTCGCGTCTGGTCAGCTCGGGCGCGGCCGCCCTGCGCAACTCGACCTCGGGGGTGAAGTCCTCACGGGGGACTCCACCGATGCGACCCCGTGCCGCGCCGAAGGAGACGACGTCGCCGTCGTCGAGGACCCTCCGGGCGATCGGCCTGCCGTTCACCCGCGTGCCGTTCCTGGACAACCCCAGGTCTACGACGTACAGGTAGGGTCCTCGTCTGATGAACTCGGCATGGAGTCGAGACACGCTGGGATCGGTGAGCCGGATGTCGACACCCCGGCCTCGCCCGACCGTCGTGATCTCGGGGCGCAACGGGACCACCTCGCCAGTGTCCTCGATGCGTATGAACGGCCCCTCCACGGCAGTTCCTCCCCAGGTAGCCCGCCGTAACTATTACTACAGCTCCGGCTTACCCAACCGAGGGGATTCGGAATCTCCTTTGCCGAAAGGAGAATCCGACGTGAAATTGGTCTGGACCTTTGCGGTCGGTTTTGCCTGCTCACGGGTAGACTTCGGACGAAGATAAGCGGAGGAAACACTCATGGCGGACAAGCCCACGAAAGGTCTGGCCGATGTCGTCGCGGCGTCCACCGCGCTGAGCGACATCGACGGAAAGGCCGGTCGCCTCTTCTACCGTGGATACGACATCCACGACCTGGCCGGTCGAGCGACGTTCGAGGAGACCGCACACCTGCTTCAGCGTGGCAAGCTGCCCACCCGCTCCCAGCTCGACGCCTACGGCGAGGAACTGGCGCGGGGCTGGGAGCTGGGCACCCTGGTGTCCGCGAACATCGCCGAGATCGCCGAGAAGCAGGAGCCCATGGAGGCGCTGCGTTCGCTGGTCTCGCTGTCGGGCGCGGACGATCCGGACAAGGACTCCACCGCCCCCGAGGCCAATCTGCGCAAGGCGGCCCGCCTGGTGGCCCAGCAGCCGCTGCTGGTCGCCCGCTACCAGGCCGCCCGCACCGGCGGCACCGCTGCCGAGCCCGATCCGTCGCTGAGCATCGCCGCGAACTTCCTGCTCCAGATCACCGGTCGCACTCCCGACCCCCGTGAGGTCGAGATCTTCGACGAGTGCCTGGTGCTGCACGCCGACCACACCATGAACGCCTCCACCTTCGCCGCCCGGGTCTGCGCCGCGACGCTTTCGGACATGCACTCCGCCATCGTCGCCGCCATCGGCACCCTGAAGGGCCCGCTGCACGGCGGGGCGAACGAGCAGGTCATGAAGACACTGGAGTCGTTGTCGCCGAGCGGCGTGGCCCAGGCCGTACGCGACAAGCTGGCCGCCGGCGAGAAGATCATGGGCTTCGGGCACCGCGTCTACAAGACCGAGGACCCGCGGGCGACCCACCTGCGCAGGATGTCGGCCGAACTCGGCGAGGCCACCGGCGACGACACGTACTACCGGATGTCGAAGGAGATGGAGGAGGTCGTCTTCGCGACAAAAGGTCTCTATCCGAACGTCGATTTCTACGCCGCCTCCGTCTACCACTACCTTGGCATCCCGACCGATCTGTTCACGCCGGTCTTCTCCGTCAGCCGTATGTCCGGGTGGACCGCTCACGTCATCGAGCAGCACGCGGACAACCGGTTGATCCGCCCCGACAGTGAGTACATCGGTGAGACCGACCAGAAGTGGAAGCCGATAGAAGAGCGTTGAGTGTTGAGCCGACAAGGGACTGACCGCGAGACCTGGGGGCCGTACCCGCTGATCCTGGTGGGTGCGGCCGTCGGCGTGCTCGTGATCTTCATCGCGGACCCGCGCTGGGGCGGGTTCGCCCTGGGCGCCGTCATCATGATCGCCGCCGCGCTGCGCTTCGCCGGCTACGGGGGGCAGCTCGCCCTCAGGGGCAAGAAGAGCGACGTCATCACGCTGTCCGCGTTCGGGTTCGTGATGGTGCTGACCTCGCTCCTGCTTTACAACAACGGGCTCAAGGCATTGATCCTGTCCCTTTTCGCCCCGTGACCGACCGGTCCGATAGCCTCAACGCATCCATTCATTGAAGGGGAACCATTCGCATGCCCAAGATCAAGGTGGAGGGCCCCGTCGTCGAGCTTGACGGCGACGAGATGACCCGGATCATCTGGCAGTTCATCAAGGACCAGTTGATCCTTCCCTACCTCGACGTCGACCTGAAGTACTACGACCTCGGCATCGAGCACCGAGACGCCACGGACGACCAGGTCACCATCGACGCCGCGAACGCCATCAGAAAGTACGGCGTCGGTGTGAAGTGCGCCACCATCACCCCTGACGAGGCGCGTGTCGAGGAGTTCGGCCTCAAGAAGATGTGGAAGTCCCCCAACGGGACCATCCGCAACATCCTCGGCGGCGTGATCTTCCGTGAGCCGATCATCATGTCCAACGTGCCGCGGCTCGTCCCCGGGTGGACCAAGCCGATCGTCGTCGGCCGTCACGCCTTCGGCGACCAGTACCGCGCCACCGACCTGAAGATCCCCGGCGAGGGCACGCTGACCCTGACGTACACCCCCAAGGACGGCTCCGAGCCGATCGAGCTCGACGTGTACGACTTCCCCGGCAGCGGCGTCGCGATGGCGATGTACAACCTCGACGAGTCGATCCGCGACTTCGCCCGCGCCTCCATGCGGTACGGCCTGAACCGCAACTACCCCGTCTACCTCTCCACGAAGAACACGATCCTCAAGGCGTACGACGGCCGCTTCAAGGACATCTTCGCCGAGGTCTACGAGAGCGAGTTCAAGGCCGACTTCGAGAAGGCCGGCCTGATCTACGAGCACCGCCTCATCGACGACATGGTCGCCGCGGCGCTGAAGTGGGAGGGCGGCTACGTCTGGGCCGCGAAGAACTACGACGGCGACGTCCAGTCCGACACGGTCGCCCAGGGCTTCGGCTCGCTCGGCCTGATGACCTCGGTGCTGATGACCCCCGACGGCCGCACCGTCGAGGCCGAGGCCGCGCACGGCACCGTGACCCGTCACTACCGCCAGCACCAGCAGGGCAAGCCCACCTCCACCAACCCCATCGCGTCGATCTTCGCGTGGACGCGTGGCCTGGCCCACCGGGGCAAGCTCGACGACACCCCCGCGGTGACCGACTTCGCCGCCAAGCTGGAGGAGGTCTGCGTCGAGACCGTCGAGGGCGGTCAGATGACCAAGGACCTCGCGCTCCTCGTCGGCGGCGACGCCAAGTGGCTCACCACGCAGGACTTCCTGGGGGCGCTCGACGAGAACCTCAAGAAGAAGATGTCGGCCTAGCCGTCGTCGCATACGGCCTCTACCTGCGGTTTCCGCGTATGGTAGGGGCCGTCTCGCATGCCGGGCCCACCTCTTGTGGGTTGTGGGCCGTCACAGGTCCCCTGCGGGGCCTGAGCGGGCCTTGAGCGGCTTGCGAGCGGGTCCGCGCAGGCTCGGAGCGGGTCCGAACGGGCTCGGAGCGGGCTCGGGGCGGGTGCCCGGCCGCTCGGTATGGCGGACGTCTTTTGGGCGTTTTCCACAAATGAGGCCGGGTAGCGTGCGCTGTCTGCGACATGCCGCTGACGGTCGGCAGAGGGCAGAGTGAAGATTGCCATGGGCCGCCGTGCCGCGTCGCGTGCGTCTCGTGGCCAGGTCGGCTCCACAGGGTTGGTCTGCAGAGGTAGGTCTACGGGGCCGGTCCATCGGGTCGGTCCAACGGGAGGGCTCGTTCGGGTGTTCAGTCGTGTCGCCATCGTCAACCGTGGTGAGGCCGCCATGCGGCTCATCCACGCCGTACGGGACCTCGCCGCGGAGACCGGGACGCGGATGGAGACCGTAGCCCTGTACACCGACGTCGACCGGACGGCCACGTTCGTCAGGGAAGCGGACGTGTCCTACTGCCTCGGTCCGGCCGCGGCGCGCCCGTACCTCGATCTGGAGGTGCTGGAGCGCGCGCTGGTGGAGACGGGGGCCGACGCCGCGTGGGTCGGCTGGGGCTTCGTCGCCGAGGACCCGGCCTTCGCGGAGCTGTGCGAGAGGATCGGCGTCACCTTCGTCGGGCCGAGCCCGGAGGCCATGCGCAGGCTCGGCGACAAGATCGGCTCGAAGCTGATCGCCGAGGAGGTCGGCGTGCCGGTCGCGCCGTGGAGCCGTGGCGCGGTCGAGACTCTTGAGGCCGCCGTGACGGTGGCGGGCGAGATCGGCTACCCACTGATGCTGAAGGCGACCGCGGGCGGCGGCGGGCGCGGCATCCGCGTGATCGCCGACGAGGCCGAGCTGGCCGACGCCTACGAGCGCACCAGGCAGGAGGCCGAGCGGGCGTTCGGCAGCGGCGTCGTGTTCCTGGAGCGCCTGGTCACCGGCGCCCGGCACGTCGAGGTCCAGGTGATCGCCGACGGTGCGGGCACCGCGTGGGCGCTCGGCGTACGCGACTGCTCGTTGCAGCGGCGCAACCAGAAGGTCGTCGAGGAGTCGGCCTCACCCGTGCTGAGCCCCGCGCAGGCGGCCGAGCTGAAGGCGTCGGCCGAACGGCTGGCCGTGGCGGTCGGCTACAGCGGCGCGGCGACCGTCGAGTTCCTCTACCACCCGGGCGACAAGCTGTTCGCGTTCCTGGAGGTCAACACCCGGCTGCAGGTCGAGCACCCGATCACCGAGTGCACCACCGGGTTCGACCTGGTCAAGGCACAGCTCCGGGTGGCCTCCGGCGGCCGGCTCGACGGCGTGCCGCCGGAGGAGCGCGGGCACGCCATCGAGGCCCGGCTGAACGCCGAGGACCCCGACAGGGACTTCGCGCCCGCCCCTGGCCGCATCGTCCGGCTCGACCTGCCCGCCGGGCCGGGGATCCGCGTCGACACCGGCGTCAGCGTGGGCGACACCATCCCCGCCGACTTCGACTCGATGATCGCGAAGATCATCGCCTACGGCCGCGACCGCGAGGAGGCGCTCGGCCGGCTGCGCCGGGCCATGGCGCAGACGACCGTGGTCATCGAGGGCGGCGCGACCAACAAGAGCTTCGTGCTCGACCTGCTCGACCAGCCCGAGGCGATCGACGCCAGCGCGGACACCGGCTGGATCGACCGCGTCCGCGGCGAGGGCAGGCTCGTCACGCACCGCCACTCCGGGGTCGCGCTGGCCGCCGCCGCCATCGAGGCGTACGAGGAGGAGGAGCGCGCCGAGCGGCAGCGGCTGCTGTCGACGGCGTTCGGCGGACGCCCGCAGGTGCAGCACAAGAGCAGCCGGCCGCTCGACCTCAAGCTGCGCGGCGTCGGCTACCGCGTACGGGTCGCGCGGGTCGGCGCGACCCGGTTCCGCGTCGGCGTCGAGACGGGAGACGGCCCGCGCACCGCCGACGTCGAGCTCGACCGCTTCGACCGGCACACCGGGCAGATCACCGTCAACGGCAGCCGATACCGCCTGCTCACCGGCGCGCACGGGCCCGTGCTCCTGGTCGAGGTGGACGGCGTGGCGCACCGGGTCGGCCGCGACGAGGGCGGCGTCGTCCGCTCGCCCGCCCCCGCGCTGGTCGTCGCCACGCCGCTGGAGGTGGGGGCCGAGGTCGAGGCGGGCGCTCCGGTGCTGGTGCTGGAGAGCATGAAGATGGAGACGGTGCTGCGGGCGCCGTTCAGGGCACGGCTGAAGGAATGCGCCGTGTCCGTGGGCAGCCAGGTGGAGACCGGTGCGCCGCTGCTGCGGCTGGAGCCGCTGGCCGACGCCGCCGCCGAGGCGGAGGAGAGCGCGGCCGCCGGGGCCGTACCGCTCGACCTGCCCGTCGCGCAGGCGGCGGTTCCCGCGTGGCGCCGGGCCACGCGCGGCCAGGAGGACCTGCGCGGCCTGCTGCTGGGCTTCGACCTCGACCCGCACGACGAACGCCGGGTGCTCGACGACTACCTCGCCGCGCGCCAGTCGGTCACCGAGACCGGTCACCGGCCGCTCGCCGAGGAGATCGCGCTCATCGAGGTGTTCGCCGACCTCGCCGAGCTGAGCCGCAACCGGCCGGCGGGCGACGACAGCGGCGGCGGCGGCGACGCGCACGTGCACAGCCCGCGCGAATACTTCCACACCTACCTGCAGAGCCTCGACGTCGAGCGGGCCGGGCTGCCGAAGACGTTCCAGGCCAGGCTGGCCAAGGTGCTCACGCACTACGGCGTCACCGAGCTGGAGCGCTCGGGCGAGCTGGAGTCCGCCGTCTTCCGGATCTTCCTGGCCCAGCAGCGCGCGTCCGCCGACGCCGCGATCGTCGCGACGTTGCTGCGCGCCTGGCTGCGGGAGCCGCCGCCGGACGAGGCGCTGCGCGAGCCCGCCGGCCTCGCGCTCGAACGCCTCCTCGCCGCCACGCAGGTCCGCTTCCCCGTCGTCTCCGACCTCGCCAGGGGCGTGGTGTACGCCTGGTTCGGCCAGCCGCTGCTGCGCCGCAACCGCGCCCGCGTCTACGCCAGCGTCCGCAGGCACCTGCGCCACCTCGACGCCCACCCCGACTCGCCCGACCGCGCCGAGCGCGTCGCCGAGATGGTACGCAGCACCGAGCCGCTGGTACGCCTGCTCGGCCAGCGCCTCGTCCGCGACCACCTGGACAACGCGATCATGCTGGAGGTGCTGACCAGGCGCTACTACGGCAACAAGGAGCTGGTCGCCGTCCGCACCAGCGAGGTCGCGGGCTGCACGTTCGTGATCGCCGAGCGGGCGGGCTCGTGCGTGGTCTCCACCGCCGTGAGCATCGAGACGCTGGGCGGCGCGCTGCGCGGGCTGGCCGAGCTGGCCGCGGGCGAGGAGGCCGTCGACGCCGACATCTACCTCCTCTGGGAAGGGCAGCCGGCGGACTCCGACGCGATGGCCGCCGCGCTGCACGAGGTCGTGAGCGCGCACCCGCTGCCCGGCCAGGTGCGCAGGATCACCGCCACCGTCGCAGGACGCGGCGGGGCGGTCATGCACCACCACTTCACCTTCCGCCCGGCGGAGACCGGGATGGCCGAGGAACGGCTGATCCGCGGCCTGCACCCGTACATCGCGCAGCGCATGCAGATGGAGCGGCTGAGCAAGTTCGACCTCACCCGGCTCCCGTCGTCGGACGAGGAGGTCTACCTCTTCCAGTGCGTGGCCAGGGAGAACCCGTCCGACGACCGCCTCGTCGCGTTCGCCCAGGTGCGCGACCTGACCGAGCTGCGTGAGCACGACGGCAGGCTGGTCGCGCTGCCCACGGCGGAGGACGCCGTCGCCGCCTGCGTCGACGCGATCCGCATCGCCCAGGCGCGGCGGCCGTCGAGACGCCTCAACACCAACCGCATCGTGGTCTACGTCTGGCCGCCCAGCAACATCACCCGGTCGGAGATCGAGATGATCGCCCGGCGCGTGCTGCCCGCGACCGCGGGCGCCGGGCTGGAGGAGACCCTGTTCATCGCCAGGCAGCGCGACAGGGAGACCGGCGAGCTGACCAAGATCGCCGTACGCATCGCGCTCGACGCCACCGGCGGCACCGAGCTGACCATCGGCGAGCCGTCGAACGAGCCCATCGAGCCGCTGGACGACTACCGCCAGAAGGTGCTGCGCGCGAGGAGCCGCAACACGGTCTACCCGTACGAGCTGACCGGCCTGCTCGGCGACTTCGTCGAGCACGACCTCGACGCCGGCCACGCGCTGGTCCCGGTCGACCGGCCGAAGGGGCGCAACACCGCCGCGCTCGTCGCGGGCGTGGTCACCACGCCGACCCCGCGGCACCCGGCGGGCGTCAGCAGGGTCGTGCTGCTCGGCGACCCGACGAAGTCGCTCGGCGCGCTGTCGGAGCCGGAGTGCCGGCGGGTGATCGCGGCGCTCGACCTGGCCGAGCGGATGCGGGTGCCGCTGGAGTGGTACGCGCTGTCCGCCGGCGCCCGCATCTCGATGGAGTCGGGCACCGAGAACATGGACTGGGTGGCCGCGGCGCTCAAGCGCATCGTGGAGTTCACCCAGGACGGCGGCGAGATCAACGTCGTGGTCGCGGGCATCAACGTCGGCGCGCAGCCGTACTGGAACGCCGAGGCGACCATGCTCATGCACACCAAGGGCATCCTGGTCATGACGCCCGACTCGGCGATGGTGCTCACCGGCAAGCAGTCGCTCGACTTCTCGGGCGGCGTGTCGGCCGAGGACAACTTCGGCATCGGCGGCTACGACCGGGTGATGGGCCCGAACGGGCAGGCCCACTACTGGGCCCCCAACCTGACCGCCGCCCGCGACGTGCTGATGGCGCACTACGACCACACCTACGTCGCACCCGGCGAGGACGCGCCCCGGCGGGCGATGACGACCGACCCCGTCGACCGCGACGTCACCGGCTTCCCGCACGCCCTGGAGGGCAGCGACTTCACCACCGTCGGCGAGATCTTCTCCAGCGCGTCGAACCCCGACCGCAAGAAGCCGTTCGACATCCGCACGGTGATGCGGGCGCTGTCCG
The DNA here is from genome assembly GCF_055586305.1 of Nonomuraea sp. NPDC051298. Lineage (NCBI taxonomy): Bacteria > Bacillati > Actinomycetota > Actinomycetes > Streptosporangiales > Streptosporangiaceae > Nonomuraea > Nonomuraea sp. NPDC051298. Next base: position 425,209 of record NZ_JBVJIM010000003.1, read on the forward strand.
ACCAGGACCACATGGTGCTGGAGCGCTGGGCGGGCATGGCCGACGCGGAGACCGCGGTGGTGCAGGACGTGCACCTCGGCGGCATGCCCGTGTGCCTGCTCGGCATCGAGTCGCGTGCGGTCCCGCGGCGCGGCTTCCCGCCCACCGACGGCCCCGACACCTACACCGCGGGCACGCTGTTCCCGCGCTCGTCGAAGAAGGCCGCGCGGGCGATCAACGCGGCCAGCGGCAACCGGCCGCTGGTGGTGCTGGCGAACCTGTCGGGCTTCGACGGCTCGCCGGAGTCGATGCGCAAGCTCCAACTGGAGTACGGGGCGGAGATCGGCCGCGCGATCGTGAACTTCCGCGGGCCCATCGTGTTCTGCGTGATCTCGCGCTACCACGGCGGCGCGTTCGTGGTGTTCTCCAAGGCGCTGAACCCGAACATGACCGTGCTCGCGCTGGAGGGCTCGTTCGCCTCGGTGCTCGGCGGCGCGCCGGCCGCCGCGGTGGTGTTCTCCGGCGACGTCAACGCCCGTACCGCGGCCGACCCGCGGGTCCAGGAGCTGGAGGCCAGGGTCGCGGCGGCCTCGGGCGCCGGCCGGGCGGCGTTGACCGCGGAGCTGGACGAGCTGCGGTCGTCGGTCCGCGCGGAGAAGCTGGGCGAGGTGGCCGCGGAGTTCGACCGGGTGCACGACATCCGGCGGGCGGTCGAGGTCGGCTCCGTCGACGCCGTCATCCGCGCCGCCGAACTCCGTCCGCGGATCATCGAGGCCATCGAGTCCGGCCTGCGCCAGAAGTAGGGCGCCATCCCCTCGGCGTGACGTCCGGGGCGGCCCTCGTCGTACGGGGCCGCCTCCAGGACGCACGCCGTCCAGGGCGTGGAGGGCCGCTGCGGCGGCGTTTTCCCATGTCTTGACGATCTCGCGGCGTGGCACAGTTGATCACCTGGGTATGAGCCCCCTCGCAACAGTCGTACGTGTCTCGGGGGGTTAGGATGCGACTGCGAATTTTGAGTGGGCTGGGGGCGCTCACCACCGCCGCCATCCTGACGGGCTGCGGCTCTCAGTCCGACACCGCCAAGCTGACGGACAACAAGGTCGACGCCGCGGCCAGGCTCAAGGCGACCCACGCCGCCAAGGTGAAGGCCGCCGCGAGCGTCAAGGCGAACGAGCTGGGGCAGATCCCGGTGCTCATGTTCCACCGCATCGTGGCCAAGCCGCAGACGACGGACGACCGGTCGCCGCAGCAGTTCAGGACCGACCTGGAGCGGCTGGTCCGGGAGGACTACGTGCCGATCACCGCCGCCGAGATGGTGGCCGGCAAGATCGACATCCCGGCCGGGAAGCATCCCGTGGTGCTGACGTTCGACGACTCGTCCCCGTCCCAGCTCACCCTGAACGAGATGGGCGTCCCGCAGAAGGACACCGCGGTGGCGATACTCAAGGAGGTGGCCGCCGCGCACCCGGGCTGGAAGCCGAAGGCCACGTTCTACGTGACGCGCGACATGTTCGGCAAGACCGTCCGCGAGGAGCAGGCGCAGACGCTGCTCTGGCTCAAGGACAACGGCTTCGAGATCGGCAACCACACCCGCGACCACCTCAACCTGCGCGGCCGCTCGGAGAAGGAGGTCGAGGAGCAGATCGGCTCGATCGGCAAGGAGATCGCCGCCCTGTCCTACATCAAGCCCACCACCATCGCCCTGCCGTACGGCAACCAGCCGAGCAAGAAGGACTGGGCGCTGCGCGGCAAGGACTACCACCACCTGGGCGCCTTCCTGGCCGGTTACACGCCCGCGGCGGCGCCGTTCAGCAAGGCGTTCGACCCGGCGGGGATCCCGCGGATCAAGGTCATGGAGAAGAAGGGCGACTGCGCCCAGTTCTGCTCGGAGGCCTGGCTGGACTGGCTCAAGAACAACCCGGACATGCGTTACACGTCCGACGGCGACGTGCGCACGGTGGCCTATCCGAAGTTCAAGGCCCCGTACCTGCGTAAGGCGTTCACCACGTGGAGCCTGCCCTACTGAGCGCGCCTCGTCCGGGCGGGATCAGGGCTTGTCGGCGAAGGTCAGGCCCGCCCGGTGCAGGCGGTCGATCAGCGGCCGTCCCATCGCCGAGGCCGTCGTGAGCTGCCCGGCCAGGTCGGGGACGGCGTCGAAGGCCAGGCAGAGGGCCGACTCGGCGAGCATCTTGGCCGACTCGTCGTAGCCGGGGTCGCCGCCCGCCACCTCCGTGACCACGCGCTCGCCCCCGCCCTCGCCCAGGAACGTGACCTTGAACCAGTTCCTGGCCCGCCGCTCCTGCGACGGACCCTCGCCTGGTCCGAGGCGGCCCTCGGCCCAGCGGCGCGCGGGCGGGACCTGGGCGAGCGCCGCGAGCAGGCCCACGCCGGCCACCGTCGCCAGCGCCGCGGGAAGGGTACGGACCGCGTAGTGCTGCCGGTAGGTGAAGTCGGGGCCGTAGCGGTCGAGCAGCCGGGCGGAGTAGCCGACGATCAGCGGGTCGATGGTGGGCATCGGCAGGGCCCAGCCGCCCACGTGACGCAGGCCGCCGGGCAGGGAGCTGACCCTGCGTCCCCGGGGCCTGGGCTCGGCGGAACGGCGCTGCGTGCCCTGCCCCACCGTCTCCCGGGCACGGCCGAGCGCGGACAGCACGGTGGCCAGCGTGCCGCCCGACGGCCGCCCGTTCCCCCGTACGAAGCCGCTGACCTTGAGCGGGACGCCCTCAGGGAGCCGGGTGACGGTGTACAGGACGCCGAGGTCGTACGGGATGGAGTCGAAGCCACAGGCGTGCACGAGCTTGGCCCCGCTCCTCGCCGCCCGGTCGTGGTGGCGGACGTACACGCGGTCCACGAACTCGGGCTCGCCCGTGAGGTCGAGGTAGTGGGTGCCCGCGTCGGCGCAGGCGGCGACGAGCGGCTCGCCGTGCCGGACGTACGGGCCGACGGTGGTAGCCAGCACCCGCGTACGGCGGGCGAGGTCCGCCAGCGAGGCCGGGTCGGCGGCGTCGGCGACCAGGACCGGCACGTCCAGCCCGAGCCGCTCCACCAGCCGTTCGAGCTTGGCCCGGTCGCGCCCGGCCACCGCCCACCGGGCGCCGGGACCGGCCGCGCGGGCGAGGTAGGCGGCCGTGAGCGCGCCGGTGAACCCGGTGGCGCCGAAGAGCACGATGTCGTGGGGGCGATCCATGATCAGAGCCTCCCGGCTCGCGTCCCGGGGGCGCAAGTGCCCGGTGCCGGCGCCGAAAGAGGCGAACCCGTGACGTGCCTAAGCCTCAACCGATTCCTGAGAAGTTGCTGAGCGTCGTAAAGTTTGCGTCGATGGGTTCTGTACACGTGGGGATGACGTATGCCGCAGATCTCGCCGCTGGTCACCGGCGATCCCACCGAGCTGGGGTCCTTCCGGCTGTCCGGACGGATCGGGGAGGGCGGCCAGGGGATCGTCTATCTGGGGGTCAACGACCAGGATGAGCGGGCCGCGATCAAGCTCCTGCACGTCAAGTTCAGCGGTGACACGATCGCCAGGTCGCGCTTCGCCCGAGAGCTGAAGGCGGCGCAGCGGGTCGCGTCGTTCTGCACCGCCCGGGTCATGGAGGCCGATCTCGACGGCGACACGCCGTACATCGCCAGCGAGTACATCGACGGCCGGCCGCTGCGGGAGGTCATCGAGACCGACGGGCCGCTCACCGGCACGGTGCTCGACCGGCTGGCCATCGGCACCGCCACCGCGCTCACCGCGATCCACCACGCCTCGATCGTGCATCGCGACTTCAAGCCCGACAACGTGCTGATCGCCGCCGACGGGCCGCGCGTGGTCGACTTCGGGATCGCCCGCATCATCGACTCCACCGGCACGATCACCAGCCGGGCGATCGGCACCCCCGCCTACATGGCGCCCGAGCAGATCGCCGGCGACGACATCGGCCCCTACACCGACGTGTTCTCGTGGGGCGCCACCATCACCTTCGCGGCCACGGGGACGGTCGCCTTCGAGGGCAAGTCGATCGCGGTCGTGCTCAACCGGATCCTCAACCACGAGGTCGACGTCGGCATGATGCACGAGCCGCTGCGCAGCGTGGTGCGCTCCGCGCTGGCCAAGTCGCCGGCCGAGCGGCCCTCCGCCGACCAGATCCTGCTGCGGCTGCTGGGGCAGTCGTCCACGGTGAACGCCTCCACGGCGGTGCTCACCCGGGGCGTCCAGTTGGCCGGTGACGACACCACGCCGTTCACCAGGGTGTCGGCCGGGTCGATCACCGACCAGCCGGGCCGGCGGGGCTCGTCCGTGGTGCCGCCGTCGCCGTCGCAGACCGGTGGCACGGGCGGGGCGACGGCCGGACAGGGCGGCGGGGCCCCGCAGGAGCACCGTACGACCGGGCAGCCCGCGACGGGCCACCAGACGGGCCACCAGACGGGCGGCCAGCACACGACGGGCCACACGGCCGGGCACCAGGCCGTCGAGCACCACGTGACCGGTCAGGACACCGCTACGGGGCCGAGCGGCCCCGGCCATCCCGCCGCGACGGCGCCGCCCGGCGGGGTGCCGTACCCGGCGACCGAGTCCGGCGCCCCCGCGCGCCGCAGGCGGCTGAAGGTGTGGCTGACGCTGCTGACCGCGCTGGTGCTGACCGCCGTCACGGTGATCACGCTGTTAGTGAACGGCTGGCGTCCCGTGACCTTCGGCGGCATGGTCGACCCGACCACCGACCCGGTGGAGCCCGAGCCGAGCTTCGCGACGGTGGTGGACAAGGTCGCCCGCACCGGGAAGATCGTGATCGGCGTCAAGGGCGACCTGCCGGGCGTCGCGCTGCAGAACGGCGACGACTTCCAGGGCTTCGACGTCGAGATCGCCAAACGCATCGCGGAGGGGCTGGGGGCCACGGACGTCTCCTTCGTCAGGGTGGGCCGCGACGACCGGGCCACCTCCCTGGCGGACGGCCTGGTCGACCTGGTGGTGGCCACCTACTCGATCGACAAGAGCGAGATCCAGTTCGCCGGGCCCTACTACCTGGCGCACCAGGACGTCCTGGTGCGGGCGGGCGGCGGCGTGGAGAAGCTCGGCGACCTGAAGGGCAAGAAGATCTGCGCGCCCAACAGCCCGTCGGTCGGCGCGGTCCAGGACCGGGTGAAGGTCGAGCCGTACGCCGCCAGCGACTACGCCGCCTGCATGGACCTGCTCAGGTCCGGCGAGGTGGACGCGGTGCCGGGCGACGACCTCATCCTGGCCGGGTTCGCGGCCAGGGAGAACGCCCGCTACAAGATCCTCGGGGCCAGGCTCACCAACGAGCGCTACGCGGTCGGGATCAAGGACGGCGACGTGAAGACCTGCAAGGCGGTGTCCGGCGTGATCGCCGACCTCTACGCCACAGGGGCCGTCCAGAAGCTGCTGACCAGCCAGTTCGGGAACGTGGACTTCGAGGAGGAGCTGAAGGTGCCCGCGATGGAAAATTGCTGATGACATGCGGGTAACATCCCCAACGTCAATGATTCACGCTGCGAGTTAGGGGAAGGCCATGGCGTCGTCAGCCACTGCGCCCGTCAAGGTGCCCGTCAATGTGACCGTCACCGGAGCCGCCGGCCAGATCGGCTACGCGTTGCTGTTCCGCATCGCGTCGGGGCAGCTCCTCGGCGCCGACACACCGGTCAAGCTCAGGCTGCTGGAGATCCCCGCCGCGGTGAAGGCGGCCGAGGGCACGGCGATGGAGCTGGACGACTGCGCGTTCCCGCTGCTGTCCGGCATCGAGATCACCGACGACCCCGCCGTCGCCTTCGCCGGCGCGAACGTCGCGCTGCTGGTCGGCGCGATGCCGCGGAAGGCCGGGATGGAGCGCGGCGACCTGCTCGGCGCCAACGGCGGGATCTTCGGCCCGCAGGGCAAGGCGATCAACGACCACGCCGCCGACGACATCAAGGTCCTGGTCGTGGGCAACCCGGCCAACACCAACGCGCTCATCGCCCAGCGGAACGCGCCCGACGTGCCGGCCGACCGCTTCACCGCGATGACCAGGCTCGACCACAACCGCGCGCTGTCCCAGCTCGCCGCCAAGCTCCAGGTCCCGGTCACCGAGATCAAGAAGATGACGATCTGGGGCAACCACTCCGCCACCCAGTACCCCGACCTGTTCCACGCGGAGGTGGGCGGCAAGGTCGCGGCCGAGCAGGTCGACGCCGAGTGGCTGCGTGAGACCTTCATCCCGACGGTGGCCAAGCGCGGCGCCGCCATCATCGAGGCGCGCGGCGCCTCCTCGGCGGCCTCGGCCGCCAACGCGGCGATCGACCACGTCCACGACTGGGTCAACGGCACCGAGTGGACCTCCGCGGCCGTGGTCTCCGACGGCTCCTACGGCGTGCCCGAGGGCCTCATCTCGTCCTTCCCGGTACGCGCGGCGAACGGCACGTTCGAGATCATCCAGGGCCTCGAGATCGACGCCTTCTCCCGCGAGCGCATCGACGCCAGCGTGCGCGAGCTGGAGGAGGAGCGCCAGGCGGTCAGCGACCTCGGCCTCATCTGAGCACGCCGCTCCGCGCCCCCTCTCGTCGAGGCGGGGGCGCGTCGGCGTTCATGGGGCCACCTCTGGACAGTGCGGCGTCGCCTCTCCTGGGAACCCGTGCGGGCAGGACGTCGGTTGCCCGGCGGGCGCGGGCTGGGGGGTCGCGAAGATCACGCCGGCCGCGGCCAGGAGGCTGCCCACCACGATCAGCGCGCCGAAGCCCAGCTTCGTGACCCTTGGTGAAAAGCTCCTCACATTTCGGTATCCCAGCACACATTTCCTCGCCGCAGGGCTCATTTGCCAGAAAGCGCTCCCCAGGCGTCGGAAACGATGTCGTGCAGCGACGCCCGCTCGGCCTTCCACCCCAGGTCGCGCTGGATCCTGGCGGACGAGGCCACCAGCACGGCCGGATCGCCGGGACGCCGGTCGCCGACCACGGCCGGGATCTCGTGCCCGGTGACCTCGCGGCAGACCGAGATCACCTCCTGCACGGAGAAGCCGGTGCCGTTGCCCAGGTTGTAGACCTTGTGCTCGCCGGGCGTGGTGGCCTCCAGGGCCAGCAGATGGGCCCTGGCCAGGTCGGCGACGTGGATGTAGTCGCGGACGCAGCTGCCGTCGGGCGTGGGGTAGTCGGTGCCGAACACGCTCACCGACTCGCGCTCGCCGGTCGCGACCTTGAGCACGTTCGGGATGAGGTGGGTCTCGACGGTGTGCCGCTCGCGGTAGCGGCCGTAGGCGCCGGCCACGTTGAAGTAGCGCAGGCTCACCGCGCCCAGGCCGCGCTGCCCGGCGTACGCGCTGAGCGCGGTGTCCACGGCCAGCTTGGTGGCGCCGTACGGGTTGGTCGGCCGGGTCGGGTCGCCCTCCTCGATCGGGGAGCGCTCCGGCTCGCCGTACGTGGCCGCCGTCGAGGAGAACACGATCCGGTCCACCCCGTGCTCGCGCATCGCGTCGAGCAGCGCCAGCGTGCCGCCCAGGTTGTTGGCCCAGTAGAGGTCCGGCTGCTGCACCGACTCGCCCACCAGCGACTTGGCCGCGAAGTGCAGCACCGCGTGCACGCCGTCGAGCGCCTGCCCCGCCTCGGTGATGCCCGCTCGGACGAACCTGGCGCCCTCCGGCACGGCGTCCTTATGCCCGGTCGACAGGTCGTCGAGTACGGTCACTTCGTGCCCGGCCTCGATGAGCTGGGCCGCGACCACACTGCCGATGTACCCGGCCCCTCCGGTGACCAAGAGCTTCATGTGTACTCCTGTGTAAATATGTTTGATTTTGTACGGCTTGCCGTTCAGCATACGCGGGAAAACCCACGAGTACGCTGCCAACCACCATGTTTGACACCCTCGCGGCGAACATCGCCCTGGTCCTGCTGTTCATTCTGATCGGGGGCTTCTTCGCCGCCGCCGAGATGGCGATGGTCTCCCTGCGGGAGAGCCAGGTCCGCAAGCTCTCGCGGCGCGGCCGGCGCGGCGAGCGCGTGGCCAAGCTGGCCCGCGACCCCAACAGGTTCCTGTCGGCCGTGCAGATCGGCGTGACCGTGGCCACCATGCTGTCGGCCGCCTTCGGCGCCGACCGGCTGGGCGCGCAGTTCACGCCCGCGCTGGAGCACTGGGGGGTGCCGAGGGGCGTGGCGCCCGTGCTCGCGCTCGTGCTCGTGACGCTGGCGATCTCGTACGTGTCGCTGGTGCTCGGGGAACTGGCGCCCAAGCGGCTGGCGTTGCAGCGGGCCGAGGGGCTCTCGCTGTTCGTGGCCCCGTTCCTCGACCGGATCGCCTCTCTGTCGCGGCCGATCATCTGGATGTTGTCCAAGTCCACCGACGGCGTGGTCAGGCTGCTCGGCGGCAACCCGGCGGCCGACAGGGAGGAGGTCACCACCGAGGAGCTGCGCGACATGGTGGTCGGGCACACCGACCTGACCGCCGACGAGCGCAAGCTCATCGGCGAGGTCTTCGCCGCCGGGAAGCGGCAGCTCAGGGAGGTGATGCTGCCGCGTACGGAGGTGGAGTTCATGGAGGCCGACACGCCGCTGGACCAGGCCGCCCGGCTGGCCGCCGCGCTCCCGCACTCCCGCTTCCCGGTCTACCGCGAGTCGTACGACGAGGTGGTGGGCTTCGTGCACGTACGCGACCTGCTGGCGCCGGAGCTGGCCGGGCGTACCGAGCCGATGAGCGCGGTCGTCCCGATCCGGGCCGCCAAGTTCGTGCCCGCCTCCAAACGCCTGCTCAGCACGCTCAACGAGATGCGCGACGAGGGCCAGCACCTGGCAATCGTGGTCGACGAGTACGGCGGCACGGCCGGCATCGTCACCATGGAGGACCTCGTCGAAGAGCTGATCGGCGACATCAGGGACGAGTACGACGTCGAGGAGGACGTCGTCGTCCTGCCCGCGGGCGAGATCGAGATCGACGGCCTGACGAACCTCAACGACTTCGCCACCGAGACCGGCATCCGCCTGCCCGACGGCCCCTACGAGACGCTGGCGGGCTTCGTCATGGCCATGCTGGGGCACGTGCCCGCGGTGGGGGAGCGGGTGGAGTTCTCCGGCTTCGAGCTGACCGTGACCGAGCTGGACGGCCGGCGGATCGCCAGGGTCAGGGTGAAACGCCGTCCGGTCGTCGAGTCGCCCCCCGAGCTGGATTCCTGACACAATTGCCAGCTATGGCCAGACCTCGTGTACTCTCCGGCATCCAGCCCACGGCAGACTCCTTCCACCTGGGCAACTACCTGGGTGCGGTCCGCCAGTGGGTCACCCTGCAGGAGACCCACGACGCGTTCTACTGCGTGGTCGATCTGCACGCGATCACGGTGCCGACCGAGCCCGCCGCGCTGCGCCGCCGCAGTCGTGTCGCCGCGGCCCAGCTCTTCGCCGCCGGGCTCGACCCCGAGCGGTCCACCGTCTTCGTGCAGTCGCACGTACGCGAGCACACCGAGCTGGCCTGGATCCTGATCTGCCTCACCGGCATGGGCGAGGCGGCCAGGATGACCCAGTTCAAGGACAAGTCGGCCAAGTTCGGGGAGAGCGCGGCCAGCGTCGGCCTGTTCACCTACCCGATCCTGCAGGCCGCCGACATCCTGATCTACCAGGCCGATCGGGTGCCGGTCGGGGCCGACCAGAAGCAGCACCTCGAGCTCACGCGCGACCTGGGCCAGCGCTTCAACCACCGGTTCGGTGACACGTTCACGCTGCCGGAGCCGTACATCCTCAAGGAGGTCGAGAAGATCACCGACCTCCAGGACCCGACGGCGAAGATGTCGAAGTCGTCCTCCAGCCCGGCGGGCATCCTCGACGTGCTGGAGCAGCCAGGGCCGCTGCGCAAGAAGGTCATGCGGGCGGTCACCGACACCGGCTCCGAGGTGCTCTTCGACGAGGAGAACAAGCCCGGCATCTCCAACCTGCTGCGCATCCAGTCCGCGCTGACCGGCACGTCCATCCCCGAGCTGGTGACCCGCTACGAGGGGCAGGGCTACGGCACGTTCAAGAAGGACGTGGCGGAGGCCGTGGTCGAGGCGTTCTCGCCGATCCGGGAGCGCACGGAGAAGCTGCTGTCCGACGAGGCCGAGCTCGACCGCCTGCTGGCGATCGGCGCCGAGCGCGCGTCGGCGGTGGCCAGGGAGACCATGGCGCAGGTGCGCGACAGGGTGGGCTTCCTGCCCAGGCTCTGACGTCCCGAGGTTCGTGGGCCGGGCACGCCTCGGGGCGTGTCCGGCCCTTCTCGCCTCGGTGGTCCCGCTCAGCTCCCGCGGGTCACCCGGTGCACGCGCAGGATGGCGCGCAGGGCCGCCAGGCTGGGCCTGGTGAGCCGGGTCTTGTCGTGGACGGCCGTCCAGCCGGAACGGTCTCGTTCGAAGGACCACCCAGGGAACTCGCGGGTGGCCTCCTCCATCAGACGTTCCATGACGAACTCAGCACTGGGCGCTCTGGTCATGAACGCAGAGTGGCATCCAGATGCCTGAGTGTGACGAACTCGGGCGCAGGAACTCCATGTTCGCCGCGCCCGAACTCTGAGTTCGCCCACGGGGCGGCTCCGGTGGGGTGCTCGCACGCGGGGCTCAGATGGGGATGTCGTGCCGTTCGGCGAGATGGCGCACCTCGGGGGCCCACGACGGCCGTGCCCGCCGCGCCAGCGACCTGACCATCTCCCGCAGCAGCAGCTTGTGGTCCAGCTCCTCAGGGCTCTCCCGCTCGATGCGCAGCAGGTGGAGCAGGCTGGCGGCGTCGTCGCCGAGGTCCTCGCAGGCGCGGGCCACCTGGGCGAGGTGCGTGGTGCGCCGCTCGATGGACGGCGTGCGACGCAGGTCGATGTCGTCGGCGATGTGCAGCACCGCCTCGGGGTGGCCGGTGTCGTTCTCGATGCTGGCCATGTGGATGGCGACGTTGGTGGGGCCGAAGAAGGCCAGGTCGTAGACGTCCGAGCCGTCCTGGACGCGTTCGGCGAGCCGGGCGGCGGGGCCGCGTACCCGCTCCTTGGCCTGGTCGTCGTCGCCCATGCGGGCCTCGGCGATCGCGGCGAGCAGGTGCAGCGCGCCGAGCGCCTTGATGTGGCGGTCGTCGCCGTCCCTGACATGCGGCTCCAGGAATTCGAGGCCGCGCCGCGCGACATCGTAGGCGATCTGGTGCATGTCGTCGGACAGCATCGACTGCCCCAGGTTCCAGTGCGCCCACGCGATCATCAGCGGGTCGGCCGACTCCTCGGCGAAGCGCATCGCCCGGTCGGCCGCGAGGTGGGCCAGGTCCACCCGCCGCAGGTGCTTCAGCACCCCCCTGGCCAGCAGGTACGCGTCCGTCGCCACGATGAGGGCCCGCGGCGTGGGCGCCAGCGCCAGGCTCTCGGCGCCGGTGATCAGCGACGGCAGCGCGCTCATGAGGATCGAGTAGCGCCGGGCCGAGGTGAACCAGGCGTTGCGCGCGGCCGTCACCCGTTCGGCGAGCTGGTCGGCGTCGGGCGGCTCGATGTCGGTCACCAGCGAACGGCACGTGAACAGGGCCCGCTCGATGTCGCTGATCTGCGGCCTGCTGGGCTCGTGGGAGTCGCGCGGGGTCTCTCCTAACAGCACCGCGGTACGCACGCCGAGCACTTTGGCGATCTCCCGCAGGAGGGGGAGTGAGGGGGTTCGCTTGCCGTGCTCGATCAGCTCGATGTGCCTGGGGGTGCAGCCGGACTGTGTGGCCAGCGCGGTGGTGCTCATGCCCCGCCGCTCGCGCTGAAGCCTGACCATCTGCCCGGTGCTGATTTCGGCCATGGGCCTGACGCCTCCTGGATCGGTCGCAACACCCCACAGGCTAGGGCTCTCGAAGTCCGCCTGTACTGGTTTCCGCCCTGCTCAGAGAGTACGAGGAGGGGAGCGGAGAGTTGCTGACAGAGCAGGCAATCCGAGCGTTGCTCGCATTTCCGGTCAGACCATTGGCGTGAACAGCCCGTCCCCTCGGACCCCGGCCGACAGATGACGCCGCGCCGGGCGCGGCGGGCGGTCGCGCCACCACGGCCGGGCGACGTCGTGATCGTCGTTCCTGGCTCAGGGTAGGAGGTCCCCGGGAAGTGGGTGTGATGGCGAGCTTGACGGAACGCGTCGCGTCGGTGAGGGCCTGGGGCCGTGCCGGGCTGGAGCGCTGGCGGGTCCGCAGGCCGTCGCTCGACCATCTGCTCAGAGCGGTCCGGCGCTACGAGGTCCAGTCGGGTGACCGGCTGGCGGGTGCGGTGACCTACTTCGCGTTCCTCTCGTTCTTCCCGCTGGTGGCGCTGTCGTACGCGGTGCTCGGGTTCATGGTGGCGACCAGCGAGACCACCCGGCACGCCCTGCAGACGGCCATCGAGGAACGACTGCCGGGCATCGCGGCCCAGCTCCCCCTCGAGAACATCGCCAGGACCAAGGAGACCGCCGGGATCATCGGCCTGCTCGGCCTCCTCTACGCCGGGCTCGGCGCGCTCGACGTCCTGCGCGGGGCGCTGCGCGAGATGTCGATGACCACCGCGCCGCCGTTCGGCTTCGTGCTCGGCAAGCTGCGCGACCTGGCCTCGCTGATCCTGCTCGGCGTGACGGCGATCAGCTCCGTGCTGGTCGCCGGGTTCGCCACGACCGCCACGGACAAGGTCATGGACGTCGTGCTCGGCGGCGGGTCCGTGCTGGGCAACCTGGGGCTTCGTGCGCTGGGGGTCGCGGCGAGCGTGGGGGCCGACTGGGTGCTGTTCGTGATCCTGCTGGGCTGGGTGGCCGGGGCGCTCCGGCCGTTCCGGGTGATCGCCAAGGGGGCGCTGCTGGGCGCGCTCGGGTTCGGGGTGCTCAAGCAGGTGGCGACGCTGCTGCTGGCGACCACGCTGGGCAACCCGCTCTACGGCACGTTCGCCGTGATCGTCGGGCTGCTCGTCTGGATCAACTTCTCGGCCAGGCTCGTGCTCTTCGTGGCCGCCTGGACGGCGACCGCCGGTCTCGGCCCGCCACCGTCCCCGTCACCGCTCCCGCCGTCACCGCCGTCAGGTGCTTGAGCGGCGGCGTCTGCGGCGGATGCCGAACCCGAGCCAGAGCAGCCCGAACAGCAGCCCCCCGCCGATCACCAGCGAGCCGACCATCCTGGTGTCGTCGGTCTGCTTGGCGGCGGCGGCGCCGAGCAGCGGCGGCTGCGCGGCGGGCGTGACCGAGGCCCCGCCGGACGCGCCAGGCGCGGGCGTGCCCCCCGGACGCTGCTGGGACGCCGCCGACCCGCCGGCCGGGAGCGGGTCCACGAGCTGTCCGACCGGGGTGACCTTGCCCCGTACCGAGAAGCCCCAGTCGAGCAGCGAGGCCACCTCGTCCCAGAAGAAGCCCTCGTGCCGCATGATGCTCACCACGATCGTGTGGCCGCCGCGGGTGGCCGCGCCGACGAAGCTGGCCTGGGCCTTGGTCGTGTAGCCGTTCTTGACGCCGACCATGCCCTCGTAGCGCCAGAGCAGCTTGTTGTGGTTGCTGATCTCGTAGTGGCCCTTGGGCGCCGGGAACTTGGCGGTCTTCGTGCTGATGTAGCGCTTGAAGTCGGGATTGGCCAGGCCGGCGCGGGCGATCAGCGCCAGGTCGTACGCGGAGCTGCTCTGTCCTGGCTCGTCCAGCCCGCTGGGCGTCTTGGCCACGGTGTCGTACGCCTGCAGCCGCTTGGCCTCGGCGTTCATGTCACTCATGGTCTTGGGGACGCCGCCGTTCGTCTCGGCCAGCGCCATGGCGGCGTCGTTGCCCGACGACATCATCAGCGCCTTGAACAGGTCCTCGACCTTGTACGTCACCTTGGGCGTCAGCCCGACCGCGCTGCCCTCCTGGTTGCAGGCGTTCTGGCTGGGCCGGACCTTGCGCTCCTTGTCGAGCTTCTGGATGAGCGTGAGCGCGGTCAGCGTCTTGAGCGTGCTGGCGGGCAGGTAACGCCCGTGCGCGTCCTTCGCGGCGAGCACCTGACCCGTGTCGACGTCCGCGATGACGTACGAAGTAGCCTTGCTCTTGGGCGGCTTTTTGACGCCTTCGGGGGCGACCAGGCCGCGGCTGCCCAGCGCCTTGCCGCCGACCGGCGTCGTCGGTTCGGCGTGTGCGGTCGCGCCGGTGAGCGTGACCGAGGCGATGAGTGCCGTGACCGGCACGAGTTTCGTCCACATGGCGATCTCAGAGTAGCTCCGTGTTAATGCCCATGTGGCGACACATCCCCCGATGATCCACCTTCGATGCTAGAGAGGCACATGTGTCACGAAAGATCGCCGGATTCCTCATCATCCTGGGCGCATTCATGATCTTCGAGTGGGTGAACCTCGGGTTTAACTTGGCCGACGGGCATCCGACCAGCTTCTACGTGGTGCACGGCATCCTGATCGCGGTGAACATCGTCCTCGCCGTCGTACTGGCGATCATCGGCTGGCGGGGCCTGCGCGAGTCGTCGGTCAAGGGCCGCAGAGGAGACGCCGGGTAAGAGCGTGCAGCTCGTCGGCCTCCTCGCGGGAGTCGCCGATCGAGGTGAAGCCCAGCTTGCCGTGCTCAGGGATGGCGCCGAGCAGGTGGAACACGTTGCCGGTACGCGTCCCCGAGTCGAACCCGATCCCGAGCCGCTCGGCCGTCCGCATCACCTCGCCGGGGGCCCGCCCGCGCAGGCAGGCGGCGGCGCAGTTGTCGGTCGCGGTGTAGTACTTCGGCTGGTCGCCGGACATGAGCAGACCGGTGGCCGGATCGTACGTGGCCCCGGTCGTCAGCATGGCCGCGCCCAACGGGTGCGTGGTGCCGCCGATCCGCAGGTTGATCTCGCAGAGCAGGGCCGCGTACCCGGCGTCGGCCTTCAGCGCGAAGAAGTCCATCCCGAAGACGCCGACCACGCCCCGCTCCGCGAGCACCTGCGCGATCCGGCCGGCCGAGGCCCCCACCTCGGCACGGTACTCGGGGGCGGCCGGGAACGTGCAGCCCTGGTAGACGTGCCCGTTGGGGCCGCCGAGCACCTGGTCGTGCGTGGCCATGACCTGCGCGTGCCCGCCGGGCGTGATCCGCGCCAGCGCGCTCGGGTAGTAGAGCGGGTGGTGCTCGATGAACTCCTCGACCACGGCGCCCCGCTCGCGGATCTTCGCGGTGAAGCTGCCCCAGGTCTCACCCGCCGCGGAGAAGCTGGTCAGCGACCTGTCGGTCTTCGTGACGATCGCGTTGCCGAGCCCCGAGTATCCGTCGTTCAGCTTGACGATCACCCGTTCGCCCGGCAGCGCCTCGATGGCCTCCTCGATCTGCAGCGCCGAGTGCACGTCGGCGAAACCGCGCGGCATCGGCACCTCGGCCTCGTGTCCCACCTCGCGGGAGCCGCTCTTGGAGCCGTAATAGGAAAGGGACGTCGCGGGCCCGTAGAGGGGAATGCCGAGCAGCGAGGCGAGTTCCTCCTCCAACTCGCTCAGCACGAACGGCACCAGCCAAGCGTCGCCGTCGATCGCCGAACGTAACCGCTCGACGGCGTCGGGACGGTCGAGCAGGGCCCTGGTCAACGGCTGAGACCAGGGGTCGTCGAGGCTGATCAGCGTCAGGCGCTTGGCGGCGTCGTCCGGATCCGGCAGGAACGAGAAGTAGTAGTCGACGATGTCGGGGTCGATCGGCGCGGAGGTGAGGTAGACCACCTTGACCCTGGGTTCTCGCAGCGTGAGCAGCAAGAACAGCATGCGTTCCTCGTACGATCTGGCTCCCGTGATCCGGCGGAGCTCATCCTGCGGAAGGGAGAGCGAGGGCACGACCACCAGGGTCCCCTCGCCCGGCTCGAAGATGCTCAACCCAGCATACTTCTCCCCGAACGGGATATTAGTGATCATATAGCGAGTGAAGCACGCATTCTTCTCAAATGCAGCCATCGTCAAAGTGTGATGACCATGGCGGAAGGTGACAGGATTCGGAATCGCTGACCACGTTTGAACTGGCAGCATCGGGTCACGATCTCCTGATCCCTTCGGACTATTTCCGGGTCACCCGCGCAGGTCCGGAGCACCGAAACCCGAGGTTACGGCCAGGCCGTCGGCTATCTTTTTGGTTAGTAGAGGTTCTGCGGGTCAGCGGAGAGATAGAGTCGAGTAACCGTCGGGGCGCCCATGGGGCTTACCGGTCTTGGCGTTCTGCCCGACACTCGGCTCGTCTGCAGTCACACCCTTGCCTGGGCCTGAGTGTGCATTCGTCGAAAGCGCTCACGCGTGCGCATGGCCGGGCTCGCAGGGCGGGGTATGGCCCGAAGTCGAATGCGTGAGGATGGAAGACATTGGACATGTTGTCGGTCGCGGCACAAGAGCCCTCCCCGAGGGCTGCGGCGGGGCGCGATCTCGTAGGACAGCTCGATGTCTTCCTCGGCAAGGCGGAGGAGGAGCTGATCGCCTTCCGTCGTGACCTGCACATGCACCCCGAGGTGGCCTTCAGCGAGCACCGCACCACGGAGAAGATCGCCGAACGCCTGGTCGACGCGGGCCTGACGCCCCACTTTCTGAGCCGGGGCACCGGGCTGTGGGCCGACATCGGGGGTGAGGGCGGCCCGACCGTGGCGTTGCGCGCCGACATCGACGCCCTGCCGATGGAAGACGAGAAGAACGTTCCCTACCGCTCGCGCAACCGCGGGGTCTGCCACGCGTGCGGGCACGACGCGCACACGTCCGTCGTCCTGGGCGTCGGCCTCTTCCTGGCCGAGCAGGCGCGGCTCGGCGCGCTGCCGGGCCGGGTCCGGCTGATCTTCCAGCCGGCCGAGGAGATCGCGGCCGGCGCGCTGGAGGTCATGCGCGACGGCGGGCTGTCCGGCGTCGACCGCATCTTCGCCCTGCACTGCGACCCGCGCATCGAGGTCGGGCACGTCGGGCTCCGCGTGGGCCCGATCACCGGCTCCTGCGACCACCTGCAGATCAACGTGAGCGGGCCCGGCGGCCACACCGCCCGCCCGCACCTCACCGCCGACCTCGTCTTCGCGCTCAGCAAGATCGTCACCGAGGTGCCCGCCGCGCTGTCCCGCCGCGTCGACCCGCGCTCCAGCCTGAGCCTGGTGTGGGGGCAGATCGCCGCGGGCTCGGCCTTCAACACCATCCCCGGCGAGGGCTTCCTGCAGGGCACCGTGCGCTCGCTCGACGAGGCGGCCTGGCACCAGGCCCCCGGCCTCATCAAGGACCTGGTCGAGGCGGTCGCCGCCCCCTACGGGATCATGACCGACCTCGACTACCGCCGCGGCACGCCGCCCACGGTCAACGAGGCCGGCAGCATCGAGATGCTCAACAACGCGATCACCCAGGCGTTCGGCAGCGCCGCCGCGGTCCCCACGCCGCAGAGCCTCGGCGGCGAGGACTTCTCCTGGTACGTCGACTCCGTCCCCGGCGCGCTGGCCCGGCTCGGCACCGGCGTCCCCGGCGAGACGGCGGTCGACATCCACCACCCGGCCTTCGACATCGACGAGCGGGCGATCGCCGTGGGGGTGCGCACGCTGGCCACCACCACGTTCGGCGCGCTGTGGGAGGGCGCCCAGTTGTGAGCCCAGTTGTGCGCGCCGTCGTGCGCCGAGGAGCCCGCCGCACGCGCGGCGGGCTCCGTCATGTCAGAGCAGCTTGCCGAACACCACGGGCAGCCGCAGGGACGACTGCCCCGGCGACACCGTGATCTTCGTGCCCGGCGGGTAGCGCAGGGTGTAGTCGTAGTCGGTCGAGATGATCACCAGGCCCAGCCGGTGGCCCTTCTTGAACAGGTAGTCGGTCGGCTGGAAGTCCCAGGTGAAGGTGTACTCCTTGCCCGCGCGCAGCGGCTCGGTGCGGTCGGCGCGGTGCCGGTTGCGGACGTCCAGCCACCCCCTGGTGACGATCTTGTACGGGGTGGTGGCGGTGCCGAGCGTCCTGAGCGTCGTGCAGCCCGTGTCACCCGGGACACCCTGGCCGTAGCAGTAGTTCTGGCCGGTCGAGACCAGGGTGCCGTTCGGGCGCACGTCGGTCCCGTAGTCCACCAGCAGCGCCGTCAGGTACGGCGAGGCGCCGTCCTTGAGCGACGCCCGCACCGAGACCGTGGGCGTGCCCGAGATCCGTACGTCGGCGGGCAGCGAGCCCGTCGTGTACGCCAGCCGGTTCGGATCCGCCCCCGTCGCCTCCACGAGCTGCTCGGCCGTCCTGACCTTCTGGTCCGTGAACGTCTCGGCCGCCGTGCGCGGCCGCGGGAGCAGGCCCAGCGTCGAGCCGGGGCCCGGGTGGAGCGGCACGGTGGCGGTGCGGGGCAGCGGCCACGAGGCGTGCTGCGCCCATTGACCGGCCGCGATCTCCACGTCGGCCTGCGGCTCACGCATGATGCCCGAGTCGATGCCGTACAGCCACTGGTCGAACCAGCCGTGCAACTGGCGCAGCCACTCGGCGGTGCGCAGGTTGAAGGGGCTCATGTGGGTGCCCTGGTGCAGCCAGATCTTGCGGGGCACGTTCTGCTTGGCCAGGGCGTACCACCACTGGGCGAACTGCTTGGTCTTGACGTTCCAGTCGTTGAGCCCGTGCACGAGGAAGACGCTGGCCTTGACCTTGCGCACGTCGTTGACGTAGTTGCGGTCGTCCCAGAAGCGGCTGTAGTCGCCGGTGATCCGGTCTTGTGTCTGGGTGATCTCGTCGATCACCGCGCCGCACGCCTCCTGGCCGTTCTGCCTGGTCAGTACGTACTTGGCGAGCACGTCCAGGTCCTCGCCCTGGTAGCCGCCCGGGGCCAGGACGCCGCCGTTGGCGCGGTAGTAGTCGTACCAGCTCGAGATCGCGGCGATCGGGACGATCGTCTCCAGGCCCTCCACGCCCGTCGCGGCCACCGCGTTCGGCAGCGTGCCGTTGTACGAGACGCCGATCATGCCGACCTTGCCCGTTGACCAGGTGGCCTCGATCGGGTCGCCCGCGGCGTCGAAGCCCTTGGCGCGGCCGTTCAGCCAGTCGATCGCGGCCTTCGGGCCCGCGGTCTCGTTGCGGTCGCCCGAGGTCGGGCAGCCGGTGGCGCGGGCGCTGCCGACGTTCTCGACCAACGCGATGGCGTAGCCGCGGGGCAGGAAGTAGTTGTCGTAGTAGCTGTCGAACGGCTCGGCCGCCGACCTGGCCGACAGGGCGCTCAGCGCGGGCAGCGGGACGCCGTTCTCGTCCACGTCGACCGGGTGGTTGGCGACGTCGTTGCCGGGGGCGTAGTAGGGGCTCGCCTCCATGATCACCGGGACTTTCAGGCCCTGCTCGGTCTCCTTGGGCCGCAGGATGTCCACGGCCACCCGGTCGTTCGCGCCGTCGCGGTCGCTGTCGGTCCCCTCGATCTCGACGAACACCGTCTGCCTGACGGCGTCCGCCCGGGAGAAGACCGGTTGGGTGGCGTTGTCCTCGATCCTGATCGTGGGGGTGTCCGCCGCGGCGGGCGGGGCGCCGCACAGGCCGGCCACGAGTAACGCGGCCAGCGGCACGGCGAGGGCTCTCCAGGGATGCATCTGGGACTCCGATACGAGATTTCAACCGTCGCTGTGGAATCTCCGCCATGATCGGGCCTCTGGGCAAGAGGTGATCGCGCCCCAAAGTTGGGCAAAAGTTCCGACGAGGTGTCTGGTGTGCCTGAATCTCGCTTCAGGTCACGGACGCGAGTGATGTCGATAACGGACAGGTTGCGACCCTGTGCGCGAGTTTGGTTGTCCCTGGTCAAGCAACTATCTTCCGTGCAGGTGCCGTACGTTTCTTCGCGCCTGCGATGAGATTCGGCGGCGGGGAAATGGAAGGGAGTCGCGTTGCTCGGCAAGCGATTCAACAGGGTCATGCTCGGCTCCGTGGCCGGCGTCATGCTCATGGCAGCGGCCGCCTGCGGCGGCAACGGTGGGGGCACCACCGCCGAACAGGAGCCGGCGGCCGGCGCGAGCAGCGCGGCACCGGGCGGCGCGCTCAAGGTGGGGCTGGCGTTCGACGTCGGCGGGCGTGGTGACAAGTCCTTCAACGACGCCGCCTACGCGGGCCTGGAGAAGGCCAAGACGGAGCTGGGCGCGGAGATCAAGGAGCTGAGCCCCTCCGCCGACGGCTCCAACCGTGGCGACCTGCTGCGCCAGCTCGCCGATGCGGGCTTCAACCCGATCATCGGTGTCGGCTTCGCCTATGCCGAGGACATCAAGAAGGCGGCCGAGGAATACCCGGAGATCCAGTTCGCGGTCGTCGACTCCGCCTCCAACGCCCCCAACGTGACCGGCCTGCTGTTCGCCGAGGAGCAGGGCTCGTACCTGGCGGGTGTCGCCGCCGCGACCAAGTCGGAGTCGGGCCACGTCGGCTTCGTCGGCGGCGTCGAGAGCGACCTGATCAAGAAGTTCGAGGCGGGCTTCGTGGCCGGCGTGAAGTCGGTCAAGGCGGACGCCAAGATCGACATCAAGTACCTGTCCCCCGACGGTGACTTCACCGGCTTCAAGGCCCCCGACAAGGGCAAGGTCGCGGCCGAGAAGATGTACCAGGACGGCGCCGACATCGTCTACCACGCCTCCGGCGACTCCGGCCTCGGTGTGTTCCAGGCCGCCGCCGCGGCCCAGAAGAAGGCCATCGGCGTCGACTCCGACCAGCGCCAGACGGTCAAGGAGACCGACCTGCAGTCGGTGATCATGACCTCGATGCTCAAGCGCGTCGACGTCGGTGTCTTCGAGTTCATCAAGGCGTTCCAGGGCGGTGCCAAGGGTGGCGCCAACGTCACGTACGACCTCAAGGTCGACGGCGTCGGCCTGTCCACCACGGGCGGCGAGATCGACGACATCAAGGACAAGCTCGACGTTGCCAGAAAAGACATCGTCGACGGCAAGATCACGGTTCCCGCCAAGCCGTAAGCCGGGGTAGAAGTGACAGACGAGGGCCCGGAGTCCGCGAACTTCGGGCCTTCTGTCTATCCCGCCCCCTGTAGGAGAGGCAGATGAGTGCTGACACCTTGGCCACGGTGAAACCCGCCGTAGAGCTTGAGGGCATCACCAAGCGTTTCCCCGGTGTCGTCGCGAACCACGACATCCGCATCACCGTCCAGCCCGGCACGGTCCACGCCATCGTAGGAGAGAACGGCGCGGGCAAATCCACCCTGATGAAGATCCTTTACGGCATGCAGAAGCCGGACGAGGGGACCATCAAAGTCAACGGCGTTGAGGTCAGCTTCCGCACGCCGAGCGACGCCATCGGAGTCGGGATCGGCATGGTGCACCAGCACTTCATGCTCGCCGACAACTTCACCGTCCTGGAGAACATCGTTCTCGGCGCCGAGCCGAAGAAGGGCGGCAGGCTCGACACCGCCGGAGCCCGCAGGCGCATCACCGAACTGGCCGGCACGCACGGCCTGCGGGTGGATCCCGACAAGCTCGTCGAGGACCTCGGCGTCGGCGACCGCCAGCGCGTCGAGATCCTCAAGGTCCTCTATCGTGGCGCCCGCATCCTCATCCTCGACGAGCCGACCGCCGTCCTGGTGCCGCAGGAGGTCGAGGAGCTCTTCCAGAACCTGCGTGAGCTCAGGGCCGACGGCCTGACCGTCATCTTCATCTCCCACAAGCTCGACGAGGTGCTCGACATCGCCGACGCGATCACCGTGATCCGGCGGGGCACCACGGTCGCCGAGGTGGACCCGTCCGAGGTCACCGCGCGGCAGCTCGCCGAGCTGATGGTGGGCAGCGAACTGCCCACGCCCGAGACCCGCGAGTCCACGGTGACCGACACGGTCGCGCTGAGAGCCGCGCACCTCACCATGGAGGCCGACGGCCACCACCCGCTGCCCAAAGGCACCTCGATCACCCAGTACGCCGAGAAGCTCCGCGGAGAAGGCAAGCGTCTCCTGCTCGACGACGTGTCCTTCGAGATCCACAAGGGTGAGATCCTCGGCATCGCGGGCGTCGAGGGCAACGGCCAGTCCGAGCTGATCGAGGCCCTCATGGGCATCCGCCCCGCGCACGGCCGGATCGACCTCGGCTCCCACGACGTCAGCGCCTGGTCCACGCTCAAGCGCCGCGAAGCGGGCATCGGTTACATCCCCGAAGACCGGCACCGCCAGGGACTGCTCCTGGAGGCGTCGCTGTGGGAGAACCGCGTGCTCGGCCACCAGACCAGGAAGCCCGCGCGCCGCGGCATCTGGGTCGACCGGCGCGCGTCCAGGGCCGACACCGAGCGCATCGTCAAGGACTACGACGTACGCACGCCGAGCGTCGACACCCTCGCCCTGGCCCTGTCCGGCGGCAACCAGCAGAAGCTGATCGTCGGCCGCGAGATGAGCGGCGATCCCGCGTTCCTCATCGCCGCCCATCCCACGCGCGGCGTGGACGTCGGCGCGCAGGCCGCGATCTGGGACCACCTGCGCGACGCCCGTGCCGCCGGGCTGGCCGTGCTGCTCATCTCCGCCGACCTCGACGAGTTGATCGGCCTGTCCGACTCGATCCGGGTGATCTACCGGGGACGGCTCGTGGCCGCGCTCGACCCGTCCGACATCACGCCCGAGCGGCTGGGCGGCTACATGACCGGCGCGATCGCCGGCAACGAGGAGACGTGATGCCCGCCGGGCTCAACCGGGCGCTGCTCACCGTCGTCGGCGCCGTCGTCGCCATCATCCTGGCGATCGCGATCTGCAGCGTGGCCATCGTCATCGCGGGCGGGCGCCCCCTGGACGCGCTGGCCGCCTTCTTCGACTTCGGGGAGACCACGCGGGCACAGGCGAACTCCGTCGCCGCCTTCCTCAACCGCGCGGTGCCGCTGTACATCGCCGGTCTCGCGGTGGCCATCGGCTTCCGCATGAACCTCTTCAACATCGGCGTCGAGGGCCAGTACCGCATCGCCGCCGTCTGCGCGGCGTTCGTGGGCTCCACGTTCACGGCTCCCGCACCGATCCAGATCACGGTGATCGTCCTGGTCGCGGCGATCGTCGGCGGCCTGTACGCACTCATCCCCGCGGTCATGAAGGTGACCAGGGGCGTGAACGAGGTCATCGCCACGATCATGCTCAACTACATCGCGATCAACCTGTCCACCTTCCTCGTCCGCGGCCCCTTCGCCGGGGAGCGCGCGGAGGGCCAGCTCACCACCACGACGCCGCCGCTGCCCGCCTCCGGCATGTTCCCCGACCTGAACTTCCTGTTCGAGGGGTTCGGGCTGCTGCCGCCCACCCGCAACGGCGGCCTGTGGGGCTTCCTCGTCGTGGCCGCGGTGCTCGGCATCGTGATCTGGTTCGTGCTCGAACGCACCCGCTTCGGTTTCAACGTCAAGGCCAGCGGACTCAACGGCCCGGCCGCGCTCGCCTCGGGCGTCAACCCGAAAACCATGGTGATCGCGGCGATGGTGTTGTCCGGTGCCGTCGCCGGGCTCATCGGACTGCCCGAGATCCTCGGCGACAGAGGCGCCTTCAACTCCAACTTCACCGCCGGTCTGGGCTTCCTCGGCATCGCCGTGGCCCTGCTCGGCCGGAACAGGCCCGGCGGCATCGCGATCGCCGCGCTGCTGTTCGCCTTCCTCGATCGGGGCCAGGGCGCGTTGCAGTTCGCCGACGTCCCTGCGTCCGTGGTAACGATCATTCAGGGCGCGATCGTGCTGCTGGTGGTCGTCGCCAACGAGATGACCAACCGGTTCGCGCTCAGGCTCGAAGAACGACGGGCCGCTCAGCAGCTCGGCAGGCACACTCCCGTTGAGGTGACGGCATGACCAGGGTCGGCAAATACCACGTGGCGCTGATCGGCGTCGCCGCGCTCATCCTGCTGATGTCGCTGGTGCGGACCGTGTCGGGGCAGGAGGACATCACCTCCTCCGGCACGTTCGCCGCCGCGCTGCTGCTGGCCGTGCCGATCGCCCTGGCCGGGCTCGGCGGCCTGTGGGCCGAGCGGGCCGGCGTGGTCAACATCGGCCTCGAAGGCATGATGGTGCTCGGCACCTGGTTCGCCGGTTGGGCCGGATACCAGTGGGGCGCCGTGGCGGCGCTGGTCGCCGGGCTGCTCGGCGGCGCGCTCGGGGGGCTCCTGCACGCGATCGCGACCGTGACGTTCGGCGTCGACCACATCATCAGCGGCGTCGCCATCAACCTGCTCGGCCCCGGCGTCACCCGTTTCCTGTCGGAAGTCCTCTACCAGGAGGGCACCGCCGCCTCCGACGCAGGCGCGGGCATCACCACCTCGCCCGCGATCAGTTCACCCGCGCCGTCGGTCAGCCTGCCGGTGCTCTCCGACGGACCCGACCTGCTCGGCCGGCTGGAGAGCACCCACTGGTTCCTGCTCTCCGACCTGGCCGGCATCCTGCGCGGGCTCACCCACGAGGTCAACGTGCTGGTGATCGTGGCCGTGCTGATGCTGCCGCTGACGTTCTTCGTGCTCTGGCACACGGCCTTCGGCCTGCGGCTGCGGTCGGCGGGCGAGAACCCGTGGGCCGCCGAGTCGCTGGGTGTCAACGTCTACCTGATCAAGTACGCGGCCGTCGTCATCTCGGGGGCCTTCGCCGGGCTCGGCGGCGTGTTCCTGGTCTTCGTCTCCACCAAGTACGTCGAGGGCCAGACGCAGGGGCGCGGTTTCATCGGCCTGGCTGCCATGATCTTCGGCAACTGGCGGCCCGGCGGCCTCACGGCCGGCGCCTCTCTGTTCGGCTACGCCAACGGCCTGCAACTGCGCAGCACCGGCGCGGTCACCACGTTCTTCCTGTTCGGTGCGGTGCTGCTGCTGGCGTACCTCGTCCTGCAGGTCCGCCGCCTGATCTCCGCCGACCGGCCCGCCGAGCTGGCGGCCACGAGCGCCAGGCAGTACACCCTGATGGCCCTGGCCGCTTTGGGCGCGGTCATCCTCTTCTGGCTCTGGCTGACCGTCGGTCAGTTGCCGGACGAGTTCGTCTACATCACGCCACACGTGCTCACGCTGCTCGTGCTCCTGGTCGCCTCGCAGCGCCTGCGGATGCCCAAGGCCGATGGCGTGCGTTATCGGCGGGGGGAGCAACATTGAACCGGGGGGAACAACAGTGAGCATCGACTGGGACGGCCTGCGTGACGAGGCCGCGGAGGCCATGCGGCACGCGTACGCGCCGTACTCGAAGTTTCCTGTGGGGGCGGCGGCGCTCGTCGACGACGGGCGGATCGTCACCGGCTGCAACGTCGAGAACGCCTCCTACGGCCTCGGCCTGTGCGCCGAGTGCGGTCTGGTCTCGGCGTTGCAGCGCTCGGGCGGCGGCCGTCTGGTGGCCTTCACCTGCGTGGACGGCCACGGCGAGCTGCTGATGCCGTGCGGGCGCTGCCGCCAGCTCCTGTACGAGTTCGGCGGCGAGGACCTGCTGGTCGAGACCGAGGCCGGGCCGAAGCGCATGGCCGACGTCCTGCCGTACGCGTTCGGGCCCCAGGACCTCAGCAGGAGCGCGTGATGGACGCCATCGAGGTCATCCGCGCCAAGCGGGACCGGGGCGAGCTGAGCACGGCGCAGATCGACTGGGTGATCGACGCGTACACCGGCGGCGCGGTGGCCGACGAGCAGATGTCGGCCCTGGCCATGGCGATCCTGCTGAACGGCATGAACCGGCGCGAGATCGCCGACTGGACCCAGGCCATGATCCGCTCCGGCGAGCGCATGGACTGGTCGCTGCTCGACCGGCCCACGGCCGACAAGCACTCGACGGGCGGGGTCGGCGACAAGATCACCCTGCCGCTGGCGCCGCTGGTGGCCGCGTGCGGGGCGTACGTGCCGCAGTTGTCCGGGCGCGGGCTCGGCCACACGGGCGGCACGCTCGACAAGCTGGAGTCGATCCCCGGCTGGCGGGCCTCGCTGTCGAACGACGAGATGCTGGGCGTCCTGCGGGCGGCCGGCGCCGTCGTGTGCGCGGCCGGTTCGGGGCTGGCCCCTGCCGACAAGAAGCTGTACGCCCTGCGCGACGTCACCGGCACCGTCGAGTCGATCCCGCTGATCGCCTCGTCGATCATGTCGAAGAAGATCGCCGAGGGCACGGGCTCGCTCGTCCTCGACGTGAAGGTGGGCTCCGGGGCGTTCATGAAGAACGTTCCGGCGGCCAGGGAGCTGGCCGAGACCATGGTCGCGCTCGGCACCGACGCGGGCGTGCGGACGGTCGCGCTGCTGACGGCCATGGACCGGCCGCTCGGGCGGGCCGTGGGCAACGCGCTGGAGGTCGAGGAGTCGGTCGAGGTGCTGTCCGGGGGCGGCCCTGCCGACGTGGTGGAGCTGACCGTACGGCTGGCGCGGGAGATGCTGGCCGCCGCCGGGGTCTCGCCGGGCAAGGACCCGGCCAAGGCGCTGCAGGACGGCTCCGCCATGGACGCGTGGCGCCGGATGATCTCGGCGCAGGGCGGCGACCCGGACGCCGTGCTGCCGAGGGCGGCCGAGACGTTGACCGTGCGGGCGCCTTCGTCCGGGGTGCTGGCCCGGCTCGACGCCTACGCGGTGGGCCTGGCGGCCTGGCGGCTGGGGGCGGGGCGGGCGCGCAAGGAGGACCCGGTGTCGTTCGGGGCGGGGATCGTGCTGCACGCCAAGCCGGGGGACCTGGTGCGGGACGGGCAGCCGTTGCTGACCCTGCACGCGGACGAGACGGCGCGCTTCGACCGGGCGCTGGAGGCGCTGGAGGGCGCGTACGCGGTGGGGCCGGCGGCGGACGAGCACCTGCCCCTGGTCATCGACCGCGTCACCGCTCCCTGACCCCGCCCCCCTGCCCCGTCAGGGGGCCAGGGCCGGGGTGTCGGTGAAGATCTGGGAGAGGACGGCGCGCTGCGTGGGCAGCGCCTCGGCGTGGCGGGTGCGGCCCTCGTCGGTGATGCACACGACGACGCCCCGCCGGTCGTCGTCGCAGACGACGCGCGACACCAGCGACGCCTTCTCCAGCCGCGCCACCACCCGCGACAGCGCGCTCTGGCTCAGGTGCACCTCGTCGCACAGCTCCTGGATGCGCAGCTTTCTGTCGTGATGGACGATCCGGTCGAGCACCTCGAACTCGCTGGGCCCCAGGCCGTGCCGGTCGCCCAGCTCACGCTCGAGGGCGCACATCGCCTTGGCGTGTTTGCCCAGGACATAGTGCCAGGTGTCCACCACGAACCGCTCGTCCATGACGCGGAGGTTACCACTTCGCTAAAACTCATGCAATGACATTAAATGCATTTGCATTAGATGTGCCTGCATGTATTGTTCTGCTCCATGTCCTCTACCTCATCCCGTTGGGGCGCGCTCACCGTGCTCTGCGCTGTGATCTTCCTTGACGCCCTGGACGTCTCGATGGTGGGCGTCGCCCTGCCCGCCATCCAGCACGAACTGGGCTTGAGCACGTCTTCCCTGCAGTGGGTGGTCAGCGGCTACGTGCTGGGCTACGGCGGTCTTCTGTTGCTCGGGGGCAGGACCGCCGACCTGCTCGGGCGGCGCAGGGTGTTCCTGGTCGCCTTGGGCGTGTTCGCCGTGGCCTCGTTGCTCGGTGGCGTCGTCGACGACGGCGGGCTGCTGATCGCGGCCAGGTTCGTGAAGGGTGTGGCCGCCGCCTTCACCGCGCCCGCCGCCTTGTCGATCATCACCACCACGTTTCCCGAAGGGCCTGAGCGCAACCGGGCGTTGAGCATCTTCACCGCCTGCGGCGCCAGCGGCTACTCGCTCGGCCTCGTGCTGTCCGGCCTGCTGACGGAGATCGGCTGGCGCTGGACGTTGCTGATGCCGGTGCCCGTCGCGATCATCGCGCTGGTCGCCGCGTTGAAGGTGTTGCCGAAGGGCCGGGAGGAGCGGGCCGAGGGCGGTCACGACCTGATCGGCGCCGTGACCATCACCGCGTCGATGTTGCTGCTGGTGTTCACGGTCGTGCAGGCGCCCGAGGCCGGGTGGGCCTCGGTGCAGACGATCGGCTCGCTCGTGGGCGTGGCCGTGCTGCTCGGCGTGTTCGTCTTCGCCGAACTGCGGATGCGCCACCCGCTGGTGCGGCTGGGCATCCTGCGCTCCGGCCACATCGTGCGGGCCAACCTGGGGCTGCTCATCCTCATGGGCTCGTACGTGGCCTTCCAGTTCGTGGCCATGCAGTACTTCCAGAACCTGCTGGGCTGGTCGGCCCTCGGCACCGCCATGGCGTTCCTGCCCGCGGGCCTGCTCGTCGCGCTCACGTCGACCAAGATGGGCGACTTCGCCGACCGGTTCGGCACCGGCAAGCTGATCGTCATCGGCGCCGCCGCGCTGGCCGGCGGGTACGCGATCTTCCTGGGCATCGACCGCACCCCCAGCCTGGGCGGCATGGTGATCCCCGGCATGGTCCTGCTGGGCATCGCGTTCGCGCTGTCGTTCCCCTCGCTGAACATCCAGGCCACCAGCGGCGTGCACGACGACGAGCAGGGGCTGGCCTCCGGCCTGCTCAACACCTCCGGACAGGTGGGCGGCGCGATCGTGCTGGCCGCGGTGACCGCCGTGCTCACCTCGGGCGGCGGCGAGACGCTCTCCATCGGCTCGCTGCGCGCGGCCATCGTGGTCTCGCTGGTGCTGGCCCTGGCCGGGCTGGCGATCTCGGCGACCGGCCTGCGCTCGCGCAAGGCGGCGGCCGTGGAGCAGGACGACGTGAAGGTGTACGAGACCGTCTGAACCCGGGGCACGCCGCAGGGGTCCACCGGGCCCCTGCGGCGCTTCCCGTGGGGTCGCGGAAACCGGGGCACGGATCCGCATGACACCGCTTGCGGGTCCGTACGCCGGGGCATCTACCGGGCATGCGCACGTCATCCCCATCCCGGCCGTCGCGCGCCCGGGTGGCCGTACCGCTCGCCTGCCTCGCCGTGGTCACCGCGTGTGGCCCCGCCCCGCAGGCCACCCTGCCCCAGAGCACGCCCGCCGCCCAGTCCGGCAGCCCGTCCAGGGTGCCGACCACGCCCGGCGCCCCGACCAACACCGCCGAGGTGGACGTCGACCGCGGCGGCATGGAGCCCGCGATCGTCACGAACGTGCGGTACGCCGCCCACGACACCTACGACCGGCTCGTGGTCGACCTCAAGGGCGGCGTCCCCGGCTACAACGTGAAGTGGGTGGAGCAGTTCGTCCAGGACGGCTCCGGCCGGCCCATGGACGTGCGCGGGGGCGCCTACCTCCAGCTCACGCTCTTCCCCGCGCACGCCCACGACGAGGAGGGCGTGTCCACCTGGAACGGCGGCCCCGTCTACCAGGCCAACCTGAACAACCTCACCGACGTCGTCAGGACCGGCGACTTCGAGGGCCGCGTCGGCATCGGGCTGGCGCTGTCCCGGCGGGCCGCGTTCCAGCTCACCGAGCAGGAGTCGCCGCACCGGCTGATCCTGGACGTGGCACACTGACGTCGTGGTGAGAAAGATCGAGGGGGCGACCCGTGTCCCCGTACCCGGTGGCAAGCTGATCGACGAGCATGTGGGCCGCGTCAACAGCGGCGACGAGGCGATCTCCATCGCCCACATGACCGCTCCGCCCGGCTGGGAGGAGCCGCCCCAGACGCCGTCGTTCACCGAGTACACCGTGGTCCTGCGCGGCGCGGTGCTCGTGGAGCACGACGGGGGCACGACGCGGGTGGAGGCCGGGCAGTCGCTGGTGACCTCGCCGGGGGAGAGGGTGCGCTACAGCACCGGGCCGGAGGGCGCCGAATACGTCGCGGTGTGCCTGCCGGCCTTCTCCCCGGACAGCGCGGGGCGCGACTGAGAACCGGTCGCCGGGTGCTCATATCATGGCCAGATGAGTCCCACGCTTGACGACATCCGGCGGGTTCCCAAGGTGCTGCTGCACGATCACCTCGACGGCGGGCTCCGCGCCGAGACGATCGTCGAGCTGGCCAGGGAGAGCGACTACGGCCGGCTGCCCACCGGTGACCCCGACAACCTGCGCGAGTGGTTCGAGGAGGCGTCCGACTCCGGCTCGCTCGAACGCTACCTGGAGACCTTCGACCACACGGTCGCCGTCATGCAGACGCGCGAGTCCCTCGTCCGCGTGGCGGCCGAGTGCGCCCAGGACCTGGCCGACGACGGCGTGGTCTACGCCGAGGTACGCTTCGCGCCCGAGCAGCACACCACCAGAGGGCTCAGCCTCGACCAGGTCGTGGAGGCGGTGCTCGACGGGTTCGCGCAGGGCTCGCGCGGGCCTGGCGGGCAGCCGCGCATCCGGGTGGGCACGCTGCTGACCGCCATGCGGCACCAGGCGCGCTCCCGGGAGATCGCCGAGCTGGCGGTGCGCTACCGCGACGGCGGCGTCGTGGGGTTCGACATCGCGGGGGCCGAGGCCGGCTACCCGCCCACCAGGCACCTCGACGCCTTCGAATACCTCCAGCGGGAAAACGCCCACTTCACCATCCACGCGGGCGAGGCGTTCGGGCTGCCGTCGATCTGGCAGGCCATCCAGTGGTGCGGCGCCGACCGGCTGGGCCACGGCGTACGCATCATCGACGACATCTCCGTGGCCGGCGACGGGTCGGCCAAGCTGGGGCGGCTGGCGGCGTACGTGCGCGACAAGCGCATCCCGCTGGAGATGTGCCCCACCTCCAACCTGCAGACCGGTGCGGCCACCTCGATCGCCGAGCACCCGATCGGGCTGCTGCGGCGGCTGCACTTCCGCGTCACCGTCAACACCGACAACCGGCTGATGAGCTCGACCACCCTGGCCCTGGAGTTCCACAAGCTGGTCCAGGCGTTCGGCTACGGCTGGGACGACCTGCAGTGGTTCACGGTCAACGCGATGAAGTCGGCCTTCATCCCGTTCGACGAGCGGCTGGCGCTGATCAACGGCGTGATCAAGCCGGGGTTCGCGCAGATCAAGTGGCAGTCGTGAAGCAGGTCTACCGGTCCAGGACCGCTTTCGTGCTGGCCTGGGTGTGGCTGGCCTTCGTCGCGATCAACGTCTACGACCTGATCGCCCGCTACACCGGCAAGCCCTCGCTGGTCGCGCTGGCCGTGCTCGGGGCGCTGACGGCGCTCGTCTACGCGGTCGCGCTGCGGCCCGCCACCGTCCTGACGGAGGCGGGGCTCGCGGGGCGCAACCCGTTCCGCACCACGTTCCTGCCGTGGGCCTCGATCGACGACGTCACGGTGTCCCACGCGATCACCGTGCGCTACGGCGACGACCAGGTGCTGCGGCTGTGGACGCCGATGAGCACCGCCCGCGAGCGGGCCAAGGCGCAGCGGCGGGCGACCGCCCCGGCGCAGCGGGGGCGGCTCAAGACCGAGCCGACGTTGTCGAAGGGCGAGCAGGCGGCGCTGGAGGCGTTCGCGGGCAAGACGCACGCCGACTGGGTGGGCGACCAGATCCGCGACCGGGCCGAGTCGGCCCGGCGCCGCGGGGAGGAGGCGGCGCCGGGCCGGGTGACCTGGTCCTACGACTCGATCGTGCTGGTGGTCGTCGCGGCGGCGCTGGTGGTGGCCGCCCTGGTCGTCGCGTAGGCCCTGTTCCTCATGACCTGGGCCTGTTGAGGAAGCGCGCCATGCCCTCCTGGGCGAGGCCCGACGCCTCCACCAGCTTGGCCGCCTCCGTCTCCGCCGCGAAGGCGCGCTCCACCTCCGCCAGCGGCGGGCGCAGCAGCGCGAGGTGCACGGCCGTGGCCGTGCCGGGGGCGCTCCAGCGGTCGACCCGGGCGATCGCCGCCGCCACCAGCGCCTCCTGGGCCACGATCTCGTCCAGCAGCCCCAGGGCCAGGGCGTCGTCGGCGCTCAGCCGGGTCGAGTCGAGCACGAGCCGCAGCGCCCGGCCGCCCACCAGGCGGGGCAGCAGATAACCGGCGGCGTTGGAGATCGACAGGCCGAGGTGGTTCTCCGGCAGGAAATACTCGGCCGCAGGGGTGCCGATGCGGGCGTCGAAGCAGAGCGTCCACTCGGCGGCGCCGCCCACCGCCAGCCCGTTGATCGCCCCCACCACCGGCACCCGCGTCTCCAGCACGGCCCTGGTCATGTCGTGGAACAGTTCGACCTCGTCGACCAGCGACCGGCCCACCGCCTGGTTGATGTCCTCGCCGGCCGAGAAGGCCCGGCCGGTGCCGGTGACCACGATGCCCCTGGCACTGCGGCCGTGCTCGCGGACGGCCGCCGCCAGGTCCGTGCGCATGGCGGCGGTGAGGGCGTTGAGCTTGCCGGGGCGGTCGAGCGTGATCAGGGCCACCTCGTCGCGTACCGTAACGTTGATCATCTCTGCTCCTTGTCGACCTGGATGGCTGGGGCGGCGCGCTGGTCGCGCCCGGGGTGGAGGAGGTGGCGCTTCTCGATGCGGGCCGACGGGGTCAGCGTGAACTCCTCGACGAACTCCACGTACGCCGGGATCTTGAAGCGGGCCAGCCGCCGCCCGGCGTGCTCGATCACGCTCATGGCCGTGTCGCGGGTGGCGGCGTGACCGGGGCGGAGCTGCAGGAACGCCTTCGGCAGCTCACCCCACAGATCGTCGGGGATGGGGACGAGCGCCGCCGACATGACCGCGGGATGCCCGGCGAGCACGCTCTCCACCTCGGCGCAGGAGATGTTCTCGCCGCCCCTGCGCACCATGTCCTTGATCCGCCCGGCGTGCCGGATGTGGCCCCGGTCGTCGCGCAGGCCCAGGTCGCCGGTGTGGTACCAGCCGCCCCTGAAGGCGTGGGCGGTGGCCTCCGGGTGGTTCCAGTAGCCCGTCATCATGGGCCGGCCCCTGACCAGGATCTCCCCGGTCTCGCCGTCCAGTTCGACCTCCTTGCCCGGCGGGGCCAGGCCCATGGCGCCGGTGCCGACCGTCTCCACGGCGTCGATCGGCATGAGCAGGTCGGGGCCGCTCTCGGTGGAGCCGTACAGCTCCCGCCACGGGACGCCCCAGCGCTCCTCGAACGTACGGTGCAGGTCGGGCTGGATGCCCGAGCAGAGCACCAGGCGGATGCGGTGGTCGCGGTCGTGGGGGTGCGGCGGCTGCTTGTGCAGCAGGAGCGGCATCGTGCCCAGCACGTACGTGAGCGTCGCGCCGTGCTCCCTGGCCGACGCCCAGAAGCCGGAGGCCGAGAAGCGGGGGAGCACCACGAGCGGGACGCCGGCGATGAGACTCAGGAGGGTGACCCATTGGGGGTCCATGTAGGAGTACGCCTGGGCGATCATCAGGACGTCGTCGTCACGGAGGCCGATCTGGTCGGCGACGACCTGGGCGGACCTGAGCCAGTAGTCGTGGGTGAGCATGCACGCCTTGGGGAAGCCCGTGGTCCCCGACGTGTACTGGAAGTTCGCCACGTCCTGCGGCCGGGCGGGCGGGGCGGGGCGCGGCACGCCGTCGGCCAGCGCGTCGAGCAGGTGCACCACCCCCGGGACCTGGGCGGCGTGCCCGGCCGTGGTGACGGTGGCCACGGCGCCCGAGTCGCGCAGGACGTGCTCCAGGTCGGCGGCCCGGTAGCGGACGTTCACCGGAACGGTGACCGCTCCGGCCTTGAGCACCCCCAGCCAGCTCAGCGGCCAGCCGGGCTCGTTGTCCAGCATGACCGCCACCCGGTCGCCTGGGCGCACTCCGTGGCCGATCAGGGCCCCGGCCAGCCGGTCGGAGCGTTCGTCGGCCTCGGCGAAGGTGAGGGAGACGGGGGAGGCGGGGTCGGGGAAACGGAGGAACTCGCGCTCACCGTACGTGCGGGCGGCGCGCCTCATCAGGTCGGGGATCGTATCGCTCATGCGGCGGCTCCCACGGGAAGTCGGGCAGCAGGGAGAGGTCGGCGGTGGCGACGGCCTGGGCCGGGGCGCGTACGGCGGCCAGGCCGATCGCCACGAACTCGGCGCACACCTGCTCCAGCGTGGAGTCCCCGTCGGGGCGGTACCACTCGCTGGTGCCGGTGCACATGGACATCAGGGCGAGCCGGGTGAGCTTCTGGTCGGCGACGCGGAACGTGCCCTCGGCGACGCCGTCGGCCAGTGCCTCCTTCCAGTGGGCCTCGTACGCGTCGCGCAGCGCGATGATCTCGTCGTGGGCGGCGGAGCCGGGGGTCAGCGAGCGCAGTTCGCCGTCCATGACGCGGGTGGTCATGGGGCTGAGCGCGTGGACGGCGGTCAGCGAACTGATCAGCAGGGCGAGGCGGTCGGCGGGACGTGCGCAGGGGGCCAGCAGGCGGCGCGTGGCCTCGATCAGCCCCTGCTGGGCCACCCGCATGAGGTCGGCCAGCAGGGCCTCCTTGCTGGCGACGTGGTGGTAGATCCCGGCGTTGGTCATGCCGACCGCCCTGCCGAGGTCTCTGATGCTCGTGGCGGCGTAGCCCTGCCGGGCGAACAGCAGCACCGCCGCCGTCCTGATGCGCTCGCCGGTGTCGGACAGTTGGGGAATCATGGCTCCTACCGAACGTTCGGTCGCCCGCTTTGAGACGAAAAATACCCCAAGGTGTGAGAAATCGCCATAGGTTGACCCTGACACGGTGTCAGGCCCTAGACCTGGAGAGACCATGTTCAGCATCGGAGAGTTCGCCAGGCTGGGGCTGGTGTCCGTACGCATGCTCCGCCACTACGACGCCATCGGCCTGCTGCGCCCGGCGCACGTCGACCAGGTCACCGGCTACCGCTCCTACCAGGCCGAGCAGCTCGCCAGGCTCAACCGCATCGTCGCGATCAAGGACCTCGGCTTCACGCTGGAGCAGGTCAGGGCCATCCTCGACGAGAAGGTGAGCACGGAGGAGCTGCACGGCATGGTCCGCCTGCGCCGTGCCCAGCTCGAAGAGCGGATCAACGCCGACCTGGACAGGCTGCGCAGCGTCGAGGCGCGGCTGCGCACGATCGAGACCGAGGGGCGCATGCGCACGGCGGAGGTCGTGCTGAAGAGGGTGAACCCCGTCCACGTCGCCCGACTCTCCGCCAGAGCGGCCAGCTACGACGGCGCGGACATCGGGCCGGTCATCGGCCCCCTGTTCGGCGAGCTGTGCCGGCGGGTGGAGGACGCCTGCCTGCGCATCACCGGCCCCGGCATCGCCCACTACCGGGAGGAGGACGACGGCTCCGCCATGGTGCACGCCTGCCTGCCGGTGAACGTGGCCCCCGGGCAGGCCGGCCGCCACGACTTCGAGGTGACCGACCTGCCCGGCATCGAGACGGCCGCCACGATCATCCACCACGGGCCGATGGAGGCGGTCGGGCCGACGCTCCAGGCGCTGGCCCACTGGATCGAGGAGACCGGCCACCGCTCCCGCGACCTGGCCAGAGAGGTCTCCCTGCACTGCCCGGACGACCGGGAGGCGTGGGTCACCGAGTTGCAGATCGAAGTGAGCTGACATGGATCTCGAAGCGCACCGCGCCGCGCTGACCGGCTACTGCTACCGCATGCTCGGCTCCGGGTTCGAGGCCGAGGACGCGGTGCAGGAGGCGTTCGTCAGGGCCTGGCGGACGTACGACCCCGGGCGGGGGCCGCTGCGCGCGTGGCTGTTCCACCTGGCCACGAACGTCTGCCTGGACATGCTGCGGGGCCCGCAGCGCCGTGCCCGCGCCATGGACCTCGGGCCCGCCGCCGTGCCAGGAGCCGAACTGGGCGAGCCGCTGCCGCCCGGCCGCTGGGTCCAGCCGGTCCCCGACGCCCTCGTGCTCGACCCCGCCGACCTGGCGGTGGCGCGGGAATCCGTGCGGCTGGCGTTCGTGGCCGCGCTGCAACACCTGCCGCCCCGGCAGCGGGCCGTGCTCATCCTGCGCGACGTGCTCGGGTGGAGCGCCGCCGAGACGGCTGCCCTGCTGGCCACCACGGTCACCTCGGTCAACAGCGTCCTGCAGCGGGCCAGAGCCCGGCTCCCCGCCGCCGCCCCCGTCGACGACGAGGTGGACGGGGAACTGCTGGCCCGGTACGTGTCGGCCTTCGAGCGCTACGACGTGGACGCGCTGGTGTCGCTGCTGCACGAGGACGCCACGTCGTCCATGCCGCCGTTCACGTGGTGGCTGCGGGGGCGCGAGGCCGTCCGGGCGGTGCTGCTCGCCTCCGGCGCGCCGTGCGCCGGATCCCGGCTGCTGCCGACGCGGGCCAACGGCTGCCCGGCGTTCGGCCAGTACCTGCGCGGGGAGCCGTTCGCCCTGGTCGTGCTGGAGGTGGCCGGGGGAGTGATCACGGGGGAGACGACGTATCTGGATCCCGGGTTGTTCCCGTTCTTCGGGCTGCCGATGAGTTTCGAGCCCGCGCTTCGTACTGGGAGGTGAAGGAGGAAACATGCCACAGATCATCGAGGTCCCCGAGCGCTATTACGTCGGGGCCCGCGCCACCATCACCATGACCACGTTCGGCCTGATCGCCGACCGCATCGGCGAGATCGCCGGCCGGCTGGCCGGGCGCGGCGTCCCTCTCGCGGGGGCGCCGTTCCTGAGGTACGAGAGCATCGACATGCCGGGTGACCGGCTCGTGGTGCAGGCGGGGGTGCCGGTGGCGACGCCGGTGGCGGGCGAGGGCGACCTGTTCGCCGCGGTGCTGCCCGCAGGACGCTACGCGACCCTCTCCCACCACGGTCATCCCGACCGGCTCGTCGGCGCCATCGAGTCCCTGCTGAAGTGGGCCGGCGAGCAGGGACTGAAGTGGGACATGACCGAGCACGACGGCACCGAGCACTGGGGGTGCCGCCTGGAGCTGTACAACACCGATCCGCGGGTCGAGCCCGACCCGCACAACTGGGACACCGACCTGCAGTTCAGGCTCGCCTGACCGGCGGCCGGCGGATCACGGATCCGCCGGCCATCGACTACAACCCGAGCCGGGCGGTCAGATCGGCCTTGAGCGCGTCGAGGTGTTCCCCGGCTTGGGCCCGCGCCCGCGCCGGGGTGTCCGTCACCGGGACCACGACCTCCAGGTAGCACTTCAGCTTGGGCTCGGTGCCGGACGGCCGCACCACCACGCGGGCGCCGCCGGAGAGCCGGTAGCGCAGGCCGTCGGTCGGCGGCAGGCCCCCGTCGCCGCGCGCCAGGTCGTCGGCCCCGGCCACCGGCAGCCCGCCCAGCGTGGCGGGCGGCTCGGCACGCAGCCGGGACATCGCGCCGGCGATCAGCGCCAGGTCGGCGACCCGGAACGAGAGCTGCGCCGTCGCGTGCAGCCCGTAGCGGCGGGCCTGGTCGTCCAGCAGGTCCAGCAGCGTACGGCCGTCGCGCTTGGCCGCCGCCGCGATGCCCGCCACGGTCAGGGCGGCCCCGATGCCGTCCTTGTCGCGGACCGGCAGGCCGGCGTCGGAGCCCACGCTGTAGCCGATGGCCTCCTCGTAGCCGAACACCAGCCCAGGGCCCGCCTTGATGATCCACTTGAACCCGGTCAGGGTCTCGCCGTACCGGACGCCGTGCGCCTGGGCGATCTTGCCGAGCAGCGTGGAGGAGACGATGGTGGTGGCCACCATCCGGTCGCCGGTGGTGTGCGTGATCACGTGCTCGGCCAGCAGGCCGCCGACCTCGTCGCCGGTCAGCATGCGTACGCCCCCGCCCGCCAGCGGCACCCCCACCGCGCACCTGTCGGCGTCGGGGTCGTTGGCCAGCACCAGGTCGGCCTCCAGCTTGGCGGCCAGGGCCACGGCCAGGTCCATCGCGCCCGGCTCCTCCGGGTTGGGGAAGGAGACCGTGGGGAAGCCGGGGTCGGGGTCGCGCTGCTCCGCGACCGCCGCCGGGCTCTCGAAGCCGGCGGCCAGGAAGGCGTCCGTCAGCGTGGCTGCCCCGACGCCGTGCAGCGGCGTGTACGCCACCCGCAGGTCGCGGGCCTCACCCAGCGGCAGGGACGTGATCGCGCCGACGTAGGCGGCCACGAGGTCCTCGCCCAGCTCGGCGAGGATGCCGGGGCCGTTCACCGGCAGCTCGTCCACCCGGCCGACGGCGTCGATGGCGGCCGAGATCTCGGCGTCGATCGGCGGCACGATCTGGGAGCCGTCGCCCCAGTAGACCTTGTAGCCGTTGTCGCGGGGCGGGTTGTGGCTGGCGGTGACCATCACCCCGGCGTCCGCGCCCAGGCGGCGTACGGCGAAGGCCAGCACGGGCGTGGGCAGCGGGCCGGGCAGGAGCGAGGCGCGCAGGCCCGCGCCGGTCAGCACGGCCGCGGTGTCGCGGGCGAACACGTCGGACTTGTGCCGGGCGTCGTAGCCGATGACGACGTGTCCGCCCGGTCCGAGCACCTTCGCCAGACCGGCGGCGGCGCGCATCACGGTGACGCGGTTCATCCGGTTGGGGCCCGCGCCCAGCTCGCCGCGCAGGCCCGCCGTGCCGAACTCCAGCTTGGCCCCGAAGCGTTCGGCCAGGGCGGCCAGGTCCGCGCGCTCGATCAGGCCGGACAGCTCGGCGCGCGTGTCGGGGTCGGGGTCCTGCGTGAGCCACCGGCGGGCCTCCTCCAGCAGGCTCACAGCCGGTCCACCACCTTGGCCAGCAGCACGCCCATCCGGGCTGCGGTGGCCCGGCCGACCTCCAGCACCTCCTCGTGGTTCAGCGGCTCGCCGGACAGGCCCGCCCCCGGGTTGGTGACCAGCGAGACGCCGAGCACCTCCAGGCCCGCCTCGCGGGCGGCGATGGCCTCCAGGACGGTGGACATGCCCACCAGGTCGCCGCCCAGCGTGCGCAGCATGCGGATCTCGGCCGGCGTCTCGTACGTGGGGCCGCGGAAGGCCACGTAGACGCCCTCGGAGAGGCTGGGGTCGACCTCGCGGACCAGCGCGCGCAGGCGGCGCGAGTAGACCTCGGTGAGGTCGATGAACGTGGTGCCGGTGATCGGGTTGGCCCCGGTCAGGTTGATGTGGTCGCTGATCAGCACGGGGTCGCCGACGTTCTGCGTCTCGGGCCGCAGGCCGCCGGCGGCGTTGGTGAGCACCAGCGTGCGCGCCCCGGCCGCGGCCGCCGTGCGCACGCCGTGCACGACCGCGTCGACCCCGAGCCCTTCGTACAGGTGCGTACGCCCCAGGAGGACCAGCGCGTGCCGCCCGCCTGGGGTGCGTACCACCCGGATCTTGCCCCCGTGCCCCGCCACCGCGGGCGCGCTGAAGCCCGGCAGGGCGGTGAACGGGATCTCGCTCACCGTCTCGCCGATCGCGTCGGCGGCGGGCACCCACCCCGACCCCATGACGAGCGCCACGTCGAAGGGGGCGTCGGAGTTGCCGAGGCCGGCGGCGCCACGCAGCTCCGCGGCGGCCTCGCCGGCCAGGGTGTATGCGTCTTTGGTCACATCTCAGTAGTTTAGGAGGAGCCTGTCGAGCACCCGCACCCCGAACTGCAGCGCGTCCACCGGCACCCGCTCGTCCACGCCGTGGAACATCGACGCGAAGTCCATGTCCGCGGGCAGCCGCAGCGGCACGAACCCGAACCCGCGCACCCCCAGATCCGCGAAGAACGTCTTGTTGTCGGTGCCGCCCGACATGCAGTACGGAATCGCCCGCGCCGCCGGGTCCTCCGCCTGCAGCGCCGCGATCATCGACTCCACCAGCGCCCCGTCGAACGAGGTCTCCAGCGCGATGTCGTGGTGCACGAACTCGCGCCGCACCTTCGGCCCGAGCAGCCCGTCGACGGTCTTGAAGAACTCCTCCTCGAACCCCGGCAGGAACCGCCCGTCCACCACGGCCGTGGCCTGGCCGGGGATGACGTTCGACTTGTAGCCGGCGTCGAGCTGGGTCGGGTTGGCCGTGTTCCGCAGCGTCGCGCCCACGAACCTGACCAGCGGCCCGATCTGGTCGAGCACGGGCCGCGGGTCGTCCTCGTCGAACGGGATGCCGAACGCGGCGGCGACCTCGGTGAGGAACCTGCGGACCGTTGGGGTGTAGGTCAGCGGCCAGTCGTGCGCGCCGATCCGGGCCACCGCCTGGGCGATCTCGGTGACCGCGTTGTCGGAGTTGAGCATCGAGCCGTGCCCGGCGGTGCCGTCGGCGACCAGCTTCATCCAGGCCAGGCCCTTCTGGGCCGTCTCGATCAGGTAGAGCCGCAGCGAGGGGTCCACCTCCAGCGAGTAGCCGCCGACCTCGCTGATCGACTCGGTGACCCCCTCGAACAGCTCGGGGTGGTGGGCGGTGAGGTATTTGGCGCCGTAGACGCCGCCGGCCTCCTCGTCGGCCAGCCAGGCGAAGACCAGGTCGCGCCGCGGCCTGCGGCCCTCCTGCTTGAGCTGGCGCAGCACGGCCAGCATCATCGCGTCCATGTCCTTCATGTCCACGGCGCCGCGGCCCCAGATGTAGCCGTCGCGCACCTCGCCCGCAAACGGGTCGACCGTCCAGTCGGCGGCGTTGGCCGGCACGACGTCCAGGTGGCCGTGGACGAGCAGCGCGGGCAGGGCCGGGTCAGTGCCTTCGACCCGGGTGATCACGTTGCCGCGGCCCGGCTCGCTCTCGATGTAGGTGGACTCGATGCCCACCTCGGCCAGCCTGGCCATGACGACCTCGGCGGCGGCCCGCTCGCCCGGGCCGCTGCCGTCGCCGTAGTTGCTGCTGTCGACGCGGATCAGCTCCACGCAGAGGTCGGCTACTTCGTTCTCGGCTGGGGTCATGGATGTCTCCTCATGGTGGGTCAAGGCGTGAGCAGTCCGGACTTGTGGAGGTGGCCGCGCTTGTGGGCGCGGGTGATCAGGGTGAGGTCGACGTCGGTGATCTCGTCGTACCGGCCGACGACGCCGGTCATGAAACGGTA
This sequence comes from Nonomuraea sp. NPDC051298, assembly GCF_055586305.1. Classification (NCBI taxonomy): domain Bacteria; kingdom Bacillati; phylum Actinomycetota; class Actinomycetes; order Streptosporangiales; family Streptosporangiaceae; genus Nonomuraea; species Nonomuraea sp. NPDC051298. The sequence goes on from NZ_JBVJIM010000003.1 coordinate 465,567, forward strand.
GAGGGCCGCCTCGTGCGCCGCCACGACCTGGACGATGAGGGAGTGGGTGCCCGTGGTGGCGGCACAGTAACGGACGTCGGGGTGCGCCGCCAGCCGGCGGCCGACCGAGTCGAGGCCGTGGGGGCGTACCTTCAGCCACAACATGGCCTCGACCTCCAGGCCGAGCAGCGCGGGCTCGACCTCGGCGCGCGGCAGCAGCAGGCGCCGCTCGATCAGCGAGGTGACCCGCCGGCGCGCGGTCGGCACCGAGAGCTCCAGCCGCTCGGCCACCGCGGTGAACGCGATCCGGCCGTCGGCGGCGAGCAGGCCGGCGATCTCCTCCTCCAAGGGCGAGAGCCCGTCCTCGTCGGGCAGGCACTCGGGGGGCGGGGGCGGTCGCAGCTCGGCGACCTCCTGCTCGGTGAGGAAGGGCGCGTGCCACTCGGCCACCGTCCTGAACGTGTGCAGCACGACCTGGGTCTGCGTCTTCAGCACGCCGTCGATGTCGGAGATCTGCGCGGTGAGGATGCGGTGCAGGTCTTCCCTGGAGGGCGAGACCAGCTCGCAGCCGAGGTCGGCGGCCCCGGTCAGCGAGTAGACCGAGCGCGTGTCGGGCCGGTCGGCCAGCGCCTTGGCGACCTGCGCCGCCGTGCCGGGGCGTACCTGGACGTGCAGGTGCACCGGGCGGCCGTGACCGGTGCGCAGGTCGTCGTAGATGGCCGTGACCCGCACGACCCCGTCGGCGATCAGCCGCTGCAACCGCCGCGCGACCGTGCGCTCGTGCTCGCCCACGGCCCGGCCGATGTCGCCCCACGAGGCCCGTGGGCTCACTTGCAGCGCGGCTATGAGCCGCCGGTCGAGAACGTCCACCTGCGCCCGTTTCTATGTCGGGATTGTAAATGTTTGCCGGAATATTTGACTGTTTCGGTCGTCTGATTGCACAGTAGGCCACCACCGCACTTGTCAGCAAAGGAGCCCACGTGGCGACCTCCCCAGTGGCGCAATCCCCACTCGGCATCCCCAAGAGCCGCGTACGCCAGCTCATGGCGGCCAGCGTCGGCAACGTCGTGGAGTGGTACGACTGGTACGCCTACACCTTTTTGGCCGTCTACTTCTCCAAGCAGGTCTTCCCCGAGAGTGCGGGCAACAGCCTGGTCCCCCTGCTGGCCTCGTTCGCCGTGTTCGCGGTGGGCTTCTTCATGCGGCCGCTCGGCGGCCTGCTCGTCGGCGCCTTCGCCGACCGCTACGGCCGCAAGGCCGCCATGACGTTCACGATCGTGCTGATGGGCGCCGGTTCGCTGCTCGTCGGGCTGACCCCCACCTACGCCGCGGTGGGCGTGCTCGCGCCGATCATCCTCACCCTCGCCCGGCTCATCCAGGGCCTGTCGGTGGGCGGCGAGTTCGCCGCCGCGACCACGTTCCTGGTGGAGTCGGCCCCCGCCGGCCGCCGCGGCCTCTTCTCCAGCTTCCAGTACGTCAGCACCACCATCGGCCAGCTCCTGGCTTCGGGCCTGGCGGCGGTGCTGGCCACGGCCCTGGTCGAGGCCGACATGAACTCCTACGGCTGGCGCATCCCGTTCATCGTGGGCGCCGTGCTCAGCCTCGTGGGCCTGTGGATCCGCAAGGGCGCCGACGAGACCTCGGCCGTGGCGGAGGAGATCCAGCGCGGCGAGGCCGAACGGCCCAAGCTGTTCGACTTCCTCAGGCACTACCCGAGGGCGGCGGCCACGATCGTGGGCATCACGATCGCCGGCACCGTGGCGTACTACACCTGGACCAGCTTCCTGCCCACGTACGCGCAGATCACCGTCAACTTCGACGAGGCGGAGTCGCTGCAGATCGGCACGATCTCGCTAGTCTTCTTCATGCTGCTGCAGCCGCTGCTCGGCATGCTGTCGGACCGGGTCGGGCGCAGGCCGCTGCTGATCGCGTTCGGGGTCGGGTTCCTCGTGCTGCCCGTGCCGCTGCTCGGGCTGCTCAGCGACGCCTACTGGAGCCTGCTGGTGGTGCAGCTCGTCGGCATGGTCTTCCTGGGCTGCTTCACCTCGATCTCGGCGGCGGTCAACTCGGAGCTCTTCCCGACGCGGGTGCGGGCGGCGGGGGCCGGGTTCCCGTACTCGCTGACCGTGGCGCTCTTCGGCGGCACCGCGCCGCTGATCGGCACCGCGCTGCGGGACGCGGGGAGCCCCGGGCTCTTCCCGTGGTACATGTCGGCGCTGGCGCTGATCTCCACGCTGGTCTACCTCTTCGTCCTCAAGGAGACCAAGGACGAGCCGCTGCGTTAGCCGCTCCGGTGCCGGTCGCCTGGTCAGCCGAACGAGGTGCAGGGGCGCTCCCGCAGCTCCTTGACGTAGTCGTCGGGGGCGCCCGCCCGCTCGGCCGCCTCGGCCAGGCTGCCCAGGTAGCGGGCCGACGGCAGGCCGCCCTCGTAGCCGTCGAGCACGTAGAACCAGGCCACGACCTCGCCCTCCAGCGTCTGCACCCGCAGCCGCACCTTGTGGTAGGCCCCGCGTACCGCGCCCTCCCACTGGTCGAGCGAGTTCTCCTCCCAGTCGGGCACGTCGTACAGGACCACGAACACGTGTTCGTCAGGGTCTTCGACGATCGTGGCGACCGCGCCCTCCCACGAGAGGTCCATCCCTCCGAAGGTCAGGCGCCAGCCCGGCAGCCAGCCCACTCCCCTGATCGGGGAATGCGGGGCTCGCATGGCCATCTGCTCAGGGTCCATGTTGCTGCCGTAGGCGGCGTAGACAGGCACAGCAGAAGAGTAGCGGTTGAGACCCTGCCCCGTTCGTCGGCGACTCGGGGCATGCGGGAGAATGGTACGCGTGACGAGGATCGTGATCATCGGTGGCGGGCCAGGCGGCTACGAGGCGGCGTTGGTGGCCGCTCAGTTGGGCGCGCAAGTCACGATGGTCGAGCAGGACGGCCCGGGTGGCGCGTGCGTGCTGACCGACTGCGTGCCGTCCAAGACGCTGATCGCGACCTCCGTGCGCAAGCAGGCCCTGCTCGACGCCTCGTCCCTGGGCGTGGCCTACTCCGGCGGGCCCGACGGCGACGCGGGGGTGGTCGGGGTCGATCTGCCGCTGGTCAACAAGCGGGTCAAAGAGCTGGCCCAGGCCCAGTCGGCCGACATCGCGACCCGGGTCGAGGCCGAGGGCGTCGAGATCATCAGGGCGCGCGGGCGGCTGGTCGACCCGCAGGTGGTCAGGGCCGGCGACCGTACGATCAGGGCCGACGTGGTGCTGCTCGCCACCGGCGCGACGCCGCGCGTGTTGCCGGGGGCCGAGCCCGACGGCGAGCGCATCCTCAACTGGCGCCAGCTCTACGACCTCGAAGAGCTGCCCGAGCACCTCATCGTGGTCGGCTCCGGCGTGACGGGCGCGGAGTTCGCGGGGGCCTACCGGTCGCTGGGGGCCGAGGTCACGCTGGTCTCCAGCCGCGACCGGATGATGCCCAACGAAGACGCCGACGGCGCCGAGGTGCTCGAAGAGGTCTACCGGCGGCGCGGGATGAACGTCATGGCCCGCTCCCGGGCCGCGTCCGTCAAGCGCACGCCCGACGGCGTGGTGGTGACGCTCGAAGACGGCCGTACCGCCGAGGGCTCGCACGCGCTGATGACGGTCGGCATGGTCCCCAACACCTCCGGCATCGGGCTGGAGGAGGCCGGGGTGCAGCTCGACCGGGGCGGGTTCGTCAAGGTCGACAAGGTCTCGCGCACGTCCGCCGCCGGGGTCTACGCCGCCGGCGACTGCACGGGCGTGCTCATGCTGGCCTCGGTCGCGGCCATGCAGGGCCGCATCGCGGTGTGGCACGCGCTGGGCGAGGCCGTGCAGCCGCTGCGGCTGGCCACGGTGGCCTCCAACATCTTCACCGACCCGGAGATCGCGGCGGTGGGCGTCTCCCAGCAGTCGATCGAGTCCGGCGAGATCGAGGCGAACGTGGTCAAGCTGCCGCTGGCGACGAACGCGCGGGCCAAGATGCAGGGCTTCAACGACGGGTTCGTGAAGCTGTTCTGCCGTCCGCACACCGGCATCGTGCTGGGCGGCGTGGTCGTGGCGCCGCGCGCGTCCGAGCTGATCCTGGCCGTGTCGGTGGCGGTGCAGCAGCGGCTGACCGTCGACCAGATCGCGCACACGTTCGCGGTCTACCCGTCGTTGTCGGGGTCGATCACCGAGGCCGCCCGGCGGCTCATGCAGCCAGGGGTGTCCATCTAGGTTTCCGCCGGAGGGCGCGTGGTGCGACGCACCACGCGCCCTTTTTCGTGCCCTTCGGCGGTGGGCAAAGGACTTGCCTTTGCTGGATAGTGATGCTATCTATTTAGTAGATAGTTTCGCTATCCAAAGGAGTCTTTGATGACCGTGATCGTTCTGCTGGTCGCCACGTCGGCGTTCCGGCTGCTGGGTGCGCTGGGTGTGGGCCGGTTCGGTACGTGGCGGGTGAGCGCGGCCCATGGCCTGGCCGTCATGCTCGTCATGACCGCGAGTGCCCACTTCGTCCCGGGCGAGGTGACCTTCATGCCGAACTACGAGGACATGGTGGCCATGGTGCCGCCCATCGTGCCGTTCCCCGGCTTCATGGTGTATCTGACCGGCGTGCTGGAGCTGGCCGGGGCCGTGGGGCTGGTGCTCGAACGGTTTCGCCGGCCCGCCGGGATCTGCCTGGCGCTGCTGTTCCTGGCCCTGCTGCCCGCCAACGTGTACGCGGCCGTGGCCGGGACCAGCCTCGCCTCGCCGCTGTGGCAGCGCGTTCCCGAGCAGGCGCTCTTCGTCGGGATCGCGCTCTGGGCGGCGGCCCCGGGATTCGTCAGGAGTAGAAGTGCATGACGATGGCGAGCCCGCCGAAGTGCACCAGCACCACCAGGGCGATCAGCGACACGAACACGAACTTGGCCGGGCCGTGCTCGAAGTGCTTGCCCTCCTTCAGCGGGCGCAGCTTGGCCTGACGCTCGGCGATGCGTTCCTCCAGCGGCTTGCGGTGAAACACGGCGACGTCCCTTCAAGGTCGGCCTGCGGAAGATTTGCGTAGGAGCTGTTTGTGCCCTAATACTTGGTACACAAAGTAATTTACCAGAGCCCGCCGGAGGTGCATACGGATGGAGCCTGTGACAGACGCAACAGATCTGCTGGCCCTCGACCGGCAGGTGTGCTTCGCCCTCAGCGTCGCGTCCCGCAGCGTCATCAGCCTCTACCGGCCGCTGCTGCAGCCCATGGGCCTGACCCACCCGCAGTACCTCGCCATGCTGGCCCTCTGGCAGTACGAGCCGCTGTCGGTCAAAGAGCTGGGCGAGCTGCTCCAGCTCGACCCCGGCACCCTGTCGCCCCTGCTCAAGCGGCTCCAGGCGCTGGGCTACCTCCACCGCGAGCGCAACGCCCACGACGAGCGCGCCCTCGTGGTGACCCTCACCCCCGAGGGGCGGCGGCTCAGGTCGGAGGCCGAGAAGATCCCGCCCGCCATCGTGGCGCGTCTCGGCATGGGCCTCGAAGAGCTGCAGGACCTGCACCGGGTGCTGACCCGCGTGATCGAGGCCACCCGCACGACCCCCGGCCGCCAGGGCGACTGACCGACCCCCCAGAGGCCGTCAGCCGGTGTCGTACCCGTCGCGCAGCGACCAGAGCAGCAGGCGGGTGTTCTCGGCGCCGAGAGCCGCTGCCGCCGCGCGGGCGAGGTCGACCAGCTTCTCGCGCAGCGCCGCGGGGCAGGGCCGCCCGTACTGGGTCGCCGCGTCTGTCCTGCACCACCGGGCCAGGTCGGCGTGGGCCCGCCCGCGCAGCGTGTCGTCCGGGTCGCTGACGAGCAGCAGGCCCGCGTGGATCCGGCTCCACGCGTCCCGCCGGGCGAGCAGCCGGTACGCGGCCAGCCGGACATGGCGGGGCCGCCCGGCGGCGCACAACGCCCACAGCCGCTCGACCGGCACGCCGGGGCCGTCGGCCAGCAGCGTGGTCACGACGTTCCTGACCACCGCCGGCGCCGGGTCCTCCAGCAGGGCGGCGACGTCGGCCCGCGCGCCCAGGCGGCGCAGCGTACGCACCGCCTCCGCCCGCACCCGCGGTCTCGGGTCCCGCAGGTACGGCTCGATCAGAGCGCCGTCCGCCCGCGCGCCGCAGTCGCCCAGCCCGGCCAGCAGCCCGCGGGTGGCCCCGCCGTTCTCGATGCGCCGCCGGTAGCGCTCGGCCGGGTCGTCGCCCGCCCGCCGCAGGCCCCACTGAGCGGTGAGGCGGACCATGCCTGTGGTGTCGTCCAGGAAGCGGGGGGCGTGCCGGGTGTGGCCGAGCCGTACGAGGGCGGTCAGGGCCTGGACGCGCCCGGCGGCCGAGGTGCCGTCCAGGATCTCCTCGGCCAGTTCTGGCCGGTCCTGGGCGACCGCCTGTTCGGCCAGTTCGGTGGCGCAGCGCGTGCGGATGACGGAGTCGGGCTCGTGCCGCGCCGCGGCGACCAGGCGGCCGTGGTCCATGCGGCCCGCGCGCAGCGCCACGTCGAACGCGTACCGCCGCCCGCGCAGGTCGGCGCATGCGCGCACGCCGTCCAGCGTGTCGTCACCGGCTCGGACGAGGGCGTCGCGGACCAGGTCGAGGGCGGGGCGGCCGCGTACGCGGTCCGCCAGCAGCACGGCCACCGACGCGGCGGCCGCGAGCGCCGCGGCCGGTACGTTCCCGTCCGCGAGCACCTCGCGCAGGACCCGCACCGCCGGGGCCCGCACCGCCTCGGCCCAGTCGGTGCTCCTGACCAGCAGGACGGGCAGCAGCCGGAGGTCGTCCCGCATGACCGGATGCCGGACGGCCCACTCCCGCTCCCGCCCCCTCCTGGCGCAGGCGGTGAACACCAGGGCGAGCGGCAGAGGCGAGCGATCGACCGTCCGGTTCCTGTCGTCCCGTCGGCGTAGCGCCGTGTCCAGATCGAGCCAGATCGCGGGGTTCGCCGCCGCCAGCACGTCCATGGCCTGGTCGGCGAGGACGGCGTCGGTGACGGCGCAGGTGAGGGCGGCGGCGAGATCGGCGGCGGCATGGCGCCGGCCGCGCCCGGTCTCTTCGGCCAGCCGGTGGATCGACTCCAGGAGCGTTTGCCCGGCCGGTCGGTCCTGCCCGGCGGCCGGGGGCGTGCTGCGGTGTGCCACGCGGACATCGTTCCATCCGCCTATGGGCGTCTTCGAATGAGTTTCGGCAAATGTCGCGGAAGGTGGTCGAATGCAAGCTCAACGTACGTCAAGTCTGCCGGGTTTTGGGTTTTATGTGGTTCTTTGTCGGGTTGTCTGGGCAGGCAAGGACGATGAGACGTTCGACGAAGGCTTGCAGCGCCTCCGCGGCCGAGCAGGCCCCTGGCGGCCAGAACCTGGGCTCGTACGTCTACGGCATCGTGCCCGCGGAGACCAAGGTGGCCCCCGGCCGCCGCGGTCTGGGCGAGCCGGCCGGAGAGGTCAAGCTGGTCAAACACGGCCGGATCGCGGCCCTCGTCAGCGACGTCGACGTGCACCGGCCGTTGGACCGGGCCGACGACCTCAGGACGCACGAGGAACTGCTCGACGCCATGGCGGCCAAGGGGCCGGTGCTGCCGTTCCGGTTCGGCGCGGTGCTGGCCAACCCCGGGTCCGTCGTGACGGAACTGCTCGCGCCGCACCACGACGCCTACCTCGCCAAGCTGGGCGAACTGCGGGGCAGCGCCGAGTACGTCGTCGAGGGCCGCTACGACGAGGGGGCCGTGCTCGCCGAGATCCTCGCGGAGAGCCCCGAGGCCGTACGTCTGCGTGCGGTCGTCCACGGCACGTCCGAGGACGCGACCGGGCCGGAACGCGCCCGGCTCGACGAGATCGTCACCGCCTCGATCGAGGCCAAGCGCGACCTGGACACCCTGCTCCTGCTCGACGGCCTGTCCGGGCACTACACCCGGGCCGTGCTCCTGGACCCGTCGGACGAACGCGACGCCGTGCACGTGGCCCTGCTGGCCGGGGCCGACGGCCACGCAGGGCTGGAGCGGGCGCTGACGGAGTTCGGCGAGCGCTGGGAGGGCCGCGTCGAGCTGCGCCTCCGCGGCCCGCTGGCCCCCTACGACTTCGCCGTCGCGCAGGCGTAGCGCCTTACGACTTCGTCACCGTGCAGGCGGGCGCGGCGTGCCCGGCGACCTCGCCGGGCACGCCGCGCGGGCATGGGGCCTCAGCCTCAGCCTCAGCATGGGCCTCAGCCGAGGTCAGGGCGCGTCAGCGTTCGCGTGCCGCCAGCCCCGGGTAGTCCATGACCAGCCCCGACTCGTCGAACACGAGCCGGCAGTGGAAGTCGAAGACCGGGGACGAGTAGTCGTACTCCAGGCGGCCGGACTCGCCGGGGACACGGGTGTAGCGCTGGTCGATCCGCTCGACGCCGAGGTCGAGCGCGCGGACGAAGGCGGCAGGGGCGTCCGCGTCCGCCCCCACGGCCAGGCCCAGCCGGTGGACCGGGAACGTGTTGGTCATCGCCGACGACTCCAGATCGACGTCAAGGCAGCCGTCGAGGTCGGGCGCGGGCGTACCGTCGATCCGCCAATGGCCGACGCCGTCGGCCTCGATCAGCGTGCGCCGCCTCCCGGACGCCGAACGGCTGGTGACGCGCGCACGACGGGTGCGCCAGGCGGCGTCCACGTCGATCGCGTACTCCACGATCCAGCTCAGCCCGTCCTCGACCGCGGTCGTGCAGCCCTCGACGCGGTAGCCGTCCTCCTGGGCGAGGAAGTACGTGACCTCGAACCCGACACGTGCGTCGAGATGCCGCCACGCGGCGCCCTCAGGCAACGACACGAATCCCACGCCCCGGATTCTCGCACGCCCACCCGGGGAGCGCAGGTGATCTCCGCCGGATCAGGGGCCTAGGACCGTATCGACCCGTCAGCCGGCGTCCGTGAGGTGCCACGGCAGGACGACCGGCGCGGCGGGGACGTCCCCGGCGACGACCCGCGCCACCACCAGGCCGAGCCCGATGGGAACGACCTGCTCGCCCCCGAGCCCGCCGGTCAGCTCAGGCACGCTCCACCAGCGGAAGCGGTCGGTGGACGCGCGCTCCTCCGCGTCCATGCCGGACGTGTCCACCTCCAGGTCGTCCACCCGCAGCACGAAGAACGAGTCGTGGGAGTGGAACCGCTGCTCGTCCAGGCTCCACCCGCCCGCGCTGGTCGCCACCACCGGCCCGAGCGCCTCGGGCGCCACGACGTGGCCGATCTCCTCCCGCAGCTCCCGGGCCGCGGCCTGCCGCGCGCTCTCTCCCGGATCAACGCCGCCCCCGGGCGTGAACCACGCGTACGGCCGGCTCTCCACCTGCAGCAGCAGCCCTCGGTAGAGCAGCACCCGGTCGGCGGGGTCGAGCAGCACCACGCGGGCCGTCTCCCGGGAGATCGCCTCGTTCATCCGGCCTCCGGTTCGGTCATCTCGACGGTGATGGCCCAGCGCTCGTGGTCGCGCCAGGCGCCGTCGACGAACTGGAAGTTCGGGGAGTAGCCCTCGCGCTGGAAGCCGACGCGCTTGATCAGGTTGAGTGAGGCGGTGTTCGACGGCTGGATGTTGGCCTCCAGCCGGTGCAGCGCCATCTCACCGAACGCGTACGCGACCAGCAGCCCCAGCCCCTCCGTCAGGTAGCCGCGCCCGGTCGTGGACGCGAAGGCGGAGTAGCCGATGGTCGCGCTCTGGTGGGTGCCCCGGATGATGTTGTTGACATTGACCCGGCCGACGATCGCGCCCGTGTCACGCAGGCAGATGAGGAACCCCTCGTGCAGCGGCCCGTCGAACCTGGCCAGGTAACTCTCGAAGTCGTCGTACGTGGTGATGGGCGCGCCGGGCATCCAGCGGGCGAGCAGCTCCGCGCTCTCCTCGTGCAGGACCGCCAGCTCCTCGAAGTCCTGCAGGCTGAGGTAGCGGAGCGCCACGCGCGGCCCGTGGGCAAGATAGATCACACCCAACATTCTGGCGGCCAGGTACGGCAGTGCCACGAGCCGCCGTCATGCTCGACGAGGAACGGCGTCGCGAACGGCAGCGGCGACCCCCGGCCTCGGTGAGGGGGCCGGGGTAGCGAAAAGCCCCAGATCGTGAGCACGATCTGGGGCTTGACCGGTTTTGGGCTCAGGGCCCTACGGGTTACCAGTCGCCTCCGCCGAAGTCACCGCCGCCGAAGTCGCCGCCGCCACCGAAGTCGCCCCAGCCGCCCGCGTCGCCGCCGCCGCCGAAGTCGCCGCCTCCGCCGTCCGCGTAGCCCTCGGCGTAGCCGGCGCCGTAGCCGCCGAAGCCGAAGCCGCCGCCGAGCATGCTGCCCATCATGGTGCCGATGAACATGCCGGTCATGATGTCGCCGAAGCCGCCGTAGTAGCCGTAGGCGTACGGCTGGTAGGCGGGGCCCGCGTCGTAGTAGGGCCGGCGCTGGCCGTCGACCATGACCTCGCGCATCTGCGGGTCGAAGCCGCGCTCCACGGCCTCGGCGTCCATCTTGCAGGCGGGCACGTCACGCACCGCGCCACCGGGCGGGGCCCAGCGAACGTCACGCGCCGACGGGCCGTGCTGCGGGTTGAAGAAGCAGGGGGCCCGCCGCTCGGGCACCGGCTCGTTGTTGACCTTGGCCTTCACCACGGCCAGCGCGTATCGGCCGTCTTCGAGGGTCTGGGTCACGTCGCGCACCTGGTCGGCGCGCTGGACGGTGGCGAGCTGCGTCTTGGCCTTCTCGTACGAGTCGAGCGCCGTCTGCCACTCCTCGATGTGCGTGCCGCCCTGACCGGCCAGCGAGACGTCGGAGTCGAGGGCGGTGATCTCCTCGCCCAGCTTGGTGACGTCTTCGTCGACGGTCTGCTTGACGGCCGCGAGGTCCTTGGCGTCCTGGATGGCCTTTTTCTTCTTCTTGTTGCTGGAGTAGAGGAAGTAGCCGCCACCGCCGACCACGACCAGCGCGCCCAGCGCGATCAGCGCGGTGGTGCCGCCGGCGCCCGGGTTGGCCTGGCTGCCGGAGGAGAGGGCCGAACGGTCACCCTTTGCGGCCATGTCCACGCGGTTGACGAAATCCTTCATGCCCGCGACCAGGTCACCGGAGTTGTTGGTGGTGGCCAGCCTGGCCAGGTCGCCCGCGAGGCCCTGCTGGCGCAGCGAGTTGGAGGCGGAGTAAAGGGTCGTGCCGTCGAGCACCGCGAAGGTGGCCGACGGTGCGCTCGCGGCCTTCATCGCGGCGTCGAGGCTGGTCATGAAGGACGCAACGTTGGAGTCGGTCACGGTGCCGTCGGGCAGCGCGACAGTGAAGATCTTGCTGTCGGCCCCCTTGAGCGCGTCACGGATCTCACTCTGCTGATCGGACGTCAGTGACGAGCCGGACACCACATAGAGCGGATCATTCTTCCAGTTGGACACCACCGTGTTGACGTCCGGGGGAGCCGCCGCGTTGGCGGCAGGGGACAGCGCAAGAACGACGATCAGACCGGCGATCAGAGCCGCGATCGCGGCCCCTGCTCGGCGCAGCGAATGGGTCATTGGCAGCAAGCCTCCTTCGCCCATGAGGACGAACGGGCGATCGGCAAAGTTCCTTACTGCGCACGCTACCTGTCCTGGCGCGCCTGGACGCACTTCGTCGCCCAAGAAGTCGCCCAAGAAACCGGCACCGGTTGTGCGTGGGTACGGTCGATTCCCGGTCAAGAGACCTTTGCCCGCGCGCCCACCGCCCGCGTGCCCTCCGTCCGCGCCGTACGCGTCATGGGAGTGGGGGCCGGGGGGGCGCTGGCGCGTCAGGTGTCCTTGATCTCGCAGATCGTGGCGCCTGAGGTGACCGTCTGCCCGACCGCCGCCGTCAGCCCCGTGACCGTGCCGGACTTGTGGGCCGTCAGCGGCTGCTCCATCTTCATGGCCTCCAGCACCACCACCGTGTCGCCCTCGTTCACCACATCACCGTCGGAGGCCACGACCTTGACGATCGTGCCCTGCATGGGCGTGATGAGCGCGTCGCCGCCGGCCGCGGCCTTCCTGGCCCCGCCCGTCGTACGCCTGGACGCCCTGCCCGGCGCGGAAGGCGCGGCGGAGGCGTCGGACGTGCCCAGGCCCGCCGGCAGGACGACCTCCAGCCGCTTGCCCCCGACCTCGACCGTCACCGTCTCCCTGGCGGCGCTCTCACCGGCGGCCAGGTCCCCGTCGTACGGGGCCACCGTGTTGTCCCACTCCGTCTCGATCCACCGCGTGTGCACGGTGAACGGCGACGACGTGAACGCCGGATCCGACACCACGGCCCGGTGGAACGGCAGCACCGTCGGCATGCCCGAGATCTCGAACTCCGCCAGCGCCCGCCGCGACCGCTCCAGCGCCTCCTGGCGCGTCCGCCCGGTCACGATCAGCTTCGCCACCAGCGAGTCGAACGTGCCAGGGACCGTCATGCCCGCTTCGTACCCGGAGTCGAGCCGCACGCCGGGCCCCGCGGGCGGGCGCATGGCGGCCAGCGTGCCGGGGGCGGGCAGGAAGCCGCGCCCGGCGTCCTCGGCGTTGATCCGGAACTCGATCGAGTGACCGCGCAGCACGGGGTCGCCGTAGCCGAGCGGCTCGCCGTCGGCGATGCGGAACATCTCGCGTACGAGGTCGATGCCCGAGACCTCCTCGCTGACCGGGTGCTCGACCTGCAGGCGGGTGTTGACCTCGAGGAAGGAGATCGTGCCGTCCTGCCCGACGAGGAACTCGCAGGTGCCCGCCCCGACGTAGCCGGCCTCCTTGAGTATGGCCTTGGAGGCGGTGTAGAGGATCTCGACCTGCTCGTCGGTCAGGAACGGCGCGGGGGCCTCCTCCACCAGCTTCTGGTGACGGCGCTGGAGCGAGCAGTCGCGGGTGCTCACCACGACCACGTCGCCCGCCCGGTCGGCCAGGCACTGGGTCTCCACGTGGCGGGGCCGGTCGAGGTAGCGCTCGACGAAGCACTCGCCGCGGCCGAAGGCGGCGACCGCCTCGCGCACGGCCGACTCGTACAGCTCGGGGACCTCCTCCAGGCGGCGGGCGACCTTGATGCCGCGCCCGCCGCCGCCGTACGCGGCCTTGATCGCGATCGGCAGCCCGTGCTCCTCCGCGAACGCCACGACCTCCGCGACGCCGCTCACCGGGTCTTTGGTGCCCGCGACCAGCGGCGCGCCGACCTTCTGGGCGATGTGCCTGGCCCGCACCTTGTCGCCGAGCGCGGCGATGGCGGCCGGCGGCGGCCCGATCCAGACCAGGCCGGCGTCGATGACGGCCTGGGCGAAGGCGGCGTTCTCGGCCAGGAAGCCGTAGCCGGGGTGCACGGCGTCGGCGCCGGAGCGGCGGGCGACGTCGAGGAGCTTGCCGACGTCGAGGTAGGTGTCGGCGGGGGATTCACCGCGCAGCGCGTACGCCTCGTCGGCGAGCTTGACGTGCAGGGCGTCGAGGTCCTGGTCGGCGTAGACGGCCACGCTGCCGATCCCGGCGTCCTGGCAGGCGCGGGCCACACGTACGGCGATCTCGCCGCGGTTGGCGATCAGAACCTTCCGCACCGGCTATCGTCCCTCCTCCCAGAGTTCAGCGGCCCAGGTATGCGCCGCCGTTGACATGGAGCACCTGCCCCGTGACGTGCCCGGCTCCCGCGGAGGCCAGGAACACGACGGCGTCGGCCACGTCGGAGGGGGTGCCGGGGCGGCCGTTTCGAGTGTTCCGCACCCGGGCCTTGACGCCCTCTTCGGTCAGCCGGCCGCGGAAGAACTCGGTGTCGAGGATCAGCCCCGGCGACACGACGTTCGCGGTGATGCCCCTCGGGCCCAGCTCGGCGGCCAGGTCGGCGGTCCAGGACTCGACGGCGGCCTTGGCAGCGCCGTACGAGCCGGAGCCCGTGCCCCTGGCGGCGATCGAGCCGATCGTGACGATCCGCCCGCCCTCGCCCATGCGGGGCGCCAGCGCGGTCGTGACGAGCACCGCGGACATGAGGTTGGCGTTGAGGTTGGCCTGCCACGCCTCGGCCACGTCCGTCAGCTCGGCGGACTGCCCGCGGTCGAGGTCGGTGTTGCCGCCGGCGTTGTTGACCAGCACGTCGACCCGCGCGGGCAGGCTGTCGAGCGCCTCGTGCACGGCGGCGGGACCGGCGGCGTCGAACGGCACGTGCGCCGCGCCCAGCCGCTCGGCCGCCTCCCTGAGCACCTGCTCACGGCGGCCGGTGATGGTGACGCGGTCGCCGAGTGAGGCGAACGCGGCGGCGATCGCGTAGCCGATCCCGGTGCCGCCGCCGGTCACCACGACCTCGCGCATGAAGCCCCCACACAATCCGAACAATCCTCGGGTAGACCATAGCCGCTCGGCATAACACGGGCGACGGCCGGTGGCCTTTCCTTAGGGTGATTGCGCTTTCACAGGTTCCAGGAGGTGTGCATGAGCCAGAGCATGCTCGGTGGCGACCCGCAGGAAATGCAGCAGATGTCCAGCCAGTTCACGCAGCAGTCGGAGGCGGTCCGTACCACGATGACCGCACTCGACCGCGAGGCCGCCAAGGTCGGCACGGCGTGGACCGGGCCGGGCGCGCAGCGCTTCCAGCAGGCGTGGCAGAACTACCGCACGGCGTTCCAGCGCATGACCGAGGAGCTGCAGGAGGCTTCGCGGGTCATCGGGACCTACCGGCAGAACATCGAGTCCGCCACGAAATGATCAACGAGAGGGGCCCTGGCGAGGATGCTGGGGCTTCTTTCCGTTGATCCGCCTGTTGTCGTCCGCTGTCCCGGATGGGCGGGATACGCTGTTTCGCCATGATGGGTCGCGCCCTCGTGGCAAGCCTGCTCGCCCTGCAGTTCGCGGTTGCGCCGGCGCAGGCCGCCGAGCCCGAACGGTGCGAGCCCAAGAAGTCCAACCCCGCGATCGCCGAGACCTGGGCCCAGCGGCGGCTGAACGTCAAGAGCGTGTGGCCCCTGACGATGGGCCAGGGCGTCACCGTCGCCGTCATCGACAGCGGCGTCGACGAGACCCACCCCCAGATCCGCCTGGCCGGCAAGGCCGACCTGACCAACACCAGCTTTCGCGACTGCGTCGGCCACGGCACGGCGGTGGCTGGCATCATCGCCGCGCAACCCCGCTCCGACCTCCCCTTCTACGGCGTCGCGCCCGCCGTCAGGCTGCTGTCGATCAAGCAGACCAGCGGCTCGCTGGGCGACGTGTCCCTGCTGGCCAAGGCCATCAGGACGGCCGCCGACGAGAACGCCGACGTGATCAACGTCTCCATCCAGGCATCCGACCGGCCTGAGCTGAAGGCCGCCGTCGACTACGCCATCGGCAGGGACATCGTGATCGTGGCCGCCGCCGGCAACGTCACCAACGACGACGGCACCTCCAGCCCCGCCTACCCGGCCGCCTACGACGGCGTGCTCGCCGTGGGCTCCGCGACGCCGGACGGCGGGCGCTCGACCTTCTCCAACCCCAACGCCGTCGCCGTGCTCGGCCCCGGCCAGGACCTCAGCGCCACGTGGACGGGCAAGGGCTACCAGAGCAAGTTGGAGGGCACGAGCTACGCGGCGCCGTACGTGGCGGGCGTGGCCGCGCTCGTCCGCGCCCGCCACCCCGATCTCGACCAGCTCCGGGTCCGCCGCCGCATCGCGCTCACCGCCGACGGCGCCAACGGCCAGGGTACGGGCGCGGGCATGGTCAACCCCCTCCTGGCGGTCACCATGGTTCTGCCGTCGGAGCAGGTGGCGGTGGCGCCGCCGGTGCCGCCGCCGCTCCCGGCCTCGGCGGTGCGCAAGGCCGTACCGCCCGACCAGCACGCGATCGACGTGGCCACGACGCTGGCGGCGGTCGGGCTGTCGCTGGCCGGGCTGGTGATCGCCGCGTGGGTGCTGGTGCCGATGGGACGGCGGCGCGGCTGGCGTCCAGGATCTTCGGGAGGCTCCGTCACGAACTGACGGTTAACTGTCAGAGTGGTCGTCCTAAACCACTGATGCGCATGTGGCGTATTTGGTTAAATATCTCTCGATCATGACGTTACCCGGAAGGACGGTCATGGCGGAGAATGACGCCCCGCAGCCCGAACCGATCGGCCGCGACGAGATCGGTGGGCACGAGATCGTCGGCCGTGTGGGTGACGGGCCGCGTGGCACCGTCCATCTGGGCCGGGAGTCCGAGGACGCGCCCCAGGTCGTCGTCAAGACGCTGACCGTCGACCCGGACGCCGACCCCGGCTTCGCCGACCGGCTCGAGAACGTCACGCGGGTGTCCAGCTCGTACGTGGCGCGCACGCTCGGCGCCGGAGTCGAGGACGGCGCGGCGTACGTGATCAGAGAGCACGTCGAGGGCCGCTCGCTGGTCGAGGCCGTCGAGGCGGACGGGCCGCTGACCGGTGACGCGCTGGAGCGGGTCGCGGTCGGCATGCTGACGGCGCTGACCGCCGTCCACGTGGCCGGGTTCGCGCACCGAGGGCTCACCCCGTCGAACGTGATCCTCACCGCGGACGGGCTCCGCGTCACCGACATCGAGCTGGGCGACCCGGTGGGCGAGATCGGCTACCGCGCGCCGGAGCAGCTCAGCGGGCTCCAGTACGGGCCGTACGCCGACGTCTTCTCCTGGGCCGCCACCGTGGTCTTCGCCGCCACGGGCGCGGCGCCGTTCGCGCACGAGGCCGAGGCGGTGCTGAACGCCGAGCCCGAGGTCGGGGAGCTGCCCGAGCCGTTGCGGCAGATCGTGCTGGCCGCGCTCACCAAGGAGGCGAGTGGGCGGCCGACGACGTACATGGCGCTGCTGCGGCTGCTGGGCGACGACAACGCGCCCATCCCCGCGCCGCCGCTCCAGGGCGTCCCGGTGCCGCCGCCCGGCGGTGCCGCACCGGCCCCCGGTGACTCCGGCGCGCCGCTGATCCTGCCGATCCAGCTCTCCATCGAGGGGGCCCAGATCCCGCAGATGCCCGGCGGCGCAGCCCTTCCCGGCGGCCCCGTCCCCTCGGGGGAGAACGGCCCGATGCCGCCCGGCCCGATGGGCGCTCAGGGGCCCATGCCCCCCGGCCAGATGGGGCCCGCACCCGTCGGCCCGATGGGACCCGTGCCGATGGGACCCGTGCCGATGGGGCCGCCGCCGATCGGCCCGGCGCCGATGGGCCCGCCGTCGATGGGCCCAGGCCCGATGGGGCCGGACGCCATGGCGGCAGGCCCGATGGGACCTGGCCCGATCGACCAGCCCTCGCTGGAACAGGGCCCGATGGGGCAGGGCCCCATGCAACAGGGCCCCATGCAGCAAGGCCCGATCGAGCAGCGCCCCATGGGCCCGATGGGGCCGGACGCCTTCCCCGCGGGGCCGATGGGCGGGCCGCCGCACGTGCCCGCCCAGATGCGCCTCGAACCGCCCGCCCCGATCCACCAGGAGCCCCCGACCCAGATCTGGGGTCCGCCGCCCGGTGCCGACCAGCAGCCGCCGCCGCAGGTCCAGGGCCGCCCGGCGCACTACGTTCCGAAGCAGGACGACGGCCAGGAGCGCAAGCCGTTCCCCGTCGGCCTGGTCGCCGGCGTGACGGCCGTCGTGCTCCTGTCGGGCCTCGGCCTGTGGGGCGCGGGCCAGTACTCGGGGTCGATCACCTTCACCGAGTCCGCCGCGGCCGGCAGCGCCCCGAGCCAGGGGGCCGTCTCCTCCGGCCAGGGCCAGGGGCCGGGCACAGGCACGGGCCCCGCCTCGCAGCCGCAGGCCGAGGTGACCGCGCCGTGGGTGAACACGCCCACCCCGGACGACGGCGGCGTCGGCCCCATGGAGCTGCCCTCGGACGCCCCCACCAAGTCGGCGGGCGTCCCGGTGCTCACGACCGTGCCGACCCCGCTGGCCACGCAGCCGGTGCAGCCGGTGCCGGTCGTGACCGCCACCGTGCAGCCCCCCACCAGGGCCGCGCAGCCCACGGCCAAGCCGTCCAAGACGACCCAGCCCAAGCCCACCGCCACGGTCACGAAGACGGTGGAGCCCACCAAGAAGCCCAGCCCCACCCCGACGAAGTCGACCGAGGAGCCCCAGCCGGAGCCGGAGCCGGAGCCCAGCAAGACCACCGCGAAGCCGAAGCCCACGCCGACGCCGACCAAGTCGACCACGCCCCCGCCCAAGAAGAACCCCTACACCGCCACCCAGGTGTGCGGGAGCGGGTTCGTGGTGCAGCGGTCGAGTTCGTTCACCGGCGGGACGACGTATCAGCTCTGGAACAACAGCACCGGGCAGAACTGCGTGGTCACCCTGAAGTCGGGGGCGGACGTCGGCAAGTCCACGCCGGTGAGCGCCACGCTGGAGGTCCAGAACGGCGGCTCGCAGACCGACTCGGGGAGCTTCGAGTACTACGCGGGTCCGGTCAAGCTGTCGGCCAAGGGCAAGTGCGTGCGGTACTCCGGCAGCGCGGGCTCGGAGAGCACGAGCGCGGTCTGGGGCAACTGCGGCTGATCCCGGGCCGCGCCACCCGCGCTCCCGTCGCCGCCCGACCGGTGTCCCTGCCCGGCCGGGCGGCGTTCGTGAGGGGCTGGGATCAGTAGCCGCTGTAGCCGGCGCCGGTCTTCATACCGACGACGCCCGGCACCGCGGACACGGAGCCGTAGACGTCGACGGCGTAGCGCACGCCCGCGATGATGTTGTGCACGGGGTTGTAGATGTCCCGGTACTCGGCGAGCGCGTAGGCGTCGAACGTCGGGTCGATGGTCTGCATCAGCCCCTTGGAGGGGTGCCCGGCTTCGAAGTTGCTGTCCCACAGGTTGATCGCGTTCGGGTTGCCGCCCGACTCGTGCTGGATGATCGTCCAGAGGTCGTTCGGGTTCATCCTGTCGGCCGGGACACCCGCCTCCAGCAGGATGGCGGTGGCCTCCTCGATCCACTGCTTGACCTGCCCGGGGGGCGCGTGGCCGCCGCCCGCCGGGGGCGGGCCGCTCGAGCCGTAACCGCCGATGATCGGGCTGCCGCCGGACCCGCCGGCGGCGGTCTGCGCGGTGTAGCTGTCCGTGGGCCGCCAGTCCAGCCGGTGCCCTCCTCCCGGCGTGAACTCCTGGTCTCCCGCCACCTTGATCTGCGCGAACGTGGTGTTCCGCTCGTTCATGGCCCTGGCGATCGCGTCCTTGACGGTGCCGACCGCCTCCTTGGCCTCGCGGACCGGCGTACGGGCGTTGGCGATCTCCTGGTTCACCATGAGGCCGATCTCGTGGTCGAGCACCTCCTGCTTGGCGTCCGGATTGTTCTCCCGGTACGTGCTCACCCGCGTGAGCAGCCGGTCACAGATGCCGTCCACCCTGCCCTGGGCCGACTCCAGGGCTCCGGCCGCGTCGTCGAGCGCGGTGGCGCAGGAGCGCAGCGCGTCGTGCAGGTCCTGCCCGGCCTTGCCGTAGCCGCCCATGTAGCGGACGAACGCGTCGGCCGATTCGCCCTCCCAGGCCAGGTCCACGGTCGTGACGGCGCTGCCGAGCGTGCCGGTGTGCGCGTTCGTCAGGCCCGCCGCGTCGCGCCAGCGGGCGGCGATGCCGCGGATCGTCGCCGGGCTGCCGGTGACCTGGTCGGCCAGGTCCGCCAGGGCGTTGCCGTTGGGCAGGGCGCGGATGCCGTCGGGAGCGCTCATCTGGGGTCGTTCACCCTCCGCACGGTCTCCTCGACCAGGGACAGGGCCCGTTCGACGCCGTCGAGCAGGCTCTTGGCCTTGCCGAACTCGTTGTCGCACGTGGTCTCGACGTCGAGGACGGCATCCGCCAGCCCCGAGGAGCCCTCCAGCCGGCCGAAGATCGTGGAGTCGGGCCGCTGGGCGGGGTAACTCTCCGCGAGGTCGCCGAACTTGCCCACGAGCGTCTTGGTCGACGTGCGGCAGTCGTCGAGGGCGTCGAAATGGATGTCGAATCCGGCCATGTATGTCCTCGTCCGTGCTCGTCAGGTCCGGTCGGGTCTGGCGAGGGCTCGTCAGCCCTCGGGAGGCGGCCAGAACGCGGTCTGGGCCAGCCGCGAGCCGTGCTTCCTGTCCACGATGAACCCGCGGCCGGGCGGCTGCGGCATGGCGCGGACGTTGCCGAACAGGAAGCCCTCGTCCCTGTTGCCGGACAGGATCACCGCAGGGGAGGCCATGTCCTTGATCCGCTGGATCACCGGCTCGAACATGGCCCGCCCCACGCCGCCCATGGCCCGCGACAGCACCAGGTGCAGGCCGATGTCGCGGGCCTGCGGCAGCAGCTCGACCAGCGGCAGCAGCGGGTTGTTCGAGGTGGCGACCAGATCGTAGTCGTCGACCAGGAAGTACAGGTCGGAGCCCTTCCACCAGTCGCGGGCGCGCAGTTGCTCGGGCGTGAGGTTGGCCGGCGGCAGCCGCTTGAGCAGCGCGTTGCGGGCGTCCTTGACCAGTTCGAGTGCGGCCGCGCCGGAGGCGGCGTAGCCGATGCGGTTGTCCCCGACGGCCGTGTCCAGCAGCGAGCGCCGGTAGTCGATCATGATCATCATGGCCTCGCTCGGCTCGTAGCGGGCCGCGATGCTCTCGGCGATGATCTTGAGCATGTTGGACTTGCCGCTCTCGGTGTCGCCCACGACGACGAAGTGCGGGTCGGCCTCGAAGTCGATGAACACGGGCGACAGGGTGGCCTCGTCCACGCCGATCGCGATCCGGCTCCTGCCGGTCTCCTCCGCCCCGGGCAGCGAGGCGGCGGGCAGCACGGAGGGCAGCAGCCGCACGGCCTTGGCGGGCGGGCCCTGCCAGGACTCCCGTACGGCCGACACCAGCGCCTGCACGCCGGTCGCGAGGTCCTCGGCGTCCTGCACGCCGTCGATGCGCGGCAGCGCGCCGAGGAAGTGCAGGCCGTCCCTGGTCAGGCCGCGTCCAGGCACGCCCTCCGGCACGGCCAGGGACTTCTTCCTGTTGACCTCCGACTCGTACGCGTCGCCCAGCTTGAGCTCGATCCTGGTGCCGAACAGATCCCTGATGCCCGGCCGGAACTCCGACCACTTGTTCGTCGCCGCCACCACGTGGATGCCGTAGCCCAGGCCGCGCGCGGCCAGGTCGGTGATGACCGGCTCCAGGGCTTCGAACTCCTGCTTGATCGTCAGCCAGCCGTCCACCACGAGGAAGATGTCGCCCCAGCCGTCGCCCTTGAGCGAGCCGTCGGCGGTCCGCCGCCGGTAGGTGGCCATGGAGTCCACGCCGTGATCGGTGAACAGCCGCTCGCGCTGCTGGAGCACCGTGGCGATCTCGGCGACCGTACGGCGTACGCGCTCGGCGTCCAGCCTGCTGGCCACGCCGCCGACGTGCGGCAGCCCCTCCAGCGTCGCCAGCGCGCCACCGCCGAAGTCGAGGCAGTAGAACTGCACCTCGCGCGGGGTGTGCGTGAGCGCCATGCTGCTGACCAGCGTGCGCAGGATCGTGCTCTTGCCGCTCTGCGGCCCGCCGGCCACGCTCATGTGCCCGGCCGCGCCCGACAGGTCCAGCCAGTACGGATCCCGCCGCTGCTCGAACGGCCGGTCGATGATGCCGATGACGGCCTGCAGCCGTCC
The DNA here is from genome assembly GCF_055586305.1 of Nonomuraea sp. NPDC051298. Taxonomy (NCBI): domain Bacteria; kingdom Bacillati; phylum Actinomycetota; class Actinomycetes; order Streptosporangiales; family Streptosporangiaceae; genus Nonomuraea; species Nonomuraea sp. NPDC051298. The sequence goes on from NZ_JBVJIM010000003.1 coordinate 486,955, forward strand.
GCGCCCCGGCCAGCCCGGCGTCGTCAGCCCCAGCTCGGGCGTGATCGACAGCGGCGGCAGGAGGTGCGCCAGCGTGGGCGGCTCGTCCAGCGGCGGCAGCCAGATGCGGTGCGCGGGCGGCCCCTGACCATCCAGACGGCCCACGACGACGTCCAGCAGGCTCTGCTGCGCCCTGGTGGTCTCCTCCTGCGCGACCGGCTCCGCCGGCTCCTCGATGAGCGGCACGGGGACGAACTCGGGGCCGTACTCGACGACCTCCCTGATCGGCACCGTGCCGTCGGACGTGACCACCTGCCGGGGGTCGGCCAGGAAGGGCCCCGACACGTACGCGGCCTTGAACCGGGTCATCCCGCTCGTGTCGAACTTGAGGTAACCGTTGCCCGGCGCGGACGGCAGCTCGTACGCGTCGGCCACGCCCAGCACCACGCGGCTCTCCATGGCGGAGAACGTCCGCAGGCCGATCCGGTACGACAGGTGCGTGTCGAGCCCCCGCAGCCGGCCTTCTTCCAGCCGCTGGGAGGCCAGCAGCAGGTGCACGCCCAGCGACCGGCCCAGCCGCCCGATCATCACGAACAGGTCGATGAACTCCGGCTTGGCCGTCAGCAGCTCGCTGAACTCGTCGAGGATCACGAACAACGTCGGCAGCGGCTGCAGGTCCACGCCCTGCTCGCGGGCGCGCTCGTAGTCGCGCAGCGAGGCGTAGTTGCCGCTGGCCCGCAGCAGCTCCTGGCGGCGTACCATCTCGCCGTGCAGGGCGTCGTGCATGCGGTCGACCAGCGGCAGCTCGTCCTCCAGGTTGGTGATGACCGCGGAGACGTGCGAGAGGCCGTCGAGGCCGAGGAAGGTGGCGCCGCCCTTGAAGTCGACGAGCACGAAGTTGAGTATCTCCGAGGAGTGCGTGACGGCCAGGCCCAGCACGAGCGTGCGCAGCAGCTCCGACTTGCCGGAGCCGGTGGCTCCGATGACCAGGCCGTGCGGGCCCATGCCGCCCTGGGCCGACTCCTTGATGTCCAGCTCGACGAGCCGCCCGTCGGAGCCCAGGCCGATCGGGACGCGCAGCCGGTTGCGGCCCGCGCGGGGCCGCCAGGTCTGGGCGGTGTTCAGCCTGGTGGGGTCGCCGACGCCGAGCAGGTCGGTGAGCGTGGTGTTCGTGGCCAGCACGTCCTGCGACTCGCCGCCCTTGGCCGTGGAGGCGCGCAGCGGCGCGAGCTGGCGGGCCAGCCCTTCGGCCCTGATGTAGTCGAGCGCGTCGGGGTCGCCGAGCCGGTTCGTGCTCTCCTTGCCCGCGTGGTCGATCTTGACCATGTGGAAGCCGCTGTCGTTGATGCGCAGGCGCAGCGTGCTGCGCTCCTCGACCACCCCGGCCGAGTCCGACAGGTCGATCACGGTGACGCCCTCGATGGCGTCCGCGCCGAGCTGCGAGTCGTGCGGCACGTGGCCGCCCTCCAGGATGAGCACGTGGTACGGCAGCGCGTCCGTCGAGGCGCCCGGCTTGAAGCGCCCCCGTTCCTTCAGCTCGCTGCCCACCAGCCGGTCGAGCTCGCCCAGGTTCTCGGCCATGAGCCTGACCTGGCCGGCGCCGTCGTTCTCGTCAGGGTGCAGGGCGTGGGGCAGCCACTTGACCCAGTCCCAGTGGCTCATCCGCTCCTTGCCGGCGCAGACCATGATCCGCAGGTCGTCCGGCGAGTGGAACGTCACCATCTGCGCCACCATCGCCCGCACCAGGTCGCGGACCATGGCCGGGTCACCGTCCAGCTTGATCCGGGCGAACGAGTGCAGCGCCACCGCCACCGGGAGCTGGGAGACCGTCGAGTGCGTGCGGATGAAGCGGCGCAGCGCGCCGGCCGACAGCGCGTCCAGGTCCTCGACGGGCTTGGCGTCCGGTGGGATGAGCTGGATGGCCAGCTTCTGGATGCCGGTGCCCAGGCGTACGGTGCCGAAGTCCTCGTCGCGGGCGCGGCGCTCCCACAGGCGCGGGCCCATCGCGGTCCACCACAGCGTGTCGGGCGCGGGGCCGCTCCATTCGAGCGCCTCGCGCTGCTGGATCGCGGCCTTGCGGACCCGCTTGCGGATCTGGGCCAGGTAGCGGAAGTAGTCGCGACGGTTGCCGTTCAGCCGGTTCTTGCGCTCGCCGGCCTGGCGGCCGAGCTGGCCGATCGTCATGCCGACCATGGAGAAGGCGAACAGGCCGCTGGAGACGTACATGATGGGGCTGGTGTTGGTGCCCCCTGCGGTGAACATCAGGCCCATCGCCGCCGCGCCGGCGACCATCGGCAGCCAGGTGAGCACCGACATCATGCCCTGTGACTGCACTTCCGGAATCTCCGGAGGCGATTCGAGGAGGATCTCGCCGCGCGGAGGTTTCGGGCTGGGACGGCGCTCGGGGCGCCGTACGACGACGATGCTCACCCTTGGACAGGCCCCTTCTGGTGCTTGGAAGACCCTTCATACCAGATGTGCCTAACGTCCGAGTTGAGGTCTGAGTTAACTTCTCCTCGCTATGTTGGCCCTGTGACTTCGCTGGCCGAGATTCCGCCTTCGCCGCAGGGCGCCCCGTACCAGATGCCCGCGCCGCTCCCGCCGCTCTGCCATGTCACGGTGGTGGGGCCGCACAGGAAGGCCGACCTGGCGCTACCCGCCGACATCCCGCTGCCGCACGTGCTGCCCGGCCTGCTGCGGGCCATGGGGGAGCTGGGCGACGAGAACGCCGCCGCGCCCGGCTGGACGCTCCAGCGGCTCGGCGGGCCGCCGTTCGACCTGGGGCAGAGCCTGGGCCAGCTCGGCGTGCTCGACGGTGAGATCCTCTACCTGCGGCCGCGCGAGGTGGCCCTGCCGCCCGCCCGGTACGACGACGTGGCGGACGTGGTCGCCACCGGCATCCGCGAGGGCAAGGGCAAGTGGCAGGCCAGGCACACGCGGGCCATGGGCAGCGGGGCGGCCTGCGGGCTGCTCGTCGCCGGGGCCGCGGCGCTGGCGCTCGGCGGGCTGACGCCGCTGGTCACCGCGATCGTGGCGGGCGCGCTCGCGCTGCTGCTCGTCGGGGTGGGTGTGGCCTTGTCCAGGGCGGTGGGCAACTCCGGCGCGGGCGCGGTGATCGGCTGCAGCGCGCTGCCGTACGCGTTCCTGGCCGGGCTGTCCGCCCCGGCGGGCGGGGGCGTGCTGACCTCGGTGGCCTCGCCACAACTGCTCGCGGCGCTGGCCTGCACGGCGCTCGTGGCCACGCTCGGCGGCACGGCCATCGCCGACGGTGTGCCCGGCTTCCTCGGTACGGCCATCGCCGCCATGGTGGGCGCCGTGGGCGCGGCCGTGGTGATGGTGACAGGGACGTCCGGGGGAGGGGCCGCCGCCGTGGCCGCGTCCGTGGTCATGGCGCTCAGCCCGCTGATTCCCGTGCTGTCGTTCCGGCTGGCCAAGGTCCCGCTGCCGAACATGCCCACCAACGCCGACGAACTGCGCAACGACAACCAGCGACTCGACGCCGCGTCCGTGCTGCGGCGCACCGGCGCGGCCCAGCTCTACGCGACCGGCATGATCATCGGGATCTGCCTGGTCGGCCTCGGCGCGCACGTGCTGCTCGTGACGGAGGGCACGTGGATCGCCGTGGCGATGTCCGTGGTGCTGTCGCTGACGCAGCTCATGCGGGCGCGGCTGTTCCAGGGCGTCGGGCAGCGGCTGTGGCTGATGCTCACCGGGTTCGCCGGACTGGCCACGGTCGCCGTCGAGCTGGGGGTCGTGGTGGGCGGGCTGGTCGCGGTGGCCGTCCTGCTCGGGCTGCTGTGGACCGCGATGGTGGTCGTCGGCCTGGGCGTCTGGCTCCCCGACGGGCGGCTGTCGCCCTTCTGGGGACGGGCCGCCGACATCGTGGACTGGCTGCTCATCGCGGCCCTGGTGCCGCTGGCGCTCGGTGTGCTGGACGTCTACGCCTGGGTACGCGGGCTCGCCGGGTAGAGGCGAGCCCGGGTGAGGCGGGCTGGGCGGTCAGTCGGTCAGTCGTCGGAGGCGGCGCGGCGGCGGATGTCCTCCAGGTTGGCCATGCGCTCGTGCATGTCACGCGAGAACGAGTTCTGCAGCTCGTCGAACTGGCGCTGGATCGCCTCCAGGGAGATCCCCAGAGAGGGATCCACCGGAATGAGCGCTCTGGCCTTGCGCGCCTGGTCGTCCTGAGCCGCCTGGACCGCCTGGATGATCTCCTCGGTCAGCTCGTCGAGCTCCATGCGGCTCGCTCTGGCACCCAGCTTGAGCTGGTCGAGGCGTCCGTTGGGGTCCATGCGCGCCCTGACCACGCCGCTGCGGCTCTCTCCCTCGCCTGTGACGCTGCCAATCTGGTCCATCGCACTGGTCAGCTCATGTAGCGAGCGCTCGCTCTCACGCAGGACGCGGTCGAGGTCGTCGGGATCGAGGTTGAGGGGATCCATGCGATCACACCATCGGACACCGGTGAACGGATGGGGAGTGCCGGGTGTCCGGATGCTGAAGTGATCCGAAAATCCCGTTAGGCATGATGAAAGAGGGGCAATACGTCGCAAGAATGCCACTTTGTGGCAAGCACGCGCGAGATCTACGTCACCCCGAACGCCATCCGCAAGACCCGGACGCGCGTAAGGGAGGAGTTGAAGGCAGAGGTCGGCCACGTCCGGTCCATGATCCCGTCGACCGACGTGAGCGATGGATGGGTGGGGGGGTTCGGCCCGCTGGGCAATATGATCATCGGAAGCACGTACAAGGGCGTCCAGAACGACTGTGACCAGACACTGGGCGAGGCGATGGGCACGCTGGACAGTTGGGACGGGGTCTTGGAAACCTGTGAGCGGAACTGGGAGGCCGTAGTGCGCGCCCGCTGGCTCCGGTTCCGCGCATGAACAACCCCCTCTCTCACGTCCGCCCGATCGCGAACCCCGCACGCCTCACACCAGAGGGATCGGCACCGCCCCGGATCCCCTTGAATCCCGAGACCGGAAAAATAGGGCCGCTGTCCACCGCATCCACCACCGCATCCGCACCGAGCGCGGCCTCGAGGGCGACGGGCCTGCTGAAGGTCGCCGGTCGCGTCTCTGCGGTCGTCATTCCCACCATTTTGCTGGTCTCCACCGCATTGGCGGACGAGGGGGAGATCGCGCGGGCGGCCACCAACTGGAAAGCCGGCATGGCCAGCAGGTACGACGACGGCATCAAGAACCTCATGCCGATGATCCAGAGGACGTCCGAGGCGGGCTGGATCGCGCTTGATCAGATGGCGTTCGCCCGCGCGCAGCAGATCTTCCACCGGGAGATCGGCGTGGTGCGCAAGATGTTCGATGACATCGGAGGGGTGCTCGACGAGATCGCCGCCAGCTTCCGAAACTTCTGGACCACTGTCGAGGTCGTGGCCGGGGTGGCGGCTCTGGCGATCATCAGGGCCGTGTGGTTGCGGTACTTCCCGTCGCCGGCCACCAGTGTCATGGGAGCATTGATGGAGAAGGTGATCGGCGCCAAGCTGCTCAACATCTCCGCCATCGCCGTGGGCGCGCTGGCAGCCGTGCTCGTCATGAGCGTCGAGACCCTGCGCACCATTACCAGGAAGAAGCTCCAGTTCGGCTACGTCGCGCCGACGGGGGCGGCCGCAGTCGACTTCCGCGAGGCGAGGATCGACATCACGGATCTCCCCTCCTTCCACGAGCCGACTGCCCCCGGGAAGCTCCCCGACGGCTCCGAGAACTTCGACTGGGTGTCGCCGGACGTGCAGACCACCACGCCGGAATCGGGGCCCAACGCGCAGAACACGCAGACCACCTCGTCGGACGCGCAGGCCACTTCGCCGGACGCGCAGTCCCCCGCGCCGAACGGACAGACCGCGGCGCCGGGCGCGCAGCCGACCACGACCTCACCTCAGCAGGTCACGGTCGCGAGGAACGCCACCCTGTCCGACATCGCCCAGCAGGTGTACGGCGACAGCAGCCGGTATCGGGACATCTACGAGGCCAACCGCGACCTCATCGGCGACGATCCCAACGTGATCGCTCCCGGGCAGAGGCTGCGGATTCCCGAACCCGACAACTGACCGGCCGACACGAACGCTTCGCGGCGAGCGGGCGGGCTCTGATGCCCGGAGCAGGCAGGACATGAGCCGGTCGCCCGGAGCCTGGTTACCCACCGGTGTCAGGGGGCCGAATTTGTGCGTCAAACATGCCCTTTGCTCCCCACAGGTGTTACCTATGAGGCAAGATGTACCTTGTGGCGGATTTTGGGGATTTCGGCGACTTCGACATGGATCGGATGCTGGACGCGTTCGACAAGCAGATCGCCAAGTCCGAGGAGTTGCAGAAGCGCATGGCGCTCCTCGTCGGCCGTGGCGAGGATCCTGACGGCCTGGTCGTCGTCGAGTACGCCGCGGAGGGCCTGCGCACGCTGGACATCCGCCCGAAGGGCATGCGCCTGAGCGCGGCGGAGCTGTCGGAGCGGATCAAGGCCACGCTGGCGGCCGCGACCGAGGACCTGCAGCGGCGCACGCAGGAACTCATGGCCGAGATTCTGGGCCCGAACAGTTCCCCGGTAGGCATGATGCAGAACGCGGAGGAACTGCTGGCTCCGGTCAGGCGCGCCGAGGCCAGCTATGACCGCGCCTTCGAGAACGTCATGGGCGAACTGGACCGGATCCGCCGCGACCTGGACCTTTGACCAGCCGGTTTGTCTGATTGTAAAGAAGTTGTTACACAGTTGCCCATTGGGCTGTCTGTTACCAGTGTGGCCATTGGTGCTTATATAGGGAAGAAGATCCGAAATTTGGCCATCGGCCATGGAGGTGGAAATGAGTGTAGAAGGCGCCTTTGTCGACGTTAATGCTGGCAGGCTCCGAACGGCGTCCGGCAGCGTGGTCGAGACCGCTCAGTACATCGAGGGCCTTCGGGAGTCTGTCGAGACCATCTCGATAGCCCTGTTCAACGCCCACTGGCTGGGGTCGGCGGCGACCAGATTCAGGACGGCCATGCAGGCGTGGGACGCATCCATGACGAGGGTGCGGGTGGACCTGGAGGGGATCGCCGACAACATGGGCGTCAACTCGATCGTCTACAGCGCGACCAATGAGGCGGCAGAGGCCGCTGTGGGGCAGATCGAGGGGCTCATCAACGTCGACATCCAGGGCGTCGGCCCCAGGACCAACGGCTAGTGGGAGGGAACCCGGATGTCTGATCAGATGGACTTCACCAAGGTCAACTTCACGCAGATGGATCTCGCTGCGGATGGCTTCGACGAGATCCTCAAGAAGTTCGTGGGGGCCACCGACGACCTGGTGGCTCAGCTGGAGAAGGACCTCGCAGAGGACTGGAAGGGCGAGGTGAAGAACCTGTTCCTGGATCGCCAGAAGCTCTGGAACCAGGAGGCCGCGAAGATGCATCTGCATCTGGACGAGCTGAAGAAGACGGTCAGGATCATCAACGAGAACTACCGGGAAGCCGAGCGGCGCAACATGTCCATGTGGCACGACGGCCGAGGCTGAGTCGGACCGCGGTTCACGTAGCGGCCACCGCGTGCGGTGGCCCGGCCCAGGTAAGGGGGGACATTGGCGGACCTCGATCCGCAGCCGTGGCCGGGGCTCGACGATTCCGACGACGAGCTGTTCTACGACGTGGGTAAGATGCGCGCCGTCGCCGACGACCTCGAGATCGCCCTGGTCCCCACGCAGGGCCCAGGCGGGACCCGCGAGGGCGGCACAGGTGCCGTGGAGGCTTTGACCAGGTACTTCTCCCTGGACACACAGCACATCGGGGAATGGCCGGCCGCGTGGGCGTTCGCCCACAGTGTCGGCACCACGGCCGTCGAACCGGGGACGTACGGGCCGTTCTTCCTGGCGCGCGGGCAGCGGCTCGCAGCGCTCTACCAGGAGTACGTCGAGCACTGCCAGGCCGTCATCCAGGTGATCAGGGACAGCGCCGACACCTACGAGCGGACGAACCCGGTGCCGGGCGACCCCGGAAGGTGAGAGGCCGTGGCAGAGCGGACCGTTGACATCCGCGACAAGGCTCACGCGCCGAAGGCCGAGCCGGTCAGAGAGTCGTACGAGCAGATCACCGCGTGGCTGGAGGCCACCTCCCCGCTTGAGGTGCACGACCGTGGCATGACCTACGAGCGCGTCGCGGGCGCGATCAGGTCGGTGGCGGAATCGCTCCCCGACATCGGCACGACCCTCAACGGGGCGTGGAAGTCCGCCAACTCCGCGCAGACCCAGCGGGCGTTGCAGATGCTCAACGCCAGCGGTCTCCAACTGGCCGACGCGATGGACAAGATGTCCCAGGCCCTCACGCTCTACGGGCGCGACTACCTGCCCGAGGCCATCGAGGCCGTGCGGTCGGCGTCCAGCGGAGATTCGGCGGCGACGCCCGAGCCGTCGCCCGGTCCCGCGCCGACGGCGTCGGAGAGCCCGGGACCCACCACGCCTCCGGTGCTCAGGCCGCAGACCACCCACGGGTGGGGCGAGCCCACGGCCGGAGCGAGCCCTCAGGCGTCCGAGGTGGACGACGAGGCCGCCAGGCGGGCCATGGAGAGGCTCAATCGACACATCGTCGACCTGTACGACTTCACGATCCCCGACAGCGTCACCGTCAACCTGCCGGAGGTCAACGCTGCCTCCGGCCCCGCGCCGACGCGCGAGATGCCACTCGGCACGCAGACGCCGTACCGGCAGGGCGGTGACGGCGGTGACGGCGGCGGTGGGTCAGGCGGAACAGGCGCAGGTTCGGGTAGTTCCAACGGATCGACCGGGTCCGCGGGGCGGGGCGGCTCCACCGGCTCCGACGGGGCCTCCGGCTCGGACGGCTCGTCCGGCTCCTCGGGCCAGGACCAGGACGACCGGCCGGACTCCGAGACACCGGAGGATTCCACCGGCGACCCGGGCTCGTCCGACCCGCCCGCCGGCCAGGACGCCCCGTCCGAGCAGGATCCCCCGTCCGAGCAGGGCGACGGCACGGACGCCACCGTGCCCCCCGTGATCGACGGCAACACCACCGACCCCGGGCAGACCACGCGGACCGGGGCCGAGACGACGGACCCGCGCGCCACCGAGACGGCGGGCACCCAGCCGAACGTGACGCAGTCGCCTGTCACCCAACTGCCGGCCACCCAGCAGCCCGTCACGACGCCGACGGGCGGCGTGCCCGCGGTGATCGGCGGATCCGGCGCGTACGCCCAGACGGGCGCCCCCGGAGCCGCCGCGGCGGCGGCCAAGGGCGGCACGGCGGGAGGTCTGGGCTACCCGTTCCTGCCGCCGATGGGCGGCGGCGGGGGAGCCGAGCAGGAACAGGAATACCAGCGCACGGTGTATCTCCCGGGAAGCCGCGACGACTGGCCGTCGGGCGAGGACGCCACCTCACCGACGATCGGCAACACCTAAGGAGGCGGCTTTGCCTATCGAGCTCAACCAGAACTGGCCGGGGACGTCGGACGAGGACAAGAACGCCGATCCGCACTTCGACCGTGCCGAGGTGCGGCGCGTCGTCGGGGACCTACAGGATCTGCTCAAGAAGCTCACCACCTCCTCCGGCAGCGCCGTGACGGAGTTCGCCAGGGCTCCGGGCGATCCCGTCCCCGAGCCCGAACTCCCCGCAGGCGCGGGCTCGCTGCCAGACCTCCAACGCTACTGCGCGCTCAGCCAGACCCAGATGGGCGAATGGCAGGCGGCCCTCCAGTACGGGACGACGGTGTCCATGGCCTATACGACGCTGATCGGTGACCAGGGCGGTTCCTACGGCTCCTACGCCATGCTGAACCGGCAGACGGACGAGACTTTCGACGCCCTGATGGACATGGCGCGGACCTCGAAGGACGCCGAGTCCGCGAACGAGGATGCCGTCAACCGCATGCAAGCCTGAGCCACCCGCGAGCCCCGAGACCAAGGAAGACGACGATGGCCGAGCCTGAGATCCAGACCACCCAACTCCGCTCCGGCAACGAGCCACTCGATCCGTCGGTCCAGGATCCGGGGTTCACGATGAGTCTGTTCGTGGACACGATGGGGCAGATCCGGGACCAGATCGACGCCACGGATCCGGGCTCGGTCCGGCTCGCCGGTCTCTACTACGAGGCGGCCGAGCCGCTGCTCAGAGGCTTCGCCGACGACCTCTTCGCGAAGGCCACCGAACTGGCCGAGTTCTACAAGGGCCCGGCGGCGTACGAGACCCAGCTCCAGCTCCGGAGCCTGGACGGCAGTGCGCGCGAACTGGCCGTGAAGCTCGGCCAACTGGGCAGGTCGCTGAGGGGGTACGGCGACACGCTCCAGTGGGCCCAGCTCAACGTCGTCGAGTCGAGAGGACGCGACTCCCGCTCCGACAACGACATCGACTGGGCGGACCAGATCCCCTTCTACGGGATCCAACGCTCCCAGCAGCGGGCCACCGACCACCTCGAGGCGGTCAACCAGCGGATCAAGCAACACTACGAGGCGCTGCCGATGGATCTGCAGCAGGCGCTGCCGTTCGCGGTCTCATCCGAGACGCCTGACTTCGGCCGTGACGTGCCCCTGCCGTCGGGCACTGGTGGGCCTGGCGCGGGCGGCCCCGTCAACGACCCATTCAGCCCCGGCCAAGTGCCCGGCAGCGTGCCCGGGCCCGGCGGCTCTTCCTCATCACCCGGGCAGTACTCCGATGCCCCCGAGAACGGGGTGCCAGGCATCGGCGGCGCAGGTTCCGGAAACGGGACCGGGGTGAGCGGCAGCGACGCGTTCGGCGGGCCCGACACGTCCGGCCTCACCGACTCCACGCTCGGGGGTGACACGCCCGGAGCAGTCCCTTCGGGCCCTTCCGTGAGTTCTCCGTCCGGCGGCGACTACGGCTCGACGAACCTGGCGGGCTACGACCCCTCGATGGCGTCGGGCGCCGCGAACGCCGCCCACTCCACCTCCACCTCCACCGGAAACGGCGGCGGCACCGGCCCCGGGATGGCGGCCGGCGCCGGGGTCTACTCCGGTGCCGCGGGGAACGCGTCGGGAACGTCGTCGGCGGCGTCCGCCGCCTCTCGGACGGGAGCCGGCGGTATGGGGTTCCCGATGGGCATGCCCACGAGCGGACACGGCAAGGAGGAGGAGAGCACGTCGGAGAGCACGTCCAACCTTTACGCGGACGACGACGTGTGGGGCGGGCCGGAAGCCGGCACCACCCCGTCCACGCTGGCGTGAGTTCAGTCGCAGTGCTCGAACGCCGGTGCGTCGTACTTGGCCGAGCCGATCGAGCCGCCCCACTTGACGCAGGTCTTCTTGGCCGAGGCACGGACCGGGCCCGCGTAGTACTGGAAGCTGCCCGAGTCGGTGCTGCGGGCCTTGCCCTTGACCTCCAGGTACGCCGTCATCGCGACCTTGCCCGACGAGCTGTTGCGCAGGGTCGTGACGCAGTTCTGGCCGGTGGAGGCCGAGTAGAGCAGGACGACCTTGCCCTGCGAGCCCAGGTTGGCCGAGTCGACCTGGGCGAAGCCCGAGCCGCAGACCTGCGTGGCCGAGTACGGGTTGCTCCCGCTGTTGCCGCCGCCGCCGTTGTTGCCGTTGGACTGCGTCGTCGTGCCGCCCCCGCCGCAGTTGCGCGAGGTGATCTTCCCGCCCGGGTAGCCGTAGGTCGAGCCGTTGAACTTGGCGGGCACGATCGAGCCGGACGAGGTGCGCTGCTCGTAGTGCAGGTGGGAGATCATTCCCTTGTGCTTGGCGGACGTGTTGCCCACGGTGCCGATCTTCTGGCCCTGCCGCACGGTCGCGCCGTTGGCGACGGAGCGGGCGTTCAGGTGGGCGTAGAGGGTGACGGTGCCGTCCGAGTGGCGGATCTTGATGACGTTGCCGAAGCCGTCCGCGGTCCGGTACTCCGACATGATCACTGTCCCGGCACCGGCCGCGACGACCGTCCTGCCGCGGTCGGCGTTGCCGTCGCCGGCGCTGCCGTTGAAGTCGATCTCGTAGCCCGCCGTGTGGGCGGAGCTCTTGTTGCTGCCCACCCAGGTCTCGCCACATGGGAACGGGAGCTGCAGCTTGGTGGCGGCTGTTGTGGCCTCCGCCAGGCCAGGGGCGGTGAGAGGCAGCACGGCGAGGCCGCACGCGCCTGCGATGAGTGTCTTGATCCGCATGGGGAAAGGCTGCCATCCCGATCATTCGGACGTCTAGATCATTGCCCAATTGTTCACGCTATGAGTTGATATTTGTCGATATCTTAGCCAGGTCGGGACATAACGCCATTTACGGACTGGAGAGCGCGCATGGGCGCTGGTGAGACGACCGGAGCGGCCGGCCTGTCGCAGGGCCTGGGCAGCGCGGCCGCGAGCAGCGAGATCCAGTACAAGGACGGCAAGATCCAAAATGCCGGCGAGGGCATCGGGGAGCAGGCGCCGACGTTGAACACGATGGCCCAGAACACCGGGGGCATCCGGGTCGAGTTCCCCGGTTTCGGCATCATGGGCCTCGGCCTCAACTACGCGCACGACAAGGTCAAGGACGACGCGCACACCGCACTCAAGCAAGCACGGGACGCGCTCACCAGCTACCGGACCGCCATGCGGAAACTGGAAGCCAACTACCAGAAGGTCGACCACGACAACGACGGCATCATCAAGACGGCCGCCGAGGGCGCCGGAGGTAGCGAAAAGACTCCCCCCATACCTGATCCCACGCCCACGCCCATGCCTGAGCCCACGCCCATGCCCGAGCCCGAGCCCATGCCTGAGCCCGAGCCCATCCCCGAGCCCGGGCCCACGCCGACACCTGATCCCACGCCGATACCCGAGCCCACGCCGATACCCGAGCCCACGCCGACACCCGGGCCCACGCCGACACCTGATCCCAATATCCCGGAGCCGGAGATACCGGACACCAACGTCCCCGACCCGAACGCCTCGGTGCCCTCGATCGAGGACCAGCTCAACCGCGAGGTCCCCACGGTGGACCCGAACGCGCTCGACCCCAACCAATCAGGTCTGTCCTCCTACGACCCACCCACCCTGAACACCACCCCCACCCCCGGCGGCACCACCTCCGTCGGCCCCGGCATGGGCGGCGGCGGCGGAACCCCCATGGGCGGCGGCAGTTCCTCTGGCGTCCAGCCGGCCGCCGCCTTGACGAACGGGATGCGCGGCATGAACGGCATGTCCGGCATGCCTTTCATGCCCATGTCCGGCGGCGGCCCAGGAGCCGAGGAGAAGGAGCGGGAGAAGCCCGAATACGTACGCGGCGACGAGGACGACTGGATGGACGACATCGACATCGCGCCGCCGGTGATCGGCGAGTGAGAAAGGCTGGCTTCTCGCATGTTCGACTACACCGGCTACTCGAGCGATCGGTGGCAGTTCATCACTGCCGCCTCGGTCGCGGGCGCGGCCGCAGTGATCCTCTACGACTTCCCGGTGGCCAGGAACATCGAGTTGGCGTTGATCACACTGGCAGCCAACCCGGGGAGCATCCAGGAGGCCGCCCAGCAATGGCAAGACCCCGCCCAGGCGCAAGAGGGCGGCGTCAACTTCCAATCCGTCAGGGATGAGGTCACGCGGCTCAAGGACGAGCTCCTGGAGAACGACTGGTGGAAGGGGGCCGCTGCGAACTCCTTCGGCGAGATGGTGAACCAGCTCGCCGAAGTGCTGGACACGGCCATGACCTACTTCACGGGGGTCGGCGAAGGACTGGGGGTCATCGCCACGGCATACCACTGGGCCGCGGAGGTGGCCGTGGTCGTGGCCGTCGTGATGATGAGCTTTGCCACCTTTCGTTTGGCCACCGTGGTCTGGCAGGCCGCTGGGCTCTACATCGGGATCAGAGGCGTCATCATGGGCGGCCTGGGGATGCTGGCCGAGGTCGTTCGGGGCCTGATGGGCAAGAACATGAAGGCCACAGGGATGCTCGCGCTCCTCCTGGCGTCGGTGAGCGGCATGTTCGCCATGATGACCCAGACCATCGACAAGGGCCGCCCCAGGCCGGACTTCGCGTCCACGGAGGTGGAGTTCGTGCCCAACGAAAATAAAAAGCTCCCGGGCGCGATCGAGGCCAAGAACGACGGCACGGCGTCGGCGGGCATGCCCACCGGCTCCGGGGGCATGGGCAGCTTCCTGCTCTGAGCGACACCACCGGACGCCGTCCACCGAACGGCGTCCGGTGTGTGCTACTGCGCCATGACCTGCATCGGCGAGTGGGCGGCGGCCGGGTCGAGGGACGGTCCCTCGGGCAGCAGGTGGACGAGGTTGGCCGGCATCGGCGCCACGTCCTCGGCGCCGTACCCCAGCTTGTTGATCTGGTCGCCCGACTGCAGCGCATGGCGCCTGCCCTGGTCGGTGAGCAGGAAGTAGGTCTGTACGAAGCCCTTCTGCCCGTCGCCCGGCAGCAGCCCGACCAGGGCCGCCGAGCCCGCCGGCATCAGCACCTGGTCGAAGTGCTCCTGGTCGCCCCGGACGGCGGGGGCGGGGACGGCCATGGTCGCGCCGACCGTCACCGTCGCGCGGGCCGAGCCGTTCTGCGTGTCGGCGTACACCGAGCACAGCGGCGCCGAGGCCGAGGCGGCGACCGCCTTGGGCAGGCTCGTGGGCAGCCCGCCCACGGTGAGCGAGCGGCCGGTGGCGGCGGCGTTGGCGGTGGCGGCGTCGATCTCCAGCGGCCTGGCTCCCTGGCCGCCGTACGCCTTCTTGAGGTCGGGCTCCTCCAGCAGCAGCGTGGCCTGGGTGAGGTTGATCGTGGCGAGCCCGTCGCTCAGCAGCACGTACCAGCGGTCCGCGGCGCCGCCCACCCCCTTCACCGTGTAGACGCGGCCGACCGCGGCGCTGCCGCCGTCGGGGCCGCGCATCTTCCTGCCCAGGTCGGGGATGGCCGGGGCGGCGAAGTCGGGGCCGGTGGGGATGGCGTTCACCCACGTCGCCGGCACCTTGCGGGGGCGGGCGTTGAGCGCGCGCACGCCGGTGTCGCCGGTTTTCATGCGCTGGTCGTTCCAGATCACCCACTGCTGCCGGCCGTCGGTGACGACCAGCGCGCCGCCGCCGACCGGTGTCCCGCCGACCTGGTCGCCGCCGACGAGCGTGACGTACGGCACCGGCGTGCCCGTGCTGTCCGCCGCCTCCGTGACGCAGACCGACCAGGGGCCCTTGATCAGCTTCTCCCTGGTGGGCAGCGAGTCGGGCGCGCCGGCGATGCCCACCAGCGGCCCGCGGGCGTACTTGGCCAGCGAGGCCGCGGAAACGCTCTTGACCTGGAAGTCCGTCGTGTCGAGCAGCAGCAGCGCGGAGACGTAGTTGGCGACCGGCAGCAGGCGTCGCTGGTCCTGGCTGTAGACGTAGGTGGCGCCGGTCTCCTTCTCGACGAGGAGCTGCCCGGGATCCTCCAGGTTCGTGGCCTGGCCGGGGCTGAGCAGCCCCCAGATCCCGAACCCCGCCATGATCAGCACTCCGACGAGTATTCCGCAGAACATCGCCACGTTGTGCCGCCGCGTCGGGCTTTCCGGCACATCGGGCTCGGCCTGCAGCAACGCCATTCCCAGGCGCTGCTGCATCAGCCGATGCGCCTGGTAGAGGTCCTTCCGGGTCTGCATCTCACTCCCCACGTGTCGCAGGCATCAGCATAGAGCGCCACGTGTCGGGAATGCCGGTCAAGACGGTTGATATCAGAGGTCGTCCGGAAGGGCGGCCTGAATGGGCGTGATGCTGCCGGCCGTCACGAGGAAGCCGCGCCCCGCCGGCCCGCCCGTCGCGCCGCGCGGGAGCCGGATCGTGAACAGGTCGCCGTCGGTCTGCCCCTGCACGGCGAGCAGCAGGCCGGTACGCGCCTTGCGCGCCTCCGCCACGAACCCCCGGTAGGCCACGGCCAGGTCGCCCGTCGTACCGGCGATCAGCAGCCCGTGGTCGCCGTCGCGGCCCGAGCGGAGCACCTCCTCCAGCGCGCTCCCCAGCGGGCCGTCCGGGTTGACCAGCTCGGCGTCGTCCACCAGCACGACGTAGTCGCTCAGATCGGCCACCAGCTCCGGCAGGTTCGCCGCCTCTCCGTCCAGTACGGCCACCGCGCCGTCCAGATCGCGCAGCGGGCTGCGCCTGGGCGCGACGGCCACGACCGGCGTGCCGCGCGCGATGAGCGACCGGGCGGCCGTCATCAGCACCGACGAGCGGCCGGAACGGGACGGCCCCGCGATCACCGCGCCCGGCCCCTGGGCCAGCAGGTCGAGGCCGAGCGGGGCCAGCGCGTCGCCGCCCGCGCCGACCAGCGCCCACAGCGGTGACGGCGGGCTGAAGCCGGGGTCGAGGTCCAGCGTCTGGGCGGCCGTGATGCGCATGGGGAGCGCGTCCACGCGCAGCGGCGGCGCGCCCGTCCAGCGCCACGCGCCCCTGCCCGCCGGCCCCGTGGCGTGCGCGGGCCCCGGACTCGAACCCGGCACAGGGGAGACGCCGGGCCCGCCGGGGCCCGAGGCGGCGCGGGCCAGCGCCTGGAGCGCCGCCACCTGCGCGGGCCCGGCCGGGTCGTCGGCCAGCAGGGCGATGTGGTGCTCCACGATGCCGTGCTCGCCCATCGACAGGGCCCGGCCGGGCGGCGTCACGGAGGGCAGGCCCTTGAGCGGGAAGCCGGCCAGCCCGTAGTCGGAGGAGTCGGACAGCCGCAGCAGCAGCCGGTCGTCGAAGACCGTCGAGACCTGGCCGAGCAGGCCGGAGCGATCGCTGGTGACCACCGCCCTGAGCCCGACGGCCGGGCCCTCGCGCAGGAGCTGGAGCAGCGCCTCGATCAGGCGACCGTAGTCGTAGCCCTCGAAGGCCGCGACGAAGCCCTCCCAGCGGTCGAGCATGAACACCAGCCAGGGCAGCCGGTGCCCGGCCTGCCGGTACTCGGCCAGCGAGGCGTGCCCGGCCTCGGCCAGCAACTGCTGGCGGCGTCCGACCTCGGCTCGCAGCCGCGTCAGCAGCCGCTCCATCCGGTCGAGCTGGTCGCGGGTCACCACGGCGCCGCAGTGCGGCAGGGCCACCAGCGGCAGCAGCGCGCCCGACCCGCAGTCGACGGCGTGCACGTGCACGTCCTCGGGGGAGGTCCGGGCCGCGATGGCGCCCGCGATCGTCCGCAGCGCCGTCGACCTGCCGCTGCGCGCCGCCCCCGCGATGAGCAGGTGGCCGCCGTGCGCCACGTCGAGCGCGAGCGGATGCCGGTCCTGCGCCCACGGCCGGTCCGTGATCCCGAACGACAGCGGCGCCACCTCGCCGCCCTCGCCGGGCCCGCGGCGGGGCAGGTCGAGGACGAGGTGCGTGGGCAGCGGGTCGAGCCACGGGCTCGGCTGGGCGGGGACCCCGGCCAGCCGGGCCGCCTCGATGAGCGCGTCGGCGACCAGGGACAGGTCCGTGGTGGTGGACTCCTCCTCCGCGGGCTGCGGGGGCGGCGGCAGCGCCTTGCCCAGGGCCCGCCACTCCACGTCGAGCACCCGTACGCGCACGGCCCCCGCGTCGGCGGGACCGGCGGCCGGGGTGCGCCCCCCGACCCTGGCCGTCTGCACGGCCACCGCCGCGCCCACCCCCGAGCGCACGTAACACCGTCCTGGCGTGGACTTGGAGATGTGCGCCGCGTCCGGCAGGTCGATGACGTCGGCCGACTCGGCGGGCTCGGTCACCCGCAGCGCGATCCGCAACGACGTGTTGGCCTGGATGTCGGCCGTCACCACACCGGCCGGCCGCTGCGTGGCCAGGATCAGGTGGATGCCCAGCGACCGCCCCCTGCGGGCGATGTCCACCAGCCCCGTCACGAAGTCGGGCAGCTCGGCCACCAGCGCGGCGAACTCGTCGATGATCAGGACCAGGCGCGGCAGCCCTGGCCCCGTGTAGTCGTCGATGTCCTTGGCCCCGGCGGACAGCAGCAGCCGCTCGCGCCGCCGGATCTCGGCCGCCAGGGAGTCGAGGGCCCGCTGGGTCAGGTGTCCGTCCAGGTCGCTGACCATGCCGACGGTGTGCGGCAGGCGTACGCACTCCTTGAACGCGGCACCGCCCTTGTAGTCGATCAGCACGAACGTGAGCTGGTCGGGACGGTTGGCCACGGCCAGCGAGCAGATCAGCGTCTGCAGCAGCTCCGACTTGCCCGCGCCCGTCGTGCCGGCGATCAGCCCGTGCGGGCCGTCGAGCCTGAGGTCCACCGAGAACGGCCCGTCGGGGCCGACGCCGATCAGCGCCTCGGTGCTGCCCCGCTCGTCCCAACGGGCGGCCACCTCGACGCCGGAGGGGGCGGTCAGGCCCATCAGGTCGAGCAGGCGGGCCGCGTCGGGCAGGTTGCCGCCGGGGTCGTCCCTGCTCACGTCGCGGATCGGGGCCAGCGCCCTGGCCAGCCGGTCGCACCAGGTGACCGAGACCAGGTCGCCCAGAACGGGGCCGATGACGTCGAGGCCGCCGCCGCGCAGGCGTACGAGGCCGTCGTCGCCGCACGCGGCCACGGTCTGGCACTCCTCGGGCAGCAGGCGCTGGTCGTCGTCGAGGGCCAGCGTGAACACCCCGGAACGCGGGCCCTGGCGCAGCACCTGCGGCATGTTCGGCAGGCCGCGCAGCACCTGGGCACCGTCGAGGATCACCAGCACGTCGTAGGGGCGTACGTCGTAGGAGGAGAACGTGGGCTTCTCGGGGCCGCCGAGATCGTCCCAGCCGGTCGGGATCTTGCCCAGCTCGGGGATGGCGGTGTTCTGGCGTTCGTCGATGAGCGCGGCCAGCTCGGAGACCCGGCGGGCGGCCGACTCGGGGTCGGTGCCCACGAGGGCCACGCACTCCTCGCCGGCCCGGGGCGCGCAGTGCGGCAGCCAGCGCAGCCAGCCCCAGCGCCGTTCGGCGTCGGGGTGCGCGGAGACCACCACGATGGCCAGGTCGCGAGGGCTGTGCAGGGTCGCGGCCTGGGCGATGAGCCAGCTCGCCAGGCTGGTCGCGGCCGTACGCGGGCCGGTCACACCGGCCACCCCCAGCCGCCGCATGGGCAGCGCCACCGGCACGGAACGGCAGATCGGCGGGTCGATCCGGCCGCCCTGCTCCTCCGACAGCTCCAGGTCGGCGGGCAGGTCGGCGAGCCCGACGCGCAGCCGGAGCGAGTCGTTGTCGTGGATCCTGCGCTCCCAGAGCCGCCTGCGCGGCCCCGTGGCCGTCAGCAGCACCTGCGCCGGGTCGGGCGCGTCGGACCTGCGGGCCGCCTCGTCGGCCACGCGCGCCCGCTCCACCGCCTCGTCGTACGCCCTGACCTGCTCCGCGTGCTCCTTGAGTGCCTTCTTGTGCTGCTTCTTGCCGTGGCGGCGGTCGCTCCACCACTGGCCGATCATGATGACCGGCGTCATGAGGGCGACGAGCAGGTAGTACCACTGCTGGAGCGCGATCGCCAGGGTCAGGCCGAGCACGGCCGGCAGGAACGCGGCCAGCAGTTGCAGCCGCATCCCCTCGCTCCGCGTGGGCTCCTTGGGCCGGACGAACGTGCGCTGGGGCTCGGGCCGCCGCAGCCTGGGCGGGCGGTTGTAGGCCACCCCGCCCTCGGGGCGCGGTGCCAGGTGGGCGTCCTGCGGCTCGATCGAGGTCAGCACGAACACCGAGGAGCCGCAGGTCAGCACGGCCTGGTCGGGCCAGTCCACCGGCTCGGCGACCGGGCGGCCGTCCAGCTCAGGAGGGATCTCGCCGTAGCCGGCGGCGATCTCGGCCGCCTCGCGCTCGGCCGTGCGCGCCGTCATCGCGGCCACCTCCTCGGCCCAGCGGCCCTTGAGCTTGGGCCTGGGCGCCTGGTCGCGCGGCTGCCAGGCCCGCTCCACGGTGATGGCCTCGGGCGTCACGCGTACGGTCACCGCCTCGGGCGCGAGCGCCGGGTCGTCGACCGCCATCGCGCACATCGGGTCGGAGCCGATGACGTGCACGCCCAGCCCCAGCCGGTGCACGGCCCCGGCGGCGGGCCCGCCCACCACGCGTACCTCGGCGACCCCGCCGGGCTCGGTGACGACGGTGGCCCCGGCCAGGTGGGGGTCGAGCGTGACCTTGTCGCCGTCGCGCAGCACGGCGGCGGCCGGGGCGCGCGGGTCGAGCGGCCGGCCGTCGCGCCACAGTGTGGGCGCCGCCCTGCCGGGCCGCTCCGGCCTGCGTGGGCGTGGCACGCGGGGGACCGCGTGGGGTCCCGCGTGCGTACCGGCGCGGGGCACAGGGCCGGCGGCCGTCATGCCGTAGGGGGCGCGCGCCTTGGGCAGCCGGACGACCTCGGCCAGCGGGCCCTGGTCGCCGAGCGCCTCGCTCAGCCTCGCGACCGTGACGCCGTCGTCGCCGTCGATCACGACGTCGCGGTCGCCCTGCCCGCCGAGCACGGTGAGCATGATCCGCATGGTGCCGTCTCCTGGGTCGACTTCGGGCGCCCAAGGTAACGCCAGGAACGCGGCCGGGCGTGCCGGTTGACGGCAATGGCATGACCGAGTTCGCACGAAGGCCGGATTCGCGAAAAGCTGTGATTTCTGCGACGGGAGTTATTGAAGTGGCGGCATGCCGGATAAATGCGCATCCGTCAACTCGATAGAAACAATAGGCATCGATTATTTCCGCTTGACATCATGTCACCTGCGAAACAAGCATGGGTATCCGAATTCCGCCCACGTCGCCGCGATGATCCCCACATAATGGCGTGAATTCCGCAATTCACTTCGGGAGCCCCCCACCCATGAGGACCAGTGAAAAGCCTGCCGTCAACGCGGCGGCGGGGTTGTCCGGCCCGGCCTCGCGCAAGCTCCCCGTATCACCCAGGGAACGCAAGCCGGCCCTGGCCGCCCTCGCCGTCCTGCTCATCCTGGGCGGCGCGCTGGCCACGACCCTGCTCGTGCTCAACAGCGGCGACCGCGTCTCCGCCATCCGCGTCACCCAGCAGATCGGCGCGGGTCAGAAATTCAGCCAGCAGGCGATCGAGGAAGTGAAGATCGCCGACACGGGCGTCGACTTCGTCTCGTGGTCGCAGCGCGCGCAGGTGCTCGACAGCTTCGCGGCCGTCACCATCCTGCCCGGCACCCTGCTGACCAATCAGATGGGCGTACGCGCCAGCAGCGAACTGGGCGAGGGAAAGGCCACGGTCGGACTCTCGCTCAAGCCGGGACAAATGCCGGCCGGAGTCGCCGAGGGCGACCGGGTGCAGGTGATATTCGTGCCGAGCCGGTCGAGTCAGGGAGAAAGCCGCGTACTCGCCGCCAGCGCGCTCGTCTTCTCCGCCGGTGACCGCTCCAGAACCGGTGGTTCCGGTCAGATCACCGTGGTCGTCGACGCGCCGGCCGCGCCGGAAATCGTGTCCGCCGCCTCCAGCGGGGAGATCGCGGTGGCCGAGCTTCCGGGGGCACGCTGACGTGGCGCTGATCGTACTGGCCGCCGACAAGGGGGCCCCGGGGGTGACCACCGCCGCCACGGCACTGGCGGCGGTGTGGCCGCGTCCCGTGCTGCTGGCCGAATGCGACCCCGCGGGCGGCGACCTGGCCTACCGGCTGCCCGCCGCGGGCGGCGGCGTGCTCAACCCCGGCAGGGGGCTGCTCACCCTCGGGGCCACCGCCCGGCGCGGGCTGGAGGCGGCGCAGATCCACGAGCACACTCAGAAGATCGTCGGCGGCCTCGACGTGCTGGTCGGGCTCACGCACGGCGAGCAGGCGGCCGGGCTCACCTGGCTGTGGGGCCCGCTCGGCCGGTCGCTGGCCGCGGTCCCGAACGCCGACGTGATCGCCGACTGCGGCCGCCTCGGCGCCCACCCGCAACTCGGTGACCTGCTGGCCGAGGCCGAACAGGTCGTGCTGCTCACCAGAGCCACCCTCGACCACGTCGCCCACCTGCGCGAACGACTCCAGATCAGCAAGGCCCACGGCGTCGTCGTGATCGCCGACCCGCGCAACTACCGGGGCTCGATCGAGGACGTACGCAGGATCGTCGGCCCGAGCGTCCAGTTCGTGCACGGCCTCGCGTACGACCCCAAGGGCGCCGAACTGCTGCGCGGCCAGTGGGGCGGCCGACTCGACCGCTCCCTCCTCATCCGTACGGCCCGTGACCTGGCGGCAAGGCTGGTGAGCCAACGATGATCGACCACTCGCTCGTCAAACGCTTCCGCCAGGAGGTCGGCGACCGCCTGGCCCACCAGCGGCGGCTCGACCAGGCCAACGGCCTGCCCCCGATGACCGGGGAGGACGAGCGCCAGTTCGCCAGGGCGCTGATCTCCCAGGTGCTGGAGGAGCACGCCCGCAGCGAGATCGGCCTCGGCCGCACCCCGCCCACGGTGGAGGAGGAAGAGGCGCTCGCGGCGGGCATCCACGCGGCGCTGTTCGGGGTGGGCCGCCTCCAGCCGCTGCTTGACGACACCCAGGTCGAGAACATCGACATCAACGGCTGCGACCGGGTCTTCGTCAGCTACGCCGACGGGCAGGAGTTGATGCACGACCCGGTGGCCGAGTCGGACGACGAGCTGATCGAGCTGATCCAGATCCTGGCGGCGTACTCGGGGTTGTCGAGCAGGCCGTTCGACACCGCCAACCCGCAGCTCGACCTGCGGCTGCCCGACGGCTCCCGGCTCAGCGCGGTCATGGACGTCACGGTCAGGCCGGCCGTGTCGATCCGCCGCGCCCGCCTGGGCAAGGTGTTCCTGTCGGATCTGGTGGGCAACGGCACGATCGGCGCGGACGTGGGCCGCTTCCTGACCGCCGCCGTCGCCGCCCGCAAGAACATCATGATCGCCGGGTCCACCAACGCCGGCAAGACGACCCTGCTGCGCGCCCTGGCCAACGAGATCCCGTCCGGCGAGCGCCTCATCACCGTCGAACGCGCCCTGGAGCTCGGCCTCGACCAGTTCCCCGAGCTGCACCCCAACGTGGTGGCCTTCGAGCAGCGCCTGCCCAACTCCGAGGGCCAGGGCGAGATCTCCATGGCCGAGCTGGTCCGGCGCTCGCTGCGGATGAACCCCAGCCGGGTCATCGTCGGCGAGGTGCTCGGCGACGAGATCGTCACCATGCTCAACGCCATGACCCAGGGCAACGACGGCTCCCTGTCGACCATCCACGCGAACTCCAGCATGGAGGTCTTCAACCGCATCTCCACCTACGCCCTGCAGGCCGGGGAGCGGCTGCCCATCGACGCCACCCACATGCTCATCGCCGGCGCCATCGACTTCGTGGTCTTCATCGAGAAGCGCAACGACTACCACCTCGGCGGCAAGCTGCGCCGCTTCGTCTCCAGCATCCGCGAGGTCAACGGCTGCGACGGCCGCGTCCTGTCCAGCGAGGTCTTCGCGCCGGGGCCCGACGGCGCCGCCCTGCCGCACGCTCCGCTCTCCTGCCTGGAGGAGCTGGCCGCGCACGGCTACAACCCGGGGGGATGGTAGGCATGCCGTTCACGTTCGACCCGCTCGCGCTGCTGGCCGGCGCGGTGGCGGGCGGAGGGCTGTTCCTGTTCGTCCTGGCCCTGTACGGCCTGCGCCCCCGCCCGCCCCAGCCCAAGCGCCACCTGGTCAAGATGCTGACCACCCGCGCCGCCGTCGCCGCCGTGGCCGCCACCGCGGTCCTGCTCGTCACCGGCTGGCCGGTCGTGGCCGTGGGCACGGTGCTGCTCGTGTTCGCCTGGCGCGGGCTGGCGGGCGGCGCCGCCGAGGAACGCGTCGCCATGCACCGCCTGGAGGGCCTGGCCGCCTGGACGGAGTCGCTGCGCGACACCATCGCCGGCGCCGCCGGGCTCGAACAGGCCATCCCGTCGTCCATCAGGGCCGCCGCGCCCTCGCTCAGGCCGCACCTGCGCGCCCTGGTCGACCGGCTGCACACCCGGATGGCGCTGCCCGAGGCGCTGGCCCGCTTCGCCGACGAGCTCGACGACCCCTCGGCCGACCTCGTGGTGGCCGCGCTCATCCTCAACTCCCGGCTGCGCGGGCCCGGCCTGCGCGACGTGCTGGGCGCGCTGGCCGTCTCGGCCCGCGAGGAGCTGGACATGCGCCGCCGCGTCGAGGCGGAGCGCCGCGCCACCAGGCGCAGCGTGCAGATCGTGGTGATCACCGCGCTGGTGTTCGCCGGGATCCTCGTGGTGTTCAACCCCTCCTACGTGGCCGAGTACGAGGGCTTCCTCGGGCAGGCCGTCCTGCTGGTCGTGGCCGGGCTGTTCGGCGCCGGGTTCGCCTGGATGCGGCGGCTGGCCAGGTTCGACAAGCCCACGCGGCTGCTCATGGGAGGAGGCGGCGGCCATGGTTGAGGGCGCGCTGGCCGGTGGGGCGCTCGGGCTCGGGCTCTTCGTACTGTTGCGGGCGCTCTTCCCGGCCCGTCCCGGCCTGGTGTCGCGGCTGCTCGCGCTCGACGCCGTCCGCGAGGACGCGGGCGCGCCGCGCATCCAGCTCGTGCTGCCCGACGAGGAGGTCAGCGCGTTCCGCCGCGGCCTCGGCGCCAGGCTGGCCCACCTCTACGGCGCGCGCGGCTGGGAGGCGCGCTCGATCAAGGCCGACCTGGCCCTGATCGGCCGCTCGTTCGAGGCGTTCCTGGCCACCAAGGCGCTGCTGGCCGCCAGCGGCCTGCTGGCGTTCCCGCTGCTGCTCGCCTGGCTGGTGCTCATGGAGTGGGGCACCTCTCTGGCCATCCCGTTCTGGGCCGCCGTGCTCGTGGCCGCCGTCTTCTTCTTCCTGCCCGACCTGCAGGTGAAGCGGGACGCGGCGGCCAAGCGGCGCGACTTCCGCCACGTGGTGGGCGCCTTCCTCGACCTCGTCTCCATGAACCTGGCCGGTGGCCGCGGTGTGCCCGAGGCCCTGATGATGGCCGTCTCGGTCAGTGGCGAACAGCCCAACTGGGCGATGGGCCGCATCCGCGACGCCCTGAGCGGGGCCAGGATCGTCGGCATCACCCCGTGGCAGGCACTTGGCCAGCTCGGCGAGGAGATCAACGTCGACGAGCTGCGCGACCTGTCGGCGGCGCTCGGCCTGGTGGCCGACGACGGCGCCAAAGTACGCGCCTCGCTGACGGCCAGGGCGGCCACGCTGCGCCGCCGGGAACTGGCCGAGATCGAGGGGCGGGCGGGCGAGCGTTCGCAGTCGATGCTCGTGGCCCAGCTCCTGCTCTGCGCCGGTTTCGTGATCTTTCTCAGTTTTCCAGCCGCAATGAAGATGTTGGGGGTCTGACCGATGCACCATCCCTGGATCGTTTACCTCACCGCGTACCTGGGCGATCGGGTCCACCGTGCGCGGACCGCGCCGACCCGCGGGGCGTCCGCCGTCGAGTGGGTGATCATCACCGCCATCATCGCCGGTGTCGCCCTGGGCCTGGCCACCTTGATCAAGAGCCTCGTGGAGCAGCAGCAGAGCAACCTCGAACAGAGCTTCGGCGGTGGCGGCACCGGTGGCAACGGAGGGGACGGCGGTGGCGGCCAACCGTGACCGCCCGGCGGCGACGGACCCCGCGCGGGCCCGGCCGCCGCTGGACGAGCGCGGTGCGACGGTGATCGAACTGGCCATGCTCATGCCGGTCATCCTCGCGACCGTGCTGCTCATCGTGCAGGTCGCGCTCTGGTTCCACGCCCGCGAGGTCGCCGAGGCGGCGGCCAGGGAGGGCGCCAGGGTGGCCAGGTCGGCGCCGTTCGACTCGGGCGGCTGGCAGGGGGCGGCCACCGGCAAGGCCACCGAGATCGTCCGGACCATCGGCCCCCGGCTGTTGCGCGACGCCGCCGCCACGACCTCCGAGAAGGAGCCCGACGAGCGGTTCGTCACCGTGACCGGCAGCGCGGTCCAGGTGATCCCGCTGCTGCCCGACCTGACCTTCACGATCACCGCCACCTCCGGCGGTCCCGTCGAGTGCTTCCGTCCCGACAACGGCGGCGAGGACTGCGAATGAGCCGCGATCGCGCAGGCCGCGAGCGGGGGTCCATGGCGGTGGAGACCGTCATGCTGGCGCCGGTGTTCCTGCTGTTCCTCATGTTCCTGGCCGGTGCGGGGGTGCTGGTGGAGTCGCAGGGCCGGGTGAACGGGGCCGCCCGCGACGCCGCCAGGTTCGCGTCCGTGCAGCGCACGCTCGACGACGCGGAGGCGGCGGCGGAGGCCATCACGACCGGCGTGCTGGCGGACCGCTGCCGGTCCTCCGCCGTCTCCCTGGACGGGTCGGAGTGGGAGCAGGGCGGCCACGTCCAGGCCGAGGTGACGTGCGAGCTGGACCTCGCCTTCCTCGGCTTCGGCGGCACCAAGCAGCTCACGGGCACGGCCGTGGTGCCGCTGGAGCAGTTCAGGAGGGTCGAATGAGGTCCGGTCGAATGAGGTCCGGCGAGCGCGGGTCCATGTCGGTGTTCACGGTGCTGTTCTCGGTGGTCGTGTTCCTGCTCGCCGGGCTGCTGGTGGACGGCGGGTCGGCGATCAACGCCCGGCTGCGCGCCGCGGACGTGGCCGAGCAGGCCGCACGGGCCGGGGCCGACCAGCTCGACGTCGACCACCTGCGCCAGACGGGCCAGACACGGCTGCTCGGCGAGGACCAGGTGTGCGCCAGGGCGGACGAGATCGTCGCGGCCCAGGGCGGCGACGACGTGAGCCCCGGCGAGTGCTCGGTCGGCCAGGGCCAGGCGCAGGTGACGGTGACCGTCTTGGTGCGGTGGGAGGCGTTCTTCCTCAGCGCGATCGGCTTCTCCGGCTCCGAGATGACCGGCGAGGCCACCGCCGCGCCGGAAGCGAGATAGCTGAAGACAGCCGAAGCGAGATGGCCGAAGCGAGTCAGACCGAATCCCGCCACTCGATGGATGCGGGACACCAGAGGCACGACGCTGGAGCGGAGAAAGGAGAGGCGATGCCGTCGCGACAGCCCGCGCGTGCGCACCGACGTCACGGTCCCGTGCGCACCCCGGCCAGGCGCAGCGCCGGCGACGTGGTCGCCGGGCTCGGGGCGCTGCTCGTGCTGGTGGCGCTCGTGGGCGGGGTGCCGTACGCGCTGCTCACGTTCGTGGGGCCGCCGCTCAGGCCCGAGCTGCTCGACCTGGAGACGCTGACCGGGAGTGTCGGCCCGAGCACGATCATCGCGGTCCTGGTGCTGCTGGTGTGGCTGGCCTGGTTCCAGCTCTTCGCGTGCGTGCTGGTCGAGGTGTACGCCGGGGTCCGCCGGGTCGGCATGCCCGCCCGCGTACCGCTCTCCGGTGGCACGCAGTTCCTGGCCAACAAGCTCGTCTCGGCGGTGTTGCTGCTGTTCACGGCAGGGGCGATGGTGGTGCCGCTGGCCAAGCTGGCCCCCACGCCGGCCGCCCCGCCGGTGACGGCGGTCGCGTACGCGGCCCCGCTGGTCGAGCAGACGCTGGAGACGCCCAAGACCAAGAAGGTCTACGTGGTGCAGCCGCCGCACGGCCGCCACCACGAGAGCCTGTGGGAGATCGCCGAGAAGTGCCTCGGAGACGGCCGAAGATATCCCGAGATCTACCGACTCAACCAGGCGAAAGAGCAGCCCGACGGCAGCCGCCTGAAGATGGCCGACCTGATCAGGCCCGGCTGGGTGCTCAACATGCCGGACGACGCGAGGAACGTCCACATCGTCCCCGTCGACCAACCTCGCGACCAGACCCTGCGCGAACACCCCGGCCGCGCCCAGGTGGACCGCGACGCCGACGGCCGGCAGGCCGCGGGCAAGGGCCAGGCCAAGCACCGCCAGCAGGACCAGCGCGCCGACCGCCAAGACCAGCGAGGGCAGGACCAGAGCAAGAACGGGCAGAGCCAGAGCGGCCAGGCCCAGCGGCAGGACGACCGGCGGCCGGACCGGGACCAGCAGCCGGTCATCCAGGAGGCCCGCGACGGCGAGCTGGTCGACTATCTCGCCCCCGCCTCGCTGGCCGCCGCCGGGCTGCTGCTCGTGCTGGCCAGACGCCGCCGCGAACAACTCTGGCGCCGCGTGTTCGGCCGCCGGATCGTCCGCCCGCGCGACGACGCCGCGCAGGCCGAGGTCGCGCTCCGGCTGGGCGGCGACGCGCCGGGCGCCCGCGTCCTGGACGTCGGGCTGCGCATGCTCGGCGCCGAACTGGCCGCCCAGCGCCGCACCCCGCCCATCGTGTACGGAGCCCACCTGTCGGCCCGCACCCTCGACCTGTGGATCCACCCGCCGGACCCCGACCCGCCCGCCCCGTGGACGGCGGCCGACGGCGGCCAGATCTGGCGGCTTCCCGCGCACGAGGGCCGCCTGCTGCCCGACCCCGGGAGCCACGGCCAGGGGCGCGGGGCGCCGTACCCGGGGCTGGTCTCCATCGGCACCGACGACGGCGGGCGCGTGCTCATCGACCTGGAGGCGGCCCAGGGCCTGATCAACGTACGCGGCCCGCAGACCACCGCCGCGCTGGCCGCCCTCGCCGTCGAACTGGCCACCAACCGCTGGTCCGACCGCATGCGCATCACCCTCGTCGGCTTCGGCGCGGAGCTGACCGCGATCGCGCCCGCCCGTATCAGGGCCGTCGGCAGCCTGGCCGAGGTGCTGCCCGAGCTGGAGGCGAGCGCCGCGCCACGCAGGGAGGTGCTCACCGGCCGCATCACCGGCAGCCGGCGCAGCGCCCACTACCTGCTGTCCGCGGTCGCGCCCACGCACGAGGAGGCCCGCCGCCTGGCGCTGCTGGCCCGCCGCGACACCGCCGGCTACGTGCTGGCGGGCGAGGTCCCGCACGCCACCTGGACCCTGGAGATCGGCGACGACGGCCGGGCCAGGATCGCCGAGCTGGGCTTCGAGGTGGAGGCGCAGCTCCTGCCGCGCCGCCACTACCGCGCGCTGGTCGACCTCTTCCGCACCGCCGACCGCTACGACGGCGAGCCCATCCCGGAGGCCGAGCCGCTGGCCGGGCTGCACGCGCCGGCCGTCGAGCTGAGGATCCTCGGCCCCGTCGAGATCGCCGGACTGCCCCCGCTGGAGGCCGGCCGCATGGAGCTGGCCACCGAGCTGCTGGTCTACCTGGCCACGCACGTGGGCGGCGTCCATCCCGTGGTGCTCGGCGGCGTGCTGTGGCCGCGCGGGGTCCAGGACCTGGTCAGGGACGCCACGATCGCCAGGGTCGCCGAATGGCTGGGGCCCGAGCACCTGCTCACCGACGAGGCGGGCCGGTTCAGGCTGGGGCCGGAGGTGCGTACGGACTGGATGTTGTTCCGCGAGCTGGTCCGCCGCGCGCACGGCGACCCGACGACCAGAGCCGTCCTGCTGGAGAAGGCGCTCGGCCTGGTCAGGGGCCCGCTGCTGGCCAGCCGCCGCCCCGGCGGGTACGCCTGGCTGGCGGCCGACGACCTGGAGTACGACGTGTCCGCCGAGGTGGCCGACGCCGCCCACCAGCTCTGCGAGCTGCGGCTCGCGCACGGGCAGCCGGACGCCGCGGTGTCCGCCGTACGGGCCGCGCTGCTGCTGGCGCCCGACGACGAGGGGCTCTGGCGCGACCTGCTGCGGGCCACGCACGCCACCGACGACGCCGTACGGCTGCGCGCCGTCGTCGAGGGCCTGACCCGCCGGGCCGCCTCGCACCCGTACGGGGGCGGCATGGCCCCGGAGACCGAGGCGCTGATCGAGGAACTGCTGCCCACGTGGCGCATTCATGTGGTGAGGGAGTCGTCGGCATGATCGGCAAGAGACGAGCGGCGATGGTGCTGAGCCTGCTGATGGTGGTGGCCGGCTGTGGGACGGCCGAGCGGGCGTACCGGCCCCAGGAGGCCGCGTCCGCGCCGCCGCCGAGCACCGCGCCCCCCAGCCCCACCGGCGAGCAGCCGCGCTCGGGAACCGAGACGGTGGAGATCGCCGAAGGGCTGCGGACGCGCATCGAATGGCCCGCCGACCCCGACCCGCTGCTGAAGGTCATGGTCGACCAGTACGTCGGCACCCGCAGGGCCGTGGCCGAGGGCCTGCGCGTCTACAAGGACGGCCTCGAACTCGACGCGGCCGTCCAGGCGACCGACTGGGTCGAGTCGTTCGCCGATGAGGGGTGGTCGATGCGCGGGGTCGGACGGCTCTACAACCTGCGGGTCAGCGCCCGGATGGGCAAGGGCGCACAGGTGGACGCGTGCGTCGACGAGTCGGGGATCCGGATGGTCTCCGCTCGCACAGGGAAGGCCGTCAGCCCTCAGCCCGACTGGCTCCGCACCCCCTACGGCCAGAGCGTGGCCGCCCGCCGCGGCGACGACGGGGTGTGGCGCATCAGGACCTACGTCCCCTCCAGAGAGAGATGCCCCTCATGAAATCTTGGCTAGCGGCCCTGCTCGTGGCTCCGCTGCTCCTCGATCCCGCCCCTGGCCCCGGCGAGCGGACGACGCAGGAGAAGGAGCAGTCCGGCAACACGGTGGGATGGGTCGGGAAACACACCAACATCAACGTCAGCGGTGACGTCAAGGGCGGCCGGGGCGACGGCTACCGCATCCCGCGCCCGTGCTGGTACGAGCCGGGCCCCACCCCGGAGGAGATGCTGCGCCAGCGCTCCGAGGGCCGCGACGCGGCCAACCGGGCCCGGATCGACGAGGAGAGCCACCAGGCGTTCATCCAGCAGTTCAAGGACAAGATCGGGGAGGACGGGCGGTGGTGGCTGCCCGGACTGAACGAGGCCGACCCCAACGGCGTGGCCTGCTGGACCGACCTCGAACAGTTCATCTTCGTGCCCACCGGCACCACGCCGCCCTCCGGCCTCACGATCGAGCAACTGGCCCAGATCGCCAGGGCCGCGCTGACCGTGCCCGAGCCCACCGTCAAGCTGAACCCCGACGCCAAGAGCTACGTCAACCTGCCCACCTGGGTCTGGCTCGAAGGCATCGGCCAGCCGACCCGTACGGTCACGGCGGAGCTGCCCGGCGTCATGAGCGTCACCCTGGTCGCGACCCTCGAGAACATCGAGATCGACCCGGGCACGACGCCCGAGCGGGCGGAGGTGGCCGAGAGCGGTTGCGGGGCCGCCGGCAAGGCGTACACCAAGGGCGGCACGTTCTCCTGCGGCGTACGTTACCTGCGCTCGTCGATCGACCAGCCGCGCGAGCAGTACACGATCACCGTCACCACCGTGTGGCCGGTCGAGGTCGAGAGCGAGGGCGGCGTGGTGCCGTTCCAGTTCGCGCCCGTGCAGGTCGAGACCACGCGCGACGTGCAGGTCGGCGAGATCCAGAGCAACGTGCGCCCCTGACCGTGGATCTGCGCCGAGCCTTCAGGGGCCGGTAGGGGTGGTTGCCGTACCGGCCGGGTCGGTGGATCAGTCGAACAGTTCGTCAGTGCTGGTGGCGGTGATGGCCTTGGTGATCCATGATTCAAGGATGTCCGGGTCGGTGCACTCGGTGATGCGGGTTCGTGCCTCGTCGGTCAGGTGGAGGCCGCGTGCGTTGAGGATCAGCAGGAGGGACCTGACCTCGCCTTCGACCTTCCCTTCGACCTTCCCTTCGACTTTGCCTTCGACCTTTCCTTCGGCTATGCCTTCGGTTTTGCCGCGTTCGACCCACTCGCGGACGAAGGGGAGGTGCATCAGGTCTTCGACGCCTACGGTCATCTCGAGCTCCTTGTACAACTTCTCCGCATCGGGCCTGGGTAGCAGGGCGAGCACAAGCTCAGCATAGCTGGGCCGGTCCTGCGGCCCTTGGGCTATGGCGTCGATGAACGTCTGGAGGACCTTGGCCTTCGCCTCGGAGTCGCCGCCACCGTGGACGATCGTCGAGAGGGCCGTGAGTTCGGGTTCATTGACGGCTTGCACGACGTCACTGACCACCGGCACATCATCCGGCCCTGTGACGATCGGGGAGAGCACCCATCCAGGATGCCCCATGTCGATGGCCGCGGCGCAGGACTCAGCTGTCGCGGCGTCGTGGCAGAAGACCAGGAGTGTCACCGTACACCTCTGGCGTGCCCTGAGCGTGGCCATGTAGACCGGCCAGGTCCACCGTTTTTGTGGATCGAATTGCCGCTGGACCTCCAGTACGACGGCGCGCACCGCCTTCCTGCTCTCGAACAGGACGACGGCAGAGTCGGCCCGATACTCCGTCGGCACGCAGTCCGTGAAGTCGGTGTTGGCCAGTGATGCCTCATCGAAGCTCGGCACGGCCACGCCTACCTCGGTCAGCAGCGTCGTGACCAGAGATGGGCGATTGCGTACGAGTTCGATGAGGAACTCGTGTTGCTGCGTTGGCATGGCGAACAAATTACCGAACGCAGTGGCGTCTTTACTTGGAGTTAGCGATACCTTCAGATTCGTAGGCAAGAAGCCATTCTTTGATGGGTATGCCGTAGTAGTAACCCCCATATCCGCCGCCGCTCGGCAGTATCCGATGGCAGGGCACGAACGGGGCGATCAGGTTCTGGGCGCAGGCCGCGCCCGCCGCGCGGGCGGCCGTCCTGGGCAGGTCCGCGCGCTCGGCCAGCTCCGCGTACGAGATCGTGGTGCCCGCCTTGACCTCACGCAACGCCGCGTGCAGCCGCTTGCGGGTGGGGCTGCCGGGCTGCGAGACCGGCACGTCGTCCAGGGCGTCGAGGTCCCCGTCCAGGTAGGCGCGTACGGCCTCCACGACGGGCCCCACGGCCTCCACGACCTCCATCCCCTCGGCCTGCAGCGCGGGCGTGAGCCGGACGAACATCTCCTTGGGCTCGGCCGTGAAACCGGCCGCGACCAGCACACCCTCGCGGGAGAGCAGGGACAGCGGCCCCACCGGCGTCGGTACGAGCTGTGCAGCGATCATGAGGAGCTCCAGAGATGCAGGGCGGCGTACGCCCGCCACGGGCGCCACCGCTCGATGTGGTCTTCGGGAATGCCCAGGGCGGCCATGCGCTTGACGAGCACCAGGTCGCCCGTGGGCCAGGCGTCGGGGTCGCGCAGCGCGCGCAGCGCGACGTAGCTGGCCGTCCACGGCCCGATGCCGTGGACGTTCAGGAGGGTAGCCACCGCCTCGGCCGGGTCCTGCCCGCCGTCGAGGTCGAGGTGCCCTCCAGCGAGGAGGGCGGCCAGCTCCTTGAGCGTGTCGATGCGGCGGTTGGTCAGGCCCAGCCCGGTCAGGTCCGTCTCCAGGAGCAGGGCCGGCGTGGGGAAGAGCCCACCGGGGGCGGCGGCTCTGGCCACGATGCGGCCGAGCAGGGTACGCGCCCCCGCCACCGAGATCTGCTGCCCCACGACGGCGCGCACGGCCAGCTCGAAGCCGTCGAACGTGCCCGGCACCCGCAACCCCGGCCGCGCCGCGACGAGCGGGCCGAGCGAGGACTGTCCGAGCACCTCCGAGATGGCGTCGGGGTCGGCGTCCAGGTCGAGCAGGCGGCGGCAGCGGGCGACGAGGCGGGCGAGCTGCCGGGTGTCGTCCACGGCCACGTCGAGGGCGAGGTGGTCGCGTTGTGGGGTGAGGGTGATCGTCCCGCCCGGTACGGCTCTGGAATACGACGTCCGGTCCGCCACCTCCAGCCCGGGAATCGCCCGGGAGGCCAGGAACGCGAAGACCCCGTCCACGTCGTACGGCTCCCGCCGGTGCAGCCGCAACCTGAGCGTGGCGGGCCCGGCCGTCTCCGCCGGTGCGTCGTCGGCGGCCACGGATGCCTCCGCGGCCGGAGGCGTCGCCGTGGCCAGAGAGGTCGCCGCGGCCGCCGCTGCGCCTCCCGCGAGCCGGACCGCACGTGGACCTGCCGTGGCGCGCAGCTCGCTGGGCGTGAAGCCGTACGTCTCCCGCATGGTCGCGTTGAACTGCCGTACGCTGCCGAATCCCGCCGCGAACGCCACCTCCGTCACCGGCAGCCCCGTCTCGGTCAGCAACTGCTTGGCCAGCAGCAGCCGCTTCGTCCTGGCCACCGCCAGCGGCCCGACGCCCAGCTCGGCCACGAACAGCCGGTGCAGGTGGCGCTCGGTGATGTGCAGCCGCCCGGCCAGCCCGGCCACACCCTGCTCGTCGGCCGCCCCGTCGTCGATGAGCCGCAGCGCCCGCCCGACGAGGTCGCCCCGCACGTCCCAGCCGGGGTCGCCGGGGGACAGCTCGGGACGGCAGCGCTTGCACGGGCGGAACCCGGCGGCCTCCGCCGACGCCGCGTGCCGGTAGAAGCGCACGTTGCGGGACGCGGGCGTACGGGCCGGGCAGATCGGACGGCAGTAGATGCGGGTCGTCGTCACCGCCGTGTAGAAGCGGCCGTCGAACCGGGAGTCCCGTGCGGAGACAGCCCGGTAGCAGGAGTCGAAGTCCAGCTCTGAAGGGGCCATGTCTTCGACGGTATGCCCTTCCAGGGAGTGCTGACTGGCGGAAATCAGACGTGATCGTCACCCCACGCGAGCGCCGCCGCGCCGCCGCCCAGGTCCCCCGCATGGGGTGGCCCCGGCATGGTGGGAGGAGCACTCCGCGGGCGTGGCGTGGGCCCGCGGGCGCTCTGTCCGGATGCGCTGCCTGGGTGCTCTGTCCGGGTGTTCTGTCCGGGTGCGCTGACCAGGTCCTCTGTCCGGGCGCTACTTCGACGAGACGCCGACCCCCAGGTCGAACTCCCGGTAGACCCGGGCCCAGAACCCGTCGCGCAGCCACACCCGCGCCTCCGGGTAGGGCCGCAGCGAGTGCCCGAGCTCCTTCTCCGCCTCGATCAGCAGCTCGGTGTCGATCACGGTCGGCAGGATCGGCCCCGGCAGCAGGTCGCGGATGTTGTCGCGGCCCCGGGTGAGGATCCACTTCTGGGCGACGTGCTCGCCCACGTCCTCCACGCGCGGACGGCTCGGCCCGAGCTTGGCGACCTGGCCGGGCTTGGCGTGCGGTTTGACGGGCGCGCGCCCGGCGAAGACCTGGGCGGGCGAGGGGGCGGCGGCCGGTGGCGCGACCGGCACGGGTTGCGGAGCACGGCTGAAAAAGGGCCTCAGGAAATCAGCGGAGATCACTTCGACGGTGTCGGACTCCCACACCAGGCGTTCGGCCTGGTTGGTGCCGTACGGTGGCTCGACGCCCCAGAGGTGGATGCGCACGCCGTACGCCTGCGCCGCCTCGACCGCCGGGACCATGTCCTCGTCGCCCGCCAACAGGATCGTGTCGGTGACCGCGTGATGCCTGGCCAGTGCCTCCAGATCGCTCCGGATCTGCGCGTCCACGCCCTTCTGCTGGCCACGGGCGTTCAGGTTGCCAAGTCGCACCTTGACCCATGGAAGCTGGGCGATGACCCGCTGGTCGACGGTGGGCACGCGGTCACGGGCTGCGTCATACCAATAGATCCGCAGAAGCTCGCCGGAAATACGTTCCTCTGCATGTTTCTGTAGACTCTGGATGAGCTCATCGGCGGCCACCCGATATTCCTTGCGTTCCTTCGCACCGAGCAGCACTTCGCCCGCCGCGGCGTAGAGATAACCTACATCCACCAGGACGGCGTACTTGGCTGCCACAGGATGCGGCATGAGGTCTGGGATGGCCATGTCGTCCTCCAGGCCGCGGTGTTAGTTGATCGGCTGACTATATACGCCTACTTTCTCTAGATAGTCCCAACTCCCGGGGAACTTGACACCCGATTCTCAGGATCTATCTAGGGTAGTGCGCTCATCCGCCATGCCGACTTCCCTGGGACGATAGGCTTACGCATAGCTCTAGCCGGGTTTCGCCACGTTTGGCTTCGGGGTATCGGAGAAGTCTCCGCTTCGGCTTGAGTGGCGGTTCGGGCGGCGGCCCGCGCGGCGAGTACGGCCGTCAGGGCCGCGATCTCCTCAGGCGTCGGATCGCCCCGGACAATACGCAGATGTGCCGTCATAGCGGGATGTTCCCATGCTTCTTGGGGGGCAGCGTCGCCCGCTTGTTCCGCAGGGCCCGCAGCGCCCTGACGACCTGGGGCCTGGTTTCGGATGGCCGTATCACCGCGTCCACGTAACCGCGCTCCGCCGCGATGTACGGGTTGGCCAGCGTGTCCTCGTACTCGGTGACGAGCCTGGCCCGTTCGGCGTCGGGGTCGTCGGAGGCGGCCAGTTCGCGTCGATACAGAATGTTGACCGCGCCTTGTGCTCCCATGACCGCGATCTGGGCCGTGGGCCAGGCGAGGTTCACGTCCGCGCCCAGGTGCTTGGAGCCCATGACGTCGTACGCCCCGCCGTACGCCTTACGGGTGATGACCGTGATCAGCGGGACGGTGGCCTCGGCGTAGGCGTACAGGAGCTTGGCCCCGCGGCGGATGATTCCGTTCCATTCCTGATCGGTGCCGGGAAGGAATCCCGGCACATCAACAAAAGTCAGGATCGGAATATTAAACGCATCACATGTTCGAATAAATCGGGCGGCCTTCTCGGAGGCGTTGATATCCAGGCATCCGGCGAAATGCATGGGCTGGTTGGCCACGACGCCCACCGGCCGGCCGTCCACGCGGCCGTACCCGACCACCACGTTCGGCGCGAACAACGCGTGGACCTCCAGGAACTCCCCGTCGTCCAGCACGTGCTCGATCACCCGGTGCATGTCGTACGGCTGGTTGGCCGAGTCGGGGATCACCTCGTCGAGCCCGGGATCGGGCGCCAGGTCGTCGGCGGCCTCGAACACCGGCGCCTCGTCCAGGTTGTTCGACGGCAGGTACGACAGCAGCGCCTTGACGTAGTCGAGCGCGTCCTGCTCGTCGGCGGCCTGGTAGTGGGCCACGCCCGACTTGGAGTTGTGCGCGTGTGCCCCGCCCAGCTCCTCGAACGTGACCTCCTCCCCGGTCACCGTCTTGATCACGTCGGGCCCGGTGATGAACATGTGCGACGTCTGGTCCACCATCACCACGAAGTCGGTCAGCGCGGGGGAGTAGACGTGGCCGCCCGCCGCGGCGCCCATGATGAGCGAGATCTGCGGGATCACGCCCGAGGCGTGCACGTTGCGCTTGAAGATCTCGGCGTACAGGCCGAGCGCGACCACGCCCTCCTGGATACGCGCGCCGCCGCCCTCGTTGATGCCGATGACGGGGCAGCCGGTCTTGATCGCCAGGTCGAGCACCTTGACGATCTTCTCGCCGTACACCTCGCCGAGCGAGCCGCCGAACACGGTCACGTCCTGCGAGAACACGCACACCTGCCGGCCGTCGACCGTGCCGTGCCCGGTGATCACCCCGTCGCCGTACGGCCGCCGCCGCTCCAGCCCGAACAGCGAGGACCGGTGCCTGGCGAACTCGTCGAACTCGACGAACGAGCCCTCGTCCAGCAGCGCCAGCACCCGCTCCCTGGCGGTCATCTTCCCCTTGGCGTGCTGTTTCTCGACGGCCGCCGCGGACCCGGCGTGCGCGGCCTCCTCCAGCCGCCGCTCCAGGTCGGCGATCTTCCCGGCGGTGGTGTGGAGGTCGCGCTCTTCCGGTTGCGGTTCCGCGGCTGTGCTCATGCGCGCAAGGCTAACCCCTCCTCCTAGAGTGGTTCCATGACGGACGCCGTGCGCACCCATGGCCTGCTCAAGCGATACGGGC
Source organism: Nonomuraea sp. NPDC051298 (assembly GCF_055586305.1). Lineage (NCBI taxonomy): Bacteria > Bacillati > Actinomycetota > Actinomycetes > Streptosporangiales > Streptosporangiaceae > Nonomuraea > Nonomuraea sp. NPDC051298. The sequence goes on from NZ_JBVJIM010000003.1 coordinate 524,166, forward strand.
AGCAGATCGCCGTCGCGGGTGTGGACCTCGTCGTACCGGCGGGGAGCTTCGCCGGGCTGGTGGGTCCCAACGGCGCGGGCAAGACGACCACCCTGAGCATGATCACCGGGCTGCTCCGTCCCGACGGCGGCTCGGCCGAGGTGGACGGGTTCCACGTCTGGCGAGATCCGGTCGAGGTCAAGGCGCGCATCGGCGTGCTGCCCGAGGGGCTGCGGCTGTTCGAGCGCCTGTCGGGGCGCGAGCTGCTGCTCTACAACGGCAGGCTGCGCGGCATCCCCAAGGCCGACGTCGAGCAGCGCGCGGGCGAGCTGCTGGCCGTGATGGACCTGACTGGCGCCGCCGACAAGCTCGTCGTCGACTACTCCACCGGCATGCGCAAGAAGATCGGCCTGGCCGCCGCGCTGCTGCACAACCCGTCGGTGCTCTTCCTCGACGAGCCGTTCGAGGGCGTCGACCCGGTCAGCGCCGACACGCTGACCGAGGTGCTCCGGCGCTTCACCGCCTCCGGCTCCACCGTGATCTTCTCCAGCCACGTGATGGACCTGGTCGAGCGCCTGTGTGACTGGGTGTCGGTGATGAGCGCGGGGCACATCGTGGCGCAGGGGCCGCTGGCCGACGTACGCGGTGGGCGCAGCCTCAACCAGGCGTTCCTCGAACTCGTCGGCCGGGCGCCGGGCAGCGGCGAGACGGGCCTGAGCTGGCTCGGCGCCAAGCCGCGGGCGGAGTCGTGAGCACGCCGTCCGGTGCGCGCCGACCTGGTCACGGTGGCCCCACAGGCATGACGGCCCCCTTGAGCCTCCTGGGCACGGTGACGCTCTTCGCGCGGCTCAAGCTGCGCCTGATGGCCGGGAGCCTGCGCGGCGACCTCCAGCGCAAGCTCGGCTTCGTCTTCACCCTCCTCGCCGCCGCGGGCCTGGCCGTGCTCGGCTTCTTCCTGATGAGCCTGCTGCGGCTGGCGCCGCCCCAGGTCGCGCTCTCGCTCGTGACCGTGTTCTTCTTCCTCCTGCTGCTCGGCTGGATGACCGTGCCGCTGCTGGCCTTCGGCCTCGACGACACGCTCGACCCGGCGAAGCTGGCGCTGTTCCCGCTGGACACGCGGCGGCTGGCGGTCGGCATGTTCACCGCGTCGGCGACCGGCGTGTGGCCGGTGGCGATGCTGGTCGCCACGTTCGGCGCCCTGGTCGGGCTGGCCTACGGCCTCGGCGGGTTGATCATCGGGATCCTGGCCGTGCTGCTGCAGTTCGCGCTGTGCCTGGTGGCGTCCAGGCTGGTCACCACCGTGCTGTCGAGCGTGCTGCGCACTCGGCGCGGCCGTGACGTGCTGGCCGTGGCGGCGCTGCTCGTGGTGGTGCTCGTCCAGCTCCCCAACCTGCTGATGAACTCCGGCTTCGGCGACCCCGCGGCCATGCTGCACAGGACGGCCGCCGTGCTCAGGTGGACCCCGCCCGGCATGATGGCCCACGCGATCGGCGACGGCGGCCTCGTCGCGCTGGGTGAGGTGGCGCTGGTGGCGCTGTTCGCGGTGGCGCTGGCCTGGCTGTGGATCAAGGCGCTGAGCCGGGCCCTGGTCACGCCCGACGGCTCCACCCAGGCCGCCTCCGTGCGCAGGCAGAGCGGGCTGACCGACCGGTTCCTGCCCGACGGGCCGCTGGCCGCCGTGGTGACCAAGGAGCTGAAGTACATGAGGCGCGAGCCCCGCTTCCGCGTGGGGTGGTTCAGCGCCGTCGTGGTGACGGTCGTGTTGTCGGTCTCGCTGAGCAACGCGGGCGAGGGCGGGGTCGGGCCTGGCACGCCCATCGTGCTGACCACCATCGGCGCGCTGATGATGGCGCTGCAGTCGGGCAACGCCTTCGGCATCGACGGCCGCTCGCTGTGGATGAACGCCGTCGTCTTCGGCTCCGAACGCGGCCTGTCCACCGACCTGGCCGGTCGCCATCTGGCCAACGCGCTGGTCGCGGTGCCGCTGCTCGCCGCCGTCGCCGTGGCGACCGGGCTGTTCACCGGCCATCCCGGCGCGATCCTGCCCGCGGCGCTGGCCGGGTGGGGCGCGCTGGGCATCGGGCTCGGGGTCGGCTCGGTGACCAGCGTGGTGCTGCCGTACACGGTGCCGGAGCGGGTGAACGCCTTCACCGGGGCCGCTCCCGGCCAGGGCGGGCAGGCGTTCGCCTCGGCCATGGGCGGCGCGCTGGGCATCGGGGCGCTCGTGCTGCCGTTCGTGTTGCCGCTGATGTTCGGGCTCACCTGGGTCTGCGTGCTGGCGCCCGGTTATGGCCTGCTGGCGGAGGTGCTGGGGCGGCGGCTGGCCGCCAGGATCGGCTTCGCACGTATGCCGGAGTTGCTCGCGGAGGTGTCGAAGGGCACCTGACCAGTGGTCTAGTCCAATTACTGAGACCCGTCTACGGCGCCCGGAATCGACTCGATACCCTTCGAAACATGATTGACCAGGGGTTTGAGCGTCGAAGTGTCGCCGTAACCGAGATGCCGGACGAGCTGCGCCACGATGTGCGCCTGCTCGGCAAACTGCTCGGCCAGGTGCTGGCCGAGCAGGGGGGCGAGGACCTGCTGGCCGACGTCGAACGGCTGCGCAAGGCCGTCATCGCCGCCCGCAGGGGCGAGATCTCGGCCGACGTGATCACCGAAATGATCGCCGGATGGGAGATCGAGCGGGCCGTGGCGGTGGCCCGCGCGTTCACCTGTTACTTTCACCTGGCCAACCTGGCCGAGGAGCACTACCGCATCCGTACGCTGCGCGAGCGTGACGCGGAGGGCGCGGTGCAGCGCGAGTCGCTGGCGCAGGCCGTGCAGGAGCTGGGCCACGAGCGCGTCACCGAGCTGGTGGACGGCCTGGAGCTGCACCCGGTGCTCACCGCGCACCCCACCGAGGCGCGCAGACGTGCCGTCGTCACCGCCATCCAGCGCGTCAGCGGCCAGCTCACCGAGTACAACACCCCTGGCCGCGGGGCCTCCGAGCGCGCCGAGAGCAAGCGCCGCATGCTGGAGGAGATCGACCTGCTGTGGCGTACGGCCCAGCTCCGCTCGACCAAGCTCGACCCGCTCGACGAGGTGCGCACCGCCATGGCCGCCTTCGACGAGACGTTGTTCCGCATGGTGCCGCAGGTCTACCGCCTGCTCGACGCCGCGCTCGACGAGGGCACCGGCACCCGTCCCCCGGTGGCCAGGGCCTTCATCCGCTACGGGAGCTGGATCGGCGGCGACCGCGACGGCAACCCGAACGTCACCTCCAAGGTCACCCGCGAGACCGTCCAGATCCAGTCCGAGCACGTGCTGAGCGCCCTGGAGACCGCCTGCACGCGCATCGCGCGCACGCTCACCGCCTCCGCCCAGTTCGCGCCCCGTTCGGCCGAGCTGAAGAGGGCGCTGGCGGCGGCCGTCGACGCCCATCCCGACGTGGTCTCCGAGCTGGCCACCCGTTCGCCGCGCGAGCCGCACCGGCAGTGGCTGCTGTTCGTGGCCGCGCGCATCGCCGCCACCCACCGCCGCGATCTCGACCTGGCCTACCGTTCGCCCGCCGAGCTGCTGGCCGACCTGCGGCTGGCGCAGGAGTCGCTGGCCGCCTCGGCGCCGCGGCAGGCGTACGGCGAGTTGCAGCACCTCATCTGGCAGGTGGAGACGTTCGGCTTCCACCTGGCGGAGCTGGAGGTGCGCCAGCACTCTCAGGTGCACGCGGCGGCCCTCGAGGAGCTGCGGGCCGGCGGCGAGCCGTCGGAGCGCACCGAGGAGGTGCTCGCCACCATCCGGGTGATCGGCTGGATCCAGGAGCGCTTCGGGGTCACGGCCTGCTCCCGCTACGTGGTCTCCTTCACCCGGTCCGCCGACGACGTCGCGGCCGTGTACGAGCTGGCCCGCCACGCCCTCGGCGACCGTGCGCCGGTGCTCGACGTGGTGCCGCTGTTCGAGTCGGGCCAGGACCTGGCCAACTCGCCGCGCGTACTGACCGGCATGCTCGACATCCCGGAGGTCCAGCGGCGGCTGGCCGACACCGGACGGCGCATGGAGATCATGCTCGGCTACTCCGACTCGGCCAAGGAGCTGGGCCCCGCGGCCGCCACGCTCCGGCTCTACGAGGCGCAGGAAGAGCTGACCGCCTGGGCCGCCGAGCACGACGTGAAGCTGCGCATGTTCCACGGCCGTGGCGGCGCACTGGGCCGGGGCGGCGGTCCGGCCAACCGGGCCGTGCTGGCCCAGGCGCCCGGCTCGGTCGCGGGCCGGTTCAAGGTCACCGAGCAGGGCGAGGTCATCTTCGCCCGCTACGGCCACATCGCCATCGCGCGCCGCCACATGGAGCAGGTGGCCAACGCCGTGCTGCTGGCCTCCTCGCCCACGGTCGGGGCCCGCACGGCGAGCGCCGCCGAACGGTTCCGCGGCCTGGCCGAGCAGGTGGCCACGGCCTCGGAGCAGGCGTACCGAGGGCTGACCGAGGCGCCGGGCTTCCCCGAGTGGTTCGGCCTGGTCAGCCCGCTGGAGGAGATCGGCGCGCTGCGGCTGGGCTCGCGCCCGGCCCGTCGCGGGCTCGGCGCGCCGCGCTCACTCGACGACCTGCGCGCGATCCCGTGGGTGTTCGCCTGGGCCCAGACCCGGGTCAACCTGCCCGGCTGGTACGGCCTCGGCACCGGCCTGGCCGCGGTCGACTCCCTCGACGAGCTGCGGGCGGCGTACGCGGAGTGGCCGCTGTTCAACGCGATGCTGGACAACGCGGAGATGTCACTGGCCAAGACCGACCGCTCGATCGCCAAGCGCTACCTGGCGCTGGGCGGCAGGGACGACTTCGGCCGCCAGGTGCTGGAGGAGTACGACCGCACCCGCGAGCTGGTCCTGCAGGTCACCGGGCACACCCGGCTGCTGGAGAACCGCAAGGTGCTCTCGCGCGCCGTCCAGCTCCGCGACCCGTACGTGGACGCGCTGTCGCACCTCCAACTGCGGGCCCTGCGCGCGCTGCGCACCGGCAACCCGTCGGAGCAGGAGCGCGACCGGCTCTCCACGTTGCTGCTGCTGTCGGTGAACGGGGTGGCGGCCGGGCTGCAGAACACCGGCTGACGCTCCGGGCCGCCACCGCCGGGGCTACCGGCTCTCGAAGAAGGAGACGATGTCCGAGGTGAGCGCCTCGGTGGCGGTGTGCGCCGTGTAGTGGCCGCGGGCGGGGGCCGGGAGCGTCTTCCACGAGACGAGGTTCGCGTGGTCGCGCTCGGCGAAGCGGCGGATCGACCTGAAGTCGCCCTCGCCCATGGCCAGCGCGGTCGGCACGGTGGTGGGCTCCTTGGGCTGCTCGGCGCGGGCGTTCTCCCAGTACAGCCGCAGCGCCGAGCCGGCCGTCCCGGTGAACCAGTGGACGGCCGCGTTGGCCAGCACGAAGTCGTCGTCCAGGTCGTCGTCGAAGAGCTGGGCCAGCCAGCCGAGGAGCCCGGCGGGCGAGTCGGCGATCGCGTGCGCGAGCGTCTGCGGCTGCTGGGAGTGCAGCACGTTGAAGGCGCCCTTCTCCTTCCAGAACCAGTCGAGCACGGCCAGCCCGGCCTGGTCCTCCTCGCTCAGGTCGGCGAACTCGGCCGGGTCGCCCGACGGGAACGAGTAGAGCTGGGTGACGTGCACGCCTACGACGTGCTCCGGGTCGATCCTGCCGATCTCCGGAGAGATCATCGAGCCGGCGTCGTTGCCGACCGCGCCGTAGCGCTCGTGGCCGAGCCTGGCCATCAGCTCGGCCCACGCCTTGGCGATGCGCTGGTTGTTCCAGCCCAGCTCGCGCGTCGGCCCGGAGAAGCCGTAGCCCGGCAGCGACGGGATGACCAGGTGGAAGTGGCGCGACAGGGGCTCGATGGCGTCGAGGTATTCGACGATCGAGCCGGGCCAGCCGTGGGTGAGGATCAGGGCGAGCGCGTCGGGGTTGCTCGAGCGTACGTGGAAGAAGTGGATGTTCTGGCCGTCGATCTCGGTCGTGAACTGCGGGTAGGCGTTGAGCCTGGCCTCCAGGGCCCGCCAGTCGAACCCGTCGCGCCAGTGGCCGACCAGGCGCCTGACCCGCTCGACGCTCACGCCCTGCTCGGCGCCGGAGATCTCGTCGGTGAAGCGGGTCAGGGCGAGACGGGCGCGGAGGTCGTCGAGGTCGCTCTGCGGGATCTCGATGCGGAAGGGCGTGACGGTGCTCATCGGAAGCTCCTCTTTGTGGATCGGAACGCTTCGTTCTGGTTCCAGAGTATCAGAACGGAATGCTTTATTCCACTCAAAACCGGGACGCGGACACGTCGCTCCGCCCTCCCGCCTGCGAGGATGGGGGGATGCCCGACTCACGCTACTCCGACCTCGACCGGCCTCCGCTCTCGGAGGCGGCACTCAACCGCGCCCTGGTGCGTCCTGGCTCGCTGTGGACCGGTGTCACCGTCGTCGACAGCACCGGCTCCACGAACGCCGACCTGGCGCGGGCCGCCGCAGAAGGCGCCCCCGAGGGCACGGTGCTGGTGGCGGAGGCGCAGGAGGCGGGCCGCGGGCGGCTGGGGCGCGTCTGGGTGGCGCCGCCCCGCTCGGGCCTGACGTTCTCGATCCTGCTCCGGCCGCGCGTGCCCCTGGCCGCGCAGGGCTGGCTCTCCCTCCTGTACGGCGTCGCCGCCGCCTCCGCCGTCCGCCGCCTGGCCGAGGTCGACGTACGCCTCAAGTGGCCCAACGACCTGCTGATCGGCGAGCGCAAGCTGGCCGGGGTGCTGGCCGAGCGGGCGGACGACGCCGTCGTCATCGGCATGGGCATGAACGTCACGCTCAGGCCCGGCGAGCTGCCCGTCGAGACCGCCACGTCACTGGAGATCGAGAAGGCGGCCTGCACCGACCGCGACCCGCTGCTGCGGGCCGTGCTCAGGGAGATCGAGGGCCACTACCGCGACTGGACCGCGGCCATGGGCGACGCTGAGGCGTCCGGCCTGCGCTCGGCCTACCTCGCCGCCAACGCCACGGTCGGGCGACAGGTACGCGTGGAGCTGCCGGGGGAGCAGTCGGTGACCGGGCTGGCCACTGGCATCGACCGCTTCGGCCACCTCCAGGTGGAGGCGGAGGGCGAGCGCTACACGCTGAGCGTGGGCGACGTCGTCCACGTACGCGCGATCGACTAGCCACAGGGACGGATCGACCAGTCACAGGGACGGGCGTCCGGCCCGAACCGGTGGCGTTTTCGCGGTGCCGTGGCAGCCGGGCGGCGATGGTGGCACGATTTGGGTCATGACCATTCCCGACCACCATCTGACGCAGGGTGAGCGGCGCGTGCGGTCCTTCCACCCCCATTGGAAGCGGCTCGTCGTCCCCCTGATCGCGCTGGTCCTCATCGCCGCGGTCTCGGGCGCGGCGATCTACTTCATCCCGAGCGACTTCGACTACTCCGTCCACGCCCGGATCGCCGTCGTCGTCCTCGGGCTCGTCCTGCTGACGATCTGGTCGTTCGTGCCGTACCTGCAGTGGAAGAACACCGGCTACGTGCTCACCACGCACCGCTTCACGATCAGCACGGGGGTGCTCAACAAGTCGACCGACGAGATCCCGATCACGAAGGTCAACACGGTGAGCTCCGACCAGACGTTCGCCGAGCGGCTGCTCGGCTGCGGCACGCTGACCGTCGAGTCCGCGGGCGACCGGGGCGAGATCGTGCTGCGCGACATCCCGAGGATCCAGGACGTCCGCACCGACCTGTTCCGGCTGGTGGAGGACGCCTCCGACGGCGAGGTCGACGGCCGCTGAGGCGGTCTCACCGAGGCGGGTCCGGCGCGGTGCGGCCCCATGTCTTGCGGAGATCATCCTCCTGACACAAGATGACTGGCATGCCGTACGAAGTGCAGGGCGTCGTCGCCCGAGGCAAGGGTCAGGAAGTTTCCCTCGAGACGGTGATCGTCCCGGACCCGGGTCCGGGCGAGGCGGTGGTCGACGTGCGGGCCTGTGGCGTGTGCCACACCGACCTGCACTATCGGGAGGGCGGGATCAGCGACGACTACCCGTTCCTGCTCGGCCACGAGGCGGCGGGGGTCGTCGAGGCGGTCGGCCCCGGCGTCACGGAGGTCGAGCCCGGCGACTTCGTGATACTCAACTGGCGCGCGGTGTGCGGCCAGTGCCGTGCCTGCCTGCGCGGCCGCCCGTGGTACTGCTTCGCCACCCACAACGCCCGGCAGAAGATGACCCTCGCCGACGGCACCGAACTGTCCCCTGCGCTGGGCATCGGCGCGTTCCTCGACAAGACGCTCGTGGCGGCCGGCCAGTGCACGAAGGTCTCGGCCGAGGCTCCGGCCGAGGTCGCGGGCCTGCTGGGGTGCGGCGTGATGGCGGGCCTCGGCGCGGCGATCAACACCGGCGGGGTCACGCGCGGCGACAGCGTGGCGGTCATCGGCTGCGGCGGCGTGGGTGACGCGGCGGTCCTGGGCGCGTCGCTGGCCGGGGCCGCGAAGATCATCGCGGTCGACGTGGACGCCCGCAAGCTGGAGTGGGCCAAGGGTTTCGGCGCCACCCACACGGTCAACTCGCGTGAGAGCGACCCGGTCGAGGCCATCAGAGACCTGACCGGCGGTCATGGCGCCGACGTCGTCATCGAGGCGGTGGGCCGGCCCGAGACGTACGAGCAGGCGTTCTACGCCCGCGACCTGGCCGGCACGGTCGTGCTGGTCGGCGTGCCGACGCCGGAGATGCGCCTCGAACTCCCGCTGCTCGACGTCTTCGGCCGCGGCGGCGCGCTCAAGTCCTCCTGGTACGGCGACTGCCTGCCCTCCCGCGACTTCCCCGTGCTCATCGACCTGTTCCTGCAGAACCGGCTGCCGCTGGACAAGTTCGTGTCCGAGACGATCGGGATCGGCCAGGTCGAGGAGGCGTTCGCCAAGATGCACCGCGGCGAGGTGCTGCGTTCGGTGGTGGTCTTCTGATGATCGACCGCGTCATCACCTCGGGCACGTTCTCCCTCGACGGCGGCACCTGGGACGTCGACAACAACGTCTGGCTCGTCGGCGACGCCCGCGAGGTCGTGGTCATCGACGCCGCCCACGACGCTGCGGCGATCGCCGAGCGGGTGGGCGGGCGCGCGGTCAGGGCCATCGTCTGCACCCACGCGCACAACGACCACATCAACGCCGCCCGTGACCTGGCCGAGCGGACGGGGGCGCCGATCCGGCTGCACCCGGCCGACCAGGTGCTGTGGGAGCAGGTGTACGGGCCTGAGGTCGCGTACGAGCCGTTGGACGACGGCGAGAAGCTGACGGTCGGCGGGATCGGGCTGCAGATCCTGCACACGCCCGGCCACTCGCCGGGGGCGGTCTGCGCGTACGCTCCCGACCTGGGGGCGCTGTTCAGCGGTGACACCCTGTTCAAGGGCGGGCCGGGGGCGACCGGCCGTTCGCACAGCTCGTTCGGGACCATCATCGACTCGATCAGGGAACGGCTGCTCACCCTCCCGCCGGAGACCGTCGTCCACACCGGGCACGGCGATTCGACCTCGGTGGGCGCGGAGGCGCCGCACCTGGAGGAATGGATCGCCCGCGGCCACTGAGGGCGTGGACAGGGGAGTGTGACCCACCCAACATAGGCAAGCCTTACCGAAGTGGGCTACTTTAGGTGTGCCTAACCTAAAAGCACCCAAAGGTGCCGCCCCTTCGCGAGAGGTAAGTCCCCGGATGTACGCATGCGTTTGTCGTGCCGTGACGGAGAACGACGTGCACGACTGCATCGCCGCTGGGGCGACGAGTGCGAAGCAGATTCGCGACACCACTGGTGCCGGTGGTGACTGTGCCCGTTGTGTACGGAAGATCTGTGCGATCCTGAAACGGTCTGAAGAACTGACGACCGCATAGCCGGATAGCGACGAGGGGCCCGTTATGCAGGGCGACAAGCAGATCATCGAGTTGCTCAACGAGCAGTTGACCGCGGAGCTGACCGCGATCAACCAGTACTTCCTGCATTCCAAGATGCAGGCGAACTGGGGCTACACCAAGCTCGCCGAGCACACCCGCTACGAGTCGATCGACGAGATGCGCCACGCCGAGCGCCTGACCGATCGCATCCTCTTCCTGGAGGGCCTGCCCAACTACCAGCGCCTGGGCACGCTGCACATCGGCCAGACCGTCGAAGAGCAGCTCAAGGCCGACCTCGAGGTGGAGCTGTCGGTGGTGCACCGGTTGCGCCCGGCGATTCAGCTCATGCGGGAGAAGGGCGACATCACCTCGGCGAACATCTTCGAGGACATCCTCCAGGACGAAGAAGAGCACATCGACTACCTGGAGACCGAGCTGGGGCTCATTCGCAGCCTCGGTGAGCAGCTCTACCTGGCCCGCTACGCCGAGCCACCGTCCACGGACGACTGACCGGCGCCGGATCGGCCTCGTGTCGGTCCCGTGTCGGCGCGTTGAGCGACATTCCCTGACGTACCCGGATTCGGGCGATTCTGGGGGAAACGCGGGCAGGCGGAGCAGCGGGGCCATCCGGGCGGGAATGATCGTCCGATGAATCCTGGGCCGGTGGCGCGGGCGTTTTAATCGCGACGTACCGTATTTTATTCGTGTTTGCCCAGGTCAATGGATAGGTCAACGACGAGTCAAACCGCGCGCTGTGCCCGGGAAACGATCGCCTAAGGTCCTACGATCGCTTCATGACCTGCGTACTTCTCGCCGAGGATGACACCTCGATTTCTGAGCCGCTCGCGCGCGCGTTGCGCCGCGAGGGCTATCAGGTCGAGGTGAGTCCCGACGGCCCACAAGCCCTGGAAAGGGCGCTATCGGGCGGCATCGACCTCATTGTCCTTGACCTTGGCCTGCCTGAAATGGACGGCCTCGAGGTCGCCCGCCGAATCCGCGCGGAGGGCCACGGCACTCCGGTTCTCATACTCACGGCCCGTGTCGACGAGGTCGACACCGTAGTCGGCCTCGACGCCGGCGCCGACGACTACGTGACGAAGCCGTTCCGGCTGGCCGAACTGCTCGCCAGGGTGCGCGCGCTGCTGCGGCGCGGCACCTCCGAGACCCCGGTCGTCCAGGGCGTGCGCATCGACGCCGACTCACGCCGCGCCTGGATGGGGGAGAAAGAGCTGCACTTGACCACGAAGGAGTTCGACCTGCTGCGCGTCCTGGTCCGCGACGCCGGCAAGGTCGTCACCCGCGAACAGATCATGCGCGAGGTCTGGGACACCAACTGGTGGGGTTCCACGAAGACACTCGACATGCACATCTCCTGGCTGAGGCGCAAGCTCGGCGACGACGCGGCCAAGCCGCGCTACATCACAACCGTCCGGGGGGTCGGCTTCCGGTTCGAGCGCGAGTAGGAGATGCGCCGCCGACTGCTCTCCTCCACCCTGGTCGTCGCGGTAATCGCGGTCCTGCTGCTGGGGGTCCCCCTGGGCGTCGTCGTCAGCCGTCTGATCGTCGATGAGGCGGCTCAGGAGCTCGGGGCGGAAGCCAAGCGTCTCGTGGGAGAGGTGGAGTATGCCCGCGTCCAGGAGACGCCGCTCGACCCCCAGCAACTGGAACAGAAATACCCGGGCCGGTTCATCCAGATCTGGGAACGCGGAACCCCTCTCAGGGTGACCGTCGTCGGCGAGCCCCCGCCGTCCGGTCACCTGATGACCGAGGACGCCCAGACCAACACCGGGGTCTACGTACGGATCAGCCGCGACCGTGACCAGGTCGAGCAGGACGTACGGGCTCGTCTGCTGCTCATCGTGGCCCTGGCCGTCGCCGCGCTGGCGGTGGCCGTGAGCCTGGCCGTGGTGCAGTCACGGCGGCTCACGCTGCCCTTGCAGGACCTGGCGAAGATCGCCGACCGGCTGGGCTCGGGGGACGCGCGTCCGAGCAAGCACCGCTACGGAATCCCCGAGCTCGACCGCGTGGCACAGGTGCTCGACCGCAGCGCCACCCGTATCTCCGACCTGCTCACCCGTGAGCGGGAGTTCGCCACCGACGCCTCCCACCAGCTCCGCACCCCGTTGACCGGCCTCACCATGCGCCTGGAGGAGATCGTGGCCTCCTCCGACGAGCCGGAGACCGTGCGCGAGGAGGGCGAGGCGGCGATCGTCCAGGCCGAGCGGCTCACCGCCGTGATCGACGAGCTGCTGGCCGCCGCCCGCCGCCAGCGCCACGCCCAGGCCGAGCCGGTCGCGGTCGACGAGGTGATCATCCAGCAGATCACCGAATGGGAGCCGGTCTTCCGGGACGCGGGACGCATCCTGCGCCTCGAAGGCACCCGAGGGCTGAAGGCCATGGCCACCACCGGCGGATTCGGCCAGGTGGTCGCCTCGCTGCTGGAGAACTCCCTGCGGCACGGCGGCGGCCCCGTCACCGTCACCACGACCTGCGGCGAGAACTACGTGGTGATCGAGGTCGCGGACGAGGGCCCCGGCATCGCCGACGAGATCGCCCCCAAGATCTTCGAGCGGAACGTCAGCGGCGGCGGAGGCACCGGGCTCGGCCTGACGCTGGCCCGCGCGCTGGCCGCGGCCGACGGCGGACGGCTGGAACTGGTGCTGCGGCGGCCGGCGACGTTCGCCATCTTCCTGCGGCCCGCCGAGGACGACGGCGGCAGGAACCGGGTGGTCAGCGGTCCGGCCTGACCCCGCCGGTCTCGGGCAGCTCCACCGGGATCGGCTCGGTGGCCTCCAGGAACACCCACTTCTTGTACGACCAGTAGCGGAACAGCGTGCCGAACCCCACGCCCACGATGTTGGCGATGTTGAGGCTGAGCGGGTCGTCGAGGCCGAGCGTGTAGGTGGCGAAGCCGATCGTCAGCACGCCGAACAGCAGTGCGATGCCGTTGAGCAGGAAGAACAGGAAGTATTCGCGGCCCAGCCCACTCTGCTCGCGGTCGCGGAAGGTCCAGAAGCGGTTGCCCAGATAGGCGAACGTGGTGGAGACCGTCGTGGCCGCGACCTTGGACGTCATCGGCCCCAGATCGAGCACGACGTTGCAGAAGTTGAGCAACCCCGTGTCGATCACGAACGCGATGGCCCCGATGCTGCCGAACTTGGCGAGCTCATGCACAAGGGACGAGAACCGCTGGTAGAGGCGTTTGGCGACGTCCACGTCTCTGCTCGGTCCCTTCCTTTGTCGAGCCGGACCTCCCTAGCGTACCGGGGGCGATGTAGCCCGGGTGTCAGACGTATGAACATACCCAGCAAAGAACGCTTCCATAAATATCGTCCTATGACCGGTATGGCCGTTACGGCGGCATTACGCTGCGGTGGCGCCGTCGTCAGGGGCGGTGCCGGGGGCGGGTGTCGTGGGTGCGTCGGGGGAAGTCGTACCGTCCCGGTAAGCTCACCAGGCGTGAGTTCCTACCACCCCATCGGGCCGGTCGTCGGCATCGTCGGCGCGGGCCAGCTCGCCAGGATGACGCAGCCGCCCGCCATCGCGCTCGGCGTCGAGCTGCGGGTGCTGGCCGGCAACCCCGAGGAGAGCGCCGCCCGGGTCGTCGTCGACACGCGCGTCGGAGACTACCGTGATCTTGGCGACCTCCGCGAGTTCGCCCAGGGTTGCGATGCGATCACGTTCGACCACGAGCACGTGCCGACCGAGCACATCAGGGCCCTGGCAGCGGCCGGCCACGTCGTGCGCCCGGGGGCCGACGCCCTCGTGCACGCCCAGGACAAGGCCGTCATGCGCGAGCGGCTCACCGCGATCGGCGCGCCGTGCCCGGCGTGGGCGCGGGTCGCGTCCGCCGACGACGTGACGGGCTTCGCCGCCGAGCACGGCTGGCCGGTGGTGCTGAAGGCGGTGCGCGGCGGCTACGACGGCCGGGGCGTGTGGGTGTGCCGCACGCCCGACGAGGCCGCGGAGGCGTTCGCGACCGGGGTGGAGCTGATGGCCGAGGCGTTCGTGCCGTTCGAGCGGGAGCTGGCGGTGCTGGTCGCCCGCTCGCCGCACGGGCAGGGCGTGAGCTACCCCGTCGTGGAGACCGTCCAGCAGGACGGCATCTGCGTCGAGGTCATCGCCCCCGCGCCCGGCCTCGACGCCGAGCAGTCCGCCCAGGCCCAGCGCATCGCGCTCAAGATCGCCGACGAGCTGGGGGTGACCGGGCTGCTGGCGGTGGAGATGTTCCAGACGTCCAGGGGGCTGGTGGTCAACGAGCTGGCCATGCGCCCGCACAACAGCGGTCACTGGACGATCGAGGGCTCGACGACCTCCCAGTTCGAGCAGCACCTGCGGGCCGTGCTCGACCTCCCGCTCGGCACGCCGCGGATGACGGCCCAGGTCGTCGTGATGGCCAACCTGCTCGGGGGCGACGATCCCGACCTGTTCAAGCGCTACGAGCACGTGATGGCCCACGACCCGGGCATCAAGCTGCACTTCTACGGCAAGGAGGTGCGCCCAGGACGCAAGATCGGCCACGTGACGGCCCTGGGCTCCAACCTCGACGACGTGCGCGCCCGCGCCCGCCACGCCGCCGTCTACCTCATGACCGGGGAGTACACGTGAGAGACCGAAGCCGACGACCGGCCGGGTGCGCCGCCGCCGCGGCTCCGGAGAAGGAGGCGCTGTGACGATCGGCATCGTGATGGGGAGCGACTCCGACTGGCCGGTGATGAAGGCCGCGGCCGAGGCGGTCGCCGAGTTCGGGGTCCCGTTCGAGGCCGACGTGGTGTCGGCGCACCGCATGCCGGTCGAGATGATCGAATACGGCACCCGGGCGGCCTCCCGGGGCCTCCAGGTGATCATCGCCGGCGCGGGCGGGGCCGCCCATCTGCCCGGCATGCTGGCCTCCGTCACCCCGCTCCCGGTGATCGGGGTGCCGGTGCCGTTGAAATACCTCGACGGGATGGACGCGTTGTTGTCGATCGTCCAGATGCCTGCCGGGGTGCCGGTCGCCACCGTGGCCGTCGGCGGGGCCCGTAACGCGGGGCTGCTGGCCGTACGCATCCTGGCCGCCTCCGACGCCGGGCTGCGTGAGCGGATGGTGGAGTTCCAGGGGCGGTTGAAGGAGCAGGCGTACGCCAAGGGCGAGAAACTCCGCGCCGAGGCCGCCGAACTCTGACGCGGCCGGGCTCTGGGGTGGTTGAGCTGGGCGGCGGGCCTGACCGGACGGTCTGGTCGATGGCGCTTGTCGTCGATGAGGGGCCCGTTGGGAGACGCTTTTTTCCTGGGCATTCCTGCGGTTAGGGTGCCGCCATGGACGACCCGATCAACGGCCACGCCGCTCGCGTGAACGCCATGGACCCGCTCGTCGCCGGTCAGGACGACCTTCCGGCCAAAGACCAGGACGAATTACTCGAAGCCCCCGACGCCGTCGGCCTGGCCTCGGTGGACCGGATCGACCCCGACAGCCTGCAGGCCACCTGGTCCCCGCTGGTCGTGCACCGGCTGCGGGCGAGGGTCGCGGGTCCCGACCCGGAGGCCGCGTTGGGGGCGCTCCTCGACCGCTGGCTCGCCCGGACCCGCGGTGACGCGCCCGGCGAGGCGCTGAGCGTGTCGTGGCCGAGCCGTGACACGGTCCCCGTCAGGGCGCTGGCCGTACGCGGCTTCGCCCCCATCACCGTGGTGGCAGTCCACCGCGTCCGGCCGCCCGCCCCGGCCACCTCCTCCTTCGCCATCCGTCCCGCCACCGCGGACGACCTGGAGGCGCTGGTGCGGATGTACGAACGGCTGGTGGCCTATGACGCCCAGTTCGGCTGGGTAACGGAGAGGGCGTCCACCGGGGAGCGCATCAGGGAGTCGGTGGTGGCCGAGGTATTGCCGCACCAGTGGTGCTGGCTGGCCGAGGTGGACGGCGAGCCCGTGGGGTGCGTCGTCGTGGAGCCGCCCGCCCGGTCGGGCTGGATCTCGGACGTCGTGAACGACTCGCCGGTGGGGTACCTGGGGGTCATGTACGTCGAGCCGTCGGCGCGCGGCCGGGGTGTGGGACCGGCGCTCGCGGACGTGGCCCACGGCCATGCGGCGGCGGAGGGGGTGTCGTCCCTGCTGCTCCACCACGCGCTGCCGAACCCGTTCTCGACCCCGTTCTGGGCCCGCCGCGGCTACCGCCCCCTGCTCACCCAGTGGGTACGCCACCCGGTGTAGCGGCCTCCTGGCCGCGGGCGCGTCGTGAGGACCGGCCAGTACGGCGCCGCCGGAGGTCGTCAGCCACCAGATCGCTCCTTGCCGTCCAGGGACGTCAGCCACTCCGCCGCCCGCTCGACGTGCAGATCACGGAGTCCTCGCCGTGGGCCGACGTCGATGACGCGGAAGGCGCCCACGTTGTCGTGAGATTTCAGGTACTGACGGTCGGCGCGTTCGAGGTCGTCGTCGAACCATACGAACGGCCTGCGGTTGACGTAGGCGGCGACGGGCGGCGTCTTCGGATGGACGCGAGGTGCGGAGGATCCGGAGTTGACGGGGATCACCGGTAGTTCGGGCAACCCGATCCGGGGTCCGATCTCCCGGTTCGCGTGCTCGACCCAGGTGGTCGCCCACGCAAGTTCGGCTCCGGTCTCGTGGGAGAGTTGCAGCAGCATCGGCCCGTGCTCGGGGTTGAGCACCACAGGGAAGGCGACGCCGTCGCAGACGGCTTCCACGCTCAGCCATGTGGGGCCCTGCCTGTGCCAAGGGTTCAGGACACCGTCGACGTCCAACAAGATCAGGGGACGGAGGTCGTCAGCCACGGCTCTCAGTCTCCCATCCGGCGATGACCTTCTTGGCTTCCTCCACCAGCGGGTCAGGTCTGCTCGAATCAGCCCTCCGCGTCAGCGCGCTCGAACGACGGGGCCCGTCCGATGAGGCGCCTGATCGCGGGCAGTCCGGGGATCGGACGAGCGGGCTGAAACAGGCCAGGCGAGGGGCGGCTCAAGGAGGCGGGGCGAGGGGGCTTCCGGAGGCGGAGCGAGGCCGTTTCCGGGGTGGAACCGGAGGTCAGGGGCGGCCGAGGGCGCGGTAGTGCCAGCCGGCTGACCGCCACATCTCGGCGTTCAGCGCGTTGCGCCCGTCCACGATGCGCCGGGTGGCGACCACGGCCCCCAGCTCGTCGGGGTCGAGCTGCAAGAACTCCTGCCACTCCGTGAGCAGCAACACCACGTGCGCCCCGCGAGCCGCGTCGATGGCCGATTCGCCGTAGTTCAGCTCGGGGTGAGCCTTGCGAGCGTTGCCGAGCGCGATCGGGTCGTAGATGGTGACCTGTCCGCCCTGCTGCCCTATCGTGACGGCCACGTCGAGGGCGGGGGAGTCGCGGATGTCGTCGGAGTTCGGCTTGAACGCCGCCCCCAGCACGCCCACCGTGCACCCGTGGAAGGAGCCGCCGGCCAGCTCTCTGGCCAGCTCGACCATGCGGGTCCTGCGGCGCATGTTGATGGCGTCCACCTCGCGCAGGAACGTCAGCGCCTGGTCCGCCCCCAGCTCACCGGCCCGTGCCATGAAGGCCCTGATGTCCTTGGGCAGGCAGCCGCCGCCGAAGCCGAGCCCGGCGTTGAGGTAGCGGCCGCCGATGCGGTCGTCGTACGACAGGGCCTCCGACAGCAGCTCGACGTCGGCGTGCGCGGCCTCGCAGACCTCGGCCATGGCGTTGATGAAGGAGATCTTGGTGGCCAGGAAGGCGTTGGCGGCCGTCTTGACCAGCTCGGCGGTGGCGAAGTCGCTCACCACGATCGGGATCTCGCCCAGCGGCTCGTACACCTCGCGCAGCATCTTCTCCGCCTGCTCGGAGCGTACGCCGAGGACGATGCGATCGGGGTGCAGGGTGTCCTCGACGGCGAATCCCTCCCGCAGAAACTCGGGGTTCCAGGCCAGCTCGGCCGCGCCACCGGCGGGTGAGAGCCGGGCCAGCTTGTCGGCCAGCCGTTCGGCGGTGCCGACGGGCACCGTGGACTTGCCCACCACCAGGCACTGGCGGTCGAGGAGCGGGGCCAGCGATTCGATGGCGTTGTCGAGGTAGGTGACGTCCGCGGCGTACTCGCCGCGTTTCTGCGGGGTGCCGACGCAGACGAAGTGCACGTCGCCAAAGGCGGCGACCTCCTCATATGAGGTGGTGAAGCGGAGCCTGCCGGAATCGAGGCCGCGGCGGAGGACCGGTTCGAGGCCGGGTTCGTGGATGGGGAGCTCGCCTGCGTTCAACCGGCGGATCTTGTCGGCATCGATGTCGAGGCCCAGGACGTCGAATCCGAGATCCGCCATGCACGCCGCATGCGTGATGCCCAGGTATCCGGTCCCGATCACCGTGAGGCGATATGGCACGAGTGAGCTCCTTTCGATCGCGCAGGCATGTTACCGGCCTTTGCTACCTCCTACGTGCCACCTGCACCTCTTCGCAAACCGTACCGGCTGGTAACAAGATGCTCGGACGTCCTAGTATTCGATGCATGAGCTTCCCTCTTTACGCGCCCGCCGAAGAGCACGACATGCTCAGGGAGACGGTCCGGGCCCTGGCCGACGAGAAGATCGCGCCGCACGCCGCCGAGATCGACGAGACCGAGGAGTTCTCCTGGGACGTCTACAAGGCGCTGGTGGCGTCCGACCTGCATGCCGTACACGTGCCTGAGCAGTACGGCGGCGCCGGGGCGGACGCGCTGGCCACCGTGATCGTGATCGAGGAGGTGGCGCGCGCCTGCGCCTCGTCCTCCCTGATCCCCGCCGTCAACAAGCTCGGCACGGTCCCCCTTCTGCTCTCCGCCTCCGAGGAGTTGAAGGGCCGCTATCTGGCGCCGGTGGCGAAGGGGGAGGCGATGTTCTCGTACGCGCTGTCGGAGCCGGAGGCGGGCTCGGACGCGGCGGCCATGCGGACGCGGGCGGTGGCCGACGGGGACTCGTACGTGCTCAACGGCACCAAGATGTGGATCACCAACGCCGGTGTGTCGGAGTACTACACGCTGATGGCCGTCACGGACCCGTCGGCAGGGGCGCGCGGCATCTCCGCCTTCGTGGTGGAGAAGTCTGACGAAGGCGTCTCCTTCGGTCCCAAGGAGAAGAAGCTCGGCATCAAGGGCTCGCCCACCCGCCAGGTCATCCTGGACAACGTCCGCATCCCGGCCGACCGCCTGATCGGGGCGCCCGGCACCGGCTTCAAGACGGCCCTGGCCACCCTCGACCACACCCGCGTCACCATCGCCGCCCAGGCTCTGGGCATCGCGCAGGGGGCACTGGACTTCGCGATCGGCTACGTCAAGGAACGCAAGCAGTTCGGCCGCCCGGTGGCCGACTTCCAGGGCCTGCAGTTCATGATCGCCGACATGTCGATGAAGCTGGAGGCGGCCCGGCAGCTCACGTACCACGCGGCGGCCAAGTCCGACCGGGCGATGAACGGCGAACCCCAGAAGGACCTCACGTACCTGTCGAGCGCGGCGAAGTGCGCGGCCTCGGACGCCGCCATGGAGATCACCACGGACGCGGTGCAACTGCTCGGCGGGTACGGATACACCAAGGACTTCCCGGTCGAGCGCATGATGAGAGACGCCAAGATCACCCAGATCTACGAGGGCACCAACCAGATCCAGAGAATGGTGATGGCCCGGCAACTCCTCAAATAGCCTGCGGCCTGTGATACCCCCGCTTGCCGGAGACCGCAAGCGAGGGTGTCTCAGCTTGGCGCGAAGCCAAATGATCATTTTCCCTACCCGATCCGTGGATTACGGAGCGGGCAGAGCGGACTGCTGTCTGCCATATATGCGTGACGCGATTGCGGCCTACCGTTTGAGCACCGTATGTATGGCAGCGGTGGCTGCGATCCATAGTCCCGCGCATCCCCCGGCGGCCTGCGCGCCGAAGATGATGGCTTCGGGGATCGCGTCCCCGTTGCCCAGGGCGAGCAAGGCGCCGATGACGCCGATCAAGAGTGAGATCAGGACGCCTGCGACGGCCCACCAAATGAGGTTTGCCTTGCTCACGCCTTGTTCCCCTCTTGGGTGATGGCCCAGCATTTGCTGCGTCTGGGCGCTGTGTGGACATTCATGACAGTACGAGTAGCAGAGCGTAAGTCCTGCATACTTAGCGTTGATCAAATCCGGATGCGACCGAGTCCCCTCCGGATGAACGGGCGCATGCTTCGGATGTAATCGGACGCATCCGGAAGCTTCGCTGCTATTAGACCAATTTGGGTATGCCGCCCATGGCGTGGTGAACATCCACGAGCCTGACCTGTGGGACCATAGTTACTTCTCGGGCCTAAGGGTGGAGTGCACCTTCCTTCACCTCGGCCTATCCTCTTCCGCCCACTATGGGCACACGATCCTGAACAGGTTGGATCATGAATGGAGCCAGCCCAGGCGGTACCCGCCTAGCGTTGCTCGCGACGCGGATGAGAAAGCTGTATTACGTCGAAGCGGGGCAGCCGTCATATCAGACGCTCTCCAGGGAGGCCGAGCGCATCATCGCCGAGGCTGACGAGAAGAACAGTGAATGGCTTCGGCATCTGCCACGAGCCACCGCCTGCGACCTGATCAGCGGGAAGTCCAAGAGGACTCCCGACTGGTTGCTTGTACGCACGCTGGTGGTCGTGTGCCACCGCATCGCCACCAAGTCCAATCTCGACATCGCTCCCCAGGAGTCCCTGGTGAGGGAGTTCGGTCAGCTCTGGCAGGCCGCAAAGGAGGACGAGGAGGGTCGCTTATCCGCGTCGCAGGCGTATGCCACGACACCTGGCCACAGTGGGGAACCCGCGGACGACCAGGTCACCGGTGATGTCCTGGACCCGGCTCCTGGAGAAGGTCCTTCACGGAGGACCACCCTGCCAGATGGACGGATCCCCGGTAGCTGGGGTCGTCTGGGCAGCCGACGACTCAAGCACGCCGAGGGGGGAGATGCGCAGGCTGCCTACGAGGTAGCCGTGTTGTTGGCATGCGAGGCCGTCGGCCTGGAGAGTGGCGGCGCGGATCCGGAGGAGGTGGCGTACTGGCGCGACAAGGCGTCCCTCTGGAAGGGCAAGGCCATGGGCAAGGTCCCTGAAGCCGCCGCTCTACGACTGCAAGGTCTCCAGTTGGTCAACGCGGCATACGAACTGGCCATCAAGTACAAGAAGGCGGGCAGGGCAGGTTCGAAGGACTTCTTCATCGCTGCCATGCAGGCGGAAAGTTCCGTGGGGAGCCTCAATCAGGCATCCGCCGGCGCCGGTGCCGATGATCTCGCCGTAGTCGATCCTCGTGATGAGGCGTGGCTGTAGCAGGGAACGCTGACGGCCCCATCCGGAACAGCGGACAGTTCGTCTCCCTCGTACTCGGCCTCGACAAGAGATGGGTGTTACCGGTCGGAGGGGGTGTCGTCTCTGGGCCAGATCTGGACGGCTCGTGGGAGGTCTTTGATGCTGCCGCCCTCGGGGATCAGGCCCCAGAGGAACGGGATCAGGTAGCGGGGTCGTTCGCCGAGGAGCGCGGTCAGGTCGTCCTCGGTGACGTCGAGGGTGAAGGGTGAGCCCGGCCGCCGCGGGTCCCATCCTGCTTCGACGGCTCGCCGGACGCACCCGCTGACGAGGACGGGACGGATGGCCATCGTTCGCGCTCCGAACCCGTTGTCCGGCCGGGCGAAGGGGAGCGAGACCGTGAGAACGCCTCCCGCCTGCTCGGCTCGCTCGACCGCGAAGCTGATCGGGTTCCACGTGCCGCCCCTGTGGGACGGGCTGTTGCTGACCCGCCAGCGGTAGTCGGTGCCGTCGACGCTGATGCGCCGCGAGCCCTTCTTCGGCATTGTCACAGCCGCCTCCAAGTTCCGGTCGTGCCCGGTCGCCGTTCCGCGGGAGCGTCAGAGTAGCGAGAGCTGATGTGAGAAGCCTGTGAGCGGGTGGGCACCCGGCCGGTCCGTGTCATCTCCGGAAGGACGGGACCTCCTACGTGGGCAGGTCGGTCAGGTCGTCGTCGGTCAGGGTCAGTTCGAAGGCGTTGCCGGCCTGCGACGGGTCCCAGCCGCCCGTGCGGGCCCGGCGGATGGTCGCCGCCACGAGCGCCGGGCGTACGGCGGTCGTGCGCTCGCCCAGCCAGGCGTCCGGACGCGAGCGGGGCAGCGAGACGAGGAGGACGCGGCCAGGTGACTCGGCCCGTTGCACGGCGAAGGTCATGGGTCCCCAACCCTCCCCCTGGCAGTGGGTCGGCTTGTGGCGTATGCGCCAGCGGTAGCCGGTGCCGTCGACGGTGATGGGGCGTGCGCCCTTCTTGGGGATCGCCATGGCGCGGGACCTCCTGGGTCCGTTCGGTGGGAGCGGCCGTCGTAGGGTCCCTTCATGAGTGAGGAGCACGCAACTGGTTTGTTGCACCATGTCGAGATCTGGGTCCCCGACTTGTGGCGGGCCACGGCCGGCTGGCAGTGGCTGCTGGAGGCGCTCGGGTACGCGCTCCACCAGGATTGGGAGTACGGGCGGAGCTGGCGGCTGGGGGCGACGTACATCGTGGTCGAGCAGTCGCCCGCGCTCACCGAGGCGCGGCACGACCGGTGTCGTCCGGGGCTGAACCATCTGGCCTTCCACGCGGGGAGCCGTGCGCGGGTCGACGAGCTGGCCGGGCAGGCGCCCGCGTACGGGTGGACGTTGATGTTCCCCGACCGGCATCCGTGGGCGGGTGGGGAGCGGCACTACGCCGCCTACCTGGAGGATGGGGACGGGTTCGAGGTGGAGCTGGTGGCGGCCCCCTGAAGGCGGCTCGCTCGTGTCTGGGGTGAAGTTCACCGTATCTGGGGTGAAATCCCCTGGCGCGAGCCCGGGAGACTGCGGCATCATGGCGCACATGATCTACGGGAAGGGCGGCCACCGCCCCAGCCGGTGAACCCCGGCACGAGGAAGCTGAGCGACGACGACCGGCTCACCTTCCTGGCACACGCGATCTCCATGTCCTCCCTGTACGGCCCCGGCCCCTGGCCGCCGCATGCCCAGGAGCTCCCGGACGAGCCGCCTCGCCCCGACGACGGTCAGCCGTACCTCTCCAGTGCCGTCATGGACGGCATCAGGACCCACCACTTCGCGACCGATCCCGATCCCGGCGCGGTCGCCGAGGTCGCCGACCTGCTGCGGGACGACGCGCCGTACGAGCGGCTGCACGACCGGCTGGCCGCGGCGTCGGCGCTGGCCATCTGCGACGACCTGCTGCGCGAGCTGTCGCGACGGCCGCCGCTCGGGGAGCGGCTCTACGACGCGGGCCGGTGGCTGGCCGAGCACGGCACCCGGCGTGAGGCGACGAAGATCGGTATCGTCCTCGTCGGAGCGTGCGGCGGCGAGCCGGACCGCGAGCTGCTGCTCCTGCTCGGCACGCTGGAGGAGTTCACCCTGTACGCCGTCGTCGCGCTCCTGCGCACCCAGCCCGACCCGGAGCGGGCGGTGTTCGAGCTGGCCGGGCGCGTCAAGGACTGGGGGCGCGTGCACGCGGTCGAACGCCTCGAAGGCAGCCACGACCCCGAGGTCAAGGCGTGGCTGCTGCGCGAGGGCTTCCGCAACGGCATCATGAACGAGTACCTGGCCCCGATCGCCGCCACGACCGGCGACCTGTACTCCGCCCTGCTCGACCCGGAGCCGGACGACGCGCTGGTGGACGGCGCGGGCGACCTCCTGGCCGCGCTCGTCGTCGGCGAGGGCGGCCCGACCTCGGGCATCAGCGCGTACGCCGACGCCGTGCCCGCCCTGGCCCGCTACGCCGACCTGGCCGCGACCCGCGAGGCCACCCTCGGCCGCCTCCTCAGCCTCCTGTCCGTGACCGAGGGGCTGCGCGAGGCGCCCGCGGACGGGTTCGGCTGGCGGGGCGGCGACCTGGCGGTGTTGCGCCGGCGCTACGAGGAGGTGCTGGGGCAGCCCCGCTGGAGCGGCCTGGCGCTGGCGGGCGTGGCGGACCCGGCGGGGGCGGACTTCGGCGCGGCGCTGTACTGCGCGTCCCGGCTCGGCCTGCCGACACTCGCGCAGGCCGAGGCCAGGGTACGGCTGGAGCCCGGCGACGATTTCGCCTGGGACGTGGTGATCCGCCAGGCCGCGCCGGAAGCGCTCGTCGCGCTGGCCGGCGAACTGCTGCCGGTGGAGAGCCTGGCGAACGGCCCCGGCGAGCGCCTCTTCGGCGACGGCCACGAACGGGCGCTGGAGTCGGTGGTCGAGGAGCTGGGCGCGTATCCGGGGCTGGGGCTGACGCTCATCCGGGTGGCGCTGCGCAACCGGCTGATCAGGGTGCGCGGGAACGCGGTGCGGTCGCTGGCCGCGTGGCCGTCCGTGCCAGGGGAGGCCCTCACCTGGGTACGGGCCGCGCACGAGGTCGAGCCGGACGACGGCGTACGCGCGGACATGCGCACCCTGCTCACCCGCGACGTGCTCACCTGCGACGTGCTCACCCGCGACGGCGACCGACCGCCGCACCGACGAGACGACGAACGGAGGCGAGGCGGCCATGCGGCCTCGTGAACTTTCCCCGCGCGAACTGCTCGACGAGGTGGAGCCGCTGCCGTACGGGCAGCGGCTGCGCCGCCTGGCCGAACACGCGAGGGCGCTCGCCGGCCGCCCCGAGCTGCGGGCGCTGCTGGACGGCCTGGCCGGGCTCGGCCAGTACGAGCGCTCGCTCGGAGTGCGGCTGGCCGTCGTCGCGAACGAGGTCGAGCACGTCACGCGCGCCATGGCCGACCCCGATCCGGACGTCTCCCGGTACGCGATCAACCAGGCGATCCGGCTCGGCGGCCCCGACGACGCCGTCGTGGAGATCGTCCGTACCGCCTCCGCCGATCGCCGGATGGCCGCTTACCGGGCCATCAGGCAGGCCGAGCGGCACGACCTGGCCGGGCGGCTGGTCGACGAGGTACGCGAACGGTGGGGCGACAGGGAGGCGGCCGGTCTGCTCACGTCGTGCCCGGCCGGGATGGTCGCGGCCCGGCTGGCCGACCTCGCGTACGCGGTGCCGAACTGGGGCGCGCTGGCCCGGCGGCACCCCGTCGTCGTGCTCGACCACGCCGAGTCCGTGCTGGCCGAGCTGCCGCGCCCGTTACGTTCCGCGTGGTGGCTCGCGGTCGGCCCCGGGATCGAGGCCGCCGCCGAGCACGTCCCCGAACGGGTGATCACGCTGCTGGAGCGCCACTGGACCGACAGGACCTGGCGGTGCGCGGGACGGCTGCTGGACGCCGACCTGGAGCGTACGCTGGCCCTCTACCTCGTCCCCGGGCGGGAGCCGCAGCTCGCCGGGCTGCTGCGGCGGCGGGCCGTACGGCGGCGGCTGGCCGCGCTCACCGACGACCGGCTCGGGGAGCTGGGACGCGCGGTGCGCGAGCACGACGACTGGCTGGTCGACCTGCTGCTGGCGGTGCCGCCCAGCCGCAGGGAGGCGGTGTTCGCCGCGGCGACGGAGGGCGTCGACGTCTCCCAGGCAGTCTGCTCGGAAGACCTGCTGAAGGTCCTGCCGCTGGGCCGCCGCGCCGTCGAGGCCCGGCGCATGCTGGGGCTGCGTTCCGTCGCCAGGGATCCGTACCGCGTGCTGGAGGTCACCGCCTTCCTTCCGTACGACGAGGCCGAGGAGACGTTGCGGGCCGTCACCCGCCGCTCAGACGGGCGCGAGCGCGCCAACGGCTACCTCCACCTGATCGCCTGCGCCGGCCGCGCCCGCGACCCCGAGATCGTCACCCGCCTGATGGACGCGCTCGGCCGGCTGCGCAACGAGCAGGACCCGGTGCGCCTGGCCGCCGCCGGGGCGCTGGCGGAGATCCCGCCGCGGCTCTTCCTGGCCGCGCACGTGCCCGTCCTGGACCGGCTCGTGGACGACGCGCTCGCCGCCCGCGACTGCTCCCACTCCACCCGGGTCTTCCTGGCCCGCCTGGCCGCCGGCGTCTTCGGGGAGGGCGCGCGGCGGGACGACCCGGCCCTGCTGGAGTACGGACTGCGGGTCTTCGAACGCGTCGCCGGCCACACGGGCACGGTCTTCCTGCGCCCGCTGGCGCACGTGCTGAGGCGGGGCCAGGAGGCCGTACTGGGGCGCAGGCTGGCGCCGTACCTGGCGGCGGAGGCCGACCACGACCGCCACGACCTGGCCTTCATGCTCGCGGCGGCGCTCGGCCGGCGCGGCCACGACGTGCCGGAGCTGCAGCACGCGCTGGAACGCGCGTTGACCGCCGCGCGCGACTCGGACGCGCTGCGGGCGATCGAGCTGTGGCTGGAGCCGCCGCGGACGCGGGGGCGGCGGGTGGAGGCGCTGCTGGCGTCCGACCCGTCCGTGGTCGTGATCGGCCCGGTGTTCGACGTGCTGGCGTGGCGGCGTACGGATCTGCTGGACGCCGCGCTGGGCGGTCGAGTCCCGGCCGGCCGGTTCGCCAAGAAGGGCGTGCGGCGGGTGCCGCATGCCCGCCGTCAGGCCGTACGGCGGTGGACGGCGGCGCAGCGCGAGGCGTACCTGGGGCTGATGGAGCGGGTGGCGGGGAACCGCAAGCTGCCCGCGCGGGAGCGTGCCCAGGCGGTGCGGATGATGGGCGAGGTCCCTGCGGCCGAGGCCGGGAGGTTGCGGCCGTTCCTGGCCTCGGACGACGCCCTGCTGCGGCGGGCGGCGCTGACCGCGCTGCCGTGGACGGCGCGTCCGGGGGAGGTGCTGGCCGACCTGCTCGCGTACGCCGGTGGTGACGACGCGCACGTGGCCGTGTACGCGGCGGTGCGGGCGGCTCGCCACGTGCGTCCCGCTGAGTTGCCCGCGGCCCTGGAGCCGGTGCTGGACGGTGGCAAGGTGACCGCGCGCAAGGAGGCGGTCCGGCTGCTCGCCCGCCACCGCGCGCCCGGCGCGACCCGGCTGCTGCGCGACCTGTGGGCGGCCGACGGCCAGCACAAGGACGTACGGGTGGCGATCGGGTCGGCGGTCCTCGACCTGCTCGCCGAGCCCGAGGCGTGGGAGGTGCTCAGGGGAGCGGTGACGGAGGCAGGGGACCTGGCGGCCCCGGTGCTCGGCACGCAGCCGCTCGCCGTGCCCGAGCGGTGGCGGGCGGAGTTCGGGGAACTGGTCGTGGCCGCGACGCGGGCGGCGGACCGGCGTACCCGGGCGAGCGCCGTCATGGAGCTGCGTCACTGGGTGGTCTACGCGCCGGGCGCCATGGACCGGCTGGCGGAGATCGTCTGCGAGCTGCGCGAGACCGCGAACTGGCAGGACGCCGCGCGCGGGCTGGTGGTCGGCGCGTGCGCCGGGGTCCGGCCGCAGGCGCTGCGGGCGGCGGTTCGCACGCTGGCCGCCGCGCCCGCCGAGCCCGACGCCGGGGCCGACCGCGACCTCCCGGCGGCCCAGCGGCTGGCGGCCGTCGTCACGTACGTGCGCTGGTGGCACCGGGTGGAAAGGGAGCCGGTGCCGTCCGGCGTCCTGGAGGCGGCCGACGACCTCCCGGTGAGCCTGGCGGCCGGGCTCCTGGCCGGGACCGTCGACTGGGACGCCCCCCGCGACGTGCTGGCGCGGCTGGTGGAGACGGCGCCGGGAGTGCTGGCCGCCGTCGAGACGGGCGAGGCGCTCGCGGAGTCCACCGTGCACGTGCCGCCGGAGCGGGTGCTGCCGCACGCGCGGTGGCTGGCCGCAGAGGGGGAGACGGGCGCGCTGCTCGCCACGGCGCTGGCGGCGTCGTGCGGGCCCCGGTCGGGGTGGGCGGAGCCGTGGCGGGAGCTGCTGCGACGCGTACGCGCGGGCGACTTCCCCGAGGCCGCCTACCGCGCGCGGCGCGTCAGAACGGTGGAGGAGTAGCCGGCGGAGTTCAGGCCGCAGAACGATCGAGCAGCACGGTCAGAACGGTCGATCAGTAGTTCGCAGGCACTTCACCCCCAATTTCACCATTTGTCAGACATAAGCATGTGTGCGGTATACCGTCTCGTTTCGGATTGATCATCTGAATACCGAAGACAGACGGGTACCGCACCATGCGCAAGGTCCTGACGCTCACCCTGGCCGCCACCTCCACCACCGCCCTCCTCGGCACCCTCCTCGGCGCCCCGGCCGTCGCCGCCGACCGCCCACGCGAGCTACCGGCGGAGATCAACGGCGGTGCCTGGACGGCAGGACACGTCCAGGGCATGGCCATCGACCAGCGCAAGGGCTACATGTACTTCTCCTTCACCAACCTCCTCGTCAAGACCGACCTGGCGGGCAACCTCGTCGGTTCCGTGACGGGCTTCACCGGCCACCTCGGCGACCTGGACTTCAACAGCCAGGACGGCCGCGTGTACGGCTCGCTGGAGTACAAGGCGCAGGAGTCGTTCTACATCGCGATCTTCGACGTGGACCGCATCACCAGCCCCGACATGGACGCCCAGACCACCGACGTGGTCAAGACGGTCTACCTCGAGGAGGTCGTGGCCGACTACACCGCCGACATGAACGGGGACGGCAGGTTCGACGGCAACGTGGGCAACACCCCCGACCACCGCTACGGCTGCAGCGGCATCGACGGCGTCTCGTTCGGGCCCGAGTTCGGCAAGAAGAACGGCGGCCAGAAGCTGACCGTGGCCTACGGCGTCTACGCCAACACCGGCCGCCAGGACAACGACCACCAGGTCCTCCTCCAGTACGACATCCGCCAGTGGAAGAAGTACGAGCGCCCGCTCACCGAGAGCGAGCCCCACAAGAGCGGCCCCGAGCGGGTGGACGGCAAGTACTTCCTCTACACCGGCAACACCACCTACGGCGTGCAGAACCTCGAGTACGACGAGCACACCGGCAACTGGATGATGGCCGTCTACAAGGGCACCAAGCCGCAGTTCCCCAACTACCCGTTCTTCATGGTGGACGGCGACGAGCGGCCCAGGACCGGCGAGATCGCCGGGCAGCCGCAGTCCGAGCGGGGCAAGCTGCTCACGCCGGCGCCCGGCGGCCTCCAGGACGCCGCCACCGGCGTCAGGGGCTGGCAGTTCACCGGCGAGTACGGGCTGGTCTCGCTCGGGAAGGGCCGCTACTACGTGGCCAAGGCCGGCACGGTCACCGAGAACGGCGTCACCAAGCACACCGGCCAGGCCCAGCTCTACCGCTGGACCGGCCAGTCGCCGACCCCGTTCGAGCGGCTCGGCTGACGATCCGGCTCGGAAGCCCTCCCGCCGCGTCCCCGGCCCCACCGGCTGGGGACGCTGTCGTTTCCCTGTGAGCCCACTCCGTTGCCTGCGGCCCGTCGGTGACGGCTGTTAGGGTCGTCCCTCATTCCTCGAACGAGTGAAGAATTCCGCATGGGAGGGTCATGAGGATCACAGGGAAGATCGCGGTGGTCGTCTCCGCGCTGGCCGCGGCCGGTGTGGCGACGACGCCCGCCGCGACGGCGCAGGCGGCCCCGGCGCAGGCGGCTTCGGCGCAGGCGGCTCAGGCGTGGGTGGCCTACCACGGGCTGACCGCCGCGAAGAGCGCCGAGCGGGTGCGCCAGTTGAAGGAACAGGGTTACCGGCCGATCACGGTCAACGTTTCGGACGGTGAGAAGTACGCGGCCGTCTGGATCAAGGACGGCTCCTCCACCGAGTGGGGCATCTGGCAGGGCCTGACGGCCGCGGAATACCAGCAGCGGTTCGACGCCGCGCTGAAGGAGGGCGCGCAGCCCGTCTCGGTGTCGGCCACCGGCCCGGCGGACTCCGCCGTGTTCACCGTCGTCTTCGAGAAGAAGAAGGGAGACTTCCTCGCCAAGGCGAATCTCACGTCCGCTCGCTTCGCCGCCGTCAACAAGGAGGCCCTCGCCAAGGGCCTGGCGCTCACCTCGGTCGACGCGTTCGGCACCGCGGGCGACGTCCGCTACACCGCAGTCTGGAGCGCCAACACCGGGGGCGCCTG
Organism: Nonomuraea sp. NPDC051298; assembly: GCF_055586305.1. Classification (NCBI taxonomy): domain Bacteria; kingdom Bacillati; phylum Actinomycetota; class Actinomycetes; order Streptosporangiales; family Streptosporangiaceae; genus Nonomuraea; species Nonomuraea sp. NPDC051298. The sequence goes on from NZ_JBVJIM010000003.1 coordinate 553,765, forward strand.
GTACTACACGTTCGGCAAGAGCAGGAAGCAGCACGAGGCCGAGTTCTACGCCAAGAAGGAGGAGGGTTACCGGCCGGTCAGGGCGAGTGTGGCGCCCGACGGCACGTACGCGGCCGTGTGGCGCAAGGACGGGGTCAAGTCCTGGGCCCACTACGTCGACATGAGCTCCTCCAGCTACCAGAAGCGCTTCAACGACCTCAAGGGCAAGGGCCTGCACCCGGTGCAGGTCAACGCCGAGAACGGCAAGTACGTCGCCATCTGGGAGTAACCGCCGCCACCTGGAGGTGGCGACGGATCGCCGGCTTGTGATGTCGGGCCGGCACACGTAAAGGCACATGGGTGCGGTTGTGGCCGACGCTGACGGCCACGCAGCAGAACCGCACCTACACTCGATCACCTGCACGGGTCTGCCCGCGCCCCCGACCATGCACTCGGGCCTGAAGCCGCGCCCGCACGCGCCCCGATCACCTCTTCAGGACCTGGACGTCGCCCGACGTGCTGCGGGCCACGATCGTCCCGGCGCCCTTGCCGCCGTCGTCCTTGATCTCCGAGCGCGAGTCGCCCTCCGCGCTCTTCGCCGTCACCGCGTACGAGCCGGACGGCACCCTCGCCGTCACCCTGCCGTCGCGGGACTGCAGGTCCACCGTGGTGGGCGCGCCGGCGAAGGCCACGTCGATGGAGCCGTCGGAGGTGCGGCACCGTACGTACCCGGACTTCAGGCCGTCGCCCGTGATGGGGCCCTCGCTGCTCAGCCGCAGCCGGCCCGAGGCGCCGGTGACCTGGATGCGGTCGCGGCTCTCGACGTCCACGTCCTGGGCGAGCCCCTGGAGGATGACGCCGTCCGCCGCGTCCACCGACAGCCGTACGCCGGGCGGGACCTTGACGTGGTAGCGGGCGCCGCAGTCGCCGAAGACCATGGAGCAGGAGGCGCTGAGCCGCAGGGTGCCGTCGCGCAGCGACCAGGCGGGGCCGTCGGTGACCGCCTTGCCGCGCAGCCAGCGTTCGACCTGGACGGCGCCTCCCGTGCCCTGGAGCACGCGTACACCGCCCAGGCTTGCGTTGATCTTCAGGGTGGTTCCCGCGAAGGGGAACGACTGGGCGGCGTGGATCTCTTCGGCGTCCAGATCCATGCCGCAACCGGTGGACGCCGCCGTCAGGAGCGCCGCGCATGCCGTGATGACCGCGATCTGCCTCATGCACACGATGGTCGCCGAGCCGGGCCGCCGGGCCATCGGCCGTCCGGCCCAACCCGGCACCGGCCGCCTCGGCCATTCGGCCGGTACCAGAACCCCGCCCCCCTCCCGGAGCGCCCGCCCAGAGCGGCGGACTACCTGAGACGGCCCTCGCTCACAGGGCCGACAGCAGCGCCGACACCTGCCCCAGCGGGTCGTCACCGATCGGCCGGACCGTCACCGTGCTCGCCCCCGCCGCCCACAGCTCCTTGACGTGCTCAGCCGCCGCCTCCGGCGTGCCGGACGCCATCGCCACCTGCTCCGGCGCGACCCCCAGGAACCCGGCCTGCCCCTCGACGATCGGCGGGGTGCCTTCCGAGGCGTCCGCCCCGACGCGCAGGAACGTGAACACCACCAGCTCGTGCTCAGGCCCCGCGCCGATCCGCGAGATGATCTCCGGCAGGTCGGCGGGCCCGAGGCCCTCGGGCACGATCGTGCCCTGCGCCACCCGCCCCGACAGCGCCAGCGAGCGCGGGCCCTTCACCCCGGCCAGTACGGGCGGCGGCTCGGCGGGCGGGTGCACCAGCGACACGCCGTCGAGGTGGACCGCCCTGCCGTCGAGGGTCACCGTCTCGCCGCGCAGCAGCGCGCTCACGGAGGTGATCGTCTCCTCCAGGAGCGCGAGCGGCGACGGCACGGCCGCGCCCACCTGGCGCATCCAGCCCTGTACGCCGTGCCCGATCCCGGCCGCCAGCCGCCCCGGGTGCACCCGGGCCAGGTTTCCCAGCTCCATGGCCAGGAGCATCGGGTTGCGCAGGGGCGCCGGTGCGATGCCGATGCCGACGCGCAGCCGCGAGGTGACGGCCAGCGCCGTGGCGGCCGCCGAGACGCCGCCCGTCCAGCCGAGGTCCTCCACCACCCACAGGTCGTCGACGGACGTCTCGTCGAGCGCTTCGGCGAACGGGACGAGCCGCTCGGGCGGCAGGTCCCGGTCGAACATGACCCCAAGTCTCATCATGCCCTCCAGTAATAGCGGAACAACCGGCCGACCTCCGAGTATCCGGCGCGCAGGAACGCCTCGGCCGTCGGGACGTTGGTGACGTCGGTGGCGGCCACGATGCGTTCCAGGCCGGCCTCGGCGAGCGTCCGGGTGCCCCTGGCCAACAGGTCGTCGACCAGGCCCCGGCCGCGGTGCTCGGGGACGACGCCGATGTAGGCGATGGAGTGGTCGTCGGGGGCCACCAGGCCGACGGGGGAGCCGTCGAGGTGCCCGATGACGAACCAGTCGGGCTTGGCCTTGCGGCTCATCAGGTCGTCGTACATCCATCGGGCCTCCTTCTCGGGGCCCGACGTGGCCACCTCGACCCGGGTGTCGTGGTCGAGGGAGCCCACGGAGACGCGTACGAGGAGGTCGATCACCTCGGCCGCGACCATGCCCCGCGCGGCCCGGTACGTCAGCCTGCCCGGGTCCTCCGGGAGGTCGCTGCCGGCCGCCCACTCCAGCAGCAGCCGCTCCACCTCCATCGCGAACCCGGCTTCGACCAGGGCCTCGTGCTCGACCGCGCGATCCATGACGGGCGTGAGCCCGAGCTGCAGCGGGATGTCGTGGATCACCTTGCCCAGCCCCATCGCCTCCAGGCTGCGGCGCAGCAGGCCGGCCGCGGCGGCGGGGTCGGGCCCCGGGGCGAACTGCCAGACGATCGCCGGCTCCGAGCCAGGGAAGGGCGCCCAGTAGGCCAGACGGGCCTGCCCCTCGGCGAAGCACCACTCCGGCCGGGTCCTGCCCTCGTCGAAGGCGGAACGGAGCTGGGAGCGCGCGGGCTCGGGGAACTGGTCGAACAACGTGTAAGCCTCCGCACATGAGGGGCTCTCCCGCGACCTCAGAACGTCGGGGGGAGGTGCGCCCGAGATGACACGACCATGCTCTCGCACCCCTCCCGCCGCTCGAGCCGACCGAAGGCGGCAGCGCAGTCGCTCACAGCGGCACGGCGCAGCCGCTCACAGCGGCACGGTGGAGCGGCTCAGGCGGCGCTGCCGAGCGCCTCGCGCGCCTCGGTGAGGGAGTGGCTCGTCGCGAAGTGCCGGTCGAGATTCGTGATCGTCAGCAGATGGCGGATCATTCCCGGCGCGAGCACCAGAATCATCCGGCCGTTCATCCTCCGGACGTGGTTGTGCGCCGCCACCAGCACCCCGAGCCCGACGGAGTCGCAGAACGGCACTTCGGTCAGGTCGAGGACGACGTTGAGCGGGTCGGCGGCGGCCATCGCCTGCTCCAGCTCGGCCTGCAGCCGGGGTGCACCGGCGACGTCGAGGTCGCCCGCCACGTGCAGCACCGTACAGGGGCCTTCCCGCCAAGACCTGACCACCATGGGCCTCACCCGTCCAACGGCCGGTTTGTTACGGCTATTTCTTACATATGTTCTGCATTGCCGTTTTGGTGGTTGGTGTAACGCCGGGTTTGGCGGTCGGTGTGGAATCGGCCTTCTGCTGCTTGACCTTGAGCTGGTCGCTGCCCAGCACCAGCTCGATGCGCTTGACGTCGGCCTTGCGCAGCTCGGCCCCGGGAATGGCGGACGCCACGATCTTGGCCGACTCCTCCATGTCCGCGGCGTAGCGGATGACGGTCTGCTCGTAGTCCTTCTTGGCGGTGTTGCCCGGGTCGTCGGGCACCTTGAAGCCGTAGGCGACCAGGGCCGTCTTCGCGCGGGCGCCCAGGCCCGTGATGAGGGTGCCGTTCTTGACGTCGAGCGAGATCTGGCCCGGCGCGATCGAGGACGGCTTGGCCGACGGCGACGGCTTGGCCGAGACGGTCGGGGAGGGCTTGGCCGGGTCCTGGTCGGCGTCGATGTTGGCGAACATGTCGCGGGCGGCCTGCTTGTCCCAGAGCACCGCGGACTCGCCGGTGGGCGCCTTGAAGTCGACGTTGGACAGCGGCACCTCGGCGAACTTCACGTCCTGCAGCGAGACGTCCCTGAGCTGGGCGGCCAGCCCGAGCAGCCCGTCGTCGGGATCGACCTTCACCGTGCCGAGCGTCGTGTTGACGAACGAGGCCAGCTTGGCCGGGTTGGCCAGCGTGTCGGCGCTCAGCGCCCGGTTGAGCAGGGCCGAGATGACCTGCTGCTGCCGGTCGATGCGGTCGAGGTCGGAGCGGGCGGTGGCGCGGGTGCGGGCGTAGCCGAGCGCGCGCACGCCGTCGAGCTGGTGGGTGCCGGCCGGCAGGTTGAGCGAGATCTTGGTGTCGTTGATCGGCACGGGCGTGCAGACGGTGACCCCGCCCAGGGAGTCGACCACGTCGATGAAGCCCAGGATGTTGACCTCGATGTAGCGGTTGATCTGCAGCCCGGTGGCCGCCTCCACCGTCTGCTTGGTGAGCTTGGGCCCGCCGAACTGGTACGCGGAGTTGATCTTGTGGTCGCCCTTGCCCGGGATCGTCGTCCAGGTGTCGCGCGGCAGGCTCACCACGGTGACCTTCTTGTGGTCCTCCGACAGGTGGATGACCATCATGGTGTCGGTGCGCTGGCCGGACTCGCGGCCGAGCTTGAGCCGGTTCTGCTGCTGGCGGGTCAGGTCGTCGCGCTTGTCGACGCCGACCAGCAGGATGTTCTCGGCGCCACGGGACGAGGCGGCGGTCACGCCCGCGTCGACCGTGCCGATCTGGCGCGGGGTCGCCCACACCACGCCCGTGGTGACCAGCACGCCGGTGGACAGGAAACCGGCGATCAGCACGTTGCGGCGGCGGGCCCTGGCACTCCTGCGCGGCTTCCGGGTGCGGACGGGTGTGAGCTTGACGCCACCGTAGGCGTCACCGCCCACGAGCACACCGCCGTCCTCCTCGCCCGGCTCGGCCATGCCGTCCCCCTTTTGTCACGCCGGAGGATCGGGCGTTCGATTGCCCTTCTCCCCTGGTCGTACAGTAGCGTGAGCCCCGCCATGAAGCAGTTCCCCGACTCGCCGCACGCGCCCGCGGAGACGCGCGGCTGGCCCCCCATCTCCGTCATCATGCCGGTCCTCAACGAGGAGCGGCACCTTCGCGAGGCCGTCGACCAGGTCCTCGCCCAGAGCTACCCCGGCGAGATCGAGGTCGTCCTCGCCGTGGGTCCGTCCCGAGACCGCACCCAGGAGGTCGCCGACGCCATCGCGGCGGCCGATCCGCGGGTGACGGTGGTGCCCAACCCGACCGGCCGCACGCCCAACGCGCTCAACGCGGCCATCGCGGCCTCACGCAACGACATCGTCGCCCGGGTCGACGGGCACGCCATGCTGCCGTCCGACTACCTGCGCGTCGCGGTCGAGACGCTCGCCGAGACCGGCGCCGACAACGTGGGCGGCATCATGGCCGCCGAAGGGATCACCCCCTTCGAGCAGGCCGTCGCCTGCGCCATGACCTCCAAGATCGGCGTGGGCGCGGCCGCCTTCCACGTGGGCGGCACGGCCGGTCCCGCCGACACGGTCTATCTGGGCGTCTTCCGGCGCTCGGCGCTCGACCGGGTGGGCGGCTACGACGAGCACTTCCAGCGCGCCCAGGACTGGGAGATGAACCACCGCATCCGGCAGAGCGGCGGGCTGGTGTGGTTCCAGCCGCGCATGCGCGTCTCCTACCGGCCGCGGCCCGACGTCAAGGCGCTGGCCAAGCAGTACTTCCACTACGGCCGGTGGCGCCGGGTGGTGGCGCGCACCCACGAGGGCACGATCAACCTGCGGTATCTCGCGCCGCCGGCCGCCGTGCTGGCCATGCTGCTCGGGGTGGTCGTGTCGCCGTTCTTCCCGCTCGCGCTGGTCGTGCCCGGCGGCTACGTCGCCGCCGTGGTGGCGGGGTCCGTGCTCACCGGCGGCGGGCTGCCCGCCGCGGCCCTGCTGCGGCTGCCGGTCGTCTACGCCGCCATGCACTGCTCCTGGGGCTGGGGCTTCCTGACCAGCCCGAGAAAGCTCGCCCGGCCCCCCGGCTGAGCCCCCGTCAGTCCGTAGCCCCGACCCTCGCCCGGCCCGGCGAGGGTCCCTTCCCGGCAGGCGGGCGGGCGGTCACGAGCCGGAGAAGACGCGTTCGACGGCGGCGTCGAAGCGGGTGAGCGCGTCCGGATACTCCGGGCCGAACAGGTAGCCCCTGAGCTTGATCCGGGCGCGGGCCAGCGTGTCCTCCCCGTCCAGGAAGTCCGCGAGCCCCGACAGGTCCGCGTCCAGCAGCACGCCCGCCTCGGTGCTCGGGTAGCGCTCGTGGAAGGCCCGCTCGGGCAGGCCCGCCACGTTCGTCACCGCGTACGGCTTCTCGCTGGCCAGGAAGTCGGCCACGACGCTGGAGATGTCGCTGATCAGCAGGTCGCACTGGTCGAAGCAGTCGTAGAGGTGCGGCTCCCGCCCCGTGACCACCAGGTGCCTGATCCGCGGCTCCGCCCCGGCGGCCCGCGACGGGTGCCGGGCCTTCGACTTGGCCAGTTCCGCCGCCTCGATCATGGCCACGATCTTGCGGTGCGCCCGGGTGGCGGTCTTGTCGCGGGTGCCGGTCAGCGGGTGCGGCTTGTAGATGACGCGCAGCGGCGGCCGGTGGTCGAGCAGCGCCCGTACGATGCGCGGGCCCATGGTGATGAGCGAGGTGTGGAACAGGTCGTCGTTCCAGCCCTCCCAGGTGGGGGCGTACAGGACGGTCCGGTACGGCGTCTTCGGCCCCTCCGTCGAGATGCCCTCCAACTGCGGCCGGCCGACCTCGTGGATGCTCTCGTCCCTGACGCCGACCTTGGCCCGGCGGTAGCGGTCGCGGCCCGCGGGCCCGGCCACCCACACCTCGTCGTACACCCGCGAGAACGGGTTGAACGACGCCTCCTTGTCGCTGTCACCGTGGTTGAGGAACGCGCTGCGCAGGGTCGGGATGCGCAACATGTGCACGTTCCTGCCGACGTTGGCGACGTACAGGCAGAGCCTGGCGCCGGCGAGGGCGCGGAAGCTCATCAGGTCGGCCGACGACGGGATGCAGACCATCGGCAGCCGGGTGCCCTCCAGATGCGCGGCCATGCCGCGCTCGCGCAGGACGACGATGGCCCGCCGGGACATGCGTTCGAGCGTGGGCAGCCACATCCTGGCCTGGTAGGCCGCGGCGGTGGCGCCGGAGAAGTACAGGATGACCTCGGGTCGATACCGCTCGACCTGCTCGCCCACGACCTCCAGGACACGGGCGCGGTCGGTGAGGGGGGTGGCGCGGCGGACGTACGGGATGAGGGCGAGCACCGCGGCCAGCCCCGCCACGAGCGCCAGCCCAGCGCCGAGCGTGGCGGGGACGACGCCCAGGACGGCGCCGAGCACCGGGAGGGCGTCCAGGTAGAGGAAGGGCACGCTGCGGCCGTCGCGCAGCGGCCTGGGCGGCATCCTGGGGATGCGCAGGGCGGAGACGTCGAGGTTGCGGGTGGTCACCGGCATCCTGCTGAGCATCTGCCGCAGCCGCAGGGCCAGTCCCGTGTGCAGGGCCCGCACGCCGTGGATCGCGAGCACCCCCGCCGCCAGGGCCACGAACCACGGCGAGTCGGCTCCCGTCGTCCGTGCCACCAGCAGCAGCGCCATGGTCTCCCTGGCCGCGAAGCGCAGCGTGATGCCGAGGTGCACCTTGGCGAGCAGGTCGGGCAGCGGCCGGCCGGCGCGCGGGGCGACGCACTCGACGGCGTACGACACCGCGGCCACCAGCCCGAACACGACCGGCGCCGGCCACAGCGCGGCCACCAGCAACACGGGATAGCAGCCGAGCAGCGCCGCGATCACGATGAGTCTCCTCATGTGTCCGCACGGTAACAACCCGTGGGTCAAGTGCCGTCCACGCCCACGTCTATGACTTGCCCGGTAAGGCCGGAGATGAGGATGTCCAGCGAGGTCTGAGCGTTGAGGGGCGGAGAGGCGCCGGTATTGAGGCAGTTGACCCGGATGCCGTCGGCGGCCCATTCGAGGGCCAGCGCCCGGGTCAGCGCCGCCACCGCCGCCGCGCCGGAGGCGTGCAGCGCGCCGGAGCCGGGCGGCACCTGGAACAGCAGGCTTCCGCGCAGGTGCGGCCGGGCGGCGCGGGCCACGTTGAGCGCGGCCAGGTGGCCGGCGGCGACCGCGTCGGAGACGGCCTCGCCGCCCGCCCGCGCCAGTTCGCCGTACGTGCCCGCGCCCGCCGCCAGCACCACGTGGTCGGCCGGGCCCACGTCGGCGAGCGCCTTGGACACCGAGTCGAAGTCCTCCACGCGCACCCCGTCGGCCCTGGTCAGCACGCGCGTCTCGGCCCCACTCGCCAGCTCGGACGGCACGGGCCCGCCGAGCACGACGACGACCTGCCCGGCCAGGGCGCCCCTGTCGCCGGGCGGCACCTCGGCGGGCAGGCGGAAGAGCAGCTCGGCGATGTGCAGGTCGGCGGGATGGGTGACCTTGATGTTGCGCTCGCTGCCCCTGACCAGGTGGATCGGCACCTCGGGCAGGTAACGCAGCACCACGCCGCAGTCGTCGGTGGCCGGCAGGGCGGCGAAGCCCGGGTCGGCCATGGCCCGCTGGTACGCCTCGCGGATCACCGAGAGCCGGAAGCACTGCGGGGTCTGGCTGCGCCGCAGCCGCGAGCGGTCGAGCACCTCGCCGATCGTCTCGCCGTCCGGCCCGGGGACCGCCACCAGCACCGTGTCGGAGCTGGGGACCGCCACGTCGACGGCCTCGTGGGTCTCCAGCGCGCGGACACACTCCGTGATGATCCGGGGCTCCAGGAGTGGTCGTACGGCGTCGTGCAACAGCACGTCGCACTCTTCCTCGCCCAGCGCGCCCAGCGCCCGCCACGTGCTCTCTGTACGGCTCGCGCCACCTTCCACGACCTTGCTGACCTTGCGATATCCGCCTTCGGCCACGATCTCGCGCACCCGGTCGGCGTATCCGGGCGTCATCAGCACCACGATCTCGTCGATCTCGGGCGCGCCCTCGAAAACGGCCAGCGAATGCTCGATGATCGTCTTTCCCGCGACCTTGATGAGCTGCTTGGGCACGCCAAGCCCGACCCGCTGCCCCACGCCGCCCGCGAGGAGCACTCCGACCGACCGCCGCCGTGAATCCATATGTGGCAGCGTAACGGTGCTGTTCCGTGATATCGCGTTGACCTGTCGCTACGCTGTGTCTACGTACCCCCTAGTCCACGCACTCCACCCCGACCGGGAGGAGACCTGCGCTTTGCCCGACTCACTGACCCGCGAAAGCACGACCACGTCGGTCGTGCTGCTCGCCACCACACCCGCGTGCCGGCTGCTCAGCGGCGACGGCACGCTGCTCGACCGGCTCGGCGACCAGCTCGCCGCGCTGCCCGTCCGCGAGATCCAGGTGGTGACGGCCGGTGACGGTCTCGCGGCCGACCTGCGCGGCATCGCCAACATCGCGCGCATCTCCACGGGGGCCGTGGCCATGCTGCCCGCCGACCTGGTGGCCCACACCGAGGCGCTCGCGCTGCTGCTCGAACATCCCGCCCGCAGCACCGCCGCGCTGGTGTCGCACGACGTGACCACCGCGCCCATGCGGCCGCCCGTACGCGTCGAGGGTGGGAAGATCGTCGCCGCGGGCAGCTCGTTCCACCTGGTGCCCGAGGCGAACGCCACGTTCAGGGGCGTCCTGCAGGCGGGCGAGGCCGACCTGGCCGCACTGGCCGACATCGCGGACGAGCTGGCCGAGCTGGCCGACACGGGCAAGCTCGGCCCCGTCACCCCGGTCGAGGCGGTCGATCTGCTGCTGGTCGGGCTGGTCAGGTCGGGCGTGGGCGTACGCGCCGCCGCGATCGGGCCGCTGCACGCCGACCGGGTCACGGCCCAGAACGCCGCCGACGTCGCCGTCCAGCGGCTCGGAGAGGTCGACGAGGCCAAGGTCAGGCTCGACACCTCCGTCAAGGCCGACGACGGCTTCTTCGCCACGTTCTGCGTCTCCACGTGGACGCGCCACCTGATCAAGCCCGCCGTGCGGCTCAAGCTCGCCCCCAACACGGTCACCGGCGTCTCGTTCGCGCTGGCCCTGCTGGCCGCCGTGTGGTTCTCGGCGGGCACCCAGGGCGGGCGGCTGGCCGGGGCGGTGCTGCTCTACCTGTCGTTCGCGCTCGACTGCCTCGACGGGCAGCTCGCCCGCTACACCCGTACCTTCTCCCCGCTCGGGGCCTGGGCCGACGGCATCTCCGACCGGCTCAAGGAGTACGCGGTCTTCATCGGGCTGGCGGTCGGCTTCGGCGGCGCCGGCATCTGGCACCTCGCCGTGGCCGCGATGGTCATGCAGGTCGTCAGGCACGCCGTCGACTACACCTACGCGGGGGCCATGGCCGACGCCGACCGCGTCGGCGCCCAGTGGGGCAGGCCCGCCCGCTCCCTGCTGGAGTCGCACGACGTCCGGCGCGAGGAGGGCGGCGTGCTCAAGTTCGCCAGGCGGCTCGAACGCGACACGATCGCCCGCTGGCTGAAGAAGATCATCGTGTTGCCCGTCGGGGAGCGTACGGCGCTGATCGCCGTCACAGCGGCCGTCTGGGGCGCGCGGGCCACATTCCTGTCGCTGCTGGGCTGGGGCACGGTGGCCGCCGTCTACCAGCTCGCCGGACGGATCGCGAGGTCGGCAAGGTGATATCGGTCCACATGACACCCGTGCCCAGCAGCACCGTCGTGGCCTACCGCGACGACGGGCCGCTCTCGCGCGCCATGGGCCTGCTCGTGTCCGGCCAGCTCCCGCCGCTGCCGCCGGTGATCGCCGGCACGTTCGTCACGGGCGTGCTGCTGCTGATCGGCGTGGCCGGCTCCGACGGGCTGGCCGTGTTCGCGCCCGCCGTGACGCTGCTGCTGGCCGGGCCGGGCAGCTCGCACCCGCACGACGGCCGGCTCGACTGGCTCGTGCCGCCGATCCTGCGGCTCATCGAATACACCTTCATCGCGTCGGTCGGGTTCGCCCACCAGGTGCACCCGGTGCTGATCCTCCTCCTGCTCGCCGCACTCGGATTTCACCATTACGATCTGGTCTACCGGTTGCGTCAGCACGTCTATCCGCCGCCCTGGCTGGCCACGCTCGGGCTGGGCTGGGACGGGCGGATGATGGCGGTCTCGCTGGCCGCCCTGTCGGGCTGGCTGACCGGCGGCTACGTGCTCCTCGCCCTCTACCTGTGGGGGCTGTTCGGCTGGGAGAGCCTCACGTGCTGGCTCGCCGCGCCCCGATCCGGGGTTGAGGCGGCCGATACGGGAACGCAAGACTAACGCCGGATTACCCGCACGGGGCCCAAAGGCGAATACTCTTTGGGCCAACGGAGTCATGCTCGACTGAGGAGTGCACGTTGCTGGGAATGGTTCTGGCCGCTGGGGCCGGACGACGCCTGCGGCCGTACACCGACACGCTGCCCAAGGCGCTCGTGCCGGTCGACGGCGAAACCACGATCATGGACATCTCGCTGCGCAATTTCGCCGAGGTGGACCTGCGGGAGGTCGTGGTCGTCGTCGGTTACGCGGCGCGGGCCGTACACGAGCGCAAGGAGGCCCTGGAGCGGCGGCACGGCGTCAAGCTCACCCTCGTGCACAACGACAAGGCCGAGGAGTGGAACAACGCCTACTCCCTGTGGTGCGCCCGCGACTACTTCTCCCAGGGCGTGCTGCTGGTCAACGGCGACACCGTGCACCCCGTGTCGATCGAGAAGACGCTGCTGGCGGCCCCCGGGACGAGTGACGTCCTGCTGGCCGTCGACGACGTGAAAAAGCTGGCCGACGAGGAGATGAAGGTCACTCTCACGCCGGAGGGGTCGCTGCGCCGCATCACCAAGCTGATGGACCCGGCCGAGGCGTACGGCGAGTACATCGGCGCCACCCTCATCCGTCCCGGCGCGGCCGAGCGGCTGGCCGACGCGCTCAGGACCACGTTCGAGCGCGACCCGCAGCTCTACTACGAGGACGGTTACCAGGAGATGGTCGATCGCGGCGAGGTGATCCACGCCGCCCCCATCGGCGAGGTCGACTGGGTCGAGGTGGACAACCACGACGACCTCGCCAAGGCTCGCGCCATAGCCGTTCACTACTGAGGGGGCGCGCATGCCGCTTCTCGCGAGGATGCTGCCGGCGCCCCTGACCATGGACGTCAGGCGCGGCGCGGTCGCAGAGCTCGGCGCCCTGCTGGCCGACAGCCGGGTGGCGACCTCCGGCCGGGTCGCCGTCGCGGTCGGCCCCGGCCAGGGCGACCACATCGAGACCCTCATCGCCCCCACGCTGGGCGAGGCGGAGGTGTTCCGGGTGGCCGACGGATCGGTCGACGCGGCCGTCTCGCTCGGCGCCGACCTGCGCAAGGGCGCCTACGAGGTCGTGGTGGGCGTCGGCGGCGGCAAGACGATCGACGCGACGAAATACGCCGCCTCGCTCGCCGGGATCCCCATGGTCGCCGTGGCGACCAACCTCTCCCACGACGGCATCTGCTCACCCACCGCCTCCCTCGTCTACGAGGGCGGCAAGGGCACGTTCGGGGTGCCGATGCCGCTGGCCATCCTGGTCGACCTCGACTTCGTGCACAACGCGCCGCAGTCGCTGGTCAGGGCGGGCGTCGGCGACGTGGTGAGCAACCTGTCGGCCATCGAGGACTGGCAGCTCGGCAACCTCGAACGCGGCGAGCCCATCGACGGGCTGGCCTGCTCGATGTCGCGTACGGCCGCCGAGGCGCTCATCGGGCGCACCGACTCCATCGAGTCCGACGCGTTCCTCACCGTGCTGGCCGAGTCGCTCATCCTGTCCGGGATGTCCATGGTCGTCGCGGGCTCTTCGCGGCCCGCGAGCGGTGGAGATCATGAGATCCTTCATGCCGTGGATCAGCTCTTTCCCGGCACCTCCAACCACGGCGAGCTCGCCGGCATCGGTGCCGCCTTCTGCTTCTTCCTCAGGGAGGACGACGCCCGCGTCAAGCAGGTCGTCGGTTGCCTGCGCAGGCACGAGCTGCCCGTGGTCCCTGGCGACATCGGGCTGAGCGCCGAGGAGTTCACCGAGGTCGTCGCGCTGGCCCCGGCCACCCGTCCCGGCCGTTACACGATCCTTGAGCACCTGCGCATGTCCGACTCCGAGATCCGCGATCGGGTGGGTGACTATGTCCGGGCCTTCGGTAGCTGACCTCCGGCGGGTGGCCCAGCCTCCAGGCCACCTCGACCGCAGGAACGGCGAGCACTGGGCGGGCGTGCTCTACATGCGCCGGTTGTCGATCTACGTCACCTGGCTGCTGGCCAAGACCCCCGTCACGCCCAACCAGCTCACCTGGATCATGACGGTGGCGGGGGTGGCGGCCGGGTTCGTACTGGCCCTGCCGGGGCTGTGGGCGGCCGTGCTGGCCGCCCTGCTCATCCAGGTCTACCTGCTGCTCGACTGCTCCGACGGCGAGCTGGCCCGCTGGACGGGCAAGACCTCGCCGGCCGGCGTCTACCTCGACCGGGTCGGCGCGTACTTCGCCGAGGCCGCGGTGCTGGCCGGGCTCGGCTGGCGCGCCTCGGCCGTGCTGCCCGACTGGTACACCGTGCTCGGCTTCGCCGGGGCGCTCGGCGCCATCCTCATCAAGGCGGAGAGCGATCTGGTGGAGGTGGCCCGCGCCAAGGGCGGGCTGGGGGCCGCGACCGAGGCGGCGGCGGTGCAGTTCCGCTCGGGGCTGCTCGGGCTGGGCCGGCGGGTGCTGGCGGCGACGAAGTTCCACCGGATCGTGCAGCCGATCGAGCTGTCGCTGCTGGCGCTGGCGACCGCGGTGATCGACGTGGTCACCGGCGACATGACGGCCACGCGGGTGCTGGTGGTGGCCTGTGCGATCGCCGCCGGGGTGCAGACTGTCCTGCACCTGATCAGCATCATGGCGTCGAGACGGCTCGCCTGATCCCATGGCGGAACCACAAGGGCACCCGGCCCGTCGTATTGATCGGACGCCCGCTGTTCGGTGGGGGTTCACCGCCCATTCCGATACGCTTAGCCTCAGCATCCAGCAGACCATGCAACCAGCAGACTCGGTGATCATGAAAGTATGCTCCGCCCGTGCTCTTCAACGCGTCAGGACGATGATTCGTTGAAGATCTCGTGCGTCATCCTCACCATGGGCAACCGGGTCGCGGAGCTGAACCGGGCGGTCGAGTCCGCGCTCAACCAGATCGACGGCGACGTCGAGGTGGTGATCGTGGGCAACGGTGCCGACGTGCCCGAGGTGTCGGCGACGCCACCCGTGGGGTCGGCCGCGGTCGTGAAGTCGATCCGGCTCGACCGCAACACGGGCATTCCCGCCGGCCGAAACCGGGGCGTGGAGGAGTGCTCGGGAGACGTCGTGCTGTTCCTCGACGACGACGGCTGGTACGCCGACCAGAAGCTCGTCTCCCACGTGCGCGACCGCTTCGCCACCGAGCCCGACCTGGCCGTGATCTCCTTCCGGGTGATGGACCCCGACGGCGGCATCGGCCAGCGCCGTCACGTGCCGCGCCTGCGCGCGGGCGACCCGCAGCGCTCGTCCCCGGTGACCACGTTCCTCGGCGGCGCCTCGGCGATCAGGCGCTCGGCCTTCCTCCAGGTGGGCGGCCTGCCCGAGCGGTTCTTCTACGCCCACGAGGAGACCGACCTGGCCTGGCGGCTGCTCGGCGAGGGCTACCGCATCGAATACGACGCCGAGACGGTGATGTACCACCCGCAGGTGCCGCCGACCAGGCACACCGAGTTCTACCGGCTCAACGCGCGCAACCGGGTGTGGCTGGCCCGCCGCAACCTGCCGTGGCCGCTGGCGGTCCTCTACCTCACCAACTGGGTGGTGCTCACGCTGATCCGCGAGCGCCGTTCCGGGGGCGCGCTCAAGGCGTGGTTCTCCGGCTTCTTCGAGGGGCTGCGCAGCCCGGCGGGCGAGCGCCGTCCGATGGCCTGGCGCACCGCGTGGCGCATGGTCAAGCTCGGCCGCCCGCCCATCGTCTGAGAGCCGCACTCCCGGCGGGTCACGTCTCGCGTGCCGCCCCGAGGCTCATCGCGGCGTGCGTGGCCGTCATGCTGAACATCGCCCGCCTGGGCAGCCCCAGCTCGCTCAGCTCCTTGGCGATGGGGTGGTTGCCCAGGCGGATCAGCGCGCCGCTGGGACGCACCTTCGCCCCCCGGGTGCGTACGGACCAGGGCACGCGCCGCGTCACCCCGTCGCGGTGCGTGTAGACGGCGAGCGGCGCCCTGGCCGTGGCGCCCGGCACGGGCACACCGGGCTTGATCAGCAGGTCCAGCACGAGCCGGCCGTCCTTGCGCAGCACACACCTCTTGTACGGCGAGGACAGCCGCAGCTCGATGTCGGCCAGCTCCTTGGGAAACCCCCACAGCGTGCGCCCGGCCTCCAGCGTGAACGCCTGGTCCACCGGCAGCCAGTGCACGAAGATCCCGGACCGCCACAGATCCCTCGGCCCCATGGAGCCGGAGAAGCCGGGCGGGCACACCAGGAAGGCCATGCCGAACTCGTGGTAGGCGTCGAGGTCACCGTCGCGGTAGTCGGCGAACAGCAGCACGCACGCGGCCTTGCCGGGCAGGATCTCGGCCACGTCGAGGCCGGAGTACGCGATCACCGCCCGGGCGGCGTCGGCACGCACCGGGTAGACGGCGGCGCACACCTCGGCGTCCCGCACCCGTACGGGCAGGCCCACCGGCCGGCCCTGGATGAGTTGCGATGCCATGTTCCCAGTACATCAATCCGCTCGCCGCGTGGCCATTCCCGCCCCGGTGGTGTTGGCGGTCTCTAGACCGCCAGCGCGTGCGTCGTCACCCCGGCCCACGTCTCGGCACGGGCCACGAAGGCCGCGGCGTGGTCGGGCCAGTGGTGGCGCAGGCGGGCCTCCGCGTGCCCCTGTGCGCCCAGCCGCGCCCGCCGTACCGGGTCCTCCTTCAGGTCCAGTACGGCGTTCAGCACCGCGTCCACCTCCAGCGGCACCACCATCCCGCACCCGGCCTCCTCGACCAGCGAGGCGCCCTGCGGGGTCGTGATCACCGGCAGGCCCCGGCCCATGTAGTCCATGATCTTCGTGGGCAGCGTGCGCACCGTGGCGTCGGCCAGCGACAGCCCGGCCAGCGCGCCCTCGGCCATGCGCAGGGCGTGCCGGTTGGGGACGTACCCGAACCAGTCGAGCAGGCCCACCCGCTGCGCGTCCCGCAGCAGGGGGCGCACGTCGCGGGCGGCGGCCCCGATCAGGTCCAGCCGGACGCCGTGCGGGACCAGCCGCTCGGCCAGCCCGATCAGCTCCGTCACGCCGCGTTCGGCCGACAGGCGGCCGATGTGCACGACCCTGGTGTCGCCGGGAGGTGGCGGGCTGGGCGCGACCAGGGTCGCTTCGGGAACCACGGCGGACGTGATCACCTGGTGGCGGCGCTGGGCCCGGGCCAGCCGCCTGGGGGCGATGTGCTCGCGGAGGTCCCAGACGACCGGAGGGCGCCGGTAGGGCAGCGCCTGCAGCATCCGGTGGTCGTGGACGATCAGCAGGTCGGCCCCCCTCAGGCCGCGTCTGAGGGCCCCGCGCGCCCGGCCGTACGAGGCCAGGTGGGCGATGTCCACCGCGGTGAGTCCCATGGCGGGGGTCACGTTGAAATGGGTGAATGGCGCGACGTAGGTCACCTCGTGGCCCGCGTCGAGCAGCGCCCTGATCTGCCGGTGCATGATCCGGGCGTCCTCGGGATGATGGACGGTCGTGGCGACACATGCGCGCATGTGTCGATGCTCCGCGCTTACCAGGTCAAAGGCGTTAATGCGGGTCGAACGGCTGCTTAACTTCGGGAAGGGCGGCGATAGAGCCAGGTCAAGCGAGGCTCAAGAACCCACTTGAAGACCGTCCGGGTCACCGGCAGGCACAGGATGATGGCCAGCGCGAAGCAGCTCGAACTGATCGCCAGCACGCCCAGCGGCCCGTACAGCCACGGGAACTCCAGCCAGCCCATCTCCTTGGCGATCAGCACGGGGATGCCGTGGAGCAGGTAGCAGTAGAGCGTGCGGGTGCCGAGGTCGGTGAACCACGTCTCGCGCCTGGGCACCAGCGCCAGCACGGCGAAGCACATGGCCAGCGCGCACACGAGCAGGCCGACGCGCAGGCCGAGGCCCATGTACCAGGACAGGTCGAGGTCCTGGAAGCTGTTCTTGTAGTAGAAGGGGCCGAGCGGCGCCCTGGGCGCGATGAAGACGGCCACCGCCGCCGCGCCGGCGAGCGTGAGCACCGAGACGATCTTGATCCAGCGCCGGTTGAGCCGCTCGAAGTGCTCGGGCTGGAGCACCAGGCCGAGCACGAAGAACGGCAGCAGGCCGAAGAAGCGGTCCATGCTGAAGTCACCCGAGATCTGGGAGAACCCGGCGAAGAGGTAGATCGCGATCGCCACTGGCACGGGATATTTCATCCGCTTCCACACCGGCGTGGACAACCGCCAGAACAGCAGCGCCAGCAGGTACCAGTTGAGCCAGGCCGGATCGATGATCGTCAGGCTCCACTTCTGGCCGAGCGCGAAGCGCAGCGCGGCGTAGCCGACCTCGACGATCACATAGGGGACCAGGAACGTGTCGACCAGCTTGTTGGTCTTCGCGTTGGAGTTCCAGAAGTTTCTGGACAGGTAACCGCTGATCACCACGAACAGCGGCATGTGGAAGGTGTAGATGAAGATGTAGGCGGCCCTCGCCGAGTCGGCCGCCAGGGTCGGCACCAGCGAGTGGCCGATCGGCACCAGCGCGATCAGGACGAACTTGACGTTGTCGAGGAACGGGTCGCGCCTTCGCCTGGGCTGCTCGGGCTCCGGCTGCTCCTCGTGCTGCTGCTGCCGCCGCTCACCGGCCGCCGGAGCCTGCGCCACGGCCGGCTGGGGCTGGGTGCGGTCGCCGGGGGCGACCCCGTGGGGATCGGCGGCCTCGCTCCAGAACGCCTCCTCCGGCAGTGGCCACCGGGCTCCCGTGTCGGCCGGCCCCCCCTCCTTGGGCCTCGCTTCGTCGGGACGGTGCGGAGTCGTGGCCGGTCGGGGGGATCTGGTGTCAGACACGGGGGAGGTCGCTCGGTTTCAGTCGGGGCCGGGGAACACGACGACAGCGCGTGCGATGAGCCTGTCCGGCCTCGTGTCGCGCTGCGTCGCCGACCCGCAACAGACTATCCCGCCCCTGCGGCCCTCACGATCAGAACTCCCGGTTACACAGGGAATTATCAGGTACAGACGTTCTGCTGTTCGGACGCGGTGATCGTCTGTGCGTCGACGCTGTCGGGCAGCTTGGTGACCTTGACCGAGTCGAAGTCCTCGCCGACCACGAGCTGGATCACCGAGGCGTCCTTCGTCCCCGCGCCCGTCGTGGCGGGGGCGGTGGCCGTCGCCGCGGTGTACTGCGACGCGTTGGTGGCCGGCACCTTGCCCGCCGCGGGCTGCGGCTTCGGCAGCACAGAACCGGCCAGCGTGTCGGCGTGGTCGGGGGCCGTCGCGGCGGTCTTGCCGTAGTGGATCTCGCTCTTGGCCAGGCTCGCGCCGCCCGCGGGCGCGTAGTTGCCCAGGCCGACGACGTTGAAGCCCTGCTTGGCCAGCTCGTCGGCGACCTCGCGGGCCTTGCCGAAGGTCTTGGTGCCGTTGAGCACCTGGACCTTCACCTGCTCCGGCTTGACGGTGACCTTGGGCTTGGCGCTCGTGCTGGCGCTGGCGCTCGGCTCGGGGGCGGTCACCTCGGTGTCGGTCTTGATCGAGGTGAACAGC
Organism: Nonomuraea sp. NPDC051298; assembly: GCF_055586305.1. Taxonomy (NCBI): domain Bacteria; kingdom Bacillati; phylum Actinomycetota; class Actinomycetes; order Streptosporangiales; family Streptosporangiaceae; genus Nonomuraea; species Nonomuraea sp. NPDC051298. Next base: position 572,594 of record NZ_JBVJIM010000003.1, read on the forward strand.
TCGTTGGCGTCCGGCTGCTTCCAGACCACGCGGTTGGCGTCCGCGGGGTCGGGCCCCCACGGCACCGTCGTGAACTTGACGCCGCCCGCGGTCATCTCCTTGGCGCTCGTCGCGATCTCGATGAGCTGCTCGGTGTCGTTGGCCAGCTCGGGGTCCATGGTGACCGAGCCGGCCGCGGCGGCGATGAAGTCTCTGAGCCGGCCCACGTCGGTGAGCAGCTCGCTGCTCGTGGCCTTGGCGACGACCTTGCTGAGGAAGATCTGCTGGCGCTTGATGCGCTGGATGTCGCTGCCGTCGCCGTATTTGCGCAGGCGTACGTAGCCGAGGGCCTTCTTGCCGTTGAGCAGGCTCTTGCCGGGCGGCAGCACCAGCTTGGAGCTTTTGTCGTTGACGCCCGACTTCAGGCAGATCTCGATGCCGCCGAGCGCGTCGACGATGTTCTCGAAGCCGCTGAAGTCGACCTCGACGAAGTGGTTGACCCGGATGCCGGTGAGGGTCTCGATCGTGGAGATCGTGCAGGCGATGCCGCCGGAGTTGTACGCCGAGTTGATCATGTCACGGCGCGGGGCCATCTCCTGCTTGGTGGCCTCGTTCTTGCACCGGGGGATGTCGACCATCGAGTCGCGCGGGAAGCTGATCAGGCGGGCCTTGTCGCGGTCGGGCGAGATGTGCATGAGGATGATCGTGTCGGTGCGCTTGCCGCCCGCGTCGGCCGTCCGGGCCAGCTCCTGGCCGTATTGTGCGTTGCCCTCGCCGGCGCGGGTGTCGGAGCCGACGAGCAGCACGTTGAGCGCGCCCGTCTCCGGGGGCCGCGGGTTGATGATGTCTTCCTTGACGCTCTTCTCGTTGATGTTGCCGAAGGCGTCGCGGTAGACGGTGTACGCGGTCAGCGCGCCCGCGACCATCACCGTCGTCATGCCGATGCTGACCCAGGCCAGCACGCGCATCTTGGTCTGGCCGCCGTCGGATCCGCCCGAGCGGTGGCCGCGCGGGGGCCGGTCGTCGGGGGGCGGGGGAGGCGGCGCCGCTGCCGCCGCTCTACGCGCCATCCTGCTGCCGGGCTGGGTGGGGGCCGCCCGATGGCCGTGACCCGAATCGACTACCGGCACGCTCCTGTAGTCACTCATACGCCCCCTAGCCTCACTCCATGCGCCGTCGGCTTGGTCGCTCCGCGCCACGAGACTAGGTCACGTACGGCGTGCCCAAAATCATGATCGCGGGGAACGGCCGTGACCCGGGCGTGATGTTTCCGCGGCAAAGCATACTCAGAGCCGGACATTGTGTGGAATATCATTGCCAAACTCTTTCTCCACGACCGGAACGTCCTCGCGCGTCCGGCCTGACGCTCAAGGCCGCCGCCAAACAGGCCAGGGGCACGGCCGGCAACACGTACCGATAGTCGAACTCGGCGGTCGCGGCCGGTGTGACCAGCAGCACCACGGCCACCGACCAGGGCACCAGCCAGGCAGGGGACGCCGCTGCGCGCGCGCCCGCACGCCTTGCCGCGCGCCTGCGGGCCAGCACCGCCACCGGCGGCACGAGCAGGAGCCCCAGGAACACCGGGCCGGGCAGCCGTGCCACGCCCTGGTAGGCCCGCAGCCATCCGGCATAGGGCTCGACGATCTCCGTGCCGATCGCACCCTGCTCGTAGAGCCTGGCATAGTCGGCGCCCACCCGTGCGGGATTGCGGCCAGGCGGTCCGGGCGGGGTCACGGGGAACTCGTAGTAGCCGTAGATCTCCGCGTCGGGATAGACCGGCCTGCCCCAGGTGAACGTGCGGCCCAGCTCGGTCAGCACCGACGCGGCGTAGTCGAGCGGCTGACTGGTGATCGCCAGCCTGGCGAACCTGGCCGCCAGGTCGTCGGTCTCCTTCGTGAACGTGATCCCCGGCCGCAGCACCAGCGGGGAGTCCGCGGCCCAGATGTACTCCTGGGAGGGCGGGCGCTGGTCGGGCGGGCGCGGGTCGCACAGCTCCCGCAGGTCGGGCGGCGGGTTCATGCTGGCGCAGTCGGCGAACGACATCGTGCGGGCGTACAGGAAGACGCCGTTCGCGCCGACGAGGCCGACCCGCTGGTAGGTGGCGTAGAACCAGGCGCCGTACGCGAGGATCGGCACCAGCGCGGCGGCCACCAGCACGCCGGTCAGCTTGAGCCGCCCGCGCAGCACGAACCAGGCGGCCAGCACGACGATGAGCGGCTGGCCGACGGTCCTGGTGAGCGTGACGGCGGCCAGCAGCAGGCCGATGGCCGCGACGGTGGCGGGCCGCCGCGTGGCGCACAGGGCCACCGCGGCCACCACCAGGAACATGAACAGCGTGTCCGAGACGAGCAGGTGCTCCAGCTCGACCTGGTACGCGTCCAGCAGCACCGGCACCGTCGCCAGCGTCGCCGCCCACCTGGGGGCCCGGCGGGCGGCCCGGTAGACGAGCACGCCGGTGGCCAGGCCCAGCAGGTGCTGCGCCACCGTGACCGCGCCGAAGGCGTGCAGCGGCTCCAGCAGCTTGAGGAAGAGGGAGTAGCCGGCCGGGCGTACCAGGTCGGGGCGGGGTCTGAAGACGGTGACGATGTAGGTGTAGGAGTCGGGGAACCACAGGGCGGGGCGGTAGCCCAGCATGGCCAGGGCCCGCAGCAGGGTGCCGAGCGCCAGCACGCCCAGGAACCAGCGATGCCGCCGCACCCACCCGCCCGGCTCCCAGGCCGCCGCCCGGCGCCCAGCCGGCCTGGCGAGCCGGTGGCCCCGGCCCTCCGCAGCGTCGTCCTTGGGATCCCCGTCCTTGGGAGCACTGTCCTTGGGAGCACTGTCCTGGGGAGCCCCGACCTTGGGAGCCCCGTCGTTGGGAGCCCCGTTGTTGGGAGCGCTGTCGTTGGGAGCGCCGCCTTCAGGGGCGGTGCCCGGCATGGCGGGGCCTCCGGCACGAGCCTCCGACGTCAAGCGCATGTCCTCCCGCTTCTCCGGCCACTTCTCCGGCACGTCGGTACGCTACCCGCGATTTCCACGACCCCGTGCCTTCGTGATCTCCGCCGCTCCTCGGCGCGGCTCCCCGTCGCCACGTTCTCGCGCCGCCGGTCGTGGGCCGGTCGGGGCGTCGGGTTGGATACGCTCGCTGTGCGATGGAACACGTTCGATCCGGCCGGGTGCTCGCCGCGCTGTCGGTGCTGCCCGCCCTGGCCGTGGCGGGCTGGCTGCTCGCCGGGCTGCCATTGCTGCTGCTCGGCCGGTTCGCCCCCGTGCCCGCCGTGCTGTTCGGCGTGCCCCTGGCCGCAGTGTTGTGCTGGGCGGGCACCCGAGGGCTGGGCGCCGGCACGTCCCACCCGCACGGGGGCGACGGGCGCGAGGCGGCGTTCCACGAGCGCGGCGGTTGGCGGGCGTGGTGGCCGGTGGCCGGGGTCGTCGGGGTGGCCGTCGCGTCCGGCGTGAGCAACCTGATCATGCACAGCGAGCAGGTCGCGGTCCGGCGCGACCCGGCCACCTACGCCCAGTACACCGCCTGGATCGCCGCCCACGGCTCCCTGCCCGTCCCCACCGACGTCGAGGCGTTCGGCGGCCCCGATCCCGGGCTGGTCTTCAGAAGCATGGGCTTCTACGACGGGGACGGCTCCGTGGTGCCCCAGTTCATGCCGGGCCCGCCCCTGCTGTTCGCGATCGGCGACTGGCTGGGGGCGCCGTTCGCGGTGCCCGCCGTGCTGGGCGCGCTGGCCGTGCTCACGCTGGCCGGGGTGGTGGCCAGGCTGGCGGGGGCGAGGTGGGCGGTGGTGGCGGCGACGGCCCTGGCCGTGAGCCTGCCGATCCTCTACACCTCGCGCACCACGTTCAGCGAGATCCCGTCGCTGATCCTGCTGTTCGGCGGGCTGGCGCTGGCGTACGACGCGCTGGCCCGGCCCCATTGGGGCAGGGGGCTGCTGGCCGGGCTGGTGTTCGGGCTGGCGGTGCTGGTCAGGGTGGACGGGCTGCGGGACGTGCTGCCGGTGCTGGCGTTCGCGGGGCTGCTGATCGCGATGCGGCGCTTCGGCCGGCCGCAGGGCGCGGTGGGCCCCGGGCTGATGGCCGGGCTGGTCGTGGGCGCGGGCATCGGGATGTCGGCGGCGTACGTGCTGGCCCGCCCATACCTTTCTTATCTGTCCGGTTCTGTGCGGCCGCTGGTGGCCATCTGCGCCGCCGTCCTCGTCCTCACCCTCGTCGGTACGGCCGCCGCCCCCGCGCTGGCCCGCGTCCGCCTGCCCGGGTGGGCGCCCGCCGCCGGGGCCACGCTGGTCGTGCTGCTGATGGCGGCCCTGTACGCCCGGCCCTGGTTCCAGACCGTGACCCGCGTCCCTGTCACCTCGGACGACGTGCGCACGGCCGAGATGATCGAGGGGATCCAGCGCGCCAACGGCCTGCCCCCCGACGGTCAGCGCCTCTACTTCGAGGACTCCCTGCACTGGGTCGTCTGGTACGTCGGCGCCCCCGTCGTCGTGCTGGCCACGATTGCCGCCGCCGTGCTCGTCCGCCGCCTGCTGCGTGACGGCAGGTCGTTCGAGTGGCTGCTGCCCCTGGCGGTCGTGGGCTGGACGACGGTCACGACGCTGCTGCGTCCCGAGATCACCCCCGACCACCCGTGGGCCGCCCGCCGCCTGGTGCCGGTCGTGATCCCCGGGCTGATCCTGCTCGCCGCGTACGGGCTGCGCCGGCTCGGAGCCGCGTTCGACCGGCACGGCCCGCGCGTGCGCGGATGGGGGACGGCGGCGGCCGTGCTGCTCGTGCTCGTGCCCCCGGCCGTGACGTCGATCGGCACCGCGTTCACGCCGGTCGAGCGGGGCGAGGCGGCGGCCGTCGAGGCGATGTGCGCCAGGATCCCGGCGGACGCGTCCGTGCTGTTCGTGGAGCGGGTCACCGGCGACCGGTTCACCCAGGTCGTGCGCGGCATGTGCGATCGGCCCGCGGCCCGGGTGGCCAGGACGAACTCCGACACCGCCCCCGAGTCCGAGGTGCGGCGGCTGGCCGAGCGGGTCCGCGCGGCCGGCCGGGTGCCCGTCGTGCTGGGGGCAGAGGAGTCGCAGGTCGCCCAATACGGCCCGGCCTCGCAGGTCATGGCGCTGGTGACCCGCCAGGACGAGCGCTCGCTGACCGAGGCGCCCAACGGCACCTGGTCGCTGCGGATGGACGTGTGGATGGCCGCGGTGTGCGCCGACGCGACCCCGCGCGCGGAATGCGGCAAACTGGAGGTTGAACGGCCCGATTGACCATCGCGTGGAAGACCGAATCGGGAGTCCCCGCTGGCCGGATGTGGACTCGTCGGCCGGTCGGGCAGAGTAACCTCGACCCCCGTGAGCACGCTTGAGACCCCCAAGAGTGGAATTGCCGTGGAAGAAGCGCCGTACGTCACGATCGTCCTGCCCTGCTACAACGAGCAGGATCACGTCATCGACGAGGTGGAGCGCATCACCAAGGCGATGGACTCCAGCGGCTACACCTACGAGCTTCTCGCCGTCGACGACTGCTCCACCGACGCCACCCTGGACAAGCTGCGCGAGGCCGCGCCCCACTACCCCCACCTGCGCATCCGCGCCTTCCACCGCAACGGCGGCTCCGGCACCGTGCGGCGGATCGGCTCGCAGGAGGCCAAGGGCGAGATCGTCGTCTGGACCGACGCCGACATGTCCTACCCCAACGAGCGCATCCCCGACCTGGTGCAGATCCTGGAGAAAGACCAGGCCATCGACCAGGTGGTCGGGGCGCGCACCAGCGAGGAGGGCTCGCACAAGCTGCTGCGGGTGCCCGCCAAGTGGGTGATCCGCAAGGTGGCGGAGAAGCTGGCCGGGCAGCGGATCCCCGACCTCAACTCGGGGCTGCGGGCCTTCCGCAGGTCGGTGGCCCGGCCCTACCTGCGGCTGCTGCCCCCCGGGTTCTCGTGCACGACCACGATCACGCTGTCGTTCCTGTCCAACCAGCACGACGTCTACTACCTGCCGATCGAGTACGCCAAGCGGGCCGGCAAGTCGAAGTTCGGCTTCGTCTCCGACGCCTACCGCTACATCCTGCAGGTGCTGCGGATGGTCATGTACTTCAACCCGCTCAAGGTGCTCATGCCGCCCGCGTTGTGGCTGGTGGGCATCGGGTTCGGGAAGGGCGTCTGGGACATGATCGAGCAACCGTTCTACTTCCCGGCCAACACCGTCATGATCTTCCTGTCCGGGCTGCTCATCGGGTCCGTGGCGCTGCTCGCCGACCTGATCGTGCGTTCGCGGGGAGAGTGACGTTGCGGATCGCGATCGTCGGCCCGACCTATCCGTACAAGGGGGGCGGGGCCCAGCACACCACCGAGCTGGCGCACCGCCTGGCGGCCCTGGGCCACGACGTGGTCATCGAGTCGTGGCGGGCGCAGTACCCGTCGTTCCTCTACCCGGGGCAGCAGACGATCTCCGCGCCCGAGGGCACGCCCTACCCGAGGACCGAGCGGCGGCTCGACTGGCGGCGGCCCGACGGGTGGGTGGCGGCCGGGCGGCGGCTGCGGTCGGCCGACCTGGTGGTGCTGGCGGTGCTGAGCCCGGTGCAGGTCCCCGCCTACCTGGGGATCCTGTACGGGATCAGGCGAAGGGTCCCCACGGTCGCCCTCTGCCACAACGTGCTGCCGCACGAGCGCAAGCCGTACGACGAGCCGCTGATGAAGGCCCTGCTCAAGCGGGTCGACAGGGCGCTGGCCCACTCCGATCAGCAGGCCGGGCTGGCCCGCGGGCTCACCGGCAGGCCGGTCGCCGTGGCCGGGCTGCCGCCGCACCTGCCCTCGACGACGGCCGAGAAGTCCGCAGGGGTGCGCCGCAGGCTGCTGTTCTTCGGGATCGTGCGGCCGTACAAGGGGCTCGACCTGCTGCTGCGGGCGCTGCCCGAGGGCGTCTCGCTGACCGTCGCGGGGGAGTTCTGGGGCGGCCTCGACGAGACGAAGGCGCTGATCGCCGAGCTGGGCCTCGGTGACCGGGTGGAGCTGCGGCCGGGATACGTGGCGGCCGGCGACGTGCCGGCGTTGTTCGCCGCCGCCGACGCCCTCGTGCTGCCCTACCGCAGCGCCACGGCCAGCCAGAACGTCTGGCTCGGGCACGAGCACGGCGTGCCGGTGATCGCCACCCGCGTCGGCGCGCTGGCCGAGCACGTCACCGACGGCGTCGACGGGCTGCTCGTCGAGCCGGGCGACGCCGGGGCGCTGCGGGCGGCGATCGAGCGGTTCTACGCCTCCGGCGAGCCCGAGAGGTTGCGGTCGGGCGTCAAGGCGGTCGACCCCGAGCCGTTCTGGTCGGCGTACGCGGGGGCGCTGCTCGGCGCCTGACGGCCCGCGACGAACGAGATGCCCGCCGCCGCCGCGTCGGCCAGCGTGAACGCCACCCGCGACACGATCGCCACCGCGAGCGCGGTCGGCGTGCCGACGATCGGGGCGAGCACGAGCACCAGCGCGCCCTCCCTGACACCGACCCCGGCCGGCACCACGACGGTCAGGATGCCGGTCGCCCAGGCGAAGGCGTAGGCCCCGGTCGCGATGACGTAGAGGTCGGTGCGGCCGGCGACCAGCCAGATGTGCAGGCCGTACACGAACCAGCCCAGCGCCGTCCACGCCACCGCCACGACCACGGTACGAGCGGGCAGCACGCTCTCCAGCGGCTCCTTGCGGGCGATGCGCAGCGCCAGGTTGAGTCCCCAGGTGAGCACCTTGGGATGCAGGCACACGATGATCACCGGGACGAGCAGCACCAGGTACCACGCCTGCCGCACCGCCTCCAGCGTGCCCAGCGTGGCCGCGGCGATCGAGATCGCCACCCCGAGGTTGATCACCAGCCCGAGCGAGATCGTCGCGAACGTGCGCCGCGGCGGGCTGCCGTGGTCGCGGCCGAGGTCCATCATCGCCGCGTACGCCCACACCGCGCCCGGGATGTATTTCCCGAGCTGCCCCACGAACATGATCCGCCCCGCGACCCGCACCGGCACCCGTGTGCCGAGCCCCGCCAGGATCTCCCGCCAGGCCAGCAGCATGAAGAACTGCCCGAGCAGCACCGCGAGCAGGGACCCGAGCAGCGCCCACGGCGACATTCGCGCCACGGCGGTCGTGGTCTCGTGCCAGTTCGCGGCCAGGCCGTAGCCCAGGAAGCCGAGCGCGACGAGGGCGAGGACGATGCGCAGGAGGCGGCGGAGCATTGGCTCAGGGTACGCGTGGCGCCCTCGGTATAACCAGTACGGTGGGGAACCGTGGGGAGACAACGGGTCGCGCAGCTCGAATACTCGGAGTTCCAGTCCGCCATGCTCGACGAGGCGAAGCGCCGGCGGAAGGCGGCGAAGATCATCGCGGTCATCGAGCACTTCCACGGGCCGCTCCACGGGCTGACCGTGGGCGACGTGGGCTGCTCCGCCGGGTTCATCGCCGACGAGCTGGCGCTGGCCGGGGCCGGGCACACGCTGGGCGTCGACATCGACGTGCCTGGGCTGCGCAAGGCGGCCGACCGGTTCGGCGAGCGGGTGGCGTTCGTCTGCGGCGACGGCACGGCGCTGCCGTTCCCCGACGGTTCCGTCGACGTGCTGGTGTTCAACCACATCTACGAGCACGTGGTCGACCCCGACGCGGTGGTGGCCGAGATGCACCGGGTGCTGTCCGACGACGGGGTGCTCTACCTCGGGCTGGGCAACCGGCTGGGCGTCGTGGAGCCGCACTACAAGCTGCCGTTCCTGTCCTACCTGCCGCCGGCGCTGGCCGACCGCTACGTGCGCGCGTCCGGCCGGGCCGACCACTACTACGAGCGGTTCAGGACGCGGCGCGGGCTGCGCAGGATGCTCCGGGCCTTCCACGTGTGGGACTACACGTTCCCGGTGCTGGCCACGCCGGCCAAGTTCGCGGGGGGCGAGCTGTTCCCCGGCGTGCTGGGGAAGGCGGCCACGGCCGTGCTGTCGCGCGTGCCGCGGGCGGTGCTCAGGCTGCTGCTGCCGGTGGTGCCGACGTACCTGTGGGTGGCCACCAAGCGCCCGCGGCGGCCGGTGGGCGTGACGCTGCCGCGGCCGCCCGAGCGGGTCCGCCCGCTGTGACCGCGGACGAGGCCGCCACGGAGAGGGCGGCGCCCCGGCGGTCGATGGGTCGCCGGCTGGTCAGATACGGCTTCCTGGCCGTCGCGCTCGGCTTCGGCGCGTACACGGTGGCCGGGCAGTGGGACGCCGTGGTGGCCGGGTTCGCCAGGCTTACGCCGCTCGCGCTCGCCGGGGCGCTGGTCGCCGTGGTGGCGGCGCTGCTCGGCGCCATGCTCACCTGGCGTACGCTGCTGGCCGACCTGGGCTCGCCGCTGCCGCCGCGCCCGGCCGCCAAGGTGTTCTTCGTGGGCCAGCTCGGGAAATACATCCCGGGCGCGGTCTGGCCCGTGCTCGCCCAGATGGAGATGGGCCGCGACCTCGGGGTGCCGCGTTCCCGCAGCGCGGCGGCGTTCTTCCTGATGATGCCGATCCAGCTCGCCACCGGCCTGCTGGTCACGCTCGGCACGCTCGGCTGGGACCGTTACGGGTGGCTGCTGCTGTTCGTCCCGCTGCTGCTCGTCCTGCTCGAACCCAAGGTGATCAACGGCGTCATCGGCCATGTCCTGCGCCGCCTCGGGCGCGAGCCGCTCGAACGCCCGCTCTCCCGGCGCGGCATGCTGACCGCGCTCGGCTGGGCGCTGGCCGGCTGGTTCGCGTACGGCGTGCACCTCTACTTCGTCGCCCCCCAGGGCGGGCTGGTCTTCGCGGTCGGGGCCTTCGCGCTGTCGTGGTGCCTGGGCATCCTGACCTTCGTGGTGCCGGCGGGCGCGGGCGTCAGGGAGGTGGCCATGGTCGCGGTGCTCGCACCCCACCTCGACCGGGGCTCCGCGATCGCGGTGGCGCTTTCGTCCCGGATTGTCATCATCGCGGGGGATCTGATCTGCGCGGGGTTGGCGGGAATCGCCGCGCGTCGCGACTCAGTGTGATTTGGGCCACGATTTAGGGGAGGCTGGTCATAAGCTGAAGTTCAGAGGGGGACACCCCGTCCCACGTTGATCTTGAGGGGAGAAGATCTTCGTATGCCTCGAGTGCTCGTCGATGCGGCGGTCCCCGCGGACCGCGGCGCGTTGATCAGGTACGTGGACGGGTTGGTGGCCGCCCTCGATCGGGCCGGCGCCGAGCTGTCCGTGGTCTGCCAGCGAGCCGAAGCCGAACGATACCGGCGACTCGCGCCCTCGGCCCAGGTGATCCCCGGGCCCGTCGCGATCACCAACAGGGCCGCCAGGCTGGCATGGGAGCAGACCGGCCTGCCGTTGCTCGCCCGCCAGGCGGGGGCCGACGTGATCCACGCCCCCTACTACTCCATCCCGCTCAGCTCGGGCCTGCCGACCGTCGTGACGGTGCACGACGCCACCTGGTTCACCGAGCCCGACCAGCAGAGCCCGCGCGCCTCGTTCTTCCGCGCGGCCACGCGCACCGCCGTACGGCACGCGCGGCGCGTGATCGTCCCGTCCAAGGCGACCAGGGACGAGTTGGTCCGCGTGCTGTCCGCCGACCCCACCCGCATCGACGTCGCCTACCACGGCGTCGACCTGGCGCAGTTCCACCCGCCGAGCGAGGAGGAGATCCGCCGGGCCTCCATGAGGTGCGGGCTGCACGGCCGGCCCTACGTGGCGTTCCTGGGCGCCCTCGACCCCCGCAAGAACGTGCCCAACCTCATCCGCGGCTTCGCCGCCGCGGTCAAGCGGCAGGAACGGCCGCCCGCGCTGGTCATCGGCGGGGGCGTGCACGACGACGACGTGGACGCCGCCTGCCGGGAGGTCGAGGCCACCGTCAGGGTCATCCGGCCCGGCTATCTCGGCGCGTCCGACCTGCCCGGCTTCCTGGGCGGGGCGCTCGTGGTGGCCTTCCCCTCGCGCGGCGAGGGGTTCGGGCTGCCGGTGCTGGAGGCCATGGCCTGCGGCGCCCCCGTCCTGACGACGCACCGCACCTCGCTTCCCGAGGTGGGCGGCGACGCCGTCGCCTACACTGAGCCCGACGCCGACAGCATCGCCACCGCGCTCGGCCACCTGCTGGCCTCCCCCCAGCGCAGGCGGCAGTTGCAGGAAGCCGGGCCGGCGCGGGCCCGCGAATTCACCTGGGACGCCTCGGCTGAGGCGCACCTCAGCTCCTATCAACGCGCGATCGAATAGTTGGGTAACCTCACGGAGTGATGGAGAGCTCATTGCCAGACCTCGAGGCGATCCTCCTGGTCGGGGGGCAGGGCACGCGCCTGCGTCCGCTGACACTGGGCACGCCCAAGCCACTGCTGCCGACCGCCGGGGTGCCGTTCCTGGCCCACCAGTTGGCCCGCGCACGGGCCTTCGGCGTACGCCGGATCGTGTTCGCGACCTCGTACAAGGCGTCGATGTTCGAGCCCGCCTTCGGCGACGGGGCCGCGTTCGGGCTCTCCCTCCACTACATGACGGAAGAGACGCCGCTGGGCACCGGCGGCGCGATCCGCAACGCCGCCGAGGCGCTCACGGTGGGTCCCGACGACCCCGTGCTGATCCTCAACGGCGACATCCTGTCCGGCCACGACATCGGCGAGCAGGTCCACCTGCATCGCGAGCGCGAGGCCGCGGTGACGCTCCACCTGACCGAGGTCGACGACCCCACCCGGTTCGGCTGCGTGCCGACCGATGAGGCGGGGCGGGTGACCGCGTTCCTGGAGAAGACGCCCAACCCGGTGACCAACCGGATCAACGCCGGCTGCTACGTCTTCACCCGGTCGGTGATCGACTCCATCCCGCGCGGCGAGGTCGTCTCGGTCGAGCGCCAGACGTTCCCCGGGCTGATCGAGTCGGGGCGGCTCGTGCTGGGCTACCCCGACCACACCTACTGGCTCGACGTGGGCACGCCCGCCGCCTTCGTCCAGGGCTCGCGTGACCTGGTGCTGGGCCGGCTGGCCTCGCCCGCGCTGCCCGGCCCGACGGGCGAACACCTGGCGCTCCCAGGGGCCAGGGTCTCGCCCGAGGCGAAGGTGGGGGGCGGCACGGCGGTGGGCGCGCGGGCCGTCGTCGAGCCGGGGGCCACGGTGGTCGGGTCGGTGCTGAGCGACGACTGCGTCGTCGAGGCCGGGTCCACCGTGATCGACTCCGTCGTGGGGCGGGGCGCGCGGGTCTGCGCGGGCACGGTCGTGCGCGACGCGGTGATCGGCGACGCCGCCATCGTGGGCTCGGGCAACGAGCTGCAGAACGGCGTGCGCGTCTGGCCCGGCATCGAGCTGCCCGAGCGGGCCCTGCGTTACTCCAGCGACGTCTGACCGGCTCTGGGGTTGCCCGGCCGAGCCGGTCCCCCTGCGGTCCTGACGAGAGCGGGGGCGCGGCAGACTGTACGCGTGACGGAGCGCAGGTGGGTCCCCGAGTGGCCGCTCGACGTGGGGATGGCGCTGGCCCCCCACAGGCGCGGCAGCGGCGACCCCACCTGGCGCCAGACCGGAGACGGCGCCGTGTGGCGCACCTCCAGGACCCCCGACGGGCCGTGCACGCTCAGGGTGGGCGTCGAGGCCGGGGGCGTGCACGCGCGGGCGTGGGGCCCGGGGGCGGAGTGGGCGCTGGAGACGCTGCCGGCGCTCCTGGGGGCCGGTGACGACCTCACCGGCTTCACCGTCAGGCACGAGGTGCTGGCGCAGGCCGCCCGGCGGCACCCCGGCCTGCGGCTCGGCCGTTCCGGCCGGGTCATGGAGGCGCTCGTCCCCGCCGTGCTGGAGCAGAAGGTCGTCGGCAGGGAGGCGTGGCGGGCCTGGCGCTGGCTGCTCGGCCGCTACGGCGAGCCCGCCCCCGGCCCGGCCCCCGAGGGCATGCGGGTCTTCCCCGAGCCTGACGTGTGGCGGCAGATCCCGAGCTGGCACTGGCACCGCGCGGGCGCCGAGGCCGTACGCGCCCGGACGATCGCGGGCGCCGCCTGGCACGCCGCCAAGCTGGAGGCCGCCGCCACCACGCGGGAGCTCGACCGGCTGCTGCGGGCGCTGCCCGGGATCGGGGTGTGGACGTCGGCCGAGGTGCGCCAGCGCGCCTTCGGCGACCCCGACGCGGTCAGCGTCGGCGACTTCCACCTGGCCAAGCTGGTCGGCTACGTCCTGACCGGGGAGAAGACCGACGATCACGGGATGATGCGGCTGCTGGAGCCGTACGCCGGGCATCGGCACCGCGCCACCGTGCTCGTCTGGCTCACCGGCCTGCGCCCGCCCGCCAGAGGGCCCAGGATGGCGGTCCGCGACTACCGGTCGTTCTGACACTCCGCCCTGGGTGCGTACGGCGAACTCAGCCCGACGTACTGTGCCTCTATGAGTTCTGATTCCGCGCTGCGCCGCGCCCTCGCCCGCGCCAGAGACGGCAAGACCCTCGACGTCACCGAGGCGACCGTGCTGCTGCACGCCCGCGACGGGCATCTTGACACGCTCCTGGAGCACGCGGCCCGCGTACGGGACGCCGGACTGCTGGCCGCCGGCCGCGAGGGGATCATCACCTACAGCCGCAAGGTGTTCATCCCGCTGACCCGGCTCTGCCGGGACCGGTGTGGCTATTGCACGTTCGCGACCGCGCCGCACAAGCTGCCGGCGCCGTTCCTGAGCCCCGACGAGGTGCTGGAGATCGCCAGACAGGGGGCGGCGATGGGGTGCAAGGAGGCGCTGTTCACGCTGGGGGACCGGCCGGAGGACCGCTGGCACCAGGCCAGGGAGTGGCTCGACGCGCACGGCTATGACGACACGCTGTCCTATGTGCGGGCGATGGCGATCCGGGTGCTGGAGGAGACCGGGTTGCTGCCGCACCTCAACCCCGGGGTGCTGAGCTGGCGAGACTTCCAGCGGCTCAAGCCGGTCGCGCCGTCGATGGGGATGATGCTGGAGACGACGTCGCGGCGGTTGTTCGAGGAGAAGGGGCAGGCGCACTACGGCTCGCCGGACAAGGACCCGGCCGTACGGCTGCGCGTGCTGGAGGACGCCGGCCGCACGAACGTGCCGTTCACCACCGGCATCCTCATCGGCATCGGCGAGACCGTCGAGGACCGGGCCGAGTCGATCTTCGCGATCCGGCGGGTGGCCAAGGAGTACGGCGGCGTCCAGGAGGTCATCGTCCAGAACTTCCGCGCCAAGCCCGACACCGCCATGCGCGGCCTGCCTGACGCCGACCTGCAGGAACTGGCCGCCACGATCGCGGTCGCCCGCCTGGTGCTCGGCCCCCGCGTACGCCTCCAGGCGCCGCCCAACCTGGTGGACGCCGAGTACGAGCTGATGATCCGGGCCGGGATCGACGACTGGGGCGGGGTGTCGCCGCTCACGCCCGACCACGTGAACCCGGAGCGGCCGTGGCCGCAGATCGACGAGCTGGCCGCGCGTACGGAGGAGGCCGGGTTCCTGCTGCGCGAGCGGCTGACGATCTACCCGGAGTACGTGCTGGCCGGGGAGCCGTGGCTCGATCCCCGCCTGATCGCCCATGTCGGCGCCCTGGCCGACCCGGTCACCGGGCTGGCCCGCGCGGACGCCGTACCGGAGGGGCGGCCCTGGCAGGAGCCCGACGGCGGGTTCGCCGCGTCCGGGCGCGTCGACCTGCACGTCGAGGTGGACACCAGCGGCCGGACGAACGACCGGCGCGACGACTTCGACCACGTCTACGGCGACTGGGACGCCCTGCGCGAACGCCTCGGCACGGTCGTCGCCGCCACGCCCAGCGACGTGCGCCAGGCCCTGCGCCGGGCCGAGGCCGACCCGGCCGGGCTGACGGAGGCCGAGTCCGTCGCCCTGCTCGGCGCCGAGGGCGAGGCGCTCGACGAGCTGGCCGCCATCGCCGACGCCCTGCGCGCGGAGGCGGTGGGCGACGAGGTCACCTACGTGGTCAACCGGAACATCAACTTCACCAACGTCTGCTACACCGGCTGCCGCTTCTGCGCCTTCGCCCAGCGCAGGACCGACGCCGACGCCTACACGCTCAGCCTCGACCAGGTCGCCGACCGGGCCGAGGAGGCGTGGGCGGCCGGCGCGACCGAGGTGTGCATGCAGGGCGGCATCCATCCCGACCTGCCCGGCACCGCGTACTTCGAGATCGCCAGGGCCGTGAAGGCGCGCACGCCCGGCATGCACGTGCACGCGTTCTCCCCGATGGAGGTCATCAACGGCGCCAGCCGCACGAACCTGTCCGTCCGCGACTGGCTGGAGGCCGCCAAGGAGGCGGGCGTGGACTCACTCCCCGGCACGGCCGCCGAGATCCTCGACGACGACGTGCGCTGGGTGCTGACCAAGGGCAAACTCCCGGCGAAGGAGTGGATCGAGGTCATCACGACGGCCCACCAGGTCGGCCTCCCGACCACCTCGACCATGATGTACGGGCACGTCGACAACCACCTGCACTGGGTCAGGCACATCAAGCTCATCCGCCGGCTGCAGGAGGAGAGCGGCGGCTTCTCGGAGTTCGTGCTGCTGCCGTTCGTGCACACCAGCGCTCCCATCTACCTGGCGGGCGTGGCCAGGCCCGGCCCCACCGCCCAGGAGAACCGGGCCGTGCACGCGCTGGCCAGGATCCTGCTGCACGGCGCGATCGCGAACATCCAGTGCTCGTGGGTCAAGCTCCGCGACGACCTGTGCCGCCAGGTGCTCCAGGGCGGGGTGAACGACCTCGGCGGCACGCTCATGGAGGAGACGATCAGCCGGATGGCCGGGTCGGAGAACGGCTCCTACAAGACCATCAGCGAGCTGCGCGAGATGGTCGAGGTCACCGGGCGGCCGGCCAGGCAGCGCACCACCGAGTACGGCGTCCCCAGCGAGGAGCGGCTGGCGGCCTCGGCGGCCAGCGACGGCGTCTGCCAGAGCGTCAGGAGGGTCCTGCCGCTGGTCTAGTTGCAACATGTTCTAGAGACTTGCGTCCGCTATGGGAGGCACTGGGAGAATCGTCACTCCCCTGGGAGAGAGGTTCACCGTGCGGCTGGGTCGACACCGCTCCGCGCTGTCCCCTGAGCAGCGACGCAGGAAGGCGCTCCGGCGCGGCGTGCTGGCGGGCCTGACGGCCGTGGCCATCGTCGCGGCCGGCCTGGTCGTGGTCTTCGGCGGCGGCGGCCTGTTGTGCACCACGCGAGAGCCTGTTCTGGTCAACGTGGCCGCCGCGGTCGACGTGGCCCCGGCCGTCATGGAGGCGGCGGGCCGGTTCAACGAGAGCGACACGGCCGTGGGCGGGCGGTGCGTGCTGGTCCAGGTGACCGAGCAGCCGCCGGCCACGGTCCTGCGCACGCTGATCGGTGACCGGGCCGGCGTGCTGCGCGAGCGGCCCGACGGGTGGATCGCCGACTCCTCGGCCTGGATCAGGCTGGCCCGCCAGCAGGGCGCGAGCGCGCTGCCCGCGGGGGAGAGCGTGGTGGCCACCTCGCCGCTGGTGTTCGCGACCCGGTCGTCGCTGGCCCAGCGCTTCTCGGTGGGCAGGACCGAGATGAACTGGCGCATGGTCTTCCCCTCGACCGTGCGCGGGCGGCTGACGCCCAACTCCGACGAGCCCGACGTCGTACGCGTGCCCGATCCGTCGCTGGCCGGGGCGGGAATCGCGACCGTGGCCGCCGCCCGGGACGTGGTCGGCGCCGGGCCCGAGGCCGACAAGGCGCTGACCGCGTTCGTCCGGTGGGCGCAGGCCGGTTCCGCGCCCGACTACCGCAGCATGCTGGCGGCCGTGGACGACCGTACGTTCTGGCAGCGTCCGGTGGTGATCGTGCCCGAGCAGTCGGTGTGGCAGCACAACCTGCGGCCCTCCGCCGACCCGGTCGTGGCCCTGCACCCGCGCGAGGGCACGATCAACCTCGACTACCCGTACGTCGTCACCGCCGCCGACCCGGCGGTCGCCGAGGCGTCCACCGTCTTCGCCGACTGGCTGACGGGCCCGCAGGCGCAGGAGATCGTACGGCGGGCCGGGTTCAGGTCGGGCGACGGCTCCCAGGGGCCGCTCTCGCCGGGCCCGCAGCTCCCCACCACGCCGCCGAGGACCAGGACGTCGGTGTCGTCCCAGGACATCGACGAGGCGCTGCGCGCCTGGAGCCGGCTGGCGCCGCCCACCAACCTCCTCGTGCTGACCGACACCTCCAAGCACATGGCCGCCCCGCTGAACGGCAGGACCAGGGCGGACGTGGCGCTGGACGCGGCCAGGACGGGGCTGCGGCTCTTCCCCGACTCCACGCACATGGGGATGTGGGAGTTCGCCGACGGGCTCGACGGCAGCCGGGGCCACCGCGAGCTGGTCGGCCTGGGCCCGATCACCGAGCCGGAGACCGGCCAGGTCATCCGCAGGACCCGCCTGGACGAGCTGACCGGCACGATCACCGCCCATCCCAAGCGGGACAGCTCCCTTCACGACGCGATCCTCGGCGGCTTCCGTGAGGTCACCGAGGACTACCGCGCGGAGATGAACAACGCGCTCCTGGTGATCACGGCGGGGCGGGACGACGGGAAGGGCACGGACCTGGCGGGTCTCCTCGACGGGCTGCGGCGGGAGTGGGACCCGGACAAACCCGTGCAGATCATCGTCATCGCCTTCGGGAAGGACGTGGACCGGGCCGGCCTCTCGCAGGTCACCGCCGCCACCAACGGCTCACTGCACGAGGCCCAGGAGCCCGGGGAGATCATCGACGTGTTCCTGACGGCCCTGGCGCGGCGGCTGTGCCACCCGACGTGCAAGCCCACGACGTGAGGGGACGCCGGGCGGCGTCCCCTCGACGCGTTGGACCGTTCGGGCGGCGCTAGACGCGCTGCCAGAGCGCCGGGACGTTCGGCGGCTCCCAGCCGGAGATCGAGGTGTGCGACTGGAGGCACCGGTACGAGGCGCCGTTGTAGGTGACGGTGTTGCCGGGGCTGTACGCCGCACCGGTCTGCCAGGTGCCCGAAGGCGTGGTCGCCGTCGGGGTCGGCGTCGGGGTGGGCGTCGGCGTGGGCGTCGGGTTCGGGTTGCCGCCACCGCCGCCGAAGTTCAGGTCGACGCACGAGTAGAAGGCGTTGGCCGTGTCGGAGATGTTCCAGATGGCCAGCACCTTCTGCCGGCCCGAGTAGCCGGAGAAGTTGACCGTGTGCTGGACGGTCGCCGGGGGTTGCTGGCCGTTGCCGTTGAACACGGCCACCCGCGTGTTGCCGATGTAGTACTCGTAGTTGAGCGTGGCGTGCCGGGCCGTGAACACCCAGTTGAAGGTGACGGTGCTGCCCACCGAGGCCACGGGCCACGGCTTGCTCTCGTCGCTGAGCTGCGCGAACTGCCCGAGGTTGGCATGGCAGCTACGCAGCCCCTTCGGGCCTTCCACGCTCTGCGGCTCGTAGATGATGTTGCCGCAGTTGGGGACCTTGCCCTGCGCGCAGTTGGCCTGGCGGCTGGGCGGTGAGTTGATGTAGCCGTGCGCGAACGCCGGCGTGGTGTTGAACACCGTGGTGGCGACCGCGATCACCACCACGGCCAGTAACGTGAGCGTCCTTCTCATGAAAGTGGCTCCTTTACACGGGGGGTTGGTTCAAATGTAAAGGAAACTTTCCTAACGGTAAACGGCTGGTTGACCGTAGTTGGAACCCCAGTCAGCGCGTGACGATGAAGTCCCCTGGGTCGCGCGGAGCCCGGTCGCGCGGCGGCGCGGCGGCATGGCCGACGGCCACGCAGCCCATCGGGTCCCACGAATCGGGCAGGTCGAGCACCTCGCGCACCACCGGACGGCAGAACATCGTGGACGACACCCACGCCGAGCCGAGCCCCTCGACGGCGAGCTGGATGAGGAAGTTCTCCACCCCGGCGCCGGTGGCCACGACGAACATCTCCCGCTCCGACGCGTTGCGCCGATCGTCGCGGTAGGTGTGCGAGCCCGCCATCACCAGGCACGGCACGACCAGGTAGGGCGCGTTGCGCAGCACGTCGCCGCGCCTGACCCGCTTGGCGATCGACTGCTCGGTGAACCCGTCGCCGCGCAGATCGGCGATCCACGCTTCGCGCATGGCGTCGAGCAGCTTGACCCTGGTCTCCGGTGACTCCAGCAACACGAACCGCCACGGCGTCGTGTGGTGCGGCGCGGGCGCCGCGATGCCCGCCGCGACCGCCCTGCGGACCGCCTCGGGATCGACGGGCCGGTCGGCGAACTCCCTGATCGTACGGCGGGCGAACACCACGTCACGCGACCCGTAACGGAACAGGTCGTCGTCGGCCGCCCGCACCAGCGGCCGCACCCCCGGCCCGTCGTCACCGGTCACCAGGTGGGACAGCCCGCGCACGATCGCCACGGGAACGCCATCGAGCTTGCCCTTGACCAGCTCGGCCGCGCTCGCGATCTCGTCGGCCAGCGCGGTGACCGTGGCGTTGAGCTGGTTGCCGTAGGAGTCGGAGGCGCCGCGGAAGTCGTCGAGAGGGCGTACGCCGGCCACCCCGATGGCCACGTCGGTGAGCCCGTTGCGCCAGGGCCGCCCGAACGTGTCGGACACGATCACCCCGACCCGCACCCCGCCTCGCTTGCCGGCCAGCCCCGCCCTGATGCGCCGGGCCGAGGCGTCGGGGTCGTCCGGGAGGAGCAGCACGGTGCCGGGCTCGGTGTTGGAGGCGTCGACCCCGGCGGCGGCCATGACGAAGCCGTGCCGGGTCTGGGCGATCACGGTGTCGCCGCGCCTGGCGACCACGCGCTCGGTCTCCGCCGCGATCGCCTCGGTGCGGTCGGGCGCCTGGCGTGTCCGGCCCTCGGCCTTGCTCACGATCTTGGAGGTGACCACGACGATGTCGCCGTCGCGCAGATCCGCGCCGGACAGCAGCGCCGCCACGTCGTCACCCGCCCGCACCTCGCCGATGCCGGTCACGGCGATCACCTCGACGCGCTGAGCGGAGGCGACCGCAGGCGAGCCGGGCTGCGGGGAAGTGGGCTGTGGGGAAGCGGGGGTGGGGGAGTCGGCGGTCATCCGGCCAGCTCCTGGGCCAGGTCGAGCGCGGTGCGGGCGATGTCGGCCGCGGCCTCGGCATCGTGCATGAGGATCGGCCTGGCCACCACGCGTACGCCGTCGAGGGCGACGCCGGAGTCTTCCTCGGCCACCAGCCAGCCGTCGATCAGCTCGGACCCGTACAGGTCGAGCACGGCCTGCGCGGTCGTCTCCACACCGATGGCCGTCAGGCAGGCGTCGGCCATGCCCCTGACCGGGGCGCCGCCGATGATCGGCGAGACGCCCACGACGGTCTTGGGCAGCAGGGCCTCGCGGATGCCGGGAACCTGGAGGATCGTCCCGATGCTCACCACCGGGTTGGACGGCGGCAGGACGACCACGTCGGCCTGCTCGATGGCCTCCAGCACGCCCGGCGCGGGCTTGGCGGTGTCGACCCCGATCAGCGCGAACGACTGCGCGGGCACGGACGCGCGCAGTCGCACCCACCACTCTTGGAAGTGGATCGCCCGCTTGCCGTGCTCGTCCTCGATCACGACGTGGGTCTCGCAGCGGTCGTCGGTCATCGGCAGCAGCCGCACGCCCGGCTGCCAGCGCGTGCAGAGCGCCTGGGTGATCTGCGAGAGCGGATAGCCCGCCTCCAGCATCTGCGAGCGCACGATGTGGGTGGCGAAGTCGCGGTCGCCCAGGCCGAACCACTGCGGCTCGACGCCGTACGCGGCCAGCTCCTCCTTGACGACGTGAGTCTCCTTGGCCCGGCCCCAGCCCTGCTCCTCGTCGATGCCGTTGCCCAGGGTGTACATCACGGTGTCGAGGTCGGGGCAGACCCGCAGGCCGAACAGGGTGATGTCGTCACCGGTGTTGCCGATGACGGTGATCGAGGCGTGCGGTGCGGTGGCCCGCAGTCCGCGCAGGAACCGGGCGCCCCCGATGCCCCCGGCGAGTGACACGATGTGCATGCGGCCCAGTCTTTCACCGGGCTCTGACAACCCCATCCCTGGCTCGGTTTTCCGACATTTGTCTGCGCGGTACGTCCAGGTATTTGGGCATTTGATATGGAAGTGGTTCCTGGGACTCCCGGCGGCTGGGTCAGTCATGTGGCAAACTCCCTTCGGGCCAAAGGGTCCGATGGGGGTAGTTGTGAGCAAACTTGACGTCGCCCGGCTGAAGGAGCCGGCCGCCTGGATCATGGTCGTCACCGGGTTGATGACCGTGGTGCTGGCGATCGGTCGCATCCTGATCGGCTCGTCCATGTCGTCGTCCTTCGCGGAGCGCGCGATGAACGGCTTCTCGGGCGTGACGAGCCCGGTCGTGACGGCGCTGCTGCTCGGCTCGGTGCTGCTGGTCACCCAGGTGGGCCGGCCGTCGCCCAAGGCCAAGCCGATCACGTACGGCGCGGCGGCGGGCCTGCTGCTCGCCACGGTGTTCGGCCTGGTGGCGCTGCTGGCTGGCCTGTTCGCGGGAGTCGGCGCCCGTGGCACGATCGAGTATCTGCTCCTCGGGGTGCCCACCCTCGCCCTGACCGCCGTCGCCCTGGTCTACCTGCTCCCGCAGGTGCTGCCGGAACGTCCCGCCGCCCAGGTGTACCACGGCCAGTTCGGCCCGCAGCCCGGCTTCTTCGGCAACCAGCCCCAGCAGGCGTACGACCAGCCGCAGGCGGGCCCCGGCTACGGGCAGCCCGACCAGCCCCAGCCCGGCTACGGGCAGCCCGGCTTCGCCCAGCAGCCCCCGGCGGCCCAGCAGCCCGCCTACGGCGGCCCCCACGAGCAGCAGCCCGGCTACGGCGGCCTCCACGAGCAGCAGCCCGGCTACGGCGGCCTCCATGACCAGCAGCCCGCCGCGCACGCCCAGCAGTCCCCCTCCGGCCAGCAGCCGGGTTACGGCCAGCAGCCCCCGGCGGGCCAGCCCGGCTTCGGCGGTCCCCATGACCAGCAGCCCGCCGCGTACGCCCAGGAACCCCAGTCGGGCCAGCAGCCGGGCTACGGCCAGCAGCCCCCGTCCACCCCCGGCTATGCCCAGCAGCCCCCCTCCACCCCCGGTTACGCCCAGCAGCCCTCCTCCACCCCCGGTTACGCCCAGCAGCCCCACTCGACGCCCGGTTACGCCCAGCAGCCTCTGTCCGGACAGCAGCCCGGCCACCTCCAGCAGCTCCCGTCGAGCCCCGGCTACGGCCAGCAGCCCCCGTCCACGCCCGGCTACGGCCAGCAGCCCCACTCCACGCCCGGCTACGGCCAGGTGTCCGGCTACGGTGGCCAGGCCGAGCAGCCCGACGCCCAGGCGGCGGCCTACGCCCCGCCCGCGGCGGAGGCGTACCCGCCGATCAGGGGAGCGCTCCCGGCCGCCCCCTCCGACCAGCGCCAGCCGGAACAGCAGGACTCCCAGGCCGCCTACGCCCCCCAGAGCATCGGCCAGCAGGCATACGCCCCGGCCGACACCGCCCCCTCGGCTCCTTCCGCCCCCTCGGTCCAGGAGTACTCCACCCCGCCGGTCGGCGAGTACACCCCGGCCCCGTACGTCGCGGCGGACAGCCAGCCGAACGTCTACGGCGAGCCCAGCCCGAACCCGTACGCGCCGCCCGCGAACGACCAGCCCACCCCGTACGCCCCGGCAGGGGAGCAGCAGGGCAATCCGTACGCGCCCCCGGCCGACCCGGCCTACCCCCCGGCCGACACCAGCCCGAACGTCCAGTACCCGCAGACCGAGCAGCCCTCGTTCGGGCAGCAGCCCTACTTCGGGCAGAGCGCGTTCGACCAATCGCAGCAGGGCGGGCAGCCGTTCACCGGCTACTCGGGTCACGAGTACACTGCGCCGCCCACGTACCAGGAGCCCTCGGCCCAGGAGCCGGCGTACCGCGAGCCCGCCTACCAGGACTCGGCGTACCAGGAGCACGACCTGCCCGTGGACCCGCGCTCCCAGCAGCTCATGGACGCCTACCAGCAGGCGGAGACGTACCAGTCGAACGTCGGCACCCAGCCCGAGCTGCGCGTCCCCGACTACGCGGGCCAGCCGACGGGCCAGCCGGGCAGGCAGTACGACGACCCCTTCGGCCACCCGCAGCAGCCCGCCCCGCAGCCCCCGCAGCACCCGGGCGCTCAGCAGCCCGGCCCGCAGCAGTACCCCGGCCCTCAGCACGGCACCCCTCAGCACGGCGGCCCTCAGCACGGCGGCGGGTACGAGCCCCAGCAGGGCCAGTACCAGCCCACCCACCAGGCCGCGCCGGGCTGGCCCGACGTGCAGGGCGAGTCGACGATGCGGCTCGACCCCACCCAGTACGGGGCAGGGAGCGGCTTCGGGGGCGACCAGCGCCGTCCCGGAGACGACCCGATCGACCCGACCGCCATATACACCCCCAATGAGCCACGCAGGTAACGGACCGGCAATGAACGGCTAGAGAGAAGGTGGGCCACGGGCGGCCGTCTATCCCGCCCTGGTACGGTTCCGACCGCTGAGAGCGTTGAACGAGCCAGGCCGATGCCCCATGCGCGTAGGGCGTCGGCCGGGTGCGAACTTCACATGCCGAGCACACCGGGGCGAGATCTGGTCTTTCCCCGGATACCTGCATGCCGCTTGACGCCACGTACAGCACGCGCGTGTAATTACAACCATGTTGTTACGCCTTCCCGTGGGTGGGTACTAAGGAAGGCGTCCATGGGGGGCTCCATTGCGGGCGGGCGGCAGGGAGGTGTGCAGTGACCGATCCGGTCATCGCACAGGATCAGCTTGACGCTGAAGAACTCGGCTGGCAGGAGCGCGCGTTGTGCGCGCAGACGGATCCGGAGGCGTTCTTCCCGGAGAAGGGCGGCTCCACCCGAGAGGCCAAGAAGGTCTGCCGATCGTGCGAGGTCCGTGCCGAGTGCCTGGAATACGCACTCGAGCACGATGAGCGCTTCGGCATCTGGGGTGGGCTGTCCGAGCGGGAGCGCAGACGGATCAAGCGCCAGGCCGTTTAGGTACAAGGGGGGAAGGGGTCACGCGGGGAGCCGTGTGACCCTTTTCGCATCCCCGGACTTTCGGCATCCCCGGACCTGCCTGCCTGCGGACGACGCTCCCCGCTCTGACCGCCGCCTCCACCGGGCGCTCTTCCCCCGCTGTTCGACGATCTCGAGCCCGTTGCCGTCCGGGTCCCGGAGGGCGAGCCTCGGTGGCACGCCCTCCCACCGCAGCAGTTCACCCACGTCAGACCCCGCGCTCGGTCAGCTCCTCGTGCAGCGCCGCCGCGCGTCCGGCACGGTGAGTCGGATCCCCGTCTTGGCCCCGGCCGTCGCGCCAGGGGCGGTCGGCACGAGGGCGATCGTGGTCGCGGCCCCCGACGGCGCCACCTCGATCCCCCTCCCGCCGAGCTGCTCGACCGGGGCGTCCAGACGCTCGGCCAACCTGCTCATCCAGTTGGACACGTGGGCACCGCGAAACTCATCGCCGCCACGGCGGTGGGCTCAGCGGGCCCCCGCGACAACCCACCGGCACCGACGACGGGGGGTCAGCGGTCGTCGTAGCCCGGGTCGACGGTCTCAGGGGTCAGGCCCAGCAGCGTGGCCACCTGCTCCACCACGGTGTCGTGGACCATCGCCCCCAAGGTGTCCCGGTCTCTGGCCCGCGCCTCCAGCGGGCGGCGGTAGACGACGACCGAGGCCGGTGACTGGCCGGTGGCCGCGTCGGCGCGGCCGAAGGGGATCGGCTCGGAGTTGAGCCGCGGGCCGTCACCCAGCTCGCTCAGCGGCGGCACGTCCTCCACCGCGAACTCCACCGCCGAGAGCTGCCTCTCCCAGCGGGGCCTGAGCCGGTCGACGGCGTCGAGCACCAGGTCGTCGAAGCGTTCGCTGCGGGACTTGGCCATGGGGATGTGGGAGGGGGCGAGCGGGCCGCGGAGGCCGCGACCGTGGCGATCGCGCCGTCTGGGACCGCGCTTCTGAGTCACGTCAGCAAGTGTACGGGGCCGCCGCCGCCATCCCAGGGATCGGCATCGGCCCGCAGGTCGGGAGGGGGATCGGCAGGGCCGTGGTCGCGGCGCGGCACCGGGACGGGAGGCGATGGGTTTGGGAAGAGATGTGGGGGTTTCGAAGGGAAGGTTGGCCGAGTGGTTGCGAAAAGCGGTGAAGATCATGGTTCGGTGCGGGATTGCGCTGGTGGGGAGCCGGGGAGAGCCGGGGTGGGAGATGCGGCAGAGGCGGGTGTGACGGATGCGGGGGAAGGGATGGAGACTTTGGGGCATGTGGGTGGAAAGGCTGCGACAGGTGTCCGAATTGTGGCGACACGCTCGTTAAGAGCGCTCAGGTAGTGGCGTCTCGCACTCTTACCAGATACGGTCCCTCCGTGAGCCCCGTCCGCCGCTGTTCCCGCACCGCCTGCAGCCAGCCTGCCGTCTTCACGCTCACGTACGTATACGCCGACTCGACCGCTGTTCTCGGCCCCCTGGCGACGTACGCGGAGCCACACTGCTATGACCTGTGCGCCGAACACGCCGAGCGACTGACCGCCCCCCGTGGCTGGGAGGTGGTGCGACTGCCGACGGACGGCGCGTCCCCCAGTTCCGACGACCTCGAGGCGCTGGCCAACGCGGTGCGGGAGGCCGCGCGGCCCAGCCCCTCCGGTGGCGGCGAGCCGGTCGGCCAAGGCGTCGAGGTCGGCCGTCGCGGGCACCTGCGCGTTCTGAGATCGGCCCAGCAGCACCGCGACCGGTAGGCTCGTCCTGTCAGGCGGAAACGACCTAGGGCGGAGCTGGTGGGCGATCTCGCCAAGATCTTCAAAGCGTACGACGTTCGCGGTGTGGTTCCCGACGAGTTCGACGAGCCGACCGCCGAGGCGGTGGGGGCCGCCTTCGTCGAGGTGACCGGGGCCGAGTCGGTCGTGGTGGCGCATGACATGCGCGAGTCGTCCCCGTCGCTGGCCGAGGCGTTCATCCGCGGCGCCCGTTCGCGCCGTGCCGACGTCGTGCACACCGGGCTGGGCTCGACCGACCTGCTCTACTACGCCAGCGGCAGCCTGGGGCTGCCCGGGGTGATGTTCACCGCCAGCCACAATCCCGCCCGCTACAACGGCATGAAGATGTGCAGGTCCGGTGCGGTGCCGATCGGCGGCGACACGGGGCTGACGGAGATCCGCGACAGGGCGGCCGAGCTGGTCGGGGCCACGACCGGGAGCATCAGCCCGCCCGGCGGTTCGCTGATCGAGAAAGACCTCCTGCCGGGCTACGCCGACCACCTGCGCGCCCTGGTCGACCTGCGCGCGATCCGGCCGCTGAAGGTGGTCGTCGACGCGGGCAACGGCATGGGCGGGCACACGGTTCCCGCGGTGTTCGACGGGTTGCCGATCGACCTCGTCCCCCTCTACTTCGAGCTCGACGGGAGCTTCCCCAACCACGAGGCCAACCCCCTGGAGCCGCAGAACCTGGTCGACCTGCAGCGGGCGGTCACCGAGAGCGGTGCCGACCTCGGGCTGGCCTTCGACGGCGACGCCGACCGGTGCTGGGTGATCGACGAGCGGGGTGAGTCGGTCTCGCCGTCCTCGGTCACGGCGCTGGTGGCGGTGCGCGAGCTGGCCAAACACCCCGGGGCGACGGTCATCCACAACCTGATCACGTCCATGGCCGTGCCGGAGATCGTGCGCGAGCACGGTGGCGTACCGGTGCGCACGCGGGTGGGGCACTCGTTCATCAAGGCCGAGATGGCGCGCACCGGGGCCGTCTTCGGCGGCGAGCACTCCGCCCACTACTACTTCAGGGACTTCTGGTTCGCCGACTCGGGGATGCTGGCCGCCATGCACGTGCTGGCCGCCCTGGGAGAGCAGGACCGGCCGCTGTCGGAGGTCGTCGGGGGCTACTCGCGCTACCACGGCTCCGGAGAGATCAACAGTGCGGTGTCCGACCAGGCGGAGGCGCTGCGGGGGGTGCGGGAGGCGTTCGCGGGGCGCGGGGAGTTCGAGGAGCTCGACGGGCTGACCGTGAACGGGTCCGGCTGGTGGTTCAACCTGCGGGCCTCCAACACCGAGCCGCTGCTCAGGCTGAACGCCGAGGCGGCCGACGAAAGCAAGATGACGGCGATCGCCGACGAGGTTCTCGCCATCGTGGGAAAGGTGTCAGAGTGAAGATCGACGACTGGCTGCTGGAGATCCTGGCCTGCCCGGCGTGCAAGGCGCCGCTGCGGGCCGAGAGCGAGTCCGACGAGCTGGCGTGCACCGGCTGCGGGCTGATCTACCCGGTCAGGGATGACATTCCGGTCCTGCTCGTCGACGAGGCCAGGAAGCCGTGACCTGGGAGCCGGAGCGGCTCGACGACCAGCGTCACCTCAGCGAGGCCGATCCTGGCGGCATGCTCCCGGCCGTGGCCGCCTCCGCGGCTCACATACGCACCGGCTACCGCAACGCCGTCGAGGCGCGCG
This sequence comes from Nonomuraea sp. NPDC051298, assembly GCF_055586305.1. Taxonomy (NCBI): domain Bacteria; kingdom Bacillati; phylum Actinomycetota; class Actinomycetes; order Streptosporangiales; family Streptosporangiaceae; genus Nonomuraea; species Nonomuraea sp. NPDC051298. Next base: position 599,822 of record NZ_JBVJIM010000003.1, read on the forward strand.
TCGACCGCCTGGCCGGCAGTCGCCCGCGGGCCATCGTGGTCGCGGGCATGGGCGGTGCCGGCATCGCCGGTGACCTCCTGGCGGCCGTGGTCGGCAACGGCTCCCCGCTGCCGATCGTGACCGTGCGCTCCTACCAGCTCCCCGGCTGGGTGGGGGCCACCGACCTGGTCATCGCCGTCTCCGGCTCCGGCGCCACCGAGGAGACGCTCGCCCTGGCCACGCAGGCCGTGCGGCGCGGTTGCACGCTGCTCGGCGTGGGCGCCCCCGACTCCCCGTTGGAGGCCGTCGCCGTCCAGGCGTCGGCGGTCTACGTGCCGGTGCCGGTCACCGGCCAGTCCAGGGCCAACCTGTGGCTGCTGAGCGTGCCCCCGATCGTGGCCGCCGCCGCGCTGCGGCTGGTGCAGGCCGACGCCGACCTGTTCGAACGGGTGGCCAGGTCCCTGGAGGACTTCGCCCACCGGTGCCGGCCGTCGAGCGAGTCGTTCATCAATCCCGGCAAGTCGCTCGCGATGGACCTGGCTGAGACCGTACCGATGATCTGGGGTTCGTCGCCGGTGGCGGCCGTGGCGGCGCACCGGCTGGCCGCCCAGCTCAACGCGAACGCGAAATACCCCGCGATCCACGGCGAGCTGCCCGAGGCCGGGCACCACCAGGTGGCGGCGCTCGACGGGCCGCTGGCCGAGCGCGACATCTTCGCCGACACCGCCGGGCGCACGCTCAGGCTCGTCGTCCTGCGCGACGTCGAGGAGCACCCCCAGGTGACGCGGCGGCGCGAGGCGTCGCTCCGGCTGGCGCGCGAGCGCGACGTGCCCGTCACCGAGCTGGCGGCCGAGGGCGTGCATCCGCTGGAGCGGATGGCCTCTCTCATCGGGCTCGGCGACTTCGCCAGCACCTATCTGGCGCTGGGATACGACATCGATCCGACCCCCGTGTCAGCGATCACTGAGGTGAAGGCCAGAATTTCGCAATAGGATCCCCTGGCGGGTCTTTGTAGTGGTCTTTATGAGTGGAGAAGATCGGTGAGCGCGAGCGGCGGAACCAAAGCAATCATCGCGGCCTTGACCGCGAACCTGGCGATCGCCGTGGCCAAGTTCGTGGCCGCGTTCTTCACCGGTTCGTCCTCGATGCTGGCGGAGGGCATCCACTCCGTCGCCGACTCGGGCAACCAGGTGCTGCTGCTGGTGGGCGGCAAGCGCGCGGCCAGGGCCAGCACCAGGGAGCATCCGTTCGGCTATGGTCGCGAGCGCTACTTCTACGCCTTCGTGGTGGCGGTGGTGCTGTTCACGATCGGTGCGGCCTTCTCGCTTTACGAGGGCATCCACAAGATCTCCGACCCGCACCAGGTGGAGTCGCCGATCTGGGCGTTCGCGGTGCTGATCTTCGCGATCATCGCCGAGTCGTTCTCGTTCCGTACGGCGATCCAGGAGTCGAACCACGTACGCGGGAAGCAGTCGTGGATCGCGTTCATCCGGCGGTCGAAGTCGCCCGAGCTGCCCGTCATCCTGCTGGAGGACCTCGGGGCCCTGCTCGGCCTGATCTTCGCGCTGTTCGGCGTGACGATGGCGGTGGTCACCGGCGACGGCGTCTGGGACGGCGTCGGCACCCTGATGATCGGTGTGCTGCTGGCGGTGATCGCGATCGTGCTGGCCATCGAGACGAAGTCGCTGCTCGTCGGTGAGGGCGCCTCGCCGGAGATGGAGGACCAGATCCGGGCCGCCCTGGAGAACGCGCCCGAGGTGACGCGGGTCATCCACATGCGGACGCTGCACCTGGGGCCGGAGGAGCTGCTGGTCGCGGCGAAGATCGCGGTCGAGCACGACGAGACGGCGGCCGACGTGGCCCACGGGATCAACGAGGCCGAGCGGCGCATCCGGGAGGCGGTGCCGATCGCGCGGGTGATCTACCTCGAACCCGACCTCGACCGGCTCCGGAGCGCACCGGCCTCCACCTGACGTCCGCCGTACCAGGCCCGCACCCCGGCGGTTCCCGCCGTCCGGGGTGCCGTCCTTTTGGGGGGAGGCTGGGGGCGCCTGCGGGGGCAGGTTTCCGCCGTCCGGGGTGCGGTCCTTTCAGTGGACGTGAGGGGTGGCTTGTGTGTCAAAGGCGGGGGCGGCGGGGTGTGGCCTGGGGGGTGGGGTTGGGGCGGAGGAGGCGCAGGGCCTTCTCCTTCTCGAAGTCGAGGGCTCGGCGGGGCACCTGGATGCGGCCGATCCGGACCCCGAGGTCGCGTACGGCCGACGCCACCGAGGGCTCGCTGAGTACGCGCAGCGCGAACGCCAGCTCCGCCGGTGACACGTCGAACCGCTTCTCCAGCTCCACACCCTGAGCCACCGCGGCCAGCTCCTCCGGTCCGAAACGCCGGTGTGCCCCCTGCTCCCGTACCGGCGGCAACAGGCCGAGCGCTTCCCGGTATCGGAGCATTCGCGGGGACATGCCGAGCCGCTTGGCCGCTTCCGTGATCCGCATTCTTACATTCTTACGTCAGTTTCCCCGTTCGCGTGATGCGCCCCCGTACGAGCCCCGCCTAGACTCGTCCGCGACAACCATCCGTGACGCGAGGGGAAACCCGATGGACTTCAAGGTCGCAGACCTTTCACTTGCCGACTTCGGCCGCAAGGAGATCCGGCTCGCCGAGCACGAGATGCCCGGTCTCATGGCAATCCGCAAGGAATACGCGGCCTCCCAGCCCCTTCGCGGCGCGAAGATCATGGGCTCCCTGCACATGACGATCCAGACCGCCGTCCTCATCGAGACGCTGGTGGCCCTCGGCGCCGAAGTGCGCTGGGTGAGCTGCAACATCTTCTCCACCCAGGACCACGCCGCCGCCGCGGCGGTCGTCGGCCCCGACGGCACGGTCGAAGACCCGCGGGGCGTGCCGGTGTTCGCCTGGAAGGGCGAGACGCTGGAGGAATACTGGTGGTGCACCGAGCAGGCGCTCACCTGGCCCGACGGCACCGCCCCCAACATGATCCTCGACGACGGCGGCGACGCCACGCTCCTCGTCCACAAGGGCGCCGAGTACGAGAAGGCCGGCGCCGTGCCCCCGGCCACGGCCGACGACCCGGAGGAGTGGCACGTCATCGTCGACCTGCTCACCCGCACGGTCGGCGCCGACCAGAAGTGGACCAAGGTCGCCGAGAGCGTCAAGGGCGTCACCGAGGAGACCACCACCGGTGTGCACCGCCTCTACGAGATGCACAAGAACGGCCAGCTCTACTTCCCGGCGATCAACGTCAACGACTCGGTCACCAAGTCGAAGTTCGACAACAAGTACGGCTGCCGCCACTCCGTCATCGACGGCCTCAACCGCGCCACCGACGTGCTGATCGGCGGCAAGGTGGCCGTGGTCTGCGGTTACGGCGACGTCGGCAAGGGCTGCGCCGACGCGCTGCGCGGCCAGGGCGCCCGCGTGATCGTCACCGAGATCGACCCGATCTGCGCCCTCCAGGCGGCCATGGACGGCTTCCAGGTGACCACGCTCGACGAGGTCGTCGGCATCGCCGACATCTTCGTCACCGCCACCGGCAACTTCAACATCATCACCGCCGACCACATGGCGCGGATGAAGCACCAGGCGATCGTGTCCAACATCGGCCACTTCGACAACGAGATCGACATGGCCGGCCTGGCCAAGCTGCCCGGGGTCGCCAAGAACAACATCAAGCCGCAGGTCGACGAGTGGGTGTTCGCCGACGGGCACTCGATCATCGTGCTGGCCGAGGGCCGCCTGATGAACCTGGGCTGCGCGACGGGCCACCCCAGCTTCGTCATGTCCAACTCGTTCACCAACCAGGTGATCGCGCAGATCGAGCTGTTCACCAAGACCGCCGAATACCCGATCGGCGTCTACACGCTGCCCAAGCACCTGGACGAGAAGGTCGCCCGCCTGCACCTCGACGCCCTGGGCGTCAAGCTCACCGAGCTGACCAAGGAGCAGGCAGGCTACATCGGCGTCCACGTCGAGGGCCCGTACAAGTCGGACCACTACCGCTACTAGATCGTTCTGGCGGCTCCGGGGGCGGGCACCCGCCTCCCGGAGCCCTTGCCCGGTGCTCCTCGGTTAAGGCTGGCGATGGACCTCAGTGAAAGCGGCGAACGGCAGATCTCCTGGGCCGCCCGCGCGATGCCCGTGCTGACGGCGGTCGGCGAGCGGTTCGCGCTCGAACGGCCGCTCGACGGGCTGAGGATCGCGGCCTGCCTGCACGTCACCGCCGAGACGGCCGTGCTCATGGGCGCGTTGAAGGCGGGCGGCGCGGAGATCGCCCTGGCCGCCTCCAACCCCCTGTCCACGCAGGATGACGTGGCGCAGGCGCTGCGCGCGTACGGGATCGCGGTGCACGCGCGGGCCGGGGTCGACCGGGCCACCTACTACCGGCACATCCACCAGGCACTCGACGTCGAGCCCGACCTCGTGCTGGACGACGGCTGCGACCTCGTCAACATCCTGCACACCGAGCGGGTCGACCTGCTCGAACGGGTGAGCGGCGGGTGCGAGGAGACCACGACCGGCATCATCAGGCTGCGCCAGATGGCGGCCGAGGACGCGCTGCGCTTCCCGGTCGTGGCCGTGAACGACACGCGGACCAAGCGCATGTTCGACAACCGGTACGGCACCGGCCAGTCCACGCTCGACGGCATCATGCGGGCCACCAACACCCTGCTGGCCGGGCGTACGGTGGTGGTGGCGGGGTTCGGGTTCTGCGGGCGGGGCGTGGCCGAGCGGGCCAAGGGCTTCGGGGCCCGGGTGATCGTGACCGAGATCGACGCCGTCAAGGCGCTCGACGCGACCCTGCAGGGCTACGAGGTGCGCCCGATGGCGCAGGCCGCGCTGCTCGGCGACCTGTTCGTCACCGTGACGGGCAACCGTGACGTGATCAGGGCCGAGCACCTGTCGGTCATGAAGGACGGCGCGATCCTGGCCAACGCGGGGCACTTCGACGTGGAGATCGACGTACGGGCGCTGGACGAGCTGGCCCACGAGGTGCACCGGGGCGTACGGCCGAGCACCGACGAGTACGTCCTGCCCGACGGCCGGCGGCTCCTGCTGCTCGCCGAGGGCCGCCTGGTCAACCTCACGGTCGCCGAGGGGCATCCCGCGGCCGTCATGGACATGTCGTTCTCGGCCCAGGCCCTCGCCGTGGCGTGGCTCGCCGGTGAGCGCGCGAACCTCGTCCCCGGGGTCTACGACGTGCCCGAGGAGATCGACCACGAGGTGGCCAGGCTCAAGCTCGCCGCCGCGGGCATCGGCATCGACCTGCTCACGCCCGAGCAGGAGGACTATCTCCACTCCTGGCGAGTCGGCTCCTGACCACGCGACCGTAGCCCTTCGCGCGGGCGCGGGCGCACCTCGCGCCGGACGGCGTGAGGCCCGCCCCGCAGCGGGTTACAGCGCCTTCTGGAGTTCCTGCATGCGGCGGATCTCCGCCGTCTGGGTCACGCTGACGTCGCTCGCCAGCTCCTCGATCCGGATGTGCGACCCGTTGGTCAGCACCTGCTCCGACATCTTGATCGCGCCCAGGTGGTGGTTGATCATGAGTTCGAGGAACAGCCGGTCGAAGTCCTTGCCCTTGGCCGCCTTCAGCGCCTCCATCTGCTCCGGCGTGGCCATCCCCGGCATGCCCTCGTGCGCCGCGTGGTGCTCGGGCACCTTCTGCTCCTCCTCCCGCAGCCACGTGGACATGAACTGGATCTCCGGGCCCTGCGCCGCCTGGATCCGGTCGGCCAGGGTCTTGAGCTGGGCGGATTCGGCCCGGTTGGGGGCGAGCAGCGCCATGTCCATGGCCTGCCGGTGGTGCACGACCATGTCCTGGACGTACTTGACGTCCGCGGCGTTGGGCGGGGCGGACGGCACGGCCGTGGCGGCCTCCGCCGGTGACAACGTCTTGGCCTGCTCACCCGGACGTCCGGGCGCGATCACGGGCGCCGTCGAGTCGGCCCGCGGGGCCTGCGGCGTCGTGCTGGAGCTGCAGCCGGACAGGGCGACGACCAGGCCCATGACGACGACGAGTGCAGCGCGCACTCAGCCTCCTGTACTGACTTCGGTAGAGAATGGGCACTTTAGGTGATTTGGGGTCGGATGAAAAGGGGGCGAACAGGAACAAAATTTGACACGTTGGACGCTGGCCTCCAACGCGAAGAAAGGTGAGGATTGCTTAGGTTTATGCCCCCTTTATAGGAGGACCCCGAGTGTTCACCCCCCGCAGAGCCCTCGTCCTGGGCGCGGCGCTCATCGCGCTTGCGGGCTTAGTGGCTCCTGCCCAGGCTGCGGACATCCCCGCTCCCGGCGAGATCGTCATGAGCCCCAACATCAAGCACGTCACCAACGTGCCCAAGCCAGAGGCTCTTGCCGACATCAACACCGACATCGCCTTCCAGGGCGACTACGCGTACGTCGGCAACTACTACGGCTTCTCGATCTACGACATCAAGAACCCGAAGAAGACGTCGCTGGTCAGCTCGGTCGTCTGCCCCGGTGGTCAGATGGACGTGACCGTCTACGGCAACCTGCTGTTCGGATCCGTCGACTCATCGCGCAACAACGACTCGTGCAGCAGCACCTCGCAGAGCGCCACGATCAAGGAGTCGTGGGAGGGCATCCGCATCTTCGACGTCTCCGACAAGGCCAACCCGAAGTACATCAAGTCGGTCGAGACGAACTGCGGCTCCCACACCAACACGCTGGTGCCCGACCGCAGGCGTGAGAACGTCTACATCTACATCTCGTCCTACTCGCCGAGTGACACCTTCCCCGACTGCAAGACGCCGCACGACCTCATCTCCATCGTCAAGGTGCCGCTGAAGAACCCGACGGCGGCCTCGGTCGTGGCCACGCCGAACCTGTTCCCCGACGGCGGGTTCCCTGGCGTGCCGGGGTCGTACCCGAACGGCAAGTCCGCCACCACGGGCTGCCACGACATCACGGCCTACCCGGAGAAGGGCATCGCCGCCGGAGCCTGCATGGGTGAGGGCATCCTGCTCGACATCCGCGACCCCGAACGGCCCAAGGTCACCGCGACCGCCCGCGACGAGGCCAACTTCGCCTTCTGGCACTCGGCCACGTTCAACAACGAGGGCACGAAGGTCATCTTCACCGACGAGCTGGGCGGCGGCACCAGGGCGACCTGCAACGAGGCCATCGGTCCCGTCAAGGGCGCGAACGCGTACTACGACATCGTCGACGGTCAGTTCGTGTTCAAGGGCTACTTCAAGATCGCCCGGCACCAGGCCGACACCGAGAACTGCGTGGCCCACAACGGCTCGCTGATCCCGGTCAAGGGCCGCGACATCATGGTGCAGGCGTGGTACCAGGGCGGGATCTCGGTGGTCGACTTCACCGACTCCGCGAACCCGCAGGAGATCGCCTACTTCGAGCGCGGCCCCGACAACACCGCGCCGGCGCTGTCCGGCGGCTTCTGGTCGGCCTACTACTACAACGGCTACATCTACGGCTCCGACTTCAACCTCGGCCTCGATGTGCTGAAAATCAACGACTCGCGGACGAACAAGGCCAACGGCGTCAAGATGCGCTCGCTGAACGCGCAGACGCAGGCGTCGTACCCCGAGCGCGGGCACGGCCACGACTACTGACCGACCACACGACGGGGGCCCGGAACGGGTCCCCGTCGTTCCCGTTTTCACCGGGTTCCCAACGGACAAACCTGCTCAAGGAGGCTCCCGAGTGTCCTCACCGCGCCGTTCCCTGATCGTGGCGGCGGCGGCCGCCGTCTTAGTGCTGGCGGGCGTGCCCGCGCTGGCCGCCGACATCCCGCCGCCCGACACCGTGGTCACCAGCCCCAACGTGAGCCATGTGCTGAACATCCCCAAGCCCGCCCCGATCGCCGCCAACATCAACACCGACATCGCCTTCCAGGGCGACTACGCCTACGTCGGCAACTACGGCGGCTTCTCGATCTACGACATCCGCAACCCCAAGAAGGCCAAGCCCGTCAGCTCGGTCGTCTGCCCGGGCAGCCAGATGGACGTGAGCGTCTACGGTGACCTGCTGTTCACCGCCGTGGACTCCTCGCGCAGCGACGACTCGTGCAACAGCACCTCGCAGAGCGCGGCGATCAAGGAGTCGTGGGAGGGCGTCCGCATCTTCGACGTCTCCGACAAGGCCAACCCGAAGTACATCAAGTCGGTCGAGACCAACTGCGGCTCCCACACCCTGACCCTGGTGCCGGGCAAGGGCCGCGACCGGAACAAGAACGTCTACATCTACGTGTCGTCGTATCTGCCGGCCGCGAACTTCCCCGACTGCGCGCCGCCGCACGACAAGATCTCGATCATCAAGGTGCCGCTGCGGGACCCGGGCGCCGCCGCGGTGGCCGCCACGCCGGTCGTCTTCCCCGACGGCGGCAACGAGACCCAGCCGGGGCTGCTGGTGCCGACCAGCGGCTGCCACGACATCACCACGTTCGCCGAGAAGGACCTCGCGGCGGGCGCGTGTATGGGTGACGGCGTGCTGTTCGACATCTCCGACCGGCTGAACCCGAAGGTCACCGCCAGGACCACGGACCCGAACTTCGCGTTCTGGCACTCGGCCACCTTCACCAACGACGCCAAGAAGGTCGTCTTCACCGACGAACTCGGCGGCGGTGGCGCGGCCACCTGCAACGAGGCGACCGGGCCGAACCGCGGGGCGGACGCGATCTACGAGATCGTGAACGGGCAGCTCGTGTTCAAGAGCTACTTCAAGATCTCGCGGTACCAGGCCGACAGCGAGAACTGCGTCGCGCACAACGGCTCGCTGATCCCGGTCAAGGGCCGCGACATCATGGTGCAGGCGTGGTACATGGGCGGGGTGTCGATCTGGGACTTCACCGACGCCGCCAACCCGAGGGAGATCGGCTTCTTCGAGCGCGGTCCCCGCGCGGCGGGCGGTGGCGGCGGCGTCTGGTCCGCCTACTACTACAACGGCTACATCTACGCGGCCGACTTCAACGAGGGCCTCGACGTCATCAAGATCAACGATCGGCTGACGGACGACGCCAGGCACGTTCGTACCGACCGGTTGAACGTGCAGACGCAGGAGTCGTACCGCGGATGGGGACGCCACTGAGGTGACGGCGTCCCCATGAACGCGCTCCACCGAGGCTCTACTGCGGTGGCGCGAACCCGCCCGGAGTCGCCCTCGGCGGCTCCGGCGCGGGCGCCGGGGGCACGTAGGGAGGCGGCGGCGCGTACGGTGCCCCCTGCGGGATATTCGGCGGGGGAAGCGGGTAGGCGGGCCCCCGAGGAGGAGGCACGCTCTGCACCGGCGGCGGCACCGCCGCCTTTCCCATCCGCTGGGCGAAGCGCGCCTGCTCCCGCCGTCGCCGCTCGGCCAGGACGGCGCTGAGATAAGCGTGGGCGGGGACCCCGGCGGGGGCGGCGGGCGAGACGTAGGCCGCCATCTGGGTCGCGATGCGCACGCCCATCTCGTACTGCACCTGGGGTGACAGGTCGTGCCAGCGCGACAGGTACTGTCTGGCGGCCTGCGCCACCTCGTCGGGGAGCTGGGAGAGCTCCAGTGTGGCCGCCCAGCTCACGAGCTGCGGTGGCATCATGATCGCGGTCGTCCTGTCGCGCGGCGCCCGTTCGGAGATCACGATGGTGCCCGCGAACACGTCGCCGAGTCGCTTGCCGCGCTGCGAGACCAGCGACGAGATCAGCGCCGGAGCCCCTGAAAGCAGCCAGAACTCCAGCACCCCCGCCAGCCCGCGGAACAACGCCTGGCGGAAGCGCTCGGGGCTCCCGTCGTCGCCGACCACCCGCAGCCCGAGCACCAGCTTGCCGAGGCTGCGCCCCCTGCTGAAGGTCTCGAACATCACCGGATAGCCCACCATCACCAGCACCAGCAGCACGAGCATGACGGTGGCGAACATGGCGAAGTCGGTGACGGGAGCGAACGCGCCTAACAGCAGGTAGGCCCCCACCAGCACCGTGAACTGCACGGTCAGGTCGATGAGGGTCGCCACGGCGCGGGTGGGCACCTGCGCCACCCGTACATCGAGGACGACGGCATCGCCGGTCACAACCTCTGACATATGTGGAGCCTAACGGCTATGTTCCCCTGATCGAGCGGCCAGAATGTTCGGGTGGACATCGATGCGTTCGTCACAGCACACCGCCCGGTCTGGGATCGGCTCGACCACCTGGTCAAGCGCCGTTCGTCGCTGACGGGCACCGAGGTGGACGAGTTGGTGGAGCTCTACCAGCGGGTGGCCACGCATCTGTCCATCGTCCGGTCGTCGTCCACGGACGCGATGCTCGTCGGGCGGCTGTCGGCGCTGGTGGCCAGGGCCAGGTCCGCGGTGACCGGCGCGCACACGCCCGCCTGGCGGGAGCTGACCCGCTTCTTCACGGTGTCCTTCCCCGTGGTGGCCTACCGGGCGAGGTGGTGGTGGCTGGCCTCCTCGGTGGCGTTCGTGGCGGTCTCGTGGGTGATCGCGGCGTGGGTGGCGGCCAATCCGGAGGTCCAGGCGTCGATCGCGAGCCCGGACCAGATCACCCAACTCGTCAACGAGGACTTCGCCGACTACTACTCCGAGCACCCGGCCGCCTCCTTCGCCGGCCGCGTCTGGACGAACAACGCGTGGATCGCCGCCCAGATGATCATTTACGCGGTGCTCCTGGGGCTGCCCATCCCGTACGCGCTCTACGCCAACGCCGAGAACGTCGCCGTCTCCGCCGGCCTGATGGCCTCCAGGGACAAGCTGGACATCTTCTTCGGCCTGATCCTCCCGCACGGCCTGCTGGAGCTGACCGCCGTGTTCCTGGCCGCGGCCGTGGGCATGCGCCTGGGCTGGACGGTCATCGCCCCTGGCCCGCGCAGGCGGCTCGACGTGCTGGCCGAACAGGGCCGGGCGGTGATGAGCGTGGCGCTGGGCCTGGTCGTGGTGCTGTTCCTGTCGGGGCTGATCGAGGCGTTCGTGACGCCGTCGGGGCTGCCCACGTGGGCGCGGGTGGGCATCGGGGCGCTCGCCGAGGTGGCCTTCCTCGCGTACGTGATCGTCTTCGGCCGCCGTGCCCTGCTCAGGAACGAGACCGGCGACATCGAGCGCGCCCCCGACGTCGCCCCGACCACCTAGAGGCGTCCCTGGGCCTTCAACGCCAGGTACGCGTCCGCCAGCGCCGGGGCGATGTCGTCCGGGGGCGCGTCCACGACCTCGACCCCGTGCCGCCGCAGCCTGGCCGTGATGCGCCTGCGCCCGAGCTGGGCCTGCTCGGCGGCCGCGGCGTCGTACACCTCCTCGACCGACCCCCGCAGGCCCGCCATGGCCGCCACGCTCGGGTCGGACACCCCGGCCACCAGCACCAGGTGCCGCGAGGAGAGCTGCGGCAGCACCGGCATGAGCCCCTCGTCCATGGCCGCCGGGTTCAGGTCGGTGAGCAGCACCACCAGGCAGCGCCGTTTGGCCCGCGACAGTATGGCCGCCACCATGCCCTGCGCGTCGGCCTCGACCAGCTCCGCCTCGATCGGCGCCATCACGTTGACCAGCGACGACAACAGCTCCGTCCGGGACGCCCCGCCCACCCAGGCGCGTACGCCCCGGTCGTGGGCCAGGAAGTCCACCTGGTCACCGGCCCTGGCGGCCAGCGCGGCCAGCAGCAGCGCGGCGTCCATCGACCAGTCGAGGCGCGGCCAGCCCGGCGCAGGACGGAGATCCGGCCGCACGAGCAGCCCGCCACCACTCGGCGCGGCCCCGGCCAGGGGGATCGGCGCGGCGCCCACCCGCCCCGCCGACGTGCGGCCGGTGTCGAGCACGATGAGCACGCGGCGATCGCGTTCGGGCCGCCAGGTGCGGACGACCACGTCGTCGCGGCGCGCGGAGGCCCGCCAGTCGATGGAGCGCACGTCGTCGCCCACCACGTACTCGCGCAGTGAGTCGAACTCGGTGCCCTGACCGCGCACCAGCGCCGGGTGCTGCCCGTCCAGCTCTCTGAGCCGGGCCAGCTTGGAGGGCAGGTGCTTGCGCGACAGGAACGGCGGCAGCACCCTGACCGTCCACGGCGCCTGATGCGCTCCCTGGCGGGCGGCCAGGCCGAGCGGCCCGACCGAGCGCACGGTGACGCCCACGGAGGAGCGGTCGCCGCGCCTGGTCGGCGTGAGCGTGAGGACGATCTTGCGGCGCTCGCCGGCGGGCACGTCGAGCGCGGCGACCCGCGGGTCCACGCCCGCGGACGGCGGCCAGGCGTCCCTGAGCACGCCGCGTACCCGCCGGCCGCCCGGGTTCTCGACCAGCAGCTCCACGGTGGCCTGCTGGCCGAGCCGGATCAGCGTGTCGCCGGAGCGGTGCAGGCGCAGCGGGCGTACGGCACCGGCGAAGACCAGGTCCACGACGATCCCGGCGGCCAGCAGCAGGCATACCCCGGCCAGCGCGGCGGCGGGCTGCGGCGCGAGCAGCACCGCCACGATCCCGACCGCCGCGACGAGCCCGGCGCGTCCAGTCAGAGCCATCGGCCCACCCGTCCTGTGCGTCGCGTCACGGGCATCAGCGCGGGACCGGGACCGAGGCCAGGATGCCGTCGAGGAGGCCGTCGGCGGTCGCACCTTCCAGCTCGGCCTCGGGCCGGAGCTGGACGCGGTGCCGCAGCGCGGGCCTGGCCAGCGCCTTCACGTCGTCGGGCGTGACGTACGGACGCCCGGACAGCCACGCCCACGCCCGCGAGGCGGCCAGCAGCGCGGTCGCGCCGCGCGGGGAGACGCCGAGCTGGAGCGACGGCGAGTTCCTGGTGGCGCGGGCCACGTCCACGATGTAGCCGAGCACCTCGGGCGCCACGTGCACCGTGGCGACCGCCTGACGGCCGGCCGCCAGGTCATCGGCCGAGGCGACGGCCTTGATCTCCGACAGGTCGCGCGGGTCGAAGCCGCGGGCGTGCCGGTCGAGCACGGAGATCTCCTGCTCGCGCGGGGGCAGCGGCACGGTCAGCTTGAGCAGGAACCGGTCGAGCTGGGCCTCGGGGAGCTGGTAGGTGCCCTCGTACTCGACGGGGTTCTGGGTCGCGCACACCACGAACGGGTCGGGCAGCTCGCGGGCCGAGCCCTCCACGCTGACCTGACGCTCCTCCATGGCCTCCAGCAGCGCCGCCTGCGTCTTCGGCGGGGTGCGGTTGATCTCGTCGGCGAGCAGCAGGTTCGTGAACACCGGGCCCTCGCGGAACTCGAACTCCGCCGTCTTCGTGTCGTAGATCAACGATCCCGTCACGTCGCCCGGCATCAGGTCGGGGGTGAACTGCACGCGCTTGAAGTCGAGCGACAGCGCCGCGGCCAGCGTACGGGCCATCAGCGTCTTGGCCACGCCCGGCACGCCTTCGAGCAGCACGTGCCCCCTGCAGAGCAGCGCGATGACCAGCCCCGTGACCACCGCGTCCTGCCCGACCACGGCCTTGGACACCTCGGTCCGCAGCGCGGCGAGCGCCTCCCTGGCCGAGTCGGCCGAGTTCGGGACGCGGAAGGTCTCCTCAAAGTTCATTGACCTGCCTTTCGATGAAGTCCAGATATCCGGCCAGCTTGACGAGCCCCGCGTCGTCACCCGGCGGCGGGCCGTAGAGGGCGGCCCCCACCTGTTGCGCGTCCTGCCCGGTACGGGCGGCGAGCGCCGCGACGATCTCGTGCCCGCCCGCGCCGGAGGCGAGCCCGAGTCTCGGGGTCAGCCGGTCGATCGTGCCGGCGCGCAGCGAGTCGGCCGCGCGGTCACGGGCCCGTCTGGCCCGGTAGAGGCGGCCGCGCCCCTCGACCGTCTCGGAGGCCCGGACGATGACGGGCAGCCGCTCCGCCACCACGGGCCCGAGGCGCCGGCCCCGCCAGAACGCGGCGGCGGCCACGGCGATGATCGACATGTAGAGGGCCCAGCGGATGCTGTCGGGCATGAGGTCGTACATCGACCGGCCGCTCTCGCCGGGGAGGGCGACGGCGGTCGGGGTGTCGGGGCGCACCAGCCAGGTGACGGGCTTGCCGGTGCCGATGAGGTTGAGCGCCAGCGCCGCGTTGCCGTCCTCGGCCAGGCGCTGGTTGGTCATGAAGCCGCCGTCGCCGACCACGGTGATGACGCCGCCGCCGTACGGGAAGGTGACCAGTGCGTGCCCCTCGCCCGCCGGGTAGCAGCCGGTCGAGCCCGAAGGACCGAGCAGCGTGGCCCCGCCCAGGTGCGCGCTGCCCGCGGCGGTCGCGGCGGGCAGCCCGCATTCGGGCTCGCGCGAGCGGGTGCGGGCCGAGACGGCGTCTTCGCGGACCCCGGGGGCGAGCAGGCTCAGGTCGACGAGGCCCCCGACGATCAGGCGGTCGCCGGGGATCCTGGCCAGGGCGAACTCGTCGACGTACAGGGTGTCGGTGATCAGCAGCAGCCGGTCGCCCGTGGCGGCCTTGGCGGCGGCGGCCTCGGCGGAGTCGACCCGGTCGACGGTGACGCCCCGGTCGCGCAGCAGCTCGGCCAGGGCCCTGGAGCCCGCGAGCGAGGTGTCGTCGGGGTCGAGCGGCCGGGACGGGGCCGGGTCGCGGCCGATGAGGACCCCCACCACGGCGACGAGCACGACGAGGACGCCCAGCAGCACGATCATGCGGCTGGAACGCCAGACGGAGCGGGCGGTGGGCGAGGTGGAGTGGGACTCGCCCGGCCCTGCCTCCGGGCGCGTGGCGACGCTCATGCCTGCGCACCTCCGGCCGGGACGAGCGGGGCCGGGCGGGCCTGGCGCAGGCGTTCGTCGAGAGACGTCATCGTCTCGTACGCCTCCCTCGTGCCCGTCACCCCGCCGTACGTCACGTCGTCGAACGACCGGGCCGCCGCCGCCAGTTCCCCGGCGAAGGCGGGCAGTGCCACCGCCGCCTCGGCCGCCAGCTCGTGGGCCGTGCGGCCCGGCATGCCGTCGACGAGCGCCCGCTCCTCCAGGTCACGCGCGATGGCCCGCAGCCGTTCCTGGACGGCCGGGGTCCAGTGCCCTTCCCTGGCCAGCCGTTCCGCGGCCTGGCGGTGCTCGGCCGCGGTCATGGCCCGCGCCCCGAACAGCCCGCCGACCCGCAGCGCCTTCTTGCGCGCCGTCCTGCGCAACCGCCACGCGACCAGCCCGATCACGCCGAGCAGGATCGCGACGATGAGGATGGAGGCGATGATCCCGCCCGTCCTGCCGCCGCCGACGGCCGCGTCCGTGAGGTCGCCGAGGAACTGCGTGACCCGGCGGTAGATCAGGTCGAGCAGTGGTTCGCGCTGGTATTCGGCTTTGAGAAGCTCTCTCGCGGCCTCGCCCGCGGCTTCCCCCCTGTCGACAGGGCTCACGGCCTGGCCGAGTTGGACGGGTGCCACAGCTCGTCGGCCGAGGCGTGCACCCAGCCCTGGCGCTGCTGCTCGATGGCCGCCGTCTGCAGCACCAGGTCGAACGCCTCGCTGCGCATCCGGCGGTCGGCGTACAGCAGGCCGGCGACGCCCGCCTCGAACGGGTAGGTGAGCATCGCCCCGAGCGTGCCGCCGATCGCGATCAGCACGGCCGACACGATCGTCGTGGACAGGGCGCCCGCGCCGAACATGCCGAACATGGTGCCCGCCAGCGTGAACGGCACCGTCAGCAGCCCGGCCACGAGCCCGACGAGCAGCGACGTCAGCAGCAGGATGCCGAGCACCCGCCAGAAGTCGCCGGTCACCAGGTGCCACGAGCGGCGCATGGCGTCGAGCGGGCCCCGGCCCTCCAGCACCACGGCCGACGGGGCGAAGGCGAAGCGGGTGCGGAAGAACAGGTAGTAGGCGAAGTACGCGGCGAGGAACAGCAGCGTCAGCCCCACGACCGCGCCGAGCGAGTCGGCCGGCGCGCTGGCCGCGACCGCGATCATGAGCAGCGCGAAGACGAGCAGCGGCGCCAGCATGATGACGGCCATCAGGCCCACCACGCCGAAGAGCGCCGGCATGCGCCCCTTGACCAGGCTCCATGCCTCGCCCGCGGTCAGGTTGCCGCCGAAGACGGCCCGGCCGAGTATGCGGGTGAGCACGCCGGTCAGCAGGGTCACGACGACGAACTGCACCATGTAGGAGATCAGCGTGGGGCCGTACTGGCCGATGAGGCCGTACACGCTGGACAGCTCCTGCTCGGCGGCGGCCGCGCTCTCGGGGTCGGCGAGCGCGCCGCCCAGGGAGTCGAGCACGAACGCCTGGCCCACGGCCAGCGGTATCGCGGCGAGCAGGGCGGCCACGGCCGAGAGCCCGAGCACGGCCTTGGGGTTGGAGCGGATCAGCTTGATCGTGCCGTCGAGCAGGTCGCCGAAGGCGAGGGGCCGCAGTGGGATGATGCCCGGCCGCAGCGCGGGCGGGTGCGGCGCGTAGCCATACCCCGGTCCGTAGCCGGGCTGCGCGGGTGGCGATTGCGGTGAATGGGGCGGGTATGGTGTTTGGGGCCCGGGTCCGTGGGGGGTCTGCTGCTGCGGGGGCTGGCCGTAGGACTGCCCGTAAGGCACCTGCTGCTGCGAGCCTGGCGCGGTCCACGGGGAGGCCGACGGGGCGCTGTAGGGCGGGGGCTGCTCGGCCGACCAGCCTGATGGCGTCTCGGGCGTGGGACCGTGACCGTCTGACATGTCCCCAATCCTGGCACGCTGAACGGGTCATTGGTGTCACAGAGAGGATTCCCCGGCGCATCTTGCCCACATTCGCCGACGAATCAGGGCAAGGTTCCTCTCCAGGGATGGCCGAAAGTTGCTCTGTTACCGCAGACTGATATTGCGGTCGCGGGGGGCGGACCTAAAATTCGCCTTTTGCAGGGCTCACGTCACACCCATGGGTCAACCAAGGGTAACCTTCAGCGATCGTGCGGGTATGTCCCACAATGCGTAGAACGAATGAGGGGCCATGAAAGGTCGCGTGCTGGTCGTCGACGACGACGCCGCTCTCGCCGAGATGCTGGGGATCGTGCTGCGGGGAGAAGGCTTCGAGCCGTCATTTGTCTCAGACGGCGACAAGGCCCTCGACGCGTTCCGGGATACACGCCCGGACCTGGTCCTGCTCGACCTGATGCTGCCGGGGGCCGACGGCATCGACGTCGCGCGCAGGATCAGGGCCGAGTCGGGAGTCCCGATCGTCATGCTCACGGCGAAGAGCGACACGATCGACGTCGTCCTCGGTCTCGAGTCGGGGGCCGACGACTACATCGTCAAGCCGTTCAAGCCGAAGGAGCTGGTGGCCAGGGTACGGGCGCGGCTGCGCCGTACCGACGAGCCGACCCCCGAGATCCTGCAGATCGGCGACATCACCATCGACGTGGCCGGGCACTCGGTCAAGCGCGGCGACGAGACCATCAACCTCACGCCCCTGGAGTTCGACCTGCTGGTCGCGCTGGCCCGCAAGCCGCGCCAGGTGTTCACCCGCGAGGTCCTGCTCGAGCAGGTGTGGGGCTACCGCCACGCCGCCGACACGCGGCTGGTCAACGTCCACGTGCAGCGGCTCCGGGCCAAGATCGAGAAGGACCCCGAGCACCCCGAGATCGTCGTCACGGTCCGGGGCGTGGGCTACAAAGCCGGCCCAGCCTGACCCCCGCGCCGCCCCGCCATGCCCCCGACGAAGAAGAGCTTCCGCCGACGGACGTTCCGCCAGATTCTCGGTGGCGTCCGCCGGAGGGCGCGGCGTGCGGTGCGCAGGGCACGCAGCGTGTGGCGGCGCTCGCTCCAGCTCCAGGTGGTCACCAGCACGCTGGTGATCTCGGTGATCGTGGTGGTGGTGCTCGGCACGTTCCTGTTCGGCCAGATCAGCAAGTCGGTCGTCGAGAAGAGCCAGTCGGCCTCCGCCAGCGAGGCGCTCGCCGACCGGCTGCAGATCGCCGACGCGCTGACCCCCGAGGCCGACGAGCAGACGCCGGCGGCTGATGGCGGCAAGAAGGGCGCCGCCAACCGGCTCGACGAGGTGATGGGCACCGTCACGGGCTCGGGGCAGGGCAGCTCGGAGAAGCGCTACGACGTGCTGGTGCTCAACCTGGACACCCCCGGTGAGTCGCGGGCGTCGGGCAGCGTGGTGCCCGGGAACATCCCGACGGCGCTGCAGCTCAACCTGCGGCGCAACATCCGCGAGTCCAAGTTCGACAGGGCGATCGGGTTCACGCAGTCGATCAGGTTTCCCGGCGAGGGCCAGGCCCGCCTCACGTACGTGGTCGGGGGCGTCGTCCACGTGCCCGCCACCGGCCAGAACTACGAGGTCTACCACTTCTTCCCGTTCGACGACGAAGAGGACCTGCTGACCAACGTCAGGCTGGCCATCGTCGTGGTCGGCCTCGGGCTCGTGCTGCTGCTGGCCGCCATCGCGTACCTGGTCGCCCGGCAGGTCGTGACCCCCGTACGGCTCGCGCGCCAGGCCGCCGAGCGCCTGGCCTCCGGCAAGCTGGACGAACGGCTCAAGGTGCGCGGCGAGGACGACCTGGCCCGCCTGGCGAACTCGTTCAACGAGATGGCCGCCAACCTCGCGCTGAAGATCCACCAACTGGAGGAGCTGTCCCAGGTCCAGCGGCAGTTCGTCTCCGACGTCTCCCACGAGCTGCGCACGCCGCTGACCACCGTGCGCATGGCCGCCGACCTGCTCTACGACGCCCGCGAGGACTTCGACCCCATGGCCGCCCGCTCGGCCGAGCTGATGCAGGCCCAGCTCGAACGGTTCGAGTCGATGCTGGCCGACCTGCTGGAGATCAGCCGCTACGACGCCGGCGCCGCCACGCTCGACATCGACTCGGTGGACATGCGCGACGTCGTGGACCGCGCCATCGCCGACTCCGCCGCCCTGGCCGAGCGGCACACGACCCGCTTCGACCTCAGGATCCCGCACGAGCCGTGCATGGTGGAGGTCGACAACCGCAGGGTCGAGCGCATCCTGCGCAACCTGCTGTTCAACGCCATCGAGCACGGCGAGGGCAGGGAGGTCGTGGTCACCGTCGGCGTCGACCGCGACGCCGTGGCGGTCGCCGTGCGCGACCACGGCATCGGGCTCAAGCCGGGCGAGGAGACGATGGTGTTCGACCGGTTCTGGCGGGCCGACCCCTCGCGGGCCAGGACCATCGGCGGCACCGGGCTCGGGCTGGCCATCTCCCGCGAGGACGCCACGCTGCACGGCGGCTGGCTGCAGGCGTGGGGGCAGCCGGGCGAGGGCTCGCAGTTCAGGCTGACGCTGCCGAGGAAGGCGGGGGCCGACCTGAAGGGCTCGCCGCTGTCGCTGGTGCCGCCCGAGATCGAGATGCGCCGTACGTGGCGGACCGCCATGACGCCCGTGCTGCTTCCCGCCTCGGGAGACGGTACGGGAAACGGGGCGACACACGGGGCAGGACACGGCGCGGCACACGGCGCCGGACATGGGGTCGGGCATGACGAGGACTAGGCGGCTGGCGGCGGTGGGCGCGATCGCGCTCGCCCTGGCGTGGACGGGCTCTGGCTGCACCGTCATCGTGAGCGGCCCGAACACCGTGAGCGACGAAGGCGGCGGCGACCCCCTGAGCAAGCCGTTCCAGCGCATGATCGCCATCCCGCCGCAGAAGACGTGGGGCGCCAACGAGACGATCAGGGGGCTCCAGGCCGCCATGGCCGTCTACGCGGACGACCCGTCGATCCTGCCCCAGTACCTGACGCCCGCGGCCAGGGCCAAGTGGACCGCCGAGGGCCCCGTGACGGTGATCGAGGACCAGTACGAGGTCGTGCCGCCCCCGCCGCGCGAGGGCGCGGAGGCGAGCCTGAAGGTCGGGTTCAAGGGGCGCTGGGTGGCCCGCATCAACGAGGACGACGCGTACAAGCCCACCACCGGGAAGTGGGAGAAGATGTACGAGCTGGTCAAGACCCCGCAGGGCGGTTACCTGGTCGACGACCTGCCCCCGGGGCTGCTGCTCACCAACGCCGACGTGCTGCGCTCGTACCGGCCGACCGACCTCTACTACCTCAACCGCGGCACCAGGAGCCGGCTGGTCGTCGACCGCGTACGGCTGCGGCTGAAGACCAGCGAGTCGTTCGCGCGGACCGTGCTCGAACGCCTGCTCAAGCCGCCGACCGAGGCACTGCGCGGCGCCGTCACCACGAGCCTCCCGCCCAGCACCAAGATCGAGTCGATCGGGTCGAGCGAGGAGCGGGTGGTGATCAACCTGTCGGGCCTGCTCGACCGCGGCGCGGAAGACGCGCTCAGCGCCCAGATCAGGCACAGCCTCAACATGAACGAGATCGCCAAGGGTCGCGTCATCGAGGTCCAGTTGGACGGCGAGGAGTTCACCACCGACCGGCCCGACGCCGTGGACGAGTGGCTCGACGACAGCGGCGACACCGCCTACTACGTCAACAAGGGCGCGGTCCACTACCTGGGCAAGGACGGCCCCGCCGGCGTCGTGGCCGGGGCGGCGGGGGAGCAGCGCGGCGGCTACTCCGACTTCGCCGTCTCGAAGGAGCACAACGGGGGCGAGGCGCTCGTCGCGGCCAGGACCTCGACCGGCATCTCGGTGGCGTGGCTCAGGCACGACGGGCGCTGGCAGGAGGTCATCCCCGGCACCGACCTCACGCCGCCCACCTGGCACCGCGACGGCTCCCTGTGGACATACGACCGCAAGAAGGCCGCCCTGCTGCGCTACGACCCGGTCCGGGGGCCGGCGTTGGAGCAGATCCAGGCGCCCAACCTGGCCGACCTGGACGTCACCCGGCTGCGCATCGCCAGGGACGGCGTCCGGGTGGTGGTGACCACGGGCAAGAACACCGTCCAGATCGGGGCCCTGATCGGTGAGGGGACGGCGACGACGCTGGGCAACTTCCAGTTGCTGACCACCACCGAGGCGAGCGACGAGATCGTGGACATCGCGTGGGGGGACGACGAGCACCTGCTCGTGCTGGAGGAGAGCAAGGCCGGGCAGATTCTCAACGAGATCAACGTGGGGGACGGGGAGACGACCGGGGTGCCGTTGAAGGACCGGCTGAAGTCGGTGGCGGCCGTGGACGGCCGCATCCTGGCGGAGTCGGAGGGCGGCACCAAGGTCTGGGAGCTGGACCAGGACCGGCAGACGTGGACGGCCAAGATCGAGCCCGAGGCCGGACAGCCGATCTTCCCCCTGGGCTGACACCCCTCACCGGACTCACCGGGCTTCACCGGGCTCGCGGGGCGTTGGCGGGGCGGAACTGTCGGTGGGGGTGGGCATGCTGGGCGGGTGCTGAGCGCCGTACTCGACCTGGTTCTGCCGACCTCGTGCGCGGGCTGCGGCGCAGGAGGGGCGGCGTGCTGCCCGCGCTGCTTCGCGGCCCTGACCGCGGCCCCCGCCAGGCGGACGCCGCGCCCGCCCCCGCCGGGCCTGCCCGAGTGCTGGGCGGCGGCCCCCTACGAGGGCGTGGTGCGCAGGATGATCGTGGCGTACAAGGAGCGGGGCGCCGTGGCGCTGGCCGGGGTGCTGGCGGAGGCCGTCGCGCACACGGCCGTGGCGGCGCTGCGGCACTCTGACGGCTGGGCGCGGGCGGGGTTCGCGGTGGTGCCGGTGCCGAGCACGCGGCGCAGCGCGCGGCAGCGGGGGCACGACCCCGTGGGGCGGCTGGCGGCGCTGGTGGCCGGGCGGCTGCGGGCCGCCGGGCTGGCGGCGGAGGTGTGGACGGGGCTGGGGCAGGCGAGGCGGGTGGCCGACCAGGCGGGCCTGAGCCGCTCCGAGCGGTGCGCCAACCTCGCCGGGTCACTCCAGGTCGCCCGCGCGGTGAAAGGGCCTCCAGGAGGCTGTGCGCTGCTGGTGGACGACATCGTCACGACCGGCTCGACCCTCGCGGAGGCCGCAAGGGCGCTGCGTTCGGCAGGGGTGCGGGCGCCGCTGGCGGTGACCGCGGGCGCGACACGCCGAAGATCTTGAAAGTCATTACGGTGACGGTGGGTAAGGAAGATCCACATCGTGATACTCACCCGGGGGTCACATGTCACTTCCCTTGTGGCGGCGGCCTGGCTGCTCAGCGTATGGAGGTCCGGCACGCATTTGGGTTGCCGATCGGTTAAACAGGGCATGGGAAGGCGCTTACCAACCCTGGGGAAATCACGGAAAGTGATCCTTTGGCCGGTCCCTCGGCTGACATTCGCCCTGGATGCGGATAGCGTTCTGACATGGCACCCGTTCGGGTCCGTGGTTGCGCAGGGTCGGTGTCCCCGGCTCTGCTAGCCGATGCCAGCCGCAGGCAAAACGGTCCACGTAAGGCGACTCTTTGTCGACCGATCACGGTGCGGCTTAGGGGTAAGTCCTGCCTTCCCGGGGGTCCGGATGTCCCCCGTCAGGAGAGAAGGGCAGTAGTGGCGACAGAGCTGCGAAACCCTCAGCAGGCGGATGTGGGGTCGAAGACCAGGTCGGCCGGGCGGGTGCCAGACAAATTCCCGGTGACGTGGTGTCGGAAGAGGGTGACGGTGGCAGAAAGGCAGACAGAAGACCCCGTCCGACGTGCACGTCGTCGGGCGCTCTTGCTCAGTCGTTAGACCGAAGGGGGGCTGTTGCATGGACATCATCGTCAAGGGCCGGCACACAGGAGTGAGTGATCGGTTCCGAGACCAAGTGACGACCAAGCTGGCCAGGATCGAACGTCTGGACAACAAACTCATCCGAGTCGACGTGGAGGTGTCGAAAGAACGTAACCCGCGCCTCGCCAGCCAGCGCGAGCGCGTCGAGCTCACCATTCACTCGCGAGGACCGGCCATCCGCGCCGAGGCCTCGGCCGACGACC
Source organism: Nonomuraea sp. NPDC051298 (assembly GCF_055586305.1). NCBI lineage: Bacteria > Bacillati > Actinomycetota > Actinomycetes > Streptosporangiales > Streptosporangiaceae > Nonomuraea > Nonomuraea sp. NPDC051298. Next base: position 622,461 of record NZ_JBVJIM010000003.1, read on the forward strand.
GATTCGCAGCCCTCGATCTCGCCCTCGACAAGCTGGAAGGCCGCCTCAGGCGGCTGGCGGACCGGCGCAAGGTCCATCACGGCAACCACTGCCCGCCCTCCGTGGCAGAGATCACCGCGACGCTGTCCGAGCCCGCCGATCTGGCGCCCCTCACGCAGACCTCCGTCCCCAAGCAGTCCGAACCCGACGAGGACGAGCTGCGTCAGAAGAGCGACCAGCTCTACGACGACATCGTCCCGATCGAGATGGACGGCGAAGGGCCGCTCATCGTGCGGGAGAAGTTCCACCGAGCCGAACCCATGACCATCGATCAGGCTCTGCTCGAGATGGAGCTGGTCGGGCACGACTTCTATCTGTTCCGTGACAAGGAGAGCGGTCAGCCGTGTGTCGTCTACAACAGACGCGGCTACAACTACGGCGTGCTACGGCTCGTAGAGCCCTGATCGCGCGCTGAAAGATCTTCTCGACCACCCGAGAACCGCGGGTACATGCCATCATGGCGGTTCGACGGCTCTGGCCCCCCGACGAGGAGGAGACGTGAGCGAGCTCAGTCAGGCGCAGGTGAGCGAGCGAAACGAGGGAAAGTCAGGCGCGAGGCGGATCGAGGAGGCCTCGTGACCGAGTCCGGCGAGGCCCGCCCGGAGACGAGCGAGCCGATCCGTGTGATGATCGTCGACGATCACGAGCTGATCAGACGGAGCCTGGCGCTGGCGCTGGCCGCCGAGCCCGACATCGAGGTGGTAGGCGAGGCGAGCGACGGGCAGGAGGCGGTCGAACTGGCCGATCGCCTCATGCCCGACGTCGCCCTCATGGACGTGCGCATGCCCCGCCAGGACGGCATCGAGGCGACGAAGGGCATCAAGGCCTCGGTCCCGAGCACCCGCATCATCATGCTGACGGTGAGCGACGAGGAAGAAGACCTCTTCGAGGCCATCAAGGCGGGAGCCACCGGCTACCTGCTCAAGGACGTCCAGATCAACGACGTCCCCGCCGCGGTGCGCGGCGTGCACGAAGGCCAGTCGTTAATCAACCCGGCGATGGCGGCCAAGCTCATCAGCGAGTTCGCCAACATGAGCCGCAAGGAGGCCGAGCGTCCGCCCCAGCTTCCCGTCCCCCGTCTGACGGACCGGGAGATGGAGGTGCTGCGTCTGGTGGCCAAGGGCATGAACAACCGGGAGATCGCCAAGCAGCTCTTCATCTCCGAGAACACGGTGAAGAACCACGTGCGCAACATCCTGGACAAGCTCCAGCTCCATTCGAGGATGGAAGCCGTGGTGTACGCGGTGCGCGAGCGCATGCTCGAAATCACCTGACCGCCCCCGCCATCACCGGCCCGCAGCCCCTGACCCGCCACCGACCTGCCCCTGCTCCATCGGCCCGTCCCTGACCCCGCCATCGGTCCGCCCCTGCTCCATCGGCCCGTCCCTGACCCCGCCATCGGTCCGCACCTGCTTAACTGGCCCGCCGCCCCTGGCCCGCCACCGACCCGCTCCTGCTCCACCAGCCAGTCGCCCCTGACCTGCCCCCGCTCCATCGGCCCGCCCCGCTCACCCGGCCCGCCCTCGTCCCACCGGCCCGCTCCTGGTCCGGCAGCCGACGTGGCGTCCGGGGCGATGCGGAGTCGCCGCAGACCGGGCGTTCCCGGTCGAGCCGCCCAGGGCGGGGGTGCGGCTCGAGGTCGCTCAGCTCGCGGGGCGCGCCGGGTGAGGCCGTGGCGGCGGGCGGCTCAGGGGGTGTCGGGGCGGCGCGCGTTCAGGATCGGGAGCAGCTCGGGTGGGTCGGCGCGCTCGACGCGTACGGCGTCGCAGCCCACCCACTCGGCCGCCGACCACAGCGCATCGCGCAGCGCGTCGGCCCACTTGGCGGCCGACAGCCCCGGCTCCAGGCTGAGCTGCCTGGCCACCAGCGTCGAGCCCTCGCGCGCCGGGTCGACCCGCCCGATGAGCTGCCCCCCGGCCAGCACCGGCATCGTGAAGTAGCCGTGCACGCGCTTGTGCTTGGGCACGTAGAGCTCAAGGGTGTACTTGAAGCCGAACACCCGCTCGGTGCGCCCCCGGTGCCAGATGAGCGAGTCGAACGGCGACACCAGTGTGGTGCGGTGGCGGCCGCGCGGCTCGGACGCCAGGGCGGCGGGGTCGGCCCACGCGCCGGCCGCCTCGCCCCTCTTGCGGGGCCAGCCGGAGACGGTCACGGGCACCAGCCCCGCCGCGCCGCTGAGCAGGACCTCGTCGAGGATCTCCGCGTAGCGGCCCTTGAGCCGCAGGAAGTCGAGCAGGTCGGTGCGGCTGGCCACGCCGAGGGACCGCCCGGCGATCGAGGCCAGGCGGGTGACGCACTCCTCGTCGGACGGCTCCTCGCCCAGCAGGCCGGCCGGGACCGCGCGCTCGGCCAGGTCGTAGACGCGCCGCCAGCCGACCCGGCGGCTGCACACCAGCTCACCGATGTCGAGCAGCCACTCCAGGCCGATCTTGGAGTCGGACCAGTCCCACCATGGGCCGCCGTTCTTGGCGCCGCCGACATCGGAGGTGGTCAGCGGGCCCGAATCGCGGACCTGGTCGAGCAGCTTCTCCACGCCGTCGGGCACCTCGTGCCACCGTTGGCGCCGGTCGCGGAACGCCCGGCGGCGGAACGCGTAGAGCGGCCAGTGCTCGATCGGCAGGATGCAGGCGGCGTGGCACCAGTATTCGAAGCTCTTGGCCGGGTTGTGCCAGTAGGCGCGCTCGACCTGGGGACGGCCCACCGCGCCGAGGCGGGCGTAGGCGACCAGCTCGTGCGAGCGGGCCAGGACCGAGATCGTGTCGAGCTGCACGGCGCCCAGCCTGCGCAGCATGGCGTGCGCTCCGCCCTTGCGCGAGTCGGCGCCGATCAGGCCCTGCGAGCGCAGGATGATCCGGCGCGCCTCGTCGGGGGTCAGGTGGGTCGCGACGGTCATGTCGGCGAATGCGTACGGCGATGCATGCGAGCAATCTAGCGGCGGCCACCGACAGAATCGCCCGCCCTACGGACGTCTCCGGGAAATCCGCGACACGCGGGAGACACGACATGACACAACACGCGGGAGACGCGACATGACACAACACGCGGGAGACGCGACATGACACCACATGCGAGAGAGACAGGCGAGCGAGACTGACATGCGAGAGACACGACACGCGGGAGAATCGCGACAACCGTCACCGGCGCAACCAGAGCCACAATGCGACGGGCAAGATCAATAAAGGCGAGAGATCAATTCCGGCGCACGGGACCGTACGCACGACACGCGCGGGACCGTGACGTCACGACACGCGCGGGATCCGCGACAAGGTCATGCGGGATCGATGCGGGATCGGCATGGAAACGGCATGCGAACGGCATGGAAACGGCGGGTCGCCCAGGGATGGGCGCCCGCCGGTGGAGCGTGTCTCAGCGGTGATCCTCAGCGCGCATGCCCACGCGGGGAGCGTCGATCACGACGTCGGTGAAGATGTCGAAGACGAGGGCGAGGATGCCGCCGACGACGAACACCCCGGTGCCGATCCACACGAGCGTCCAGTTGTCGGCCGTCAACCCGAAGCCGGCCACGACGGTTCCCACCAGCATCACCGTCACCGCGAGCCACGAGGACGGACGCCCGCCGTGGCTGCCGAGATTCTCCGTATGCTCCGACTTCTTCCCCTCAACCATGACTAATCCTTCCTTTGCCGGATATCTCGCATTTGGTGCGAGCCGCCTCTCAACCGGCATACCCTCTGCCTTGACCCATTCTCCCAGACAGGTTCGGCGCCCTCGTCGTCACGGTGGCTGTGTCTGGTTGCGGAACCGCCTACGATGGCTACGGGGAAGTTTGTCTCGGCCTCTCCTCCTGGCGGCGCCGCCGGGGTAGACCTGCGAGGAGCTTTACATAAAGTGGCAGCCATTCTCGACAAGATCCTACGTGCCGGCGAAGGCAAGATCCTGCGCAAGCTCAAGCGGATCTCAGACCAGGTCAACTCCATCGAGGACGACTTCACGAGCCTGTCCGACGCGGAGTTGCGTGCGCTGACGGACGAATTCAAGCAGCGCCATGCTGACGGCGAAACCCTCGACGATCTGCTTCCCGAGGCGTTCGCGGCCGTGCGCGAGGCGTCCCGCCGCGTGCTCGGCCAGCGGCCCTACGACGTGCAGATCATGGGCGGCGCCAACCTCCACCTGGGCAACATCTCGGAGATGAAGACCGGTGAGGGCAAGACGCTGACCTGCACCCTGCCGTCCTACCTCAACGCGATCGCCGGCAAGGGCGTGCACGTCGTCACCGTCAACGACTACCTCGCCAAGCGCGACGCCGAGACGATGGGGCGCATCCACCGCTTCCTCGGCCTGGAGGTCGGCTGCATCGTCTCCGGCCAGCAGCCCGACGAGCGCGCCAAGCAATACCAGGCCGACATCACCTACGGCACCAACAACGAGTTCGGCTTCGACTACCTGCGCGACAACATGGCCTGGTCGCTCGAGGAGTGCGTGCAGCGCGGCCACTTCTTCGCGATCGTCGACGAGGTCGACTCGATCCTCATCGACGAGGCCCGCACGCCGCTGATCATCTCCGGCCCCGGCGAGCAGTCGGGCAAGTGGTACACCGAGTTCGCCAAGATCGTGCCCCGCCTGCGCAAGGGCGTCGAGGCGAAGAACCCGGGCGAGGAGAGCACCGGCGACTACATCGTCGACGAGAAGAAGCGCACGGTCGGCATCCTGGAGTCGGGCGTCGAGAAGGTCGAGGACTGGCTCGGCATCGACAACCTGTACAAGCCGGAGCACACCCACCTCGTGGGCTTCCTGAACAACGCGCTCAAGGCGAAAGAGCTGTTCAAGAAGGACAAAGACTACATCGTCGCCGACGGCGAGGTCCTGATCGTCGACGAGTTCACCGGCCGCATCCTGCACGGCCGCCGCTACAACGAGGGCATGCACCAGGCCATCGAGGCCAAGGAGAGCGTGAAGATCAAGGACGAGAACCAAACTCTCGCCACGGTCACCCTCCAGAACTACTTCCGCCTCTACGGCAAGCTGTCCGGGATGACCGGTACGGCGGTGACCGAGGCCAACGAGTTCAACAAGACGTACAAGCTCAACGTGGTCCCGATCCCGACCAACCGGCCGATGATCCGCAAGGACCAGGCCGACGTGGTCTACAAGACCGAGGACGCCAAGTTCGACGCGGTGGTCGAGGACATCAAGGAGCGCTACGAGGCCGGGCAGCCGGTGCTCGTCGGCACCACCTCGGTGGCCAAGTCCGAGCGGCTGTCCAAGGCGCTCAAGCGGCGCGGCGTGCCGCACGAGGTGCTCAACGCGAAGAACCACGAGCGTGAGGCGTCGATCATCGCCGAGGCGGGCCGCAAGGGCGCCGTCACCGTCGCCACCAACATGGCCGGTCGAGGCACCGACATCATGCTCGGCGGCAACTCCGAGTTCCGCGCCGACCAGGAGCTGCGCCAGCGCGGCCTCGACCCGGTCGAGACCCCGGAGGAATACGAGAAGGCCTACCCCGAGGCGCTGGAGAAGGCCAGGGCGGCGGTCAAGGCCGAGCACGACGAGGTCACCACGCTCGGCGGCCTCTACGTCCTGGGCACCGAGCGGCACGAGTCGCGCCGCATCGACAACCAGTTGCGCGGTCGTTCCGGCCGTCAGGGCGACCCCGGCGAGTCGCGCTTCTACCTGTCGCTCGGCGACGACCTGATGCGCCTGTTCAACTCGGCCAGGGTCGAGATGATCATGACGCGGCTCAACATCCCCGACGACCAGCCGATCGAGTCCGGCATCGTCTCCAAGGCCATCGCCTCCGCCCAGCACCAGGTCGAGCAGCAGAACTTCGAGATCCGCAAGGAAGTTCTGAAGTACGACGAGGTGATGAACCGCCAGCGCAAGGTCATCTACGCCGAGCGCCTGCGCGTCCTGGAGGGCGCCGACCTGCACGAGCAGGTGCGCGGCTTCGTCGGCGAGGTGATCGGCGGCTACGTCCAGGGCGCCACGTCCGAGGGCTTCGCCGAGGAGTGGGACCTCGACAAGCTGTGGAAGGCGTTCGGCGAGCTGTACCCGGTGTCGGTCAGGATCGAAGACCTCGTCGAGGAGGCCGGCAACCGCGAGGAGCTGACCGCCGAGCTGATCAGCGAGAAGGTCAAGGCCGACGCGCTGGCCGCGTACGACCGGCGCGAGGCGGAGTTCGGCCCGGAGACCATGCGCGACCTGGAGCGCCGGGTGATCCTCTCGGTGCTCGACCGCAAGTGGCGCGAGCACCTCTACGAGATGGACTACTTGCGCGAGGGCATCGGCATGCGGGCCTACGCGCAGAAGGACCCGCAGATCGAGTACCAGCGCGAGGGCTTCGAGATGTTCGCCGCGATGCTCGAGGGCATCAAGGAGGACTCCGTCGGCTTCCTGTTCAACCTCGAGGTCGAGGTGCAGGAAAACCCGATCGTCGAGGAGGAGGACGCGGCCATCGCGGAGACCCGCTCGATCATCGCGCGCGGGCTGCGCGGGCCTGAGCGGCCGACCGAGCTGGAATACTCGGCGCCCGGTGAGCAGGGCGAGGTCGAGCACACCCGGGTGCGCACGACCCCGGCGGAGCGGGCGGCGTACGGGAACGTGGAGCGCAACGCGCCTTGCCCGTGTGGGTCGGGCAAGAAGTACAAGCGCTGCCACGGAGACCCGAAGAACGCGGCCTGACGCCCTTTTCGGTTCTTGCCGAAGACCCCCGCCTTCCCGTTTCCCGGGGAGGCGGGGGTCTTTCTTCGCCGCCGGATCCCGCCGGTCACGCCGTTTCGAAATCGGTGCACAGCCATTGCACGCCACGGCGTTCCAGGCGTACCGCGAGGACGTGGTCGCGGTCGCCGCAATGGACCAGGGCGCACATTTCTATGACGCCGTCGCGGGGCTCCTTCATGTGGACGCCGCCCGCGAACGGCGGCCGGTTGGCGTGGATCATCCGTCCCGCTCGTACGAGGTCGCGGTGGGCGCGGTCGGTGAGCCGGTCGGCCACGGTCTCGGGCGGGCGGCGCCCGGCCAGCACCTCCGCCAGGGCCTGGACGAGGTGGCGCAGCCTGCGCTCGTCGGGCACGGCGCCCGGCGGGCCCCACACGAGGGAGCACGGGTCCAGGGCCAGGGCGCCGTGGGTGGGCGGGCTCTCCGCCGCCGCCCGGATCTCGGGGCGGGGCGGCTCGGGGGCGGGGGTCACGCCGACGCGGGGTGCTCGGGGCACGTCGAATCTCCAATTCGAGGGGTGGAAAAAGATTCGTTATAAGGAGTTTTCGGCCCGGCGTAGAAATACAAAGCGCGCCAACTTCTTGACCGCGGGCCGGGGTTTGCCCGTTTATGCGGCGGGGTTCGACCGAAGTTGGATGGGGCGCGGGGATGTTCTGGGCGCGGTCGGGGGGTTTGCGGCCTGTCCCAAACCTTGGGGGACAGGCTTTTGGGTAAGGCGGCTTTCCTGATCGGCGGGTCAGGCCGGGGCGGGGCGCGTGGTCAGGTTTCGCCGGAGTCGACGTCGGGCTCCGCTTCGCGGCCGGGCGTCATGATGTCGAGCCTGCGGATCAGGAACGTGAACACGACGTAGTAGACCACCCCGTAGATCACGCCCAGGATCAGGATGCCGGGCAGGTTCTGGGTGTTGGACTTGCTGGCGTTCAGGAGCATGTCGAGCAGCCCGGCGGAGAAGCCGAAGCCGAGCTGGCCGCCGATCAGCGTGGTCAGGGCCATCGCCAGGCCCGTCAGCAGCGCGTGCACCACCAGCAGCAGCGGGGCCACGAAGATGAAGGCGAACTCGATCGGCTCGGTCACCCCCGTGACGAACGACGCCAGCGCCGCCGACAACATGATGCCGCCCACGGTCGCGCGCCGGGGCTTGGGCACCGCCCGCCACATGGCCAGCGCGGCGGCCGGCAGGGCGAACATCATGATCGGGAAGAACCCGGCCATGAACTGGCCGGCGTGCGGGGCGCCGCCGAAGTAGCAGTTCCAGTCGCCGCCCAGCACCCGGCCGCCGACCTCGCACTGCGGCACCACGTACCAGACCACGGAGTTGGCGAAGTGGTGCAGGCCGAGGGGGATGAGCAGGCGGTTGATCACGCCGTAGATGCCGGTGCCGATCGGGCCGAGGGCGGCCAGGGCCTCGCCGGCGTGCCTGATCCACTCGCCGATCACCGGCCAGAGCCAGCCGAACGCCACGCCGATGAGCAGGGCCACGATGGAGGTGATGATGGGGACGAAGCGCCGCCCGCCGAAGAACGCCAGCCACGACGGCAGCTTGATCCGGTAGAACCGCTGCCACAGGAGCGCGGTGACCAGACCGATGACGATGCCGCCGAGGACCTTGGTGGGGTTCTGCATCCCGTAGTTGATGATCTCTTTGACGCCCTCGGTCTGCAGTTCCTTGATGACGATGGTGTCCCTGATGTTCGAGCCGAAGAACATCACCTTCGTCACCCGGTCGAAGACCAGGTAGCCGACGACGGCGGCCAGCGCCGTGGAGCCGTCGGACTTGCGGGCGAAGCCGATGGCCACGCCCACGGCGAACAGGATCGGCAGGTTCTCGAACAACGCGGCCCCGGCGGCGGCCATCACCTCGGCCACCTGGTTCATCCAGGCCATCCCGGCCACGTCCGCGAGCCCGCCCGGCGCCGCGCCGTTCGAGCCGAGCATGTCCGGCTGGCCGAAGCGCAGCAGCAGGGCGGCCGCGGGCAGGGCGGCGATGGGCAGCATCAGGGAGCGGCCCAGCCGCTGGAGCACGGACATCACACGAGCGAGCGGCGAAGGGCGGGCGGCGGCGGTCTCGTTCACCGGGCGTTCCTCCGGGGCAGGTCGGTGCCGGGGCGTGCTGCCGGCTGGGTTCCTTCGTGGTATGTCGGTGCCGGGGCGTGCTGCCGGCTGGGTTCCTTCGAGGTGTGTCGGTGCCGGGGCGTGCTGGCTGGGTTCCTTCGAGGTCCCGGTGCCGGGGGCGGGCCGCTGGGGACCTCTGGGGAGTGAGTCTGCCGTCCCGCCGGGACGGGAGTCCCACCGGGACGGGATCCGCCGGAGGCCGGGTCAGCCCCGTCTGGCGGGCATTTCGAGGAGCGTGCGGAGCTGGTAGCGGTCGGCGCGGTAGGTGGACACGCCCAGCTCCGCACAGACCCCGCCGGAGAACGACCTGCGCTGCAACAGCAGCACGGCCCCGCCGCGAGGCAGCTTCAGCAGATCGGCGTCGCTGGGGTCGGCCAGGCCGCCGTCGATGGTCAGCTCGCCGGCGTCCATGACGAGCCCGTAGCGGCTCTCCAGCAGCTCGTACAGTGATTTTTCCGACAAATCATAGTCGGCCAGGTCCGGGGCGAGCCTGACCGGGATGTGGGCCCGTTCGATGGACAGCGGCTCGCCGTCGGCCGTACGCAGCCGTTCGATGAAGTGCACCTCCTCGCCCGGCTGGATCCCCAGCTCCTTGGCCAGGTGGGCGCTGGCGCGCACGATCCGGCGGTCGAGGTCGCGCGAGCCCGGGATCATGCCGCGGGCCCGCATGTCGTCGGTGAACGACGTGAGCTGCAGGGCCAGCTCGATCTTGGGCCGGGCGACGAACGTCCCCTTGCCCGGTACGCGGTGCAGGCGGCCCTCGGACACGAGATGGTCCACGGCCTGCCGTACGGTCATCCTGGACAGGCCGAAGCGCTGGCACAGCTCGCGCTCGGACGGGATGGCCGCCCCGATGCTGAGCTCGTCGCTGTCGATGAGGTCCAGCAGGATCTCGCGAAGCTGGAAGTATTTGGGCACCGGGCTGTCCGGATCGATGTGCGCCACGGATCCTCCCCTCGTCTCTACCTGGGCAATGGGTTATGGTTCGTACTGGTCTAGTCCGGACTAGACCACATGGCGTGAAAGACGGTCAAGTCCGAGCCCGGATTGAGTCAAGAGATGAGCCCAAGATGACCACGAAGATGCGCAGCGAGATCGCCGAGCAGCCGACCGCGCTGCGGGCCACGCTGGACTCCCTGCTCCCCCAGGTCGACGAGATCAGGGCGATCGGCGAGCAGACCCGCCAACTGCTGTTCATCGCCCGCGGCACCTCCGACAACGCAGCAGTGTACGGGCGTTACCTGGTCGAATCGCACGCCGGACGGCTGGCGGCGCTGGCCGCGCCCTCGATCGCGACGACGTACAAGCGCCGTCTCGACCTCGACGGAGTGCTCGCCGTGGCCATCTCGCAGTCGGGCCGGACCGAGGAGATCGTCGAGACGCTCGCCTGGGCGAAGGACTGCGGGGCCAGGACCGTCGGCATCACCAACGGCGGCCAGGAGAGCCCGCTGGCGCAGGCGGCCGACGTCGCCCTGTGCACGGTGGCGGGCGAGGAGAAGGCCGTCCCGGCGACGAAGACGTACACGACGCAGCTCGCCGCGCTGGCGGTGCTGGCGATCGGGCTGGGCGCGGACGTGGACGTGGCCGAGCTGCGGCGGGTGCCCGAGGCCGTGGAGAAGCTGATCGCGGAGCCGGGAGACCTGGAGGCCGTGGTCGAGGGGCTGCTCGACAAGCCGGGCGTGGTCGTCTCCGGGCGCGGCCTGGTGTTCTCGACGGCGCTGGAGACCGCGCTCAAGCTCAAGGAGGCCTGCTACCTGCACGCCATGGGCCTGTCGTACGCCGACCTGCTGCACGGCCCCATCGCCGTCGTGGACGCCGACACGCCCGCGCTGCTCGTGGCCTCGGAGAACAGCCCCACCCTGCAGGGCACCGTCGCGCTGGCCGAGCGGGTGGTCGCGGCGGGGGCGGCGGCGTACACGATCGGTGGCGGCACCGCGCTGGCCAGGGCGGGCACGGCCGCGCTGAACGGCCCCGACCTGCCCGAATGGGTGGCCCCGATGGGCCTGATCGTGCCCGGCCAGCTCCTCACCGAGACGCTGGCCCGCCGGCTCGGCATCGACCCCGACGCGCCGCGCGGTCTGAACAAGGTCACCCAGACCGACTGATCTAGCCTGGTCGGAGTGCGAACCCGAGGGAGGACCGGATGGCGACGGACGTGAACGCGATCATCGCCGCGCTGGGCGGCGCCAAGAACATCATCGACATCGAACCCTGCATCACGCGGCTGCGCACGGAGGTGCGCGACGCGTCCAAGATCGATCAAACGGCGCTCAGAGCGGCCGGCGCGCACGGCGTGATGGCCACGGGAAACGTGGTCCAGGTGGTCGTCGGGCCGGAGGCGGACACCATAGCCAGCGACATCGAGGACATCATCGGCTGAGGGCGAGGCCATGACGACTGTTCTCGCCCCGGTGGAGGGGGAGGCCGTGGGGCTGGCCGCCGTGCCCGACCCCGTCTTCTCCGCGGGCATGGTCGGGCCGGGAATGGCGATCGACCCGCTGAGGGGGCCGGGGAAGGCCGTGGCCCCCATCGCGGGAAAGATAATGAAGCTGCATCCGCACGCGTACGTCATCGTCGGCGACGACGGCAGGGGTGTGCTGGTGCACCTGGGCATCGACACGGTCCAGCTCAAAGGGCGGGGCTTCCAGCTCCTCGCGACGGAGGGCGACCGGGTCAGCGCCGGGCAGCCGGTCGTGGCCTGGGACCCCGCGGCCGTCGAGGCGGGCGGGCGCTCGCCGGTCTGCCCGGTCGTCGCGCTCGACGCGCTCTCCGCGGACGTGACGCGGGTGGTCGAGGGCGCGGTGCAGGCGGGTGACGAGCTGTTCACATGGGAATAGTGGTCATCCCGGCCGGCTTGGAAGGGGCGCCGGTCGTGGTCGGCGAATCGGCAGGACCCGCGACAATGGTCACGGTCGCCCTGTTCGGGGGCGATCGTCAGTCGTTGGCGTACGGAGGTCCGGCTGGTCTGGACCGGCAGACAAGGAGGAGCGGCAAGATGGGTGAGCGCAAGGTCACCGTGGCGGCGGAGGTGGGCCTGCACGCCCGGCCCGCGGCGACGTTCGTCCAGCGGGCCAAGCTGGCGCCGATGGACATCACGGTGGAGAAGCCCTACGGCGGCGGCCCGGTCAACGGCAAGAGCATTCTCGCGATCATGGCCCTCGACGTCAGGCAGGGCGAGACCGTGGTGATCTCCGCGGACGGCGACGGCGCGGAAGAGGTGCTCGACGAACTGGCCGCGATCGCCGGCGCGCCATGAACCTGCGGGGGGTGGGGGTCAGCCCGGGAGTCGGGCACGGACCCTCTTTTGTGCTCACCGTCTCCGTGCCCGAACCCCCCGAGGGCGCTGCGTACACCGGTGAGGCGGAGCAGGAGCAGGAGCGCGCGATGGCCGCGCTCAGGCAGGTCGCGGGCGAGCTGGAGGCCCGCGGCAACAGGGCGGGCGGCGAGGCCGAGGAGATACTCAAGGCCCAGGCGCTGATGGCCGAGGACCCCGGGCTGGTCGTGAAGGTGCGGTCGCTGATCGACCGCGGCCTGGCCGCGCCCAGGGCGGTCTTCGAGGCGTTCAACAAGTATCGGGACGTGCTGGCCGGCTCCGGCGGCTACCTGGGCGAGCGGGCCGCCGATCTGGACGACATCAGGGACCGCGTGATCGCGCTGCTCTACGGGCAGGCCATGCCGGGGTTGCCGGCGGCGCCCGAGCAGCCGTACGTGCTGGTCGCCAGGGATCTCGCGCCCGCCGACACCGCCCTGCTGTCCAAGGACGACGTCGTGGCGTTCGTCACCGAGGAGGGCGGCCCGACCAGCCACACCGCCATCATGGCCAGGGCGATGGGCGTGCCCGCCGTCGTGGCCTGTCAGGGCGCGACCGGCATCCCGCCGGGCGTCGAGGTGATGGTGGACGGCACCTCAGGCGACGTACGCGTGCGCCCCCCCGAGTCCGACGTGGCCGACGCGGTCGGCGCCGCCTCAGCCCGGCTGGTCGCGCTCGCGTCGTGGACCGGGCCCGGCGTGACCGCCGACGGGCACTCGGTGCCGCTGCTGGCCAACATCGGCGGCCCCGCCGAACTCGCCGCCGCCGTGGCCGCGGGAGCCGAGGGCGTCGGGCTCTACCGGACCGAGTTCCTCTTCCTCGGCCGGGCCGAGCCGCCCTCCGCCGAGGAGCAGCGGCGCGCCTACCAGGCGGCGCTGGACGCGTTCCCCGAGGGCAAGGTGGTGGTGCGGACGCTGGACGGCGGCGCGGACAAGCCGCTGGCGTTCCTGCCCACGGCCGCCGAGCCGAACCCGGCGCTGGGCGAGCGCGGGCTGCGCAGGTTCAGGAGGTCGCCCGCGGTGATGGACGTCCAGCTCGGCGCGCTGGCCGCGCTGGCCTCGGACCGGCTGAGCGTGATGGCGCCGATGGTGGCCACGTCGGAGGAGGCCGCCTGGTTCGCCAGGGAGTGCGGGGAGAAGGGGCTGATGGACGTCGGCGTGATGATCGAGATCCCGTCGGCCGCGCTGCGCGCCGCGGACGTGCTGGCCACGGTGGACTTCGTCTCCGTCGGCACCAACGACCTCAGCCAGTACGCCTTCGCCGCCGACCGGCAGCTCGGGGCCGTCAGCGCGCTGCACGATCCCTGGCAGCCGGGGCTGCTCGACCTGGTCGCCCTGGTCGGTGACGCGGCGGCGCAGGCGGGCAAGCCCTGCGGGGTCTGCGGTGAGTCGGCCGCGGACGCGGCGCTGGCCTGCGTGCTGGTCGGTCTCGGGGCCTCGACGTTGTCGATGGCGCCGTCCGCGCTGGCCGCCGTACGGGCCGGGCTGGCCGCGCACACGCTGGAGCAGTGCCGGACGGCGGCCCGGGTCGCGCGGGCCCAGTCCGGGGCGGCCGAGGCGCGTGCGGCGGCCCGCGTTCACCTGCCGGGACTGGCCGGTCTGGGGCTGTAACCGGGGTCGGATTCGGCAATTGGGGGGCCCAGGCGCGTCGTCGTATGGATACCTTGGTGGGCATGCTTCGACGGTTCGGAACGACAGGGCTCCTGATGATCGCGCTCGCGGCCTGCGGCGGTGGCGGCTCTGCGGGGGCGACGCCGACCGGAGGCAAGGCCGCCTCGCCCGCGCAGTCGGGTCCCGCCGGAACCGGGCCCGCGGAGAGCGGCTCCTCGAAGACCGGCTCCGCTGAGAGCGAGTCCACGAAGACTGAGTCCACGGAGACGGGGCCCAAGAACGCGGGCCCCACGCGGAGCCCCGTCCAGCGGGTGTTGTCGGGGATGAGCGTCGAGGAGAAGGTCGGCCAGCTCTTCATGCCCGTCCTGTACGGCACCGCCGCCGACACGGTCTCCGGCGAGAACCAGGCCCGCTACGGCGCCCAGACCCCGGCCAAGGTGATCGGCAAATACCACCTGGGCGGCGTGATCCTCTTCCCGCACAACGTCAAGAGCGTCGGCCAGGTCGTCGGGCTCACCAACGGCATGCAGCGGGCCTCCGAGGACGTCCCCTTATTGGTCGGCACCGACCAGGAGAACGGCCTGGTGTCCAGGATGTCCGCCCTCATGACCGACTTCCCCGGCGCGTCCGAGATCGGCGCCACGAAGGACACCGGCCTGTCGCGGGCCGTGGCCGAGGCGACCGGTGCGGAGCTGCGCGTGCTCGGCGTCAACATCGACTTCGCCCCCGTCGCCGACGTGAACGTCAACCCGCGCAACCCCGTCATCGGCCGCCGGGCGTTCGGCAACGACCCGCAGCGGGTGGCGAAGATGGTCGAGGCGGCCGTCAAGGGCTTCGACGACGCGAAGGTCGCCGCCACGGTCAAGCACTTCCCCGGACACGGCGACACGTCCGTCGACAGCCACACGGGCTTGCCGGTGATCAAACACACGAAGGCCCAGTGGGAGCGGATCGACGCGCCGCCGTTCAGGGCCGCCATCGAGGCGGGGGTGGACGCGGTGATGAGCGCCCACCTCGTCTTCCCCAAGCTCGACCCCTCGGGCGACCCGGCGACGCTGTCCAAGCCCATCCTGACCGGCCTGCTCAGGGAGAAGCTCGGCTTCCAGGGTGTGGTCTCCACCGACGCGCTCAACATGGCCGGGGTCAGGAAGAAGTACAACGACGGGGAGGTCGCGGTACGCGCCGTCCTGGCCGGGGCCGACCTGCTGCTCATGCCGAACGACCTGCCCAGGGCGTACCGGGCGGTGCTGGGGGCGGTGGAGTCGGGCCGCATCTCGAAGCAGCGCCTCGACCAGTCGGTCACCCGGCTGCTCACGCTCAAGCAGAACCGGGGCCTGCTGACCGAGGCGCCCGTGGCCTCGGCCGCCGAGGCGGCCGACGTGCTGCGCTCACCGGAGCACCGCAGGCTGGCCGCCCGCGCCGGGGGTTAGCTCGCGCTCGGATGGTCAGTGCGCGCCGCGCAGCCCGCTGGCGATGAACATCCCGGCCAGCATGGCGAACAGGAACGCCTGCAGGAACTGGACGAAGATCTCGAACGCGGTCATCACGATCGCCATCAGCACGCCGAGCACGCCCAGCCCCGCCCCCAGCGGGGTGAGCCGCTCGAACAGGAACCAGAAGCCCACCGAGCTGAAGAAGGCCACGAGGACGTGGCCGGCGAACATGTTCGCGAACAGCCGGATGAAGTGGGTGAACAACGAGGTGATGAAGACCTCGGCGAGGATCATCGGGGCGTAGAGCCCGTAGGCCCAGCCGGGCAGGCCCGGCAGGTGCACGATGCCCCGCAGGTAGCCGCGTACGCCGTGGTGGCTGACGCCGAGGTAGAGCTTGATGCCGTACACGCTGAGCGCCAGCACCAGCGGGAAGGCGATGTGGGCCGCCACGGGGAACTGGATGAGCGGGAAGGTGCCCATCAGGTTCCAGACGAGCACGGTGCAGAAGATCGTCAGGAGCAGGCCCATCCAGCGGTCGGCGTCCTTGCCGAGGCTGGGCCTGGCGATCTGGTCGCGGACGAAGAGGTAGACGTACTCGCCGATGCTCTGCCAGCCCCGTGGCACGATCTTCGGTCTGGCGAACGCGGCCCAGCACACGGCGATGACGAGGGCCGAGCTGAGCAGGGCGAGCAGGACCGGCTTGGTGAGCCAGTAGGGCCCGCCGGGAATGAGGGGAGCGAATTGGAAGAGTTCGAGGCCCGGGGCGGTCCACTCTTCGGGGGAGGTGATCAGGATCGTCGTCCGCACGGCGGTCCCTTCTGGGTAGCGATTCACGCTGGAAAAGCACCATAGCCGGATATTTCGGACATCCAATTACGGGGTTTATGTCCGGCAATTTGCGGGCGTGTCATGGCAAAAGCCGCTTCCGTGACGTTCTACTCTGGAGCGATGGTTACGGGTGTGCTCATCGACTGGGGCGGGGTGCTGACGACCAGCCTCACCGACTCCATCGGGCGCTGGATCGCCGCGGACAGGATCGACGCTGACCGCTACTACGCGGTCATGGGCGAGCTGATCGACCACGCCTACCGGGGAGGCGACGGCGAGAGCTCCATCCACGCCCTGGAAAGGGGCGAGCTCGACGGGGCCGACTTCGAGCGCGACCTCGCCGCCCGGCTGCTGACCCTGGACGGGGCCCCGCCGGTGGCCGAGGGGCTGCTGGATCGCATGTTCGCGGGCTTCGAGCGGGTCGACGCCATGTACGACATGCTGCGCGACGTACGGGCCGGCGGCGTGAAGACCTGCCTGCTGTCCAACTCCTGGTCCAACACCTATCCCAGGGACGGCTGGGACGAGCTGTTCGACGCGGTGGTGATCTCCGGCGAGGTCGGCATGCGCAAGCCCGAGGAACGCATCTACCTGCACGCGCTCGACCTGCTCGGGCTCTCCGGCGAGGAGTGCGTGTTCATCGACGACATCGAGGCCAACCTCGACGCCGCCCGCGCGCTCGGCATCACCGGCATCCACCACCGCGACGCGGACACGACGCTCGCCCAGCTCGAACCCGTCCTGCGGCTCACCCTGCGCGGAACTGGTCGGTAACAGCCCGGTCGCCCCGCTCATGACCAGGGACTATGAGTAAGGTGGCGATCAGGTGAGGCAGGATTCTCCCCTGGCAGAGCCCTGGCACGTTTGGAAAGGTTCGTCATGCGCGTCTACTTGCCGTGCACTCTTCCGGCCCTGGCCTCGGCCGTCGAGGCAGGGGAGCTGGGCCCCGCCCCGCTGACCGGCTACGCGGTGACCCCCGCGCTGATCGAGTGGTACGCCTCCGGCGACACCGAGGAGCTCGAATACGTCGCGCTCACCGAGGCGGCCCGCGCCTCCCTGCGGATGCTGGCCGCGGGCCGCGCCGACGGAGTCGAGGCCGCCCCCCGGCGCGTCGTCGTCGCGGCCGAGGTGCCGGAGCGGGCCGCCACCGCGGGCGTCGACCTGGCCGAACGCGGCAGGGTACACCTCGCGGAGCCGATCCCGATGGCCAAGGTGGCCTCGGTGCACATCGACGACCAGTACGCGATCCCCGACATCGAGGCCGCGGTCGCCGCGCTGCCGGCCGCCGACGAGGGTGACGACGACGCCCGGTTCACCGTCGACGGCGCCGAGGCCCACGAGCTGATGTGGTACGCGACCCAGGAGATCCCCGACCTGCTCGGTTCGTGATGGTTCCACCGATTACGTTACGATCACGCAAATCGCGCTTCCTCGGCTGCGTAGGGCCGTGCGTCGCTAGGTTCCGACTGCACCATTCATGACTGAAGGAGTCGGTTCCACGTGAAGCGTCGAGTCCTGGCCGTTGCCATCGGGGCGCTGGCCATCTTCGCCGGCTCGCCCGCGTACGCCCAGGACGTCCTGAGCCGGTACGACCACAAGGACCCGTACCGGTCGGGCTGCGGCAACGCGGCCCGCGTGGTCAAGACCGCCAACATCACCAGCAGGGCGAAGGGCGTCGTCGGCACGATCAGGCTCATGCGGTCGGGTAAGTGCAGGACCAGTTGGACCGAGGTCACGGTCGGCGCCTCCGTGCGCGGCACCGTCAGCGTCCACGCCGCGGACGGCAGGAACGCCTCCGTCCGGTTCAAGGCGGGGAACGGCGGCCGGCACTGGGGCGGCATGCTCGGAGCCAAGGACATGTGCGCCTGGGGCAGTGTCTCGGTGCAGTGGGGCACCGGCGCCGGCGGCCAGTTCGGCCAGGGCGCCACGGCCAAGGTCTGTGGCTGACGCCGCAGGGGTCGTGGCCGCCCGGTCGCGGCCCCCCGTTCATCGAGATGTCACACCGGCCAACTAGGCTTGGCTCGACATGACAAAGCACATCATCTGGGATTGGAACGGCACGCTCTTCCACGACATCGACGCCGTGGTCGGAGCCACCAACGAGATCTTCAAGCCGTACGAGCTTCCCGAGCTGACCGCGGACGGTTTCCGCGCGGTCTACACCCGCCCCATCTGGGTCGCCTACGAGCGCCTGCTCGGCCGCGCACTCGGCGAGGGCGAGTGGCAGCTCCTCGACGACGGGTTCCACGAGCACTACTACCGGCTGAGCGAGGTGTGCCTGCTGGCGCCCGACGCCGAACGCGCGCTCACCGACTGGACGGGCACCCAGTCGCTCTGCTCGATGGCGCCGCACGCGCACCTGGTGCCGAAGGTCGACTCGTTCGGCATCACGCGGCACTTCACCCGGGTCGACGGGCTGGTCGGCGCCACCGGAGGCGAGAAGGCCACGCACATGAGCGCGCACATCGCGGCCATCGGCGTCGACCCCGGCGAGGTCCTGGTGATCGGCGACAGCGTGGACGACGGGCTCGCGGCGCGGCACGTGGGCGCCAAGGCGGTGCTCTACACCGGTGGCATGACCACCAGGGCGGAGCTGGAGGAGACGGGGCTGCCGGTGGTCGACCGGCTGGCCGACGCCCTCGACCACGCCTGATCGTCCCCATGGTTCTCCCCATGGTCCTCTTCGTGTGCCTGATCATGCTTAAATCGCTCAGGCACGCGCCCTGACAGCGGCGACGGCCGTACCCTTGCAGGGATCCCTCAGGAGGCTGCCATCAACCGCCTTGTGCTGTGGAACGTCGACCTGACCCTGGTCGACGTGACCATCGTGACCAGAGACGCCTACGCCGAGGCGTTCCGCGCAGTGACCGGGCGTCCGCTGGTCAAGCTCGTCCCGCCGCAGGGGCGGCCCGACTCCGAGATCGTCTTCGAGACGCTCGCCGTCAACGGCATCGTGGCCGAGGACGACCATCTGCCCAGGTTCCTGTCGGCGCTGGCCACGGCCTTCGCCGACCGGCGCGGGCGGCTGGCGAAGGAGGGGCGGATGATGCCGGGGGCCAAAGACGCGCTGAAGGCGGTGTCCCGGCTCGACGGCGTGGTGCAGACCGTGCTGACCGGGACGATCAAGAGCAACGCGGTGCACAAGCTGAAGGCGTTCGGCCTCGACAAGCACGTCGACTTCGAGCTGGGCGGCTATGGCGAGGAGGTCTACCCCAAGGCGTCGTTGCTGCAGGTGGCGCAGTCGCGGGCCAAGCAGCGGCTGGGCACGGCCTTCACCGCGGCCAACACCGTCGTGATCGGCGACTCCACGCGCGACGTGCAGGCCGCCAAGATCGGCGGGGCGGCGATGATCGGGGTCGCCTCCGGGCGGTCCATGGTCTCGGAGCTGCGGGAGGCGGGGGCCGACCTGGTGCTGCCCGACCTGTCCAACGCCTCGGAGGTGGTGGCGGCGGTCGCGGGCCTGACCACGCCCCTCGACCGCAAGGCCGTCTGACCACCCCGCCCCGCCACACCCCCGCAGGGGCTCAGGCGAGGGCCTGGAGGAAGCGGGCGGCTATGGGGGCCGCCACGGCCGAACCGGCGCCGCCGCCCTCCACGATGACCGAGAAGGCCAGGTCACCCTTGTAGCCGATGAACCACGAGTGCGCGGGCGGCTCCTTGCCCGAGCCGTACTCCGCGGTGCCCGTCTTCCCCGCGGTGCCGGCCGGGAAGTTCACCCCGTGGGCCGTGCCGTCCGTGACGACGGCGGGCATGAGCCGGCGCAGGGCCTTCACCACGCCCTCCTCCAGCGGGCGCGGGTTGTCGGGCTGCCGGTCCGGGATCAGCTCGTCCTTGACCAGGTGGGGCGGGATCCACGCGCCGGAGGCGATGGCGGCGGCGACCGAGGCCATGTTGAGCGGGCTGGCCAGCACCCGGCCCTGCCCGATCGAGGCGGAGGCGAGGTCGGTGTCGTCCTTGGGGTCGGGGAACTCGGCGCGCACGGCCGGGACGCCGGGCGTGATCGCGGTGCCGAAGCCGAAGCTCCTGGCCACCTCGCCGAGCCGGCCGCCGTTCAGCTCGGCCACGCTCATCTCCCCGAACGTGGTGTTGCACGAGTGCGCGAACGCGTCACGGAACGACAGCGTCCCGAAGTCCTCGAAGCCCGCGTTGTGGAACGGGAACCCGCCGATGTTCTTCTCGGCCGGGCACGTGACCTGCTGGTCCGGCGCGACGCCGTCCGCGACCAGCGCGGAGGCGGTCACCACCTTGAACGTCGAGCCAGGCGGGTACTTGCCGAGCAGCGCCCGGTTGAACCCGCCCGGCGCGTTGACCACGGCCAGGATCTCGCCGGTCGAGGCCCGCAGCGCCACCAGGGAGACCGGCTTGTCCACGCCCTTGACGGCCTGCGCGCCTGCCTG
This sequence comes from Nonomuraea sp. NPDC051298, assembly GCF_055586305.1. NCBI lineage: Bacteria > Bacillati > Actinomycetota > Actinomycetes > Streptosporangiales > Streptosporangiaceae > Nonomuraea > Nonomuraea sp. NPDC051298. The sequence continues at coordinate 642,865 of NZ_JBVJIM010000003.1, forward strand.
GTGCACCTTGAGATCGATCGTGGTCCGAACGGGCACGAGGCCGTCCAGCGGGACGACGGTCCGCACGAGCCGGTCGCCCTGGTAGAGCCCGATGCCGGTACGGGTCTGCACCTTGAAGCGGTCGGGAAAGGTCTCCTTCATGCCCTCGACGAGCTGCTGCACCGAGCCGGGCGCGTCGGGGGTGTCGACCTGGGTGCCGTCGGCGGCCAGCACCTTCACCGGCGCGATCTGCTCGGAGAAGACCCGCAGCGACAGGCCCTTCTTCAGCAGCGGGTGCATCGTCGCGGGGCTCCAGTCGACCTTCCACGCGCCGCCGCGTTCGACGAGCTGGAGCCAGCCGCCCTCGTTCCAGTCGTGCTTCCCGCGCAGCTTCATCTGGAAGGACACCTTGTCGTCGGACGGCGCCCCATCTCCGAAGATCACCTTCGGGCGCGGCCGGTGGAAGCTCGCCTCGGTGACCTTGAGGTCCTTGAGAAAGCGGCGGTGCTGACTCTCGAAGTCGGCGGGCGGGTCCACGACCAGGGCGCGCATCGTCGCGTAGTCCTGGGCGGACCAGGCCGCGAGGTACTTGTCGGCCGTCTCCTCGATCGAGCCGTCAGTACGCAGTGCCCAGGCGACGCCCCCCGCGGCGACGACCGGGACCAGGATCGCGGCCAGGATCCAGGGCCATCGCCGGCGACGACGCCTGCCGTAAATTCTCCCCGTTTGTGGTGCCATGAGGCAGAGGACACCAGAGGCATGGCTCGTATGTCCAATATTGATATGAGCGAGATCAATATACGTATCTGGATATAGTGGCTGGTCATGGACCTGGTCCGGCACCTTCGCTACTTCATCGTGGTCGCGGAGGAACTGCACTTCGGCAACGCGGCGATCCGGCTCGGTATGGCCCAGCCCCCGCTCAGCCAGCGCATCAAACGGCTGGAGGAGGAGCTGGGCGTGCGCCTGTTCGACCGCTCCGCCCGCCAGGTGCGCCTGACCGAGGCGGGCCGGCTGCTGCTGGGCGAGTCCCGCGAGATCGTGGCCAGGGTGGAGCGGCTGCACGAGCTGGCCAGGCAGGGCCGGGGCGCGGTGCTGAAGGTGGGGGTCCCGCCCGACCTGGCCGCTGCCGTGCTCGCCGCCCTGGTCGCGGGCTTCCGCCAGACCCTCCCCGAAGTACGCCTCGCCCCCGCCGAGATCTGGACCGCCGACCAGGTGACGGCGCTGGCCGACGGCACCATCGACGTCGGGCTCGTCCGCCATCCGATCACCGCGCCCGGCCTGAGCTTCGGCCAGGTGCTCGTCCAGGCCCAGGGCGTGCTGCTGGCCGCCGCCGACCCGCTGGCGGGCGTCGGCGAGGTGCACCTGGCCGACCTGGCGGGACGTGACCTGATGATGCCGCCCAAGGAGGGTGAGCCGGGCTGGCACGCCGAGGTGCTGGCCGAGTGCCGCCGTGACGGGTTCGTCCCCGCGCAGGTGCACGAGGGCGTCGGGCTCGGGCTGGTGCTGGCGGGGGCGGCGGTGGTGTTCGGGCCGAGGACGGAGCTGCCGGGGCTGGTGTGGCGCCCGCTGCTAGGCTCGCCGATCACGAGCCGTGTCTCAACCGCCTGGCGTACGGAGACGGTCGCCGCCACGGAGTTCTCGGCCGTGGCCGTACGGACGTTGAAGGAGAGCGCCGGGATGACCGACGAAGGCGCCGCGCCGGTGCGGCGGGTCAGCCGCAGGCCGGGGATGCTGGCATGAGCGAGCCCGCCTTTGACGGCCTGTTCCGGACGGCAGGGGTGACCGGCTGGCTCTACGCGGCCGACATCGACAGCGGCCAGGAGCTCGGCCACGGCGCCGACGAGCCGCTGCCCACGGCCTCGATGTTCAAGGTGCCGCTGCTGGTCGAGCTGTGCCGGCAGGCCGACGCGGGGGTGCTCGATCCCGTGGGCCGGGTGACCGTGCCGGCCGCCGGGCGGATCGCCGGGCCGACGGGGATCTCGGGGATGCTCGACGACGTGACGATCTCGCTGCGCGACCTGGCGTACCTGATGATCGCGGTCAGCGACAACACCTCCGCGGACACGCTGCTGGAGCTGGTCGGGCGCGACGCGGTCAACGGCATGCTCGACTCGTTCGGGCTGGCGGGCACGCGGGTCGTGCAGGGGGCGGGCGAGGGCAACGAGAGCATGCGCACCGACACCGGGCACGCCTGGCCGTACCTCGATCCCGCCGACATCGCCCGGCTGAGCGTGCTCGACCCCGCGCGGACCAACCGCAGCACGCCGCGCGAGATGGTCCGGCTGTTCGAGCTGATCTGGCGGGACCAGGCGGCCTCCGCGGAGTCGTGCGCGTGGATGCGGGCCGTGCTCAACATGCAGGTGTGGCCGCACCGGCTGGCCAGCGGCTTCCCGTACGACGAAGTGGCCGTGAGCGGCAAGACCGGCACGTACCCGACCCTGCGCTGCGAGTCGGGGGTCGTCGAGTACCCCGACGGCGGTCGGTACGCGGTGTCGGTCTTCACCCGCTCGTTCAGCACCGCGCTCATCCAGCCGCGCGCCGACGCGGTGATCGGCACGGCCGCGCGTATGGCGGTGGACCACCTACGGAGGTAGCAAGTTATGGGGAAGGCCGGGTATGACATTCCCCCGGACGGGCGACAGGATGGGCACATGGTTGCTGAGGGCGAGCTTCTCTGGGAGCCGGGCGAAGAGACCGTCGAGTCGGCCAGGCTGACCCACTATCTGCGGTGGCTGGGCCGCTCCACCGGCTACGACGACGCCTGGCGGTGGTCGGTCGACCGGCCGGCGGAGTTCTGGACGTCGATCTGGGACTACTTCGACGTGCTCGGGGACCGGGGCGACGGGCCCGTGCTGTCGGGGACGATGCCCGCCGCCACCTGGTTCGCCGGCAGCGCGCTCAACTACGCCGAGAACGCGTTGCGGCGCACCGAGGGCACGGCCCTGGTCTTCGTCTCAGAGGACGGCGGCCGTCAGGAGCTGAGCTGGGCCGAGCTGCGCTCCGAGGTCGCCCGCGTGCGCGCCGGGCTGCGGCGGCTCGGCGTCGGGCGCGGTGACCGGGTCGCCGGCTACCTGCCCAACATCCCGCAGGCCGTGATCGCCTGCCTGGCCACGGCCTCGCTGGGCGCGATCTGGTCGGCCGGCTCGCCCGACTTCGGGGTGCCGAGCATCGTCGACCGGTTCAGGCAGATCGCGCCCAAGGTGCTCATCGCCGTCGACGGCTACCGCTACAACGGCAGGACCTACGACCGGTCGGCCGCCGTCGACGAGATCGCCGCCGAGCTGCCCTCGCTGCGCGCCACCGTGTGGATCCCGTACCTGGGGGAGGGGGCCGGTGAGACCTCGCACGGTGAGGTGATCGGCTGGGAGGCGCTGCGGGCCGAGGAGGGGCCGCTGGAGTTCGAGCGGGTGCCCTTCGACCACCCGCTGTGGATCCTCTACTCCAGCGGCACGACGGGGCTGCCCAAGCCGATCGTGCACGGGCACGGCGGCGTGGTGCTCGAACATCTCAAGTCGCTCGCCTTCCACCAGGACCTGGGCGAGGGCGATGTGTTCTTCTGGTACACCACCACGGGCTGGATGATGTGGAACTACCTCATCGGCGCTCTCCTGGTGGGCGCCACCCCCGTGCTGTACGACGGCTCGGCCACCCACCCCTCGCCCGCCGCGCTGTGGGAGATCGCGGCCAAGGAGGGCGTGACGTACTTCGGGGTGGGGGCGCCGTACATCATGGCGTCGTCGAAGGCGGGCGTCCATCCCGTGGGGCTCGACCGGCTGCGCGGGATCGGCTCGACCGGGTCGCCGCTGCCGCCCGAGGGGTTCGCCTGGGTGGCCGCCGAGCTGCCGGGGCTCCCGCTCGGGTCGTTCTCCGGCGGCACCGACGTGTGCACGGGGTTCGTGGGGGCCACCATGCTCCATCCGATCCGGGCGGGGATCATCCCGTGCCGGTCGCTGGGGGCGAAGGTGGAGTCGTACGACCCGGCGGGCAAGCCGGTCGTCGGCGAGGTGGGGGAGCTGGTCGTGACCGAGCCGATGCCGTCGATGCCGGTCATGTTCTGGAACGACCCCGACGGCACGCGCTACGCCGAGAGCTACTTCGACGTCTACCCCGGCGTGTGGCGGCACGGCGACTGGATCAAGATCAACGAGGACGGGAGCTGCGTGATCTACGGCCGCTCCGACTCCACGCTCAACCGGGGCGGTGTCCGGATGGGCACCAGCGAGTTCTACCGGGTCGTCGAACGCTTCGAGCAGATCGCCGACAGCCTCGTCATCGACACCGGGCAACTCGGACAGGAAGGGCGGCTGCTGCTGTACGTGACCCTCGCCGAGGGCGCCGAGCTGACCGAGCCGCTGGAGCGGGCGCTGCGCGACGCCCTGCGCAAGGAGCTGTCACCCCGCCACGTCCCCAACGAGATCCGGGCCGTGCCGGGCATCCCGCGTACGCTCTCGGGCAAGAAGCTGGAGGTCCCCGTACGCAGGATCCTGCTCGGCACGCCCGTGGCGGAGGCGGCCAACCTCGACGCCATGGCCAACCCCGAGGTGCTGCGCCACTTCACGCCCTGAGCGTGATCTTCCCCCGGGTCCGCCCCGCCTCGGCCCGCCGGCTGGCAGGCGGCGCGCCTCGCCAGGCCGGGCACCGGGGGGTGAGCGGTCGGCTCAGCCGCGCTCGCCGGGCACGACCAGCCCCGACTCGTACGCGGCCACCACGGCCTGGGTGCGGTCACGCAGGCCCAGCTTGTTCAGCACCCGGCTCACGTGGGTCTTGACCGTCTCCTCCGTGACCAGCAGCCGGGCGGCGATCTCGGGGTTCGACAGGCCCTCGGCGACCAGCCGCAGCACCTGCGTCTCGCGCGGGGTGAGCGCGGCCAGCGGCGTGGCCGCCGCCCGCGACCTCGGCGTGAGCCGGGCGAACTCGCTGATGAGGCGGCGGGTGACGGCCGGGGCCAGCAGCGCCTCCCCGGCGGCGACCACGCGCACGGCGTCGAAGAGGCGCTCGGCGGTGACGTCTTTGAGCAGGAAGCCGCTAGCTCCGGCGCGCAGGGCGTCGTAGACGTACTCGTCGAGGTCGAACGTCGTCAGGATGAGCACCTTGGGCCCCTCGGCCCCCGCCAGCAGCCGGGTGGCCTCGATGCCGCTCATGACTGGCATGCGCACGTCCATCAGCACGACGTCGGGCGACACCTCGCGGCACACCCGGACGGCCGCGGCCCCGTCGGGCGCGGTGCCGGCCACCTCGAAGTCCGGCTGGGTGTCGAGCAGCTCGGCGAACCCGGTGCGCACGACCAGGTGGTCGTCGGCGATGACGATCCGGATCACGCGGCGTCCCTCCCCGGCAGCGCGGCCTCGACCAGGAACCCGCCGCCGGGCGCGGGGCCCGTACGCAGCTCGCCGCCGACCGCCGCGGCCCGCTCCCGCATCCCGGACAGCCCGTGCCCGGCCGCCCCAGGTCCGGGCCCCGGCCCGTTGTCGCGCACGCGCAGGCGCAGGTCGTCGCCGGTGTAGTCGAGCTCCACGTCGACCGCCGCGCCCGGCGCGTGCCGCCGCGCGTTGGTGAGCGCCTCCTGAACGATCCGGTACGCCGCCAGCTCCACCCCCGGATCCAGCTCCACGGGCTCGCCCCGCAGGATCAGCCGCGTGCCGCTCCCGGACGCCGCCCGCGACTCGTCGAGCAGCTCGTTCAGCTCGTCGAGGCGCAACCCCGGCTGGGGCCGCCAGGTGGTCTCCGTCTCGGCGTCCTCGCGCAGCACCCCGAGCAGCCGCCGCATCTCCGTCAGCGCCGACCTGGCGGTGTCGCCGATCGCCAGCAGCCGCTCGGCCCCCGCCGCGGGCATGCCGGGCACGGCCAGCCTGGCCGTCTCGGCCTGCACGGCGACCATGGAGATGTGGTGGGCCACCACGTCGTGCAGCTCGCGGGCGATGCGCGCCCGCTCGCCCCGGGCGGTGTGCTCCATCAGGCTGTCGGCGACGACCTGGCGGGCCGCCGTGTCGGCCCTGGCCCGGGTACGCTCGCCGCGGGCGAGCCCGGCCAGCGCCGCCGCGGGGACCAGGCAGCCCAGCAGCAGCGCGAGCAGGCGTACGCCGTCCGCCCGGTCGGCCGCCTCCAGCGCCACGGCCAGCACCGGGAACGGCACGGTGATCAGCACCGCCCGCCACAGCGGGCCGCCGAGCCGGTAGCCCGCGACGAGCTGCGCGGCCAGCCCGGCGAACGTGAAGGTGCCGAAGGCCCCGACCGACAGCAGGCTCGCCCCCATGACCAGCGCCCCGGCCACCGCCGGTCGGCCCCAGAGCAGGCCCAGCGGCAGCGTGGTGGCCAGCGCGAGCAGCGCGAAGATCACGAAGTCCGGGGCGGCCCCGGCCGGGTCCGGCCCGGCGGGCGGCCCTACCGGTGTTCCCATCGGTGTTCCCATCGGCACCGGTACGGTCTCCGACAGGGCGAACCCCGGCGCGTGCCGGGCCCGCACGATCGCCTCGGCCACCGCGAGCAGCGACAACAGCGCGACCGCCGCGTACGGGGCCGCCCGGACCCAGCGCCGGTCGTACGCTCGCTCCACGAACCCCATTGTTTCCCGCCACCCCCCTGTCAGGCATCCCCCGCACGAGGGACGGGCCCTGGCTGCCGCGAGCGACCCCCGGGATCGCTCCCCGGCGTGACGACTCGGCCCTGGTCCGCTGCCTAGTCTGCCTGGACATGGAAGCAACCATCGAAGTCAGCGGCCTGCGCAAGCGGTTCGGCCGGACGACGGCGCTGGACGGGATGACGTTCGAGGTGCGGCCCGGCCGGGTGACCGGCTTCGTGGGGCCGAACGGCGCGGGCAAGTCCACGACGATGCGGGTCGTGCTCGGCCTCGACGCGCCCGACGAGGGGCACGCGCTGGTGGGCGGGCGGCCGTACCGGAGCCTGCGGTGCCCGTTGAGCCACGTCGGCGCGCTGCTCGACGCGGCGGCGCTGCAGCCGAGCCGCAGCGGGCGCAACCACCTGCTGTGGCTGGCCCACTCCCAGGGGTTCGGCGCGCGGCGGGTGGACGAGGTGGTCGAGCAGGTCGGGCTGGGCCCCGCCGCGCGGCGTAGGGCGGGCGGCTACTCGCTGGGCATGCGCCAGCGGCTCGGGATCGCCGCCGCCCTGCTGGGCGACCCGCCGGTGCTCATGCTGGACGAGCCGTTCAACGGGCTCGACCCCGAGGGCATGGTGTGGATCCGCGGGCTGCTGCGCTCGCTGGCCGGGGAGGGGCGGGCCGTGCTGGTCTCCAGCCATCTGATGAGCGAGTTGCAGGACACCGCCGGCCATCTCGTGGTGGTGGGCCGGGGCCGGGTGATGGCGGACGTCGGCGTGGCCGAGCTGATCGCCTCGGCCTCCCGCGACCGGGTGACGCTGCGTACGCAGGCGCGCTCGCAGGCCATGACGGTGCTGGCCGGTGTCGGGGCCACGGTGGCGGCGGGCGAGCGGGACTCGCTCGTCGTGTCCGGGCTGCCGTCCGAGGAGATCGTGCGGCTGCTCGGGGCGCGCTCGGTGCCCTTCTCCGAGGTCAGCGCGCACCGGGCGACGCTGGAGGAGGCGTACATGGAGCTGACCAGGGACGCGGTGGAGTTCAGGGGGGCCGCGCGATGACCGGCGGGCGCGACGGCTTTCCCCAGTTGGTGCGCGCGGAGTGGACCAAGCTCAGGACCGTACGCGGCTGGGTGGCGGGCCTGGTGGCGGCCGCGCTGGCCATCGTGCTGTTCGGCCTGCTCTCCGCCACGGCCAGCCACTCCTCGTGCGGTAACGGCCCGGTCGAGGTGCCCTGCCCCACGCCCCCGCTGGGGCCGGGCGGCGAGGCGGTCGAGGACCGGTTCTACTTCGTCAGCCAGGAGCTGGACGGCGACGGCGCCATCACCGCCCGCGTCACGTCCATGACCGGCCAGATCCGCCTGCCCGACGTCACCCCCGGCGTCAGGAACGTCGTCCCCGGCGTCGTGCCGTGGGCCAAGGCGGGCGTCATGGTCAAGGCCGGCGCCGAGCAGGGGGCCTCGTACGCGGCGGTGATGGTCACCGGCGACCACGGAGTGCGCATGCAGCACGACTTCACCGAGGACGTGGCCGGATCGCCAGGGGGAGTGTCCCCTGCGGAGCCGCGCTGGCTGCGCCTGACCCGCACCGGCGACACGCTCACGGGCGAGGAGTCGCGCGACGGGAGGCGCTGGACCGGGGTCGGCACCGCCCACCTGGCCGGGCTGCCCGCGCGTGTGCGCATCGGCCTGTTCGCCGCCTCGCCCGGCGACGTGACCGTGGTCAGGAACACGCTCGGCGGGTCCGCCTCGGCCTCCCGGTTCACCGAGGTCACCGCGGTCATGGACGAGGTCGCCGTACAGGGCGCGACCGCGGGCGGCGACTGGCGGCGCGACGACGTCGGCGTGTCCCTGGAGCTCGACGGCACCCCGCACCACCCCGGCGGCCTCGTGCGCAACGGCGGCACGTTCACCGTCACCGGCACCGGCGACATCGCCCCCGACAGCCATCAGGGCACCGTCGAACGCACGCTGACCGGCGCGCTGGTCGCGCTCATCGTGGTGATCGTGGTGGCGGTGCTGTTCGTCACGGCCGAGTACCGCAGAGGGCTGATCCGCACCACGCTGCTGGCCACACCCCGGCGCGGGCGGGTGCTGGCGGCCAAGGCCGTGGTGGCGGGCGTGGCCACGTTCGTCCCGGCGCTGGTGGCCGCGGCGGTGACGCTGCCGATCGGCCGGGACATCCTGGGCGGCAACGGGATCTTCACCCTGCCGGTCGGGACGCTCACCGAGCTGCGGGTGATCGCGGGGGTCGCGGGGCTGCTCGGCGTGGCCGCGGTGTTCGCGCTCGCGCTGGGCGCGCTCTTCCGGCGCAGCGCGACGGCGCTCATCGTGGCGATCGTGGCGCTGGTGGTGCCGTACGTGCTGGCGACCGCGTCCATCCTGCCCGACGAGGCGGCGCGGTGGCTGCTGCGGCTCACCCCGGCCGCGGGGTTCGCGATCCAGCAGAGCGTGCCCGCGTACGAACAGGTGATCTCGCACTACGCGCCGGCCTCCGGCTACTTCCCGTTGCCGCCGTGGGGCGGGTTCGCCGTGACCTGCGCGTACGCGGCCCTGGCCCTCGGCCTGGCCGTCCGCCGGCTGAACAGGGAGGACGTGTGAGGCGGGAACTGCGCGCGGAGTGGACGAAGCTGCGCACGGCGTCCGGGCCCGGCCCGCTGCTGCTCGGGGCCGTGGTGCTGACCGTGGTGGGCAGCGCGCTCGCGGCCTGGGCCATCCACTGCCCGGCGGCCGGCTGCGGCGAGGACGCCACCAGGACCGGCCTCTTCGGGGTGCACCTCGGCCAGGGGCTGATCGCGCTGCTGGCCGTGGTGGCGGTCTGCGGGGAGTACAGCACGGGGATGATCCGTACCAGCCTGACCGCGACGCCGCGCCGGATCACCCTGCTGGCGGCCAAGGCGGGAGTGCTGGCCGGGCTGACCGCGGCGGCCGGGGCCGTGGCCGTGCTCGGATCGGTGCTGGCGGCGCGGATCCTGCTGCCGGGCAGCGGCTTCACGCCGGAGCACGGCTATCCGCCGCTGTCGCTCACCGACGGGCCGACGCTGCGGGCGGCGGCCGGGTCGGTGCTCTACCTGGTGCTGGTCGCGCTGCTGAGCGTGGGCGTGGCCACCGCCGTACGCGACTCGGCGGTGGCGGCCGGCACCGTGCTCGGGCTGCTCCACCTCTTCCCCGCGGTCATCCTCATGGTCAGGGACGAGGACCTGCAACTGCTGCTGTTGCAGGTCTCGCCGGTGAACGCCGGGCTGGCCGTCCAGGCCACCACGAGCCTGCCCGCTCTGCCCATCGGGCCGTGGGCGGGGCTGGGCGTGGTCGCGGGCTGGGCGGCGGCGGCCCTCACGATCGGCGCCCTGCTCCTGCGCCGACGCGACGCCTGACACCCGCTCCCTTCTCCGCCCCGAACCCCTACAGGCCGAACAGGGGCAGGCACCGGTCCAGACGGTGGATCTCGAAGCCGGGCAGCTCCCGCCAGTCCTCCCTGGCCAGGCGGAAGCGCCGGCTGACGGCCGGTTTCCCCTGGCGGTCGCGCAGGTCGAAGCCGTCGTCCCGGTAGCCGAGCTTGCGCGTCACGGCCAGCGAGGCGTGGTTGTCCTCGAACGCGCCCGTCGTCGCGTGCCGGGCGCCCAGGCCGGCGAAGGCGAGGTGCAGCACGGCCTGGCGCATCTCGGTGCCGATGCCCTGGCCATGGAAGCGCCGGCCCAGCCAGGAGCCGGTCCTGACCTCGCGGGTGACCGGGAAGTTCGTGGCCATGAGGCCCTGGGTGCCGACGACGGTGCCCTCGTACACGACGACGAAGTCGATCGACCAGTCGTCCGCGGTGAAAGCGCCCCAGGAGCGGAAGTGGTACTGCACGGTGCTCCTGGCGCGCTCGGCGGGCTCCTTGACGGACCAGGGAACGTAGAACGGCATGAGCCCGGGGTCGTGGACGCCCTCGGCGGCGCGGTCACCCAACTCGTCGAGGTCGTCGAGGGTGGGATGGCGCACCTCGAGGCGCGGGGTCGTGACGGAGAGCTCGAAGAGCGGCCAGTTACGCATGCCGCCCTATGTTCCCAGGTGAGAGGAACGCGCGCGATCCATTTTTGTCCGATTGGCCACCTTAAAGTGCATTTAACGGGATCCGGTTATTAGCCGGGACTTTTGAATGACAAAACTATGAATTCTCGGCTGTCGGGGTAGGTGTTGATTTGTGATGATAAAGCTTCAGAGAATCGCCGCTCTCGCCGTCGGCTGCGCCCTTCCCTTCGCCGCCGTGTCCCCCGCCGCCGCCAAAGAGCCGCCTCCTGGAGCGGACGCCGACACGACCGAGACGACGGACGCGGACACGGACGCGGGCATGGGCACGGGCACGGACGCTGACACGACCGAGGCTGAGGCTGAGACCGAGGAGGACGCGGCAGGGAAGCTCGTGCTGCGGCCCGGTGACAGGGGCGCGGTGGTCAAAGCCCTGCAGCGGCGGCTGCACGCCGGGCACTATTACTACGGCAGGATCAACGGCGTGTACGACGAGCAGACCAAGTTCGCCGTCTGGGCCCTGCAGAAGAGCAGGGGCATGATCCCCAAGGGAGAGATCGGCCCGAAGGTGTGGAAGGCGCTGGAGCGGCCCATGCGCCGGCGCCCGCTGGTCCCCGGCGGCGCCGCCGACCGGGTCGAGATCAGCCTGCGGGAGCAGCTCCTGATCGTCTACCGCAAGCGCAGGCCGGTGCTGTACTCGCACATCTCCACCGGTGCCGAGGTGCGTTACTGCGAGGGTGGCCGCTGCGGCACCGCCATCACGCCGGTCGGCGACTTCCGCGTGCAGAGCCGCGCGCCGGGCTGGACCACGGGGCGGCTCGGCTCGATGTTCAACTCGCTGTACTTCACCGGGGCCATCGCCATGCACGGCTCCACCAAGGTGCCGCTGCACCCGGCCTCGCACGGATGCGTACGCCTCCCGCTGGAGACCTCCAAGCGCCTGTACGAGATCGTGAAGGTCGGCGAGCCCGTCTACGTCCGGGGTCAGATCCGCTGAGCTACACGCCCTGCGGCAGCCGGAAGAGGCGACCGGGGTCGTAGGTGGATTTCACCTCGGCCAGCCGGGCGGCGTTCGCCCCGTAGTACGCACTCCGCCAATTTCTCAAATCCGCATCGATATAGTTCACGTAACCATGATTCCCGAAATATCGGGACATGTTGGTGTGCAAATCCCGCAGCCAGCTCCGGCTCGTGCCTTCCGCGTAATACTGCACGCTGAAAAGCGCGGCCCGATGCGGGAACGCCGTCGCCGTCGGCGCCACCCTGCCGATCGCCCCTCCCATGGCGTCCAGCAGCACCGAGTGCCCGCCGCGGCGCGCCACCCCGTTCACCAGCGCCCGCACGCCGTCCGCCGGCAGCTCGCGGTACGCCAGGTGCGACTTCGCCCCGAACGCCTCCCGCGGCATCCGTCGGCACCGGTCCACCGACATCGACGCGCACCCGCCCATGATCTTCATCGCGTCCAGATGGGACGTCGTGCGCACCGAGCGCGACGACGGCCGGCCGACGCGTTCGGCGAGCCGGTCCAGCAGCCGGTTCAGCGCCGAGGCCGGTCCTGTGCAGGCGCCGACGACCGCCACGTCCAGCCCGCGGGCCGAGCGCGTCAGGTGCAGCGCCGACCACAGCTCGTCCGGGGCCGACGGCGCCCACGACTGCCACGCCCGCACCGCCGCCCCCGCCTTCGACCACGGCCAGTGCAGGAAGAACACCGTCAGCCGGGAGGCGGCGAACGTCCGGAACGTGAAGGACACCGCCACGCCGAAGTTGCCGCCGCCACCGCCCCTGCAGGCCCAGTAGAGCCCGGCGTGGTGGTCGGCGTCGCAGGTCAGCACCCGTCCGTCGGCCGTGACCAGGCGTACGGACTCCAGGGCGTCGCACGTCAGCCCGTGCTTCCTGGACACCACGCCGATGCCGCCGCCGAGCGCGAGCCCCGCGATGCCGACGGTCGGGCAGGTGCCCGCGGGAATGCTCACCCCGTGCCGGGAGAGCCGGTCGTAGACGTCGATGAGCTTGGCGCCCGCGCCGACCGTGGCCCGGCCGTCGGCGTAGGAGACCGCGTTCATCCTGGACACGTCGATCACCAGCCCGGTGCCGGTCGACCAGCCCGCGTACGAGTGACCCCCGGAGCGGCTGGTGACCGGTACGCCGTTGGCCCGCGCGAACCCCAGGCACGCCGACACGTCGCCCGCGCTCTCGCAGTACGCCACCGCCTGCGGCCTGACCCGGTCGTAGGCCGGGTTGAACACGCGGCGGGCCGTGGTGTACCCGGCGTCGCCCGGCAGCACGAGCGTGCCCGCCAGCTCTCGGCGCAACCTGCCCCAGTCGGGCGGCGGCGCGCCCGACCCGGCGGCCGGGCCGAGCGACCCCGGAAGAGAACCGGAAAGGGGGCCGGAAAGAGGCGCTGAAAGAGGTGCCGAGAGCGGCCCCGAGAGCGACGACGACGGTGACGACGACAGCGACGCCGACTGGTGCCCAGACAGCGACGACGGCAGCGACGACGACAGCGCCAGCGGGCCGAGAGCTGCGGCTTGCAGGAAATCCCGGCGGTTCATGGCCCTCCCCCTGAAGATCGTGGTGACCGATGGGTGAGACGTGTGGAGAGACCGCCGGGTTGGTCACATATGCATCACTTGTCGTCGTCGCTCAGCGGGCCGTACCGCCCACTCCGGAGATCCGCGGGGCACCGCCGCCCACCCGGGTGAGCCGGGGCCCGCTCTCCCCGCCGCGCCTCAGCACGCCGTTCTTGACCAGCCGCAACGGCGAGCCCGCGGGCGCGGGCGCGTCACTCGTGGTCTGCGCCAGCCGCAGGGCGAGCGCCGGGCACATGTCCACCGCCCGTCGCGCCTCCCTGGCCATGAAGCCGGGGACCTTCCTGAACGACGGGAACCCGTAGTCGTCCAGGTCCACGAACTCCGGCAGCAGGTGCGCGCACAGCCCGTGCCCCTGGCAGCGGGACCAGTCGACCTCCAGCCGGTACTCGGGCTCGGCCGCGCGCTCGGGCATCGGCAGCACGCCGCGTACCGGCCGGCCGCAGGAGCCGTGCTCCAGGTGGGTGGCGATCTCGGTCTCGAACGCGTCCAGCGCCGACAGCACGAACCTGGCCGTGCCGTCGGGGTGGAAGCAGGCGCCGCGGCGCTCGACGACGCGTACGGAGCGCCGTACCGCGTCGACCGAGCCCGTGCCCTCGGCCAGGGCGCAGATGGCGCGGGCCACGTCCGGCAGGCCGAGCCGGCAGGGGCCGCACTGACCGGCCGACTCGGCCGCCAGGTACGAGGCCACCCTCGCGGCCTCGCCCAGCGGGCACGTGGACTCGCCGAGCGGCACGATGATCCCGGCGCCCAGCGTGGCCCCGGCCAGCTTCATGCCCTCGCGCGAGATCACCGCCGTCCTGACGGCCTCCGGCGACAGCCACGCGCCGTGGTAGCCGCCGACGAGCACCCCGTCGCCGGGCCCCGCCTCGCACAGCGCGAGTACGTCGGCCAGCGGGGTGCCGGTGGGCGTCTCGATGACCGCGCCGTGCGCCGCGCCGCCGCTGACGGTGAGCAGGATCGTGCCGGGCTCCTTGCCGGTGCCCACCTCGGCGTACTTCTGCGGGCCGTACTCGGCCAGGAGGGCGAACTGCGCGTACGTCTCCGTGTTGGACAGCAGGGTCGGCAGCCCGTCCACGCCGCTGACCGCGGCCCGCCGCTTCCTGCCCGGCGGGATGCCCTCCTCCCCGTTGACCGCGCGGACGAGTGCGCCGCCCTCGCCGGAGATGAAGCGTTCCTCGACCCCGACCACCCGGATCGGGACGCGGCTCTCGGCGCCGCCCGAGACGTTGGCCGCCCGGCGCTCGGCCACGGCCGCGGCGACGGACGCCTCGGCGACCTTGCCACCGGCCGTGGCGACGACCACCTCGCGGGCGCCCAGCGCCTCGGCCGCCAGCACCGCGCCGTCCAGCACCAGGTGCGGATTGCGGGTGAGCAGCATGGCGTCCTTGGAACTGGCCGGCTCTCCCTCGGCGCCGTTGACCAGCACGACGCTCTCGCCTCCAGAACCCGCCGTGTCGGCCACGGCCCGCAGCTTGCGGGCGAACGGGAACTCCGCGCCGCCCCGGCCGCGCATGTCCACCTCGTTGGCGTACGAGATCAGCTCGCCCAGCTCCAGCGGCTCCATGACGCCGTGGAGCGTGCGGTGGGCGGGCAGGTCCAGGCGCCGGCAATGGTCGAGCCCGGCGGTCAGCCGGGCCGGACCCATGCGGAGCACCCGTGGCACTCGAGCTGGAATCACACCTTCTCCTGGAGAACCGCGAGTTCCTGTAAGCCGGGGGACGGGCTCATCCCGCCTCCCGGAATCTGCGCCGCGCTTCGGCGAGGCTCACGGGCGCGTCGACCTTGCCCGCGGCCCTCGCCCTGGCGGCGCCGACCGCCGCGGCCGCCGGGACGCGGACCTCGGCCGGGCGCTCCGCCGGTACGCCCACCGCGGCGGCGGACGTCACGGCGGGCCCCTCGACCCGGTCGAGCACGAAAAGCGGCCTGCGCAGCGTGGCCAGCACGCGTACGACCAGCGCACCGCCCACCGCCGCCATGCAGGCCACGTAGGACCAGGCCACCCAACCGGCCGGCGGACGCCCGGCGGTCAGCCCGTGCATGATCGCGACCGGCCAGGCCACGTACGCGGCGGAATGCAGGATCCGCCAGAGCCAGGGCCTGCTCCTGGTCGCGAACCGCCCCCTGACCATCCCCGTCGCCACGGCCACGACCATCAGGTCGAAGGCCAGGGCCCCGAGTCCCACGTAGATCCCGGCGACCGGCACGACCGCCGCGCCCGGCGGCACGTGCCCCAGACTGATCATGAGGGTGATGTGCGTGAGCAGGAACGCCAGCCCGACGAACGCGGTGGCCCGGTGCGCGAACTGGGCCCTGACCCGGTTGGCCGGCGACAGGAAGACGCGTTCGGTGGTGAGCAGGCCGAGCGCGACGGTCGCGGTCAGCAGCACCAGGGCGAACACGCCCGCGTAGAACTCGAGGAAGCCGACCCCTTGGCCGAGCAGCGCGATCCCGCGTTCCGTCCTGGTCAGCGCGAAGGCCGACAGAAGGACGGCCGCGACGGAGGCGCTCGCCCCCAGCCGGACGTTCCTGGTGTCCAGCAGGGTGGGGGCGTGCCTGGGGTGTCGTCTGTGGAGCATGTGTTTCCCTCCAAGGTCGGGTGAGGGTGCGACTCGGAAGGCTGGACGGCCCGCGCGGCCCCCGCTGATCAGCGCGCTGATCAGCACCGGCGGCCCCGGTTGATGCATGAGACGACGGACTGCATCAGCCGGTCCGGCATCACGTTGGCGAAGTCGCCGTGGTCGGTGATGGGGTTGTGCTTCTGTTCGGGGAAGGCGTCCACGGCGTACGAGGGGCCCTGCGGCACGTTGTACGCGAGGGTCATCCGCAGCGCGGGGATCGCCCTGGTGCCCTGGGGACAGGCGCCGCTCTGGTCGGGGAAGACCACGTGTGTGCGGTGATTGGCGCTGTCGGTGTTCTGACCGTCCCAGCAGCTAGGGAAGTCCAGAATACGAAGGACCTGACTGCCGCGCGGGCAAAGCGTGTATTTGTCGGGACTTATGCGATTTTGGAATCCCGAGCAGCTCCACCCGGCGCGGGCGTTGGCCCCGCCGTTAGTGGCCGCCTTGGCGTCACCGGTGATGAGCCGCAGGAACCTCGGCATCGCGACCACCCTGGCGGCGGCGTTCCCGCGGAACTGGAGCGTCACGGCGCGGGCCCGCAGCACCTGGCCGACGTTGCCGTCCGGGTCGTCGATGTTCGCGTCCGACCTGCGGTCCCTGAGCACCGGCCAGAAGTACGTGGACCTGTCGCTCAGTCGGCAGGTCGTGCCCGCCGCCGCGAGGCTCTCGTCGGTCGAGAACGCGTCCGTCGAGAGGTTGCCCACGTAGTCGTGCAGGTGGTGCGCCCCGTTGCTCACACCGGGCGCGACGATGAAGTTGTCGGGATTGTGGTGGCCGTTGCGGTTGGTGCCGCACTGCGAGACGAACGTGCCCCGTGAGCCGTTCCCGCCGGTCCGCGCGTCGAGCTGGCGCTGCGCCACCTGGCGGATGTCCACGAAGTCCTCGGGGAACGGGCCCAGGTCCGCGCACTCCTCCTCGCCGCCGCCGGTCGCGGTGGGGGAGGGTGAGGCGGTCGCGGTCGCGGTGGGGGAGGCGGTGCCCGTCGGCTCCTCGGTGGGCCCGTCGCCGGGGTCCTGCGTCTGGCTGGGGACCGGGGTGGCGGTCCTGGTGGGCTGGTTGCCGCCGGGGCGGCGCGACTGAGCGGTGGGCTCCTCCTCGGGCGCCTGCGTGTCCGGCGCCTGTGTGTCCGGGGCCTGCGTCTGCGGGGCCCGCGTCTGCGGGGCTTCGGTGTCCGGCGACCTGATCGGGTCCACCGCCACGCCGCCGCCCTGGGGCGCCTGCTGGTCCTGCTGGGGGTCCTGCTGCTGGTCCTGGCCCTGCTGACTCTGGTCCTGGTCCTGCTGGCCACCAGGGTCCTGCTGGCCCTGGTCCTGCTGCCCGCCCTGATCCTGCCCGCCCTGGTCTGGTTGATCGTTCTGCGGCTGGGACTGGCGGGGCTGGGGGGACCGGGTGGCTTCCGCGGGGTCACAGTGGTCGGCGAGGACCGGGCCCACGCCGATGACGGCCGCGGACACCAGGCCGGTCGCCGCCACGGCCAGCGCGGACACGGCCGCGGCCATGCGTCTGGATCTCCTCATGAATGTCTCCTCTTCTCGACCGCCAGCGCGACGGGTGGAGCAGGTGAGGGCGTCGGGGGTTCGGGCAACTGGCCGTGGTCGACCAGGCCGGTGGATTCCAGGTACGCCATGTGGCGCATCACGTAGTTGATGCCTTCCTGCGCGAACTTCCTGATCTCGGAGTTCCGCGTCCCGGATCGCACGGCCGCCACGACGGTGAAGACCTTTCCGTGCGCGGCACGCAACAGGTTCGCGAAGTCCTTGTCGAAGGCCGGCCCGCTCTCGGCCGCGAGCTGCGCCATCCAGCGCTGCTGGTCGGGGTTGGGCTCGTCGGGGAGCGCCACGCCCAGCTTCTTCGCGGTCTGGCGGGTGATCAGGTCGAGGTCCCTGTGCTCCTCCATGATCAGCTTTCCGACCTCCTTGACGCGCTGGGACTCGGCGCGGGTCTGGGCGTACTCGCCGACGGGCATTTCCCACAGGCCCGCCTGGCGTACCTTGAAGAGCAGATCGCGGTCGGCGGCCGTGAGCGGCCCCGTCGAGGTCTGCGTCCACTGGGCGGCCGCCGGATCGATGGCCGGCGGCATGACCAGCGCGATCGTCACGGCGGCGGCTACGACGAAGCCGCCGAGCATGAACAACTCGCCGCGCAAAAGCCTGTGCATGGTCGGAGGTACGCGGCCGTCTTCCCCCGGGTTCACCTATGGCCGGAGATAGTTACAAATGACTGGAGTTATCGGAGTGGCTACCGCTTGGATAACGAAGGTGTAAAGATGTGCCCCGTGCTAGGTCACCTCGACGGCAGGTTCGAGAGTGCGGATGCCGAGGCGGAGCGCCGCATCGCGGTGCTTTACCAGGAGTTCGGCGGCCCTCTGCTGCGCCACGTACGCAAATCAACGGGTAACGACCTTCAGTGGGCTGAAGACGTTGTGCAGGAGACGATCGTCAGGGCCTGGCGAAACTCGGCAAGACTGCAATGGGAACCGAGCCTTATATGGGCGTGGCTGCTTACCGTGGCCCGCCGCATAGTCATCGATGGTCGTCGGCGGAAGAGCGTCCGGCCTCAGGAGGTCGAGCCGCCGGAAGCCGACATGATGTCGGTCCCGGACGGGTCGGAGCGGGCGTTGTCGGCGATGGTCGTCGCGGACGCGCTCCGATCGCTGTCCGAAGAACACCGAGAAGTCATTGAGCAGACCTACCTCAGAGACCGTACGATAAGTGAAGCGGCGGAGATTCTGGGGATCCCTCCGGGCACGGTCAAGTCCCGGCTCTACTACGGGATCCGCGCACTCCGCGAACTGCTGCGGGACAAGGGGGTAGCCGGCTGATGCACGACGGGGTGGCCGCCTACGCCCTCGGCGTCCTCGACGAAGAGGAGCACGAGGCCTTCGAACGCCACCTCGACGACTGTGAGCAGTGCCAGGCGGAGCTGATCGAGCTCGCCGAGCTGCCCGACCGGCTCGACGAGCTCAAGAACGACCCCTCCTCGGCGTCAGGCGACGATCCACCGATGTCGATGTCACGTTGACGTCTATCCCCTTTTCGGGTGATATCGGTATCGCGAGGCGTTGCGCCCGGTCCCGAACGGCCGGGTGGTCAAGGGGGAGGTGTTCGGTGGGCGTCGACGGTGATGCGCCCGGCCCCCCGCGCCGTCGGTTCGGCGAGGAGGGTGGCCGGCTCTCGTACGGTGGCTATCTGCGGCTGCCGGAGCTGCTCGACCAGCAGCGGCCGGAGTCGGAGGCTCCCGACGAGCTGCTTTTCATCACGATTCACCAGGTCTACGAGCTGTGGTTCAAGCTGCTGCTCCACGAGTTGGAGGCCGCCCGCGAGGCCATGTTCGCGGGGGAGCTGTGGCAGGCCAGGCATCTGTTCCGGCGGGTGCACGTGGTGGAGCGGGTGCTGATCGGGCAGATCGACGTGCTGGAGACGATGACGCCCCAGGACTTCCTGGCCTTCCGCGCGAAGCTGGAGCCCGCCAGCGGGTTCCAGTCGGTTCAGTTCCGCGAGCTGGAGTTCCTGTCGGGGCTGAAGGACGAGCGCTATCTCGGCACCTTCAGGCACGCGGGAGAGGCGGAGCTGGCCCGGCTGCGCCGCCGGCTCGCCGAGCCCACGCTGTGGGATGCTTATGTGGCTGCCCTGTCCCAGCGTGGCCTGCCGGTCTCCGACGACGAGATCATGGGCTCGCTGCTGGCCGTGGCGAGAGACCGCGGGTCCTACGACGACCTGTGGCAACTGGCCGAAGACCTGCTGACGCACGACGAGACCGCCGCGCTGTGGCGGATGCGTCACGTCCAGATGGTCGAACGCCAGATCGGCACCAAGTCGGGCACAGGCGGCTCGACCGGTGCCCCCTACCTTCGCGGTAGGACACGCCTGCACTACTTTCCGCTGCTTTGGGAACTTAGAGCCTGGCTATGAACAAATATGGCAAACCCTCACAAAGGAGTGAGAGCGAAATGCCGCTCGACGAGGCCAAGGATGAGCTGCTCCAGCGAGCCGCGGACAGATGCGCGGCCGGCAACGAGCATGTGAGCGCCGACGAGGCGCTGTCCTTCCTGCGGCTCTACTATCGACACGTCGCGCCGGAGGACCTGCTCGACCGCAACCCCGTTGACGTCTATGGCCCCGCGATGTCCCAGAGAAAGCTCGCCGAGGTGCGGCCGCAGGGCCGGGCGGTGGTCAGGGCCTACACCCCGACGATGGAGGAGAACGGCTGGGACCCCGGCCACTCCGTGGTCGAGGTGGTCACCGACGACATGCCGTTCCTGGTCGACTCGGTCACCATGGAGCTCGACCGGCACGACCTCGGCACCCACTTGGTGGTCCACCCGCAGATGCGGGTGCGCCGCGACATGACCGGCCGGATGCTCGGCCGCGGCCAGGAGGACGTGACCGGCCAGGTGCTGGTCGAGTCGTGGATCCACATCGAGATCGACCGCCAGTCCGACCCCACGACGCTCAAGGGCATCGAGACCGACCTGCAGCGGGTGCTCAGCGACGTGCGCTACGCGGTCGAAGACTTCGCCAAGATGCACGCCCTGGCCGTCCAGACCGCGGAAGACCTCAGCATGAACCCGCCGCCGCTGGAGCCCGCGGAGGTCGAGGACAGCCTCGACCTGCTGCGCTGGCTCGCCGACGGGCACTTCACCTTCCTCGGCTACCGGGAGTACCGCCTGGAGGACACCGCCGAGGGCGCGACGCTGCGCGCGCTGCCCGGCGCGGCGCTCGGCATCCTGCGCGACGACAAGGTCGGCTCGGAGAGCTTCGCCGCGCTGCCCGCCGAGCTGCGGGCCAAGGCGCACGAGAAGCAGCTCATGATCATCACGAAGGCCAACTCCAGGGCCACCGTGCACCGGGCCACCTACCTCGACTACATCGGGGTCAAGCTGTTCTCCCCCGAGGGCGAGGTGATCGGGGAGCGTCGCTTTCTCGGCCTGTTCACCCACGTGGCCTACAACGAGTCGATCTCCCGCATCCCCGTGCTGCGGCGCAAGCTCGCCGGGGTGCTCGACAAGGCCGGGCTGGCCCCCGACAGCCACGACGGCAAGGACCTCATCGAGATCCTCGAGACGTTCCCGCGCGACGAACTGTTCCAGACCTCGGTCGACCAGCTCGAACCGATCGCCCTGGGCGTGCTGCGGCTGCGCGAGCGCAAGCAGGTCAAGCTGTTCCTGCGGCGCGACGACTACGGCCGCTACATCTCGTGCCTGATCTACTTGCCGCGCGACCGCTACACCACCAAGGTGCGGCTGAGGATGCAGGAGGTGCTGCTCAAGGCCCTGGGCGGAAAGTCGCTCGACTACAGCGCGATGATCGGCGAGTCGGTGCTCGCCCGGCTGCACGTGGTCGTGCGCGGCGAGCGCGGCAAACCGCTCCCGCCCCCGGGCGTGGACGTGGAGGAGCTGGAGGCGCGCCTGGCCGCCATCACCCGCTCCTGGGAGGACGACCTGGCCACCGCGCTGGGCGAGATGACCTCAGAGTCGGAGGCGCCCCCGCTGACCAGGCGCTACGCCTCGGCCTTCCCCGAGGGCTACAAGGCCGACTTCCCGCCCCAGGTGGCCGTGGTCGACCTGCGGCGGCTGGAGGAACTGGCCGAGGCGGGCGGCGACGGGGACCAGGTCGGGATCAACCTGTACGAGCCGTACGACGCGACCGACGGGGAGCGGCGGCTGAAGATCTACAAGATCGGCTCGCCCATCTCGCTGTCGCAGGCGCTGCCGCTGATCCAGCGGCTCGGCGTCGAGGTCGTGGACGAACGGCCCTACGAGATCGACCGGGACAACGACCCCGCCACCAAGAACGCCTGGATCTACGACTTCGGGCTCCGCCACGCCCCCACCGACGAGGTGGACAGGAACGACTTCAAGCGGCTCTTCCAGGACGGGCTCACCGCCCTGTGGCAGGGGCGGGTGCAGGCCGACGACTTCAACGCGCTGATACTGAAGGCCGGGCTGACCTGGGAACAGGTCGAGATCCTGCGCGTCTACGCCAAATACCTGCGCCAGACCGGGAGCACGTTCTCGCAGCCGTACATGGAGCGGGTGCTCAGGGACAACGTGCGGGTGGCGCGGCTGCTCGTGCGGCTGTTCGAGGCCAAGCTCGACCCGCGGCGGGCCGAGGACGTGCGGGTGGACCTCGTCGAGGCGCTCACCGAGGAGATACTCGGGGCGCTGGACGAGGTGGTCTCGCTCGACGAGGACCGGATCCTGCGGGCGTACCTGGAGATGATCCAGGCGACCCTGCGCACCAACTACTTCCAGACGGTGGACGGCGCGCGCAAGCCGTACATCTCGCTGAAGTTCGACCCCGAGGCCATCAGCGTGCTGCCCCTGCCGCGGCCGAAGTTCGAGATCTTCGTGTACTCGCCGCGGGTCGAGGGCGTGCACCTCCGGTTCGGGAAGGTGGCACGGGGCGGGCTGCGGTGGTCGGACCGCATGGAGGACTTCCGCACGGAGATCCTCGGGCTGGTGAAGGCGCAGATGGTGAAGAACACCGTCATCGTGCCGACCGGCTCCAAGGGCGGGTTCGTCGTCAAGCGCCCGCCGAGGTCCGGCAGGCGGGAGGACCTCCTCGCCGAGGGCGTGGCCTGCTACCGGATGTTCATCTCCGGCCTGCTCGACGTCACCGACAACCTCGTGGACGGCAAGGTCGTGCCCCCGCCCGACGTGGTCAGGCACGACGGCGACGACACCTACCTCGTGGTCGCCGCCGACAAGGGCACCGCCACCTTCTCCGACATCGCCAACAGCGTGGCCAAGGAGTACGGCTTCTGGCTGGGCGACGCCTTCGCCTCCGGCGGCTCGATCGGCTACGACCACAAGGCCATGGGCATCACCGCCCGCGGCGCGTGGGAGTCGGTCAAGTACCACTTCCGCACCATGGGCGTCGACGTCCAGAACACCGACTTCACGGTGGCCGGGATCGGCGACATGTCGGGCGACGTGTTCGGCAACGGCATGCTGCTGTCGCGGCACATCCGGCTGGTGGCCGCGTTCGACCACCGGCACATCTTCGTCGACCCGGCGCCCGACGCCGCCCGCACGTTCGCCGAGCGGCGCCGCCTGTTCGAGCTGCCGCGCAGCTCCTGGGAGGACTACGACGCCGAGCTGATCTCGCCCGGCGGCGGCGTCTTCCCGCGTACGGCCAAGTCCATCCACATCACGCCGCAGATGCGCGAGGCGCTCGGCATCACGGCCCACGTCAGCTCGATGGCGCCGAACGACCTGATCAGCGCCATCCTGCGGGCCCCCGTCGACCTGCTGTGGAACGGCGGCATCGGCACCTACGTCAAGGGCGGCTCCGAGTCCAACGCCGACGTGGGCGACAAGGCCAACGACGCGCTCCGGGTCGACGCCGCCGCGCTGCGCTGCAAGGTCGTCGGCGAGGGCGGCAACCTCGGGCTCATGCAGCTCGCCAGGATCGAGTTCGCGCTCAACGGCGGGCTGGTCAACACCGACTTCATCGACAACTCGGCCGGCGTGGACACCTCCGACCACGAGGTGAACATCAAGATCCTGCTCGACCAGGTCGTACGCGACGGCGAGCTGACCGACAAGCAGCGCAACCAGGTCTTCACCTCCATGACCGACGAGGTCGCCGACCTGGTGCTGCGCGACAACTACGCGCAGAACGTGGTGCTCGCCGTCGCCCGCGACCAGGCCGTCGACATGCTCCACATCCACGCCCGCTACCTGCGCAAGCTGGAGCGCGACGGGCTGGTCAACCGGGAGCTGGAGTTCCTGCCCTCGGACAAGACGCTGGCCGAGCGGCGCCAGGCCAAGCTGGGGCTGACCGCGCCGGAGTTCTCGGTGCTGCTGGCCTACACCAAGCTGGTGGTCGACGCCGAGCTGCTGGGCTCCGACCTGCCCGACGACCCGTACCTGGCCTCGTGGCTGGTGTCGTACTTCCCGTCGGCGTTGCGGGAGCGGTTCCGCACGTACATGGACGAGCACCCGCTGCGCCGCGAGATCATCACCACCTGCGTGGTGAACGAGCTGGTCAACTCGGCGGGCACCACCTTCATGTACCGCTTCGGGGAGGACACGGGGGCCTCGACGCCCGACATCGTGCGGGCGTACCTGGTGGCGCGGGAGGTCTTCGACCTGCCGAGCTTCTACCGGGCCGTGGAGTCGCTGGAGGACCAGGTCGACACCGCCACCCAGATGGCCATGCTCCTGGAGGCCCGCAAGCTGGCCGAGCGCGGCACCCGGTGGCTGCTGATCAACCGCCGGCCGCCGCTGGACCTGGCCGGGTCGGTCAGCTTCTTCCAGAAGGGGGTCAACGGGCTGCCCGCCTACATCCCGAAGCTGCTGACCGGGCCCGACCTGAGCGCGTACGAGGAGCGGCGCGACTCGTTCGTGGCCCGCGGGGTGCCGATGGAGCTGGCCGAGCGGGTGTCCGGGATGGTGCCGGCGTACTCGACGCTGGACCTGGTGGAGATCGCGTCCCTGACGGAGCGGCCGGTCAGCGAGGTGGCGGAGGTCTACTTCGACCTGGCCGACCGGCTGCAGCTCGCCCGGCTGCGCGAACGCGTCATCGCGCTGCCCCGTGACAACCGGTGGAACTCGATGGCCCGCTCCGCGCTGCGCGACGACCTGTACGCCGCGCACGCCTCGCTCACCCGCGACGTGCTGGCGCACAGCAAGCCGGGGCTGTCGCCGGAGGAGCGGCTGGCGCGCTGGTCGGAGGCCAACTCGGCGGCGGTCGCGCGGGCCCGGCAGACGTTGTCGGAGATCTGGGAGAGCGACCACTTCGACCTGGCCACGCTGTCGGTGGCGCTGAGGGCCATCCGGACGCTCGTGGCGGCCAGCAACCTCCCCCACACGGAGGCGTAGCCGTCCGGGCCGTGGGCGGGCCTTCCAGGCCCGTCCACCGCCCTCCGGCGCCGCGCCCGGCAGCTCACCAGGGCGAGGCGTCGGCCGCCTGGTGGACGGTGGTCATCAGCTCCGCCCGGTCCACGCCCGCCAGGGCGAGGGCGCGCGGGACGGTGCCGAACTCCGCCTCCAGGACCCCGAGCAGCACGTGGGCGGGCCGCAGGTCGCGCTTGCGGTCGACGCGGGCGAAACCCCGTTCGAGCGCGAGCCGGGCCGAGGCCCCCATGCCGGGCCGCCGGTCGGGGTCGGGGGCCGGGCTCGGGAGGGACAGGGCCGCCGACGAGACCCCGACGGCGTTCAGGCTGTGCTCGAACTCCCGGTCGAGCGCCGCGCGGAGAGCCGCGCGGTTGAGCCCGGCCGCCGCCAGGGCGGTGCGGGCCGCCGTGTCGCCATGGGCGGCGATGCCCAGCAGCAGGTGGTGCGCCTCGACCGCCGCCGACCCGTCGGCCCTGGCCTCGTCCGCGCCCACCTCCATGACCTCGTTGATGTAGTGGTCGATCGCGCTCACTGTCGCCTCCTCAGCGTGACCCCGGCCGAGATCAGCCGCTTGGCGTGTTTCTTGTGGACCGCCTGGCGCGTGACGCCGAGGGCCTCGGCGACCTGGGGCCAGCTCCAGCCCGCCCGCATCGCCTGCTCGACCGCCGCGTTCTCCAGTTGGTCGGCCAGTCGCCGCAGGGCCGCCACCGCCGCGAGCGCGTCGGCGGGTTCCTGGGGAACGGGAAGCTCGTCAGCCGACATGTTAGCAACCTTAGTTGACTAATGTCGGATCGGTCAAAGACCCGGCGGCTACTGGCCGGTGGCCCGGGTGAGCGCGCCGTCGTGGGCGATCACGGGGGCGGGCGCGGGGGCGGTGAGCGGGGGGACGGCGGTGGCGTACTGGTGCGTCTCGATGAGCCTGAGGTTGCGCCGCAGCACCGGGGTGCTGATCGCCCACCTGGCCGGCTCGGGGACCGAGATGTAGTCGTCTTCGGCCGTCTTGGTCGTGGTGGAGGTGGTGCGGGACAGCGAGTACTGGATCAGCGCCCCGCCGTCCTCGGTGCGCAGGGCGTAGACGGGGAAGCTCTCGGCGCTGAAGATCGAGTCGTAGCTGAACCCGTCGCTCTTGGCCTGCTCGCGGTGCGCGGCGATCTGCTCGGCCACGTCGGTCGTGTAGGGGCCGGTGGCGAGCAGGCCGGCGGTGACCCCCGCGGTGCCCGTCTCGGCCACGCTGGCGTGCACCGGGCCGATGAACTGCGGGCTGATCGTCACGGTCTTGTCGTCGGACGCCACCACCGAGGCGTAGCCGTCGGCGTCGAGCTTGATCGCGGGCAACTTCTGCCCCGGCAGCAGCTCGGCCGCCGAGACGAGCATCCATCGGTTGGACCTGGTGAACGTCAGCAGCGTCGGCCGCCCGTCGCGCGTCGCCAGCGCGCTGAACCACGGCGCCCGCTCATCCTGCGGGAAGCGCGGCACGAACAACGTCGGCGGGCCCCACTGATAGCGCGGCGGCGCGTAGCCGGTGGACTGGAAGGCCGCCGCGGCGAGCTGCCACTGACCGCCCGCCATCTGGTCGAGCGCCATCGCCAGGCGCCCCTCGAGCTCGTCCTGCCCCTCGTGCCCGGTCGACACGCGGAGCAGGTCGTCGGTGAGTGTGACCGCGTCGAACGCCTCGGCGGCCTCCGACCGCGTGACGAGCGGCTCGTCGAGGGAGGCCGACGGGCTCGGCGAGGCCGACGCCGCGGGCGTCGCGGGCGGCGGCTGGGCACCGCCTGAGCAGGCGGTCGCCGCGGCGAGCAGGCCGGCGGCGAGCGCCAGCGCCTTCCGCCGACCGTATGCACGCACCTCGCCATGTTATTCGGGTGCGCGAGGGTCGCGTACCCTTGGGAGACGTGGCAGGCATCGATCCGGCAGAAGAGATCAACGAGCTTCGGGGCACGCTCCGCAGCATCCAGGACGTGCTCGACCTCGACGCGATGCGCAAGCAGATCGCGGAGCTGGAGCAGCAGGTTGCCGCGCCCGACCTGTGGGACGACCCCGACCAGGCCCAGAAGGTCACCAGCAAGCTCTCCCACCTCCAGGGCGAGCTGAATCGCGTCGACGGGGTCGCGCGCCGCCTCGAAGACCTCTCGGTCCTCTACGAGCTGGCGGCCGAGGAGGGCGACGACGACACGCGCGCCGAGGCCGACAAGGAGCTCCAGTCGCTGAGGTCCGACATCGGCGCGATGGAGGTGCGCACGCTGCTGTCGGGCGAATACGACGCGCGCGAGGCCCTCGTCACGATCAACTCCCAGGCCGGCGGCGTCGACGCGGCCGACTGGGCGGAGATGCTGCTGCGGATGTACCTGCGGTGGGCCGAGCGCAAGGGCTACTCCACCGAGGTCTACGACACCTCCTACGCCGAGGAGGCCGGCATCAAGTCGGCCACGTTCACGATCAAGTCGCCCTACGCCTACGGCACGCTGCGCGGCGAGCACGGCACGCACCGGCTGGTCCGCATCAGCCCGTTCGACAACCAGGGGCGGCGGCAGACCTCGTTCGCCGGGGTCGACATCGTGCCGGTCGTCGAGCAGACCGACCACATCGACATCATCGAGGACGAGATCCGCGTCGACGTCTACCGCTCCAGCGGCCCCGGCGGCCAGGGCGTCAACACCACCGACTCGGCCGTGCGCATCACGCACCTGCCGACCGGCATCGTGGTTTCCTGCCAGAACGAGCGCTCGCAGTTGCAGAACAGGGCCACGGCCATGAACGTGCTGCAGGCCAAGCTGCTCGAGCGCAAGCGGCAGGAGGAGGCCGAGAAGATGTCGGAGCTGCGGGGCGCGACGACCACGTCGTGGGGCACGCAGATCCGCAACTACGTGCTGCACCCGTACCAGATCGTGAAGGACCTGCGCACGGGCACCGAGGCCGGCAACCCGTCAGCCGTGCTCGACGGCGACCTCGACGGGTTCATCGAGGCGGAGATCCGCTGGATGCGCCGCCAGGAGTCAGAGACCGCTTAGGTGCTCGACCGCCAGGGTCAGCACGATCAGGGCGACGAGCAGCAGCGCGATGAGGGCGGGTGTCAGCCCGGCGAAGCCGTGGTGCATCCGCTCTCTGCTGGCGCGACAGACCGGGCAACGCCCCTCGATCACGGGGTGGGCGCACTGCGCGCATACGAGGTGTTCGCAACTCATGACAGCCCCAAGTCTAGCCGCACAATCGTTTTGTTTCCGTTATGGACGTTTCCATGCCAGTCTTCCCCCTAGACTGTCGTCTGGCCAATCGGAACGTCGATCATTGGTAAAGACCGCGCCTCCGATCGGCCGGTGGCGGGAAGTGGGCATGTGCCACCCTCGCTTCCGTCCTGACCCCTAGACTGGCATGCCGTGATGCTCTCGTGATTCATTTCGATAATGTCACCAAGGTCTACGCGAACCAGAACCGGCCCGCCCTCGACCACGTGTCCGTTGACGTGGACAAGGGTGAGTTCGTGTTCCTCGTCGGTCCTTCGGGATCAGGCAAGTCCACGTTCCTGCGCCTGGTACTGAAGGAGGAGCGGCCGAACTCCGGCGCGATCCACGTCGCCGGCAAGGATCTGGCCCGCCTGTCCAACTTCAAGGTGCCGCACCTGCGCCGCCGCATCGGCTGCGTGTTCCAGGACTTCAGGCTGCTCCCGAACAAGAACGTCTACGAGAACGTGGCGTTCGCCCTCGAGGTCATCGGCAAGCCCCGGCGGTTCATCCGCAAGGTGGTGCCCGAGGTCATCGAGCTGGTCGGCCTGGAAGGCAAGGCCCACCGTATGCCCGACGAGCTGTCCGGCGGCGAGCAGCAGCGCGTCGCCATGGCCCGCGCGTTCGTCAACCGGCCGATGATCCTGCTGGCCGACGAGCCCACGGGCAACATCGACCCCGCGACGAGCATCGGCATCATGAAGGTGCTCGACCGCATCAACAGGACTGGCACCACGGTCGTCATGGCCACGCACGACGCCGCCATCGTCGACTCCATGCGTAAGCGTGTCGTGGAGCTGGAGGACGGCAAGATCGTCCGTGACCAGTCGCGTGGCGTTTACGGCCAGGCGTACTGACAGGGAGCTGCAGACAGAACATGCGGGCGAATTTCATCTTCTCCGAGGTCTGGATCGGCCTCCGTCGCAACCTGACCATGACCATCGCCGTGATCATCACCGTGGCGGTCGGCATGGCGATGCTGGGCGTGGGCCTGATGATCAACAGCCAGGTCGGGCTGATGAAGTCCTACTGGAACGACAAGGTCGAGATCTCGGTCTTCCTCTGCAAGAGGGCGTCGGCCATGCCGGCCTGCGACGGCAAGGCGATCACGCCCGCGCAGACCAAGGAGCTCGAAGAGCTGATCAAGGGCACCCCTGGCGTCGCGGAGGTGTTCTTCGAGAACGCGTCGACTGCTTACGAGAACTTCAAGGAGTCGTTCTCGTCGAACCAGGCGCTCGTGAACGCGACGAAGGTCGACGACCTTCCCGAGTCGTTCCGGATCAAGCTCCAGGACCCCAACAACTACCAGTCGGTGATCCAGGCGGTGAAGGGGCAGCCGGGCGTCGCCGAGGTGACGGACCAGAAGCAGCTCATCGCCCCGTTCTTCGACATGCTCGACAAACTGGCGGTCGCCGCGCTCACCGTGGCGATCATCCTGGTGCTCGCGGCGGCCCTGCTGATCGGTAACACGGTGCGGCTGTCGGCGTTCAACCGGCGCAGGGAGACGGGCATCATGCGGCTGGTCGGCGCGTCCAACCTCTACATCCAGCTCCCCTTCGTCATGGAAGGCGTCATCGCCGGTCTCGTGGGCGGGGTCTTCGCGGCGGTCATCCTGATCACGGCGAAGACCTTCCTGTTCGACGGGCTCGTCGGCTTCCTCGGCACGGCCCAGCTCGGCTGGAACGACGTGGCCCAGACCATCACCATCACGATGGTCATCGGTGTCGTGATCTGTATCCTGGCCTCGTTCGTGACGCTGCGCCGCTACCTCAGGGTCTAGCGGTGCGCATGGGTCGGCGCCGTCCCGGTCGCCGGTAAAGTCGAAGCATGCCACGTGAGACCGGGCGGAAGGTCATCGCCCAGAACAAACGTGCTCGGCACGACTACCACGTCGAGGACACTTTCGAGGCGGGTCTCGTGCTGCAGGGCACCGAGGTGAAGTCGCTGCGCGAGGGCCGCGCCTCGCTCGTCGACGGCTACGCCACCGTCGAAGGCGACGAAGCGTGGCTGCTCAACGTGCACATCCCCGAATATTCACAGGGTACGTGGACCAACCACGCGGCCCGGCGCAAGCGCAAGCTGCTGCTGCACCGTAAAGAGATCGACAAGCTCGCCGCCAAGACGAAGGAGGGCGGGCTGACGATCGTGCCGCTGTCCCTCTACTTCAAGGACGGCCGGGCCAAGGTCGAGATCGGCATCGCCCGCGGCAAGAAAGACTGGGACAAACGGCAGTCGCTCGCGGAGCAGCAGGCCAAGCGGGAGATGGCCCGCGCCCTGCGCCACCGCAACCGATGAGACGGCGGCATCTCCACCCATGACACGCGCCCGCCGCACCCTGGCCGCGACCGTCACCCTGGCGGTCGCGAGCACCATGCTGACCGGCTGCTTCGAGGAGCCCTCGCCGCACGACGCGCTGCGCGACTTCCTGGTGGGCTGGCAGTCGGAAGACTACGAGCTGGCCGCCGGCCGCACCGACGGCGACGTGGCGACCGTGCGCAAGGCGCTGGCCGACGCCAAGCTCGAGCTGGACGCGGCCTCGTTCCGCTTCAAGGTCACGAGTGTCAGCACGGCCGGCGACGAGTCCAAGGCCACCTTCCACGCCGAGGTGGACCTGGGAGAGAACAACCCCCTGTGGGAGTACGACGGCATGCTGCCGCTGCACCTGGTCGGCGGCGCGTGGAAGGTCCGCTGGTCGCCCTCCGTGCTGCACCCGCAGCTCAAGGAGGGCCAGCGGTTCGCGGTCGACACCGAGCCCAACGCGCGTCAGCCGGTGGTCGACCGGGCCGGCGACGCGCTGCAGAGCAACCGGGTCCTCTACGTGGCCGGCGTCTACCCGGCCAAGCTCGGCGACCAGGCCGAGCGCGTGGTCGCGCAGCTCTCCGAGGTCACCGGCTACGCCCAAGACCGGCTGCTGAGCCGCGTCAGGTCGTCGCCGCCCGACAAGTTCGTGCAACTGGTGACGTTCGGGCGCTCGCGCTACCAGACGGTCAAGCCGAAGCTCGACGCCATCGCCGGGATCGAGGTCCAATCGCAGGAGCAGCCGGTCAGCCCCGCCCCGCCCCGGCAGATCGTGGGCATGGTCAGCGCGCTCACGCCTGAGACCGAGCAGAAGCTCGGCGGGCCGCAGCGGGCCGGTGACTCGGTGGGCACGAGCGGCCTGCAGCAGGCATATCAGGACTACCTGACCGGCTCCACCGAGACCAAGGTCGTCACGCTCGACCTCAAGACCGGCGAGCAGGTCGCCGAGCTGAAAAGGTGGGCCGGGCGACAGAACGTCTCGGTCAAGACCACCATCGACCGGGCCACGCAGGCCGCCGCCGAGCAGGCGGTGGCCGGCACCCCCGCCAGCGCCCTGGTGGCGGTGCAGCGCGACACCGGTGAGATCCTCGCGGTCGGCACCAAGAGCCTGCACCAGGAGCGCGACGCGCTGGCCGGCAAGTTCCCGGCCGGCACGGCGTTCTCGATCGTGGCCGCCGACGCGCTGCTCAAGAAGGGCGTGAGCCCCAAGCAGCGGCTGGCCTGCCCGCAGGAGCGCACGGTGGGCGGGGCCAAGTTCGTCCAGGTCGGGCAGGCGGCGGGCATCACGACGTCGGCCACGTTCCAGGAGAACTTCGCCAGGGGCTGCGTGACCGCGCTGGCCTCGCTGGCCCGCCGTGTCACGGCCGACGACCTGATCCAGAGCGCCCAGGCGTTCGGGGTGGGGCAGCCGTGGCGGCTGCCGCTGAAGTCGTTCAGCGGCAGTCGTCTGAAGCTCGACGGCGACGCCGACAAGGCCAAGGCCATCGCGGGCCAGAACGTTCAGGTGAGTCCGCTCGGCATGGCACTGGTGGCCGCGGCGGTCGCCTCGGGCACCTGGCGCCCGCCCGTGCTGGTGACCGACCCCAAGGCGCCCGATCCCGCGGCCGAGCCGACCCCGGCCATCCAGCCGGCTCCGGTGCCGCTCGACCCGGAGGTCCGGGCGACGCTGCAGACGATGATGCGGGCCGGTGCGGCGAGCACGCCCGCCCAGGGGGGCAAGGGCCGGGTCTACGGCATCACGGCCACGGCGGCAGACCAGCAGACCTGGTTCGTCGGCTGGCAGGGCGACGTGGCCATCGCGGTGCTGGCGAAGAACCACGACGCCGGAGCGGTGGCGGGCGACTTCTTCGCGGCCCTCGGTAACTCGTCGTGAAAAAGTCGTGACACGGAGCAACCATCCCCATCGCGTACGGCGTCTTACTGAGTGACTGGGCCCGCTCGGGGGGTTGCGGTCCCAGTCGCCGTGATGAGATCAGGACTTCATCTCGGGGGAAGTCCTGCCGTCCGGACCGGCTCGACCCTGCCGGTCGGCCCCCGGGAGCGTGTGCCTTGAGCCGCGCTCCCGGGGGTTTCGCCATGCCCCGCCACGGGGAATTAAGTTGGCGTTGATGGTGTTGTCGCGTGTACATTCATGTTGCTCGCCGGAGATCGTCAGATCCCAGATCGTGAGATCCACGGCGGGTTGACAACTGCACAGGGGGTGACTGGCTTCGACTTTGACCTTGCAAGCCAGGTGAAGCGGGCCGAGGACTGCGGACATAACCTCGTTAATCCTGTGACCGCAAACAACAAGTGCCAATTCCAAGAGCACTGTGGCTGCCAGGGACTCCCTGGCGCTCGCTGCCTAAGTAGCGAAACCACTGTCAGCCCGGGAGTGCCTTCGGCCCGGTGTCTGGCATCATCAGAAGGCTCCACCGTTCGACCCGGCCACGGGGAAGATCGGGAAACCTAACAGTGGCTGAGCCCGTCGGCGACTCGCCTGCGTGATCGCCGGGGCTGAGAAAAACACAGCAGGCTGCGCCCGGAGAAGCCCTGACCTGGGGTTGAAGGACGCGGGTTCGATTCCCGCCACCTCCACCATTTCATACCGCCTCTTACCTGCGGAAACATCGCAGGGAAGGGGCGGTTTCGTGTCTGTGGGGGCACCGGCGGCGCTGACGGCGGCCGCGAGGACGGCCCTGCATCGGAGCCTGCTTGTCCCCTGTCTCTCGAGTCGGCGAGGCGGAAACAGGTCTCCAGGTTCTCGCCGGGGTCTTGTGGGTTCTTGGGCGGCCCCGGTGGTGGAGAACGGGCCGGTCGCGGAGGGTGGCCCGGGGCCGTGGCGCTACGCGGCGAGAGGAGTCGCGCTCTCACCGTGACCAAAAGACTGCTTTGTATGTGCTTAGGTTGGTTCTTGACAATTCGTGGGCCGGAGTGAGGTTGAAGGGTGTCAAGGTACGACTGGCGTCATTCGGTGTTCGCGCCGCTCGTGGGCCTCGTGGTGTCCGGGGTGCTGATGGTGTCCGGCGCGGTGAAGGGGCTGCTGGAGTTCGTCGGGGCGACCACGGCTCCGGTGGCGGCCGAGCTGATCGTCACGCTCATCATCGCGGTGTTCCTGACCACCATCCTCAGGATCGTCAGGGCCGTACCGGACATCAGGCGGGAGAGCGCCGCGACCGCGCGGGCCGTGGCGAGCGTCCAGGCGGTCAAGGCGAATGAGGACACGCTGGTGGCGCGGCGGCTCAAGCTGTTCAGGGAGGCGGCCGACGCCGGGGGCGACTGCGAGGCGGTGCTGAGCGCCCGCTCCGCGCTGGACGAGGGCGAGATGGCCAACAAGCACCATCTCGACCACGCGCTCATCTGGGCACTGCCGGTCTTCGGGTTCATCGGCACCGCGCTGACGATGGCCGCGATGGTGGGCTCGTTCTCCAACGCGCTCGACAGCCAGGGCGACACCGGCGTGCTGATCGCCGCGCTCAAGCAGCACGTGCTGCCCGAGCTGGCCTCGGCGTTCGGCGTGACCATGATCGCGCTGTTCCTGAGCGTGCTCGCGTTCGGCGCCATGAGCCTGGTCGAGCGGGCCGAGCGGGCCGGGGTGGCGGCGGCCGACGAGGTGTTCCTGGTCTACCTCGCGCGGCTGCCCACCCGGCAGGCCGGCCCGCTCGCCCAGACAGGCCCCGACCTGAAGGGGCTCACGCACGAGCTGGCCATGTCCAGAGGCCGGACGGAGGAACTGGTCAAGGGGCTCGACGCGCTGCGTACCGCGGTCGAGCGGCTCAGCGCCGTGGAGAGCCGTCCGCAGCGGTACACGCTGGTGAGGGAGCAGTGAGGAAGCGGGCCGTCAGGTCGTTCGCGCCGCCGCTCGACCTGCGCTTCATCGACCTGTTCATGGCCATCGTGCTCGCGCTGTCGTTCGTCGCGATCATGCTGACGGTCGTGACCCGGATGCTGCCGACGGACGCCGCCACGCCGCCCCCGCGCGAGCAGAAGAGCGTGGCCCAGCTCGAACGGCAGCTCGACGCCGCCGTACGGGCCCAGCGGGCGGCGGAGGCGGAGCTGCGCGCGACCCAGGAGCAGATCGCCGAGCAGACCGCCTTCGCCCTGCCCTGGTGGCTGATCGGCTTCTGCGCGCTGCTCGGCATGCTGGCCGTGTTCATGAACTGGCGGGTACGGCTGTGGAACAAGGGCAGCCTGCCCCGGTGGTGGACGTGGCTGCTGGTGACGCTGGTCGTGGTCGTGGTGACGGTCGTGATCCGCTCGCTGAGCGACGGCCAGGGCTACCTGCTGCTCGCCGAGATCCCCTGGTGGGCGGCGGACGTGCTCTGCCTGGGGCTGCTGCTGGTCGCGTACGTGCTGATCTCCGACATCCGCGACCGGCACCTCACGCTGGGCGAGATCAGGGGCCGGTTCGCGGTGGACCGGTAGGGCGGGAGGCTGTTCAGCCGAACGTCACTCCAGTCACACCTTTACCGGATAGCGTCGCGATCATCCCCTTACGGATGGAGATGTGATGTTGCGTCGAGCCCTGGGCGTGCTGGTCGCCGCCGGAGCCCTGCTGCTGACGGCCCTGCCCGCCGCCGCCACGGCCGTCGAGCCCCTTCCCCGTGCCCACGCGCACAACGACTACGAGCACGAGCGCCCGCTCCTCGACGCGCTCGACCACGGCTTCACCAGCGTCGAGGCCGACATCTACCTGGTGGACGGCGAACTGCGCGTCGGGCACGACCCCGAGGACCTGCGCCCCGGACGTACGCTCCAGTCCCTCTACCTCGACCCGCTGGCCCGGCGCGTCCGCCACGGCAGCGTCTACCCCGGCAGCCGCCAGCAGCTCCAGCTCCTGGTGGACATCAAGAACAACGGCGCCGCGACCTACACCGAGCTGGACAAGGTGCTGCGGACCTACGACAAGATGCTCACCACCTACCACAAGGGCAAGGTCAAGCCCGGTGCGGTGACCGTCGTGATCAGCGGTGACCGGCCGCGCGAGCTGATGGCGGCCCAGGAGCGGCGCCGCGCCTTCTACGACGGCCGCCTGTCCGACCTCGGCCAGGGCAACCCGGGCCTGATCCCGCTGATCAGCGACAACTGGACCAACCACTTCACCTGGACCGGCGTGGGCGAGATGCCGGCCGCAGAGCGGGACAAGCTTCGCCAGATCGTGGCCACCGCGCACCGCGACGGCCAGCGCGTACGGTTCTGGGCCACCCCCGACGCGGCCGGCCCGGCGAGGGACGCGCTCTGGCGCGAGCTGATCGCGGCCGACGTCGACCACGTCAACACCGACGACCTGGCGGGGCTGGAGCAGTTCCTGCGCGCCAACGACCGGACGGACCGGGCACCGGCCTAATCTGATCGCATCTGCGGCTTTTCCCGGGTATGGTCCGGAACCAGACTGGCCGCGGGACTTCGGTGCGACTTCCGGAAACCGCCTTTGAAGCGATGCTTCGCAGCTCGTGCCCTCATTCCCCGGCCAGTCCGCGACCCCGGGGGAGCCGATGGAGACCTTTGCCGACCTGATCGAGTGCGAGGACGTCCTGCTCTTCGCGAACGCGGCGATCACCTCGACCGGCCAGCGCGAGTTCCACAGCGCGGCCGGCGAGCAGCGGCTCTCCCTCGGCTTCCTGCACGACTACGTGCACGGCAACTACCCCGACCTGTACGCGGCGACGCTGGCGCTCGACATCAACGAGCACAACGCCGCCCTGATCATCGCCAACCTGCTCGGCAGGAAGGGCGGCGCCGGCGACGCGCGGCTGATCGCCTGGCGGCTGGGGCGCATGAGCCCGCCCCGGGTCTACCGGCTCTTCGAACGGCTGCGCCGCGAGGGCGTCAACAACCGGCGCACCCGGGCGCTCGTCCGCGACTGGCTGGCCGCCCGGCCCGACCCGGCCCTCGACGCGGTCAAGTACCGTACGGCGATGAAGTCGGCCGTCCGGCACGCGCACCTGCGCCTGCCGGGCGAGCTGGGTGACTTCCTGTTCGCGCCGTTCCGCCGGGCCCGCTACGACACGCCCCTTCTGGAGGCGTGGCGGCGGGCACACTACGACAAGGCCGCCCTGTACGAGCTGCCGTACACGGTCGCCGAGGGCTTCGCCGCCCGCCACGGCATCGGCCGGGCGATCTTCCTGGAGCGCATCGCGCCCCGGTTGACCCGGCTGGAACGGCTGCGGCTGGCGGAGTCGGCCGAGCGCGACGGTGTCCGCACCGAGGTGGACCTGGCCGCGATGCCGCTGGTCAGGGTGGCCTCCTACGTGCTCTCGCTGGCTGCGGGCGTGCGGGAGCGGCGGCGGGACGAGCTGGTCGCGGCGCTGCGGGCGGCGGCGGCCAGGACGGCCGGGGCCAGGGCCGGCACCTGGGGGGACGTGGCGGCGGTGCTGGACGACAGCTTCTCCTCGTTCGGCTCCCCGGTGAAGCGCCGCCGGCCGCTGGCCGTCGCGCTGGCCTGCCACTACCTGCTGGAGGCGCTGGCCGGGTCGTACCGCGGCCTGTGGCTCTCGGGGCGCGCCGACCCGCTCCAGGCGCGTCCGACCGGGCCCACGCCGCTCGGGCGGCGGATCCTCGACGGGCTCGAGGGCCGCCCCGGCACGCTCGTCATCGTCTCCGACGGCTGGGACAACGCGCCGCCGGGCCTGGCGGCCGAGGTGCTGCGCGTCTGGCGGCGCAAGCTCGACCCGGCGCGCGAGGTGAGCATCGTGCACCTGAACCCGGTCTACGACGCCGAGCAGTTGGAGGTACGGCGGTTGTCGCCGGTGGTGCCGACGGCCGGCATCCGCGACGCCGAGGATCTGCCTGCCCTGGTGGAGCTGGCCAGGTTCGCCGAGGGGCGCACCGGGTCGGAGGAGCTGCGGGCCTACCTCGCCGACCGGACCGCCGAGCGGACCGCCGACCGGGGGGTGCGGTGATCGACCTCGCCGGGCTGGACACCCGGCCCGCGCAGACCTGGGGCGCGTTGCGGCTGGTGCCGCTCGTGCGCCCCGTGCCCATCAAGGACCTGCGGCTGCACGCCAAGGTGTACGGCGACGAGCTGAGCGTGGTGTCGCTTCCCGACCGTTCGTACTACACCGCGTACGTGCCGCACGCCTTCGTCGCGTCGTGGACCGGCGACGGCACCCCGGCGGCGGCGTACGGCACCCAGCTCGGGCAGCCGCTGCGCCACGTGGGCATCAGGACGCGGCGCAGGATGGTCCGCAGGGCCGACAAGAACCGGCTCAGGTTCCTGCCGCTGCACCTGGCCGTGGAGGGTTTCCTCGCGCTGCACTTCGGCGGGCCCGAGATCGCGTGGGAGGAGTGGTCGCGTCGGGCGGTGGCACACGGCCTGTCGCCCCGGGCCGAGGCCGCCTACACCGGCGCGGAGGTGCGCGGGCTGGACGACGCGCTCAAGGTGTTCGAGATCTACCCGGGCCAGTGCGGGCTGTTGCTGTACGCCGGTGACACGCTGGCCGGCGCCTTCGTGGTGCCGCATCCGGAGGACTACCGGGCGCTGCACCCCACGCTCGTCCGCGACCTGTACGGCGAGCTGGTCCACGACTACGCCCTCTTCTACCCCGCGAGGGACTTCCCCGCGGTGATCGACGAGGGGGCGGTCTCGTCGCCGGCCGACCTGCGGTACGAGGCCGAGCGGGCGGAGCGCGACTGGGCCGGCTTCCACGACTCGGTCATGGCGGCCGGGCTGCTGCGTGCTCCCGCGCGGGTGGAGGAGGTGTACCGGATGGGCCGGTTCACGCTGAGCCGGTTCCTGCCCTCGTTCGAGCGGAAGGCCGAGAACCACATCGGCGAGACGATCATCGACGCGGAGGGGCGGCTGGCGTACCTGAAGACGTTCAGGCTGTCGGAGGCGCAGGTCCGGCGCGGCCACCTGCTGAGCGAGCTGGCCGCGCACTCCTGGAACCTGGCCGACACCGCGGCCGCCCTCCAGATCAGCGAGCCGATGCTGGGGACGCGGCTGGCGCGGGCGGGGTTCGGGCACCTGCTGCGGCAGGACGTGCTCGACGGCTACCGCAGGGCGCTCAATGAGCGCACCCGGCGTACTCGTCGAGGCGGCGCAGCATCGCCACCAGCATGAGCGGGAACATCACCACGTGTGAGACCAGCATCAGCGTGCCGCTGTCGATGACCCCGAGCCACAACAGCGGAAACAGCGGCACGGCCGGCGCGAACATGACGGCGCACATCTCCAGCGTCGGCGCCCAGCGGTGCCCGCGGACGCGCATCCACACCGCCATGCCGACGGACATGTCGAGGGCCATCGAGAGGTACCACAGCTCCGGCTGCGCGGTGTGGGAGACGCCGAGGCCGACGGCCGACCGGAGCAGGCCGAGGGCGAACATGCCGACGAACATCGCGATGATCATCTCGACGTAGTGGAGGGCGAACCTGCCCCAGCGGCGACCGGGTTTCGTCGTTGTCGTAGTCATGCTCCGACTGTGTCCGGCGGGGGTGCGCGGGGCCAAGGAACGGGGGCGAGCAGGTCCGGAAACCTGGGTTGTCGGTCCATCGAGCCCGCACCTACAGTCGGTGCCATGGACCGACGACGGGTCGTGGTGGTGGCGTACGAAGCGGCGGAGCTGCTCGACATCGCCTGTGTCACCTCGACGCTGGAGAGCGCCAACTGGCACGGCGCGCTGCCGTACTACGAATACCGCGTGGCCACCCCCGGCGGCCGGCCCGTCACCACCGGCACCGCGATCGACCTCAACGCCCAGCTCGCCCTCGAACGGATCACCGGGCCGCTCGACACGCTCGTGGTCTCGGGCGGGATCGGCAACGAGGACGCCGCCGCCGACCCGGTGATCGTGAGCCACGTCCGGCGGCTGGCCAGGGAGAGCCGCCGGGTGGCGTCCGTCTGCACGGGAGCGTACGTGCTGGCCGCGGCGGGGCTGCTCGACGGCCGGCGCGTCACCACGCACTGGCACCAGGCGCAGACCCTGGCCGCGCGCTTCCCCGGCATCGTCGTCGACCCCGACCCGATCTTCATCAGGGACGGGAACATCGCCACCTCCGCGGGCGTCACCGCCGCCCTCGACCTCACCCTCGCCTTCGTCGAGGAGGACAACGGCGCCGAGCTGGCCCGTACGGTGTCCCGGCACCTGGTCACCTACCTGCAGCGGCCCGGCAACCAGGCGCAGATGAGCATGTTCGTCGACGCGCCCTCGCCGGCCAACAGCCTGGTCAGGCGGACCGTCCAGCACATCGGGGCCAACCTGCGCGACGACCTGAGCGCGTCCGCGCTGGCCGCCGAGGCGGGCGTCAGCGAGCGGCACCTGACCCGGCTGTTCCTCAAGCACCTGGGGCAGACGCCCGGCCGCTACGTCCGGCAGGCCCGCACCGAGGCCGCCGCCCACCTGCTGGCCTCCACCTCGTTACCGATGGCCGCGATCGCGGCGCGGTGCGGGCTGGGCACCGCCGAGACGTTGCGGCAGGCGTTCGTCGACAGGTACGGCATCCCGCCCTCGCGCTACCGGCTGACGCAATCGGTGAGTTGACGTGGGTTCTGGCTAGTCTGTCTGCGATGAACGGTGACCGGGTCATAGGCGGCTACGCGCTGCGTCGGGCGCTGGGCCGGGGCGGCATGGGAGAGGTGCACCTCGCCGCCACGCCCACCGGCGGCCTGGCCGCGGTCAAGCTCATCCATCCCGAGCTGGCCCGCGATCCGGCGTTCCGGCGGCGGTTCGAGCGCGAGGTGGCGGCGGCCCGGCGGGTGGCCAGGTTCTGCACCGCGCCGGTGCTGGACGCCGGCATCGACGGCGACGTCGCCTACCTGGTCACCGAATACGTCAAGGGGCCCGACCTGGCGCAGGCCGTACGCGAGCAGGGGCCCCTGTCGGGCGGGAACCTGGAGGCCCTGGCGGTGGGCATCGCGACCGCGCTGAGCGCCATCCACGGCGCGGGGGTGATCCACCGAGACCTGAAGCCCTCCAACGTGCTGCTCTCGCCGCTCGGGCCCAAGGTGATCGACTTCGGCATCGCGCAGCTCGTGGAGCACGACAGCCTGGCCAGTCAGGCGATACTCGGGACGCCCGCGTTCATGGCGCCCGAGCAGGTGCGCGGCGAGCCGCTCACGCCCGCCGCCGACGTGTTCGCGTGGGGCGGGGTGATCGCGTTCGCGGGGACGGG
This sequence comes from Nonomuraea sp. NPDC051298, assembly GCF_055586305.1. Lineage (NCBI taxonomy): Bacteria > Bacillati > Actinomycetota > Actinomycetes > Streptosporangiales > Streptosporangiaceae > Nonomuraea > Nonomuraea sp. NPDC051298. The sequence goes on from NZ_JBVJIM010000003.1 coordinate 683,059, forward strand.
GCGGTTGCCGTTCGGCGGCGGGGCGCCCGGTGAGGTGCTGTACCGGATCGCCCACGAGGAGCCCCGGCTGGACGGGCTGGACGAGGGGATCCGGAGCGTGGTCGAGCGGGCGCTGGCCAAGGACGCGCGGCGGCGTCCCACGGCGCAGCAGCTTCTGGGTGAGCTGGTGGGCGGCACCCGTCTGGCCACGGCGACCGAGGTGGTGGAGCGCACGTGGACGGGGACCGTCCCTCCGGAGCCGGCCCCCGCCGCCCAGAGCCTTCCGACCGGCCAGGCCGTTCCTTCACCTGAGCGGCGTTCAGTGAGGCGGCGGTGGTGGCCGTGGGCGGCGGGGACGGGTGCGGCGGTGGTGTCCCTGGCCACCGTCGTGGCCGCGACCATGCCGGAGACAGGGCTCGGGATGGGGACGCAGACCTGGCCGTACGAGGCCGGGTTCGCCGACTCCTGGGCCGTCGGCGCCTCCGACGCCGGCAGCGCCGATCTGTCCGGCTCCGCGTACCGGCTCACCGTCAAGCCCGGGTGGCGTCTGTGGAAGTCGGCCCCGGTACGCGCGCCCGAGAACGGCGTGATCATCAGCGCGAACGCCACCCTGGAGGAGGGCGCCGGGGAGTACGGTGTGTGGTGCCACGGCTCGGCGGGCTCGGGAGAGCGCTACGAGTTCGGGGTGAGCGGCACGGGCCAGGTCTCGATCGTCAAGCGCCGCACGGGCACCGAGGGCAAGGCGCTCTACGGCCCGACGCGGGCGCAGCGGGCGGCCGTCGATCGCATCGTGGCCGAGTGCGGCCGGAGCGGGAACGAGGTGACCCTTCGCATGTGGTTGAACGATCGCCTGGTCACCGAGGTGTCCGACGCCGAGTCGCCGTACGCGCCCGGCGAGGTGGGGGTGCACGCGGCTGCGGGCGCCACCGAGAGCACGGCTGCCGGGTCCACGCGCGTCCGCTTCGAGTCCTTCGCCGTCAGACCGGCGAACGGCACGTGAGGCCCGTGATCGGCACCGGGGGCACCGTCGGCGGCGTCGGCGCGGTGGGGCCGGGTGGCCGTGCGGTGCGGCTGGAGGGCCGGTGAGCACCCGGTTCGGGGTGCTCGGGCCACTGCGGATCGAGGGCGGCCAGGCGCCCGGCCCGGCCAAGCACCGGACGTTACTGGCCGCGCTGCTGCTGTCGGCGGGCGAGCGGGTGCCGGTCGACCGGCTGATGTCCGTGGTCTGGGACGACCGGCCGCCCGCCTCGGCGGAGTCGGTGCTCAGGGTGTACGTCAGCGCGTTGCGCAAGCTCGTCGCCGGCATCCGTACCGTGCCGGGCGGCTACCTCCTCGACGTGGATCCGGACGAGGTCGACTGCCACCGCTTCGGCCGGCTGGCCGCGCAGGCCAGGCGGACACGGGCGGAGGGGTCGGCGGCGCGGGCGGCCGAGGGGTTCAGGGCCGCGCTGGCGCTGTGGCGTGGCCAGGCGCTGGCGGACGTCGAGTCGTCGGTGCTGCGCCGGGCGCACGGGGTGCCGCTGGAGGAACTGCGCCTGACCGTGCTCGAGGAGCGCGTGGAGCTGGACCTGCGCCTGGGCCGGGGCGCGGAGGTCGTGGGCGAGCTGCGGGCGCTGACGGGCGCGCATCCGCTGCGTGAACGTGCCTGGGTACGCCTCATCGAGGCCCTCCACCAGGCCGGGCGCAGGTCGGAGGCGTTGGGTGCGTACCAGGAGGCGCGGCGGACGCTGGTGGAGGAGCTGGGCCTGGAGCCGGGCGCTGAGCTGGCCGCCGCCCACGGGCGGGTGCTGAGCGACGGCCCTGCGCCGGACGCGGGAGACGCCGGTCAGGCCGAGCCGGTCAACGAGCTGCCGCCTGATATTTCCGACTTTTCCGGGCGGCGGCCGGTGCTCGACTGGATCGCGCGGGTGGCTGGTGAGCGCGCTTCCGCTCCCGTCCATCTGGTGCTGCACGGGCCGCCGGGCTGTGGGAAGTCGGCGGTCGCCGTACACGCCGCCACCTCGTTGCGCTTTCCTGACGGCCGCCTCTACGCCGCGCTCGGCGCCCGGCCACCGAGCGCCGTCCTGGAGGACCTGCTGCGCTCGCTCGGCTGCCCGGACGGCGCGGTGCCGTCCGGGCTGGACGAGCGGGTACGCCTCTACCGCAGCACCACGGCCCGCGGCAGGCTGCTCGTGGTGCTGGACGACGCCGCCGACGAGGCCCAGGTACGCCCCCTGCTCCCCACCGGGCCGGGCAGCCTCACCCTGGTGACGAGCCGGTCGCCGCTGGCCGGGCTGGAGGCTGCGCGGGCGTACGAGCTGGGGCTGCTCGACGAGGACGAGGCCGTCGCGCTGCTCGCCGGGGTGGCCGGGCACGAGCGCGTGGGCGCGGAGCCCGAGGCCGCCCTGCGGATCGTCCGGCTCTGCGGTCACCTGCCCCTGGCCCTGCGCATCGCCGGGTCCCGGCTGGCCAGGAGGCCGGGCTGGACGCTCGGCCATCTGGCGGGCCTGCTGGGCGACGAACGGCGGCGGCTCGACGAGCTGAGCGCGGGCGACCTGGCCGTACGGGGCAGCCTCGCGCTCGGCTACCAGGGGCTGCGCGACCTCGAGCGGCGGCTGCTGCGCTCGCTCGGCGCGCTGTCCGCGCCCGACGTCGCGTCGTGGGTGTTCGGGGCGGACCTGGAGCCGCTGGTGGCGGCCGGGCTGCTCCAGCCGCGCGGCCTGGACGAGGCCGGTCAGGAGCGGTACGGCTGGCACGACCTGACCCGTCTCTACGCCGCCGAGCGTCTGGCCGAGGAGGACGGCGGCCCGGCCGGGGTGCTGGCGGCCCGCGCGGGCGAGATCCTCGAACGCACCCGCCAGGCCAGGGCCGCCCTCCTCCCGTCCGAGCCCGGCACCGGCCGCACAGAGGTCCTCCCGTCCGAGCCCGGCATCGGCCGTGCGGCGGTCCTCCCATCCCCGTCCGAGCCCGGCATCGGTCGTGCCGCGGTTCTCCCGTCTCAGGCCGAGCCCGGCACCGGTCGTGCGGAGGGACTCTCGGTCCCGGCCGAGCCCGGCATCGGCCGGATGGACGTCCTCCCTTTCCGGGGTGAGCCGGGTTTCGGGGGCCGGGGGAGCCTGGAGACGGGGTGGCTGCGGCAGGAGGCGCGGTGGCTCAGCGCCGAGCGGCGCTTCCTCGTGGCGGCCGTCGAGGACTTCTCCCGGGCGGGCCTGTACGAGGCCGCATGGCGGCTGGCCTTCTACCTGACCCCGCTGTTCGAACTGGGCGCGCACCGCGACGACTGGCACGCGACCGCGGCCACCGGCCTCGACGCGGCGAGGGCGGCCGGTCACCGCCACGGCGAGGCACTCCTGCTGCGCGGCCTGGCCGACCTGCACCGCGCGGAGGGCCGCATGGAGTCGGCCGCAGCGGCGCTGCGGGCGGCCCAGCCCCTGGTCGAGGGGCTGGAGCTGGCCCGCGTCACGCTCAGGCTCGGCCTGGTGCAGGCGGGCGGGACACGGGCGCAGGCGATGGAGGCCGAGCGGGCGTTCGTCCGGGCGCTGCGGGTCTTCGAGGAGGCGGGCGACCGGCGCGGGCGGGCGGACGCGTTGCGCGCGCTCGGAGCCCTGCGCGGCGACGCGGGCACGGTCGAGGAGGGCCTGGCCGCCTACCGGGAGCTGGGCGACCCGCGCGGCGAGGCGGAGGCGCTGCTGGACCTGGCGCGGCTGCATCGCGCCGCCGACCGGTACGAGCGGGCCCGCGACTGCGTGGAACGCCGGCTGGAGATCAACCGCCGGCTCGGCGACCGGCTGCCGGAGGCGACGGCGCTGCTCGTGCGGGCCGGGATCGAGCTGGACCTCGGCGATCCCGCCGGGGCGGCCGACACCCTCGCGCGTGCCAGGGCAGAGTTCGACCGCCTTGGCGACCGGCAGGGCCGTGCCGAGGCCGAACGGCTCGCGCGGGAGGCCGACAGGCGGCGCGGTCGGCGTACATAGCCAACCAATAGGGGACTATGCGAATACTGAAGGTCGCCTCCGTAGGGTGGGGACACAACCCCCGACAACGAAGGTGACCACATCATGCGAAAGACGTTCGTGCTGGCTGCCGCGGCCGTCGCGCTGGCAGGTTGCGGCCTGATCCCGGGCGGGCAGGGCGGCGGCGGTGAGGAGAGACAGTCGCAGACCGCGGCGGCGGCGCGGCAGTCCACTCCGGAAGACGCTCCGCCGACGGCTGAGGCGACGCCGGCGCAGACCGCCCCAGCGCAGGACGGCGAGGCCATCGCCACCCGCGAGGCCAAGGTGGGCGCGAGCGGCTCGTACGGCACGGCCCGGGTGGAGATCACCGCGCTCAAGCGCCAGGGACGCACCCTCAGCCTCAACTTCACGGTCGCCGCGACCGACGGCACGGTCAACCTGCACAACGGCATGGGCACGGGCACGCTCGACTTCACGGTCTCGGCCGTCTCGCTGATCGACCCGGTCAACGCCAAGCGCTACCGGGTGGCCCGCAACGGCACGGGCGCGGACGCCGCGTGCGTGTGCTCCAAGACGCAGGGCCAGTTCCTGAAGTCCGGGAACGCCTCGACGCTCTACGCGGTGTTCGCCGCCCCGCCCGCGGACGTCACCAAGCTCAACGTCGAGATGCCGATGGTCGGCGTGTTCACCGATGTTCCGATCTCTTAGCGTCGCGCTGGCCGTCGTCCTGTCCCCGACGCCCGTGCCGAGCGCTCCGGCGGACGCGACCGGTGTGGTCGAGGACCTCGTGCTGCCCGTCGAGGACATCGTCGGCGAGGTCGAGTCGATGGACGGCACCGAGAGCGAGAGCAAGCAGGACCGCCAGGTGACGGTGGCGGTGACCAGCGACGTGCTGTTCGCGCTGGACAAGTGGCAGCTCACCGGCGAGGCCGAGGAACGCCTGGCGAAGGTGGCCGAGAAGGTGGAGGCCGAGGGCGCGGGCGGCGTCGTCAAGATCGAGGGGCACACGGACGACCAGGGCACGGACGCCTACAACCGCACCCTCTCCCAGAAACGGGCGCAGGCCGTCGAGGAGGCGATGCGCGGGCTGCTGGCACAGGCCGGGGTGACCCTGCGGGCCCAGGGGTACGGCGAGAGCCGCCCCAAACTCCCGAACATGGTGGACGGCGAGCCCGTGGAGGGCAACCGGGCCAAGAACCGGCGCGTCGAGATCGTCTTCACCGCCAAGCAGTGACGCGCCCGCTCGCCGCCAGGCAGTGACCGCCCTCCCTTCACCGCCAAGGAGTGACGGCCCGAGGCCCCCGGGAGTCGGGGCGCGGGCCGCGGGCGGGTGGTCAGTCGCCCGGGAGGCGGCCCAGGGTCACCGTGTAGGTGGCCTGGTTCCCGTTCGGCTGGATCACTCCGACCTGGACCCGGTCCCCGGGCTTGAGCGCGGTGATGGTCTCGGACAGGGCCGCCATGGTCGGCGTCGACTTGCCGTTGATCGAGATGATCACGTCCCCTGCGCGGATGCCGGAATTCGCGGCGCCGCTGCCCGGCTCCACGCTGGCGACCCCGACGCCCACCGGCTGGCCGTCCGAGCCGATGACCGTGCTGCCGCGGATGCCCAGCGCGGCCCGGTGGGTGTTGGTGACCTTGCCCTTCTCGACGATCTGGCCCGCGATGTCGGTGGCGGTGTTGCTCGGGATCGCGAACCCGATGCCCGGCGCGGCGCCGCCGCCCAGTTGGGGATCGGTGGCGGCGAGCGTCGGGATGCCGATCACCTGGCCGGACAGGTCCACGAGGGCCCCGCCGCTGTTGCCGGGGTTGATCGCGGCCGAGGTCTGGATGGCCCCGGCGATGGTGGCGCCGGGGGAGCCGGGGTTCTGCGGCTCGGTGACCGTGCGGCCGAGCGCCGAGACGATGCCGTTCGTCACGCTGCCGGACAGCCCCAGCGGGTTGCCCATGGCCAGCACGATCTGCCCCACCCGCAGTTTGGACGAGTCGCCGAACCGGGCCGGCCTCAGCCCGTCGGGCTTGTCCACCTTGATCACCGCCAGGTCCCCGGCGGGGAACGACTTGACCAGCTTGGCAGTCCGGGCCGGGCCGCCCGTGGCGGCGGTGACGTTCAGGTTGGTGGCCTCACCGACCACGTGGGCGTTGGTGACGATGTGCCCGTTGCGGTCGAACACGATGCCGGAGCCCAGCCCGGTCTTCGTGTTGATCTGCACGATGGACGGCAGCACCTCGGCGATGACGCTCTCGTACGCGGACTCCAGCGACCCCAGGGAGCCCGTCGGAGACGTGGAGGTGGGCGAGGGGGAGGCGGCGTGCGTGGTCGTGGTGCGTGCCACGGACGGCGTCGCGGTGCCCGTGGAGATGGGAGACGGTCCGCAGCCGGCGAGCAGTGCGGCGATGGCGGCCAGTCCCGCGGCGATCTCCCTCATGGGCAGATCTCTGCCCAGCTCAGCGGGAAAGATACGCTTCCCGGACGTTTCGCCTGCTCAGCTTGCCGGTCGGCGTACGGGGCAACGACTCCCTGTACTCGATCACCCGGGGATGCTTCAGCCTGGCCAGCCGGGGCGCGCAGTGCCGCAGCAGTTCCGCGGTGAGGTGCTCCCCGCCGCGCACCCCGGCCGCCGGCTGCACGAGCGCCACCACCTTGTGCCCCCACTCGGGGTCGGGCACGCCGATCACCGCCACGTCGGCCACGGAGGGGTGTTCCAGCAGCGCCGCCTCGATCTCAGCCGGGTAGATGTTGACGCCCCCGGAGATGATCAGGTCGGTCCTGCGGTCCAGCAGGAACAGGTAGCCGTCCTCGTCGAGATAGCCGAGGTCGCCGGGTGTGTAGTCGGGCCCGCGCATGGCGGAGGCCGTCTTGCCGGGGTCGCGGTGGTACTCGAAGCGGTTGATCCCGCCGATGTGGACCAGGCCGGGCGAGCCCCGCGGCACCTCCTCGCCGTCCTCCCCGACGATCGTGAACGACATGCCCTCCAACGCCCGGCCGACCGTGCCGGGCCTGGCCAGCCACTCCTGCGAGGACACCATGGTCGCCACGGCCGCCTCCGTGGAGCCGTAGTACTCCCACAGCACCGGCCCCAGCCAGTCGATCATCGCCTGCTTGGCGGCCGGCGGGCAGGGGGCCGCTCCGTGGTAGAGGTGGGTGAGGGACGACAGGTCGTACGACTCGCGCCCCGGCACCGCCAGCAGCCGGTGGAACATGGTGGGCACCATGAACGCGTTCGTCACCCGGTGCCGCTCGATCAGCTCCAGCGTGGCGGTGGCCTCGAACCGTTCCTGCGCCACGATCGAGTGCCCGAGCTGCAGCGCCATCATCGCCTGCCCGTACGGCGCCGAGTGGTAGAGCTGCGAGCACACCAGGTGCACCCCGCCCGTCGGCAGCCCGAAGTGCCGCCAGCTCTTGCGCATCAGGATCGGGTACAGCTCCTCCGGCGTCAGGTCCAGCAGCCGCCGGCGCACGCCCTTCGGACGTCCGGTGGTGCCCGAGGTGTAGAGCATCATCGATCCGGCCCGGCGGTGGTCGGGCGGGGTGGCCGGTCGGCCCGTCACCAGCTCGTCCACCGTGAGGGTGTCGGGTGAGATCACCGTCTCCGCGCCGCAGTCGCCGACGATGTAGTCGATCTCCTCCCCGGTGGAGTGCCAGTTGACGGGGACGAGGTAGGCCCCGATCTGGTACGTCGCCAGCATCGTGGTCAGGGCGTCGGCCCCGTTCTTCAGCACGGTCACCACGCGGTCGCCCGGCCGGGTTCCGCGCGCGGTCAGGCCGTTGGAGGCGCGGTTGACGCGGTCGAGCAGCGCGCCGTACGTCGTGCTGCCGTCGCCGAGGAGGGCGGGGCGGTCAGGGTCGTGGGCCGCGATCTCGTAGAAACCCCTCATACGTGGACCTTACAGAACTTCATTCTGCTGCGGGAATAGCGGAATTATCCCGCTCTTTGGTGACGTAGCCTCAAGGTCATGGCGGACGACGGCGACCAGAAACGTACGCAAGACGCACCCACCACTCCGTTCCGCAAGATCGTCCTGCCGCCGGAGGAGTCGCAGGAAAGCTCACGACCACCGGGGCCGTCCGGCCAGGTGACGCCCCCGGGCCACCCCGCCGGCCAGCCTCTGGGTCCTGGCCGGGGCGTGCCGGGGACGAGGGCCGGTGGTGGGCCGGGGCAGCAGATCGCGCAGTCGCTGCAGCGGTCCATGCCGCAGATCCCGCCACCGCCCCCGGCCCGCCGCCTGGGCGACGTCCCGGTCAGGGTCGTCTACCTGGCCGGCGCCGTCGTGGCCACGGTCGTGGCCGTGCTGGCGGTCTTCGTCGTGTTCTCGGGCGACGTGCCCACCCGGCAGGGCTCCTCGGACCAGGTCGTACGCGTCGCGCCCGCGCCCTCGGCCAGCCCCACCCCGCCGGCCGGCCCTACCCCGTCCGAGACCCCGATCGCGCTGCCGCCGGTGCCGGAGAGCAAGGGCTACGCGACGTTGTCCGGCAAGGCGTCCGACGTCACCGGGACGATCACCGACGACAACGTCGGCATCACCTACCCGAGGCTGGACGCGCCGTGGCAGGCCAAGTCGTTCCCGCCGTTCTCGGTCGCGCAGCGGATCGGCGAGGTGGCCGTCCCGCACACCGTGATCGCCTCGGCCATGTTCCCCGGCGAGTCGCCCGCGCGGAAGCCCGACTCGAACGCCGACTACCGCGAGATCGCCGCCCAGGCCGCCCGCTGGAGCCTCAGCACGCAGTTCCCCGAGGGCGCCACCCTCGACGAGTGGACCGCCTCCAAGAAGGTCCCCGTCGGCGAGGGCTGGACGCTCGGCTACAAGGTCACCTACACCTTCGACGGCGAGGAGCGGGAGGCCCAGGCCCTGGTGGCGGTGGTCGAGGTGGGCAAGACCAAGCCGGCGATGCTCGTGGCCTCGATCCCCGAGACGAACAAGGCACGCTGGCGCGACCTCAACACCCTGGCCGCCCGGGTTCGTCCCATCTAGGCGAGGGATATGCCAGAAGCATCCTCTAGAATATGGTTCTGGGTATGACGCGGACCTGGCTGGAGGATGAGCAATGGCGATCGGGTTGAGCGAGGAGCACGAGGCGCTCCGCGAGTCGGTGAGCGGCTGGGCCGAGCGGAACATCCCCTCGGAGCGGGCCCGCGCGGGTTCCGAGAGGCGTCCCGCGTTCTGGCCGGGCCTCGCCGAGCAGGGCCTGCTGGGCCTGCACCTGCCCGAGGAGTACGGCGGCTCCGGCTACGGCCTGCTGGAGGCGGCGGTGGCCGTCGAGGCGCTGGCCGAGCGGGTGGCCCCGGGGCCGTACGTGCCGACCGTGCTGGCCAGTGCCGTGATCAACGCCTCGAAGCGGCCCGAGCACCTGGAGCCGTTCGCCGACGGCACGCTGACCGCCGCCGTCGCGCTGACCGGTGCGCTGACCGGCACCCGTACGGAGGACGGCGCGCTCGTCGTCTCCGGCACGGCCGAGCCCGTACTCGGCGGCTCGCTGGCCGACGCGCTGGTGTTGCCGGTCACCACGGCTGACGGCGAGGAGTGGGTGCTCGTCGACGCCTCCTCCGCCACCGTCACCGAGGTCAGGTCGCTCGACCTGACCAGGCCGGTGGCCAGGGTCGAGCTGTCGGAGGCAGTGGTGCCGGCCGAGGGCGTCCTGGGCGGCGTCGAGAGCGCCGACGTCCGCAACCTCGCCGCGATCCTGCTCGGGGCCGAGGCGGCGGGCCTGGCCTCGTGGTGCGTCAAGGCCGCCGCCGACTACGCCAAGGTACGCGTCCAGTTCGGCCGCCCGATCGGCCAGTTCCAGGGCATCAAGCACAAGCTGTCGCGCATGCTCGTCGCGCTGGAGCAGGCCCGTGCCACCGTCTGGGACGCCACCCGCGCCCAGGGCAGGGAGCTGGAGTTCGCCGCCGCCGTGGCCGGGGTCATGGCCCCCGACGCCGCCGTGCTGTGCGCCAAGGACGCCATCCAGACGTTCGGCGGCATCGGCTACACCTTCGAGCACGACGTGCACCTCTACTACCGCCGCGCGCTCACCCTGCGCGCCCTGCTGGGCCCGTCGGCCGAGTGGGCCGCCACCGTGACCTCGCTCGCGCTGCGGGGCGTCTCCCGCGAGATGGAGATCGACCTGCCGGAGGACGCCGAGGAGCTGCGCGAGTCGATCCGCGCGGAGATCGCCGAGATCGCGCTGCTGGAGGGCAAGGAGCAGAAGCGGGCCCTGGCCGGGCGCGGGTTCGTCATGCCCCACCTGCCCAGGCCGTGGGGCCGCGCCGCCAAGCCCCTGGAGCAGGTGCTCATCGCCCAGGAGTTGAAGGCCGCCAAGGTACGCCTGCCCGCGATGATCATCGGTGCCTGGGTGGTGCCGTCCATCGCCGCGTACGGCACGCCCGAGCAGCAGGAGCGCTTCCTGCCCGCGACGCTGAGCGGCGAGCTGATCTGGTGCCAGCTCTTCTCCGAGCCGGGCGCGGGCTCCGACCTGGCCTCGTTGCAGATGAAGGCGGAGAAGGTCGAGGGCGGCTGGAAGCTCAACGGCCAGAAGATCTGGACGTCCGTCGCCCACGTGGCCGAATGGGGCATCTGCATCGCCCGCGACTCCAACGAGGGCTCCAAGCACGAGGGCATCACGTACTTCCTGGTCGACATGAAGGCCCCCGGCGTCACCGTCAGGCCGCTGACCGAGATGACCGGCGAGAACCTGTTCAACGAGGTCTTCCTCGACGACGTCTTCGTGCCGGACGACCTGGTCGTGGGCGAGGTCGGCGCGGGCTGGAAGGTGGCCCGCAACACGCTGTCCAACGAGCGCGTCTCCCTGTCGTCCGGCTCGGGCGGCAGCGGCGCGTCGGTGCCCGACCTGCTGGGCCTGATCGGCCGGCTGGGCAGGGAGCTGACGCCGGTCGAGGCACAGCGGGTGGCCGAGGTGGTCGCCGAGGGCCACTCGATCAACGCGCTGTCGCTGCGGGTGACGCTCAAGCAGCTCGCCGGGACCGAGCCGGGCGCGGACGCCTCCGTACGCAAGCTGCTGTCCACCTCCCACGCCCAGCACGTCTCCGAGACCGCGGTCGAGCTGCTCGGGGCCGCCGCCGTGACCGCGGCCGACATGACGCTCGGCGACGCCGGCTACTGGACCAGGGCCGTGCTCGCCACCAGGGCGATGACCATCTACGGCGGCACCACCGAGGTGCAGCTCAACATCATCGGCGAGCGCATGCTGGGCCTGCCGCGCGACCCCGAGCCGGGCAGGTAGCGGCCTATCCCGTCGCGGGTCGCGGGGGGATGGGCGGGCCGTTCTCGTCGGGGACGGGGCGGCCGATCCTGATCTCCCCGAGGCAGGCGGCGGGACCGCCGGTCGTGCGCACGGCCAGCTCGCCGCCCTCGCCGTGGACCTGGGTGAACGTCCTGCCCAGGTCCCTGCCGGCGGGCGCCTGGGCGACGCCGAGGCCGAGGCGTACCGACAGGTTGGTCTCGGCCCCGTTCAGGTAGGAGAGCTGCACCGTGTACTCGCCGCCCGCCAGCGGGTACGGGAGCCGGAAGCGCACCTCCTGCCCGCCGACCGGCACGCAGGACGAGCCCTGCGGGATCGTGACCCCCTCGACGGCCACCGGGCGCAGGCGTCCCCTGGCGTCGAACACCATCGGGTTCGGCAGCGGGCCGGACAACCGGCGGACCCACGTCACCGGCCACGGGTCGGGCACGCCGAGCACCTTGGAGTGCAGGGCGTAGTCGTGGAAGAAGGCGGGGGCGGCGACCGCGGGCGGCACGTGCGTGTCGAGCACGACCGTGCCATCGGGCACGCGGGACAGCGCGAGCCTGGCCGTCTCCACGTAGCCGCGTACGGTACGGCCCAGCGGCCGATCGGCGTAGGCGGCCACCGACCAGACCGAGCCCGCCGTGACGGCGGCGGCCAGCGGCACCCACGCCCATCTGAGGCGTGAGCGCGGGCGCAGCCACGGGCGCTCCTCGCCGTCGAGCGGGATGAAGGCCAGCCCGATCACCACGGACACGACGGTGGCGGTGGCGGCCAGGTAGCGCAGCTCGTGGCCGAGCACGTCCGGCCCGAGCAGTTCGATCCGGCCCAGCAGCACCGGCACCACGTCGGCCAGCAGGAAATAGCCGAGCAGCACCAGCCACGCCAGCCAGGCCCGCCGCCGGTAGAGCACCGACACGGACACCACGACCGCCGCCACGCCCAGCCCGGCCCACACCAGCGGCTCCGGCGTGGCCGCCATCGCGTAGTCGTCGCCGATCGGCTGCCACCGCCACGGCCCGCCCAGCGCCGACGTCACCAGCCCGCGCGAGCCCAGCGTCCACGCGAACGCGCCCGCCACCCCGGCCTCCGGCAGGCCCGGGGTCTGCGTCGCGTCGTTGATCTGGACGGACCCGTACAGCCCGGTGAAGAAGACCCACGAGTACGCCGCCAGGATCACGGCGTACGACACCCACGCCCGCCACAGCCGTCGCCACGCGGGCGTCAGCCAGATCGCGGTGATCACCAGCATCAGCACGGGGACGAACGCGGCCTTGACGAAGAACAGCAGCCCGAACACCGTCCACGCGCACGCCGCCACCACGTGCCGCGTCCGGCCGTCGCGCACGTAGCGGACGTGGGACGACAGCGCCATCGGCAGCGCCAGTTGCAGCGGCAGCGTCTCCAGCACCGCCGCCCACCACGACAGGGACGGGATCGTCATCGGCGTCACGAGGTAGAGGCCGAGCGGGACCAGGATCGCGGGCCTGGCCCCGAACAGCAGCCGGAGCAGCCGCAGCAGCGCCAGGCTCGCCGCCGCCTGCAGGGTCATCGTCGTCGCGTGCGCGAGCAGCTCGTTGTAGCCGCCGAGGCGGGCCATCGCCCAGGAGATGCCGAAGCCGCCGGGCAGCAGGTGGCCGACGTCGACCCACATGAGGTAGTCCCAGGTGAGCGGGCTCTCCTGGGCCCTGATGAGGTAGTGGAAGTCGTCCTGGCGGAAGTAGGTCCGCCTGACCAGCTCGAACTTCCAGACGAGCTGGAGCGCCACCATCGCCAGGCCGGTGGCCAGCACCGCGTCGCCGGCGCGTAAGCGGGGACGCGCCCCTTCGACCCTCATCATGGTCATCGCCCCGTTCCTCCCGCCGCAGCGTAACAAGCCGCCCCGCTTCGCCGTCCCGCCGTGCGTCGCCCGATCCTCCGCCGGAGGGTGTGCGGTCGGCTGGGTGCGGGCGGTTTGTGGTGTCATAGCGGGATGCCGTACACGGCCCGCGCCGGGCTCGCCGCCGCCCTTCTCGGGCTGGTCCTCGGCTGCCTGGCGCTCGGGCCCGCCCTGGGGTGGGGGTTCACGCTGCTCCAGGACATGGTTTTCGTGCCGGAGCCGGAGTTCTCCAGGTTCACGTTCGGGCTGGCGGGCGGCGCGGCGCGGGCGGTGCCGAGCGACGCCGTGGTGACCGCGCTGGCGTACGTGCTGCCGGCCGAGCTGGTGCAGAAGCTGATCCTGCTGGGGATCTTCGTGCTGGGCTGCTCGGGGGCGGCGCTGCTGGTGCCGTCCGGGTCGCTGGGGCCGCGGCTCGTGGCGGGGGCGTTCTACGTGTGGAACCCGTACGTGGCCGAGCGGCTGCTCATCGGGCAGTGGGCGCTGCTGCTCGGGTACGCGGGGCTGCCCTGGGTGGTGCGGGCCGTGTGGTCGCGGCGGCGGGTGGTGGCGGCGATGGTGCCCGCGGCGGTGGGCGGGTTCGCGGCGATGACGGTTACCGCGATCACGGCGCTCCCGGTCGCCGCGCTGAGCCTCCCGCCGGGTGCCGGGCCCGGCGCTCGATCAGGGGCCAGGCTCGCCGCGCTGCCGCGCCGGCGGGTCGTCATGTGGGTGGCGGTGGTGCTGGGGCTGTTCAGCCTGCCGTGGCTGGTGCCGACCGCGCTGCGGCCGTACGGGATCGAGGGGGATCCGGCCGGCGTGGACGCGTTCGCGGCGCGGGCGGACACCCCGTTCGGCGCGGTGGGCAGTCTGCTGTCGCTGGGCGGGATCTGGAACGCCTACGCGGTCCCGCCCGGCTACGAGAGCGTGGTGGGGGCGGTGGCCAGGCTGGCGCTCACGCTCGCCGGGGTCGTGGCCTTCCTGCGGGCGGACGTCCCGTACAAGAGGGGGCTGGCCGTGGCGGCGGGGGTCGGGCTCGGCGTGGCGTGCGTGGGGGTGAGCGGGCCGGGCCGGGAGGCGTTCAAGCAGGTGGTGGGGGTCTGGGGCGGGTTCGCGGTGTTCCGTGACGCTCAGCAGTACGTCGCGCCGCTGGCCCTGGCGGCGGCCGTCGGGCTGGGCCTGCTGGCCGAGCACGTGGCCCGCCGCCGGGTCTGGGTGGCGGCGCTGGCGCTGGTGCCGGTGGCCGTGCTGCCGACCATGGCGTGGGGCTCGCTCGGGCGGCTCGGGTCGGTCTCCTACCCGGAGAGCTGGACGGCCGCCCGCGAGGCGATCGCGGGCGATCCCGCGCCGGGTGACGTGCTGGTGCTGCCGTTCGAGTCGTACCGGCGGTTCCCGTGGAACGGGGGGCGGGCGGTGCTGGATCCCGCGCAGCGCTTCTTCGCGGTGGCGGGCCGCCGGGTGGTCTCGAACGACGCCGTACGGGTGGGCGACCTGGTCGTGGGAAGCGAGGACCCACGGGCGCAGGCGGTAGAACACGTACTACAAGGGTCGTCGCCGAACCTGCCGGGAGCGGGGTTTCTGTACGTGATAGTCGACGCGGGGACCGGGGAGGAGCGGGCGCGGTTCGCGGGGTGGCTCCGGGCTGCGCACCTCGTGGTCGAGGGGGATGACCTGCGACTGTACCGATTCGACGGTCCGGTGGCGCGGGTTTCGCCCCAATAGGTAAGCTCATCAGCGGCTTTGTTAAGCTTTCGCAGAGCTACTTCCCAGTAGCAAGAATTGGTTCTAAGTTGGGTGACGCCCGCACCACTCGCCCGCTCCAGGAGGAACCCCCGTGATCAAGATCCTCTTAGCAGCGATCATCGGCGTAGCCGTGGCGGCACTCGTGGCGACGGTCACCACCGTCACGTTCACCGGGGCCACCGCCACGCCGGTCAACCAGCCGCTCTACAACTACGGCGACCGGTAACCCGAGCCGACATGCCGCCCTCTCCACCTGGGGACGAGGGGACGAGCCGACGACCACTGCTGGAGATCGTCATTCCCGCCTACAACGAGGAAGGACGACTCCCCGGGGGGCTCCTGCAGATGTGCGCGAAGCTCGCCCGCCTGCCGTTCCCCACCTCGGTCATCGTCGTGGACAACGCCAGCACGGACCGTACCGTCGAGATCGTCAGGACCTGGCCGCGCGGCCAGGTGCCCGTCCGCCTGGTCCAGTGCGCGATCCCCGGCAAAGGCGCCGCCGTGCGCGCCGGGCTGCTCGGCACGAGCGCTCCCTTCGTCGGCTTCTGCGACGCCGACATGGCCACCGACCTGGCGGCCGTGGACGTGGCGCTCGGCCTGCTGCTGTCCGGTGAGCGGGTGGTCATCGGCTCCAGAGGGCACCGGGGCTCCCACGTGGAGAACCGGCACAGCCGGGTCCGCGAGCTGGGCGCCTTCGGGTTCCGCGCGCTGGCGCGGGTGCTCGTGCCCGGGGTGAGCGACACCCAGTGCGGCTTCAAGTTCTTCGACGGCGCGATGGCCCGCGAGATCGCCGCGCGGCTGCGTACCCCCGGCTTCGCCTTCGACGTGGAGTTGCTCGCGCGCTGCGCCGAGCGGGGCGCGCGGGTGCGGGAGATCGCCGTGCGCTGGCGGGACATGCCGGGCTCGCGCTTCTCCCCGGCCCGGCACACGTTCGGCATCGTGCTGGAGCTGGGCCGGATCTGGCTGCGGCTGCGCGTCCCTTCCCGGCCCGCCGCGCATCCGGCCTGGGAGCCGCCGCTCGACCCCGTCGGCTCTCCGTGAAGATCGCGATCGTCAACTGGCGGGACCCCTGGCATCCGCGCGCGGGCGGCGCGGAGACGTTCGCCTGGGAGCTGGCCCGCCGCTTCGCGCGGAACGGCCACGAGGTGTGCTTCGTCACCGCGCGGGCCCCGGGGCAGCGGCGGCGCGAGAGCGTCGAAGGCGTCCTGTTCGTGCGGATGGGCGGGGCCCTGTCCGTCTATCCGCTGGTGCTGGGCTGGCTGCTGCCGCGCGGGGGCCGCTTCGACGTGGTGCTCGACTGTCAGAACGGGATCCCGTTCTTCACCCCGTGGGTGGTGCGGCGGCGTACCCGGGTGCTGTGCGTGGTCCACCACGTGCACGACCGGCAGTTCGGGGTGCACTTCCCGCGCTGGATGGCGGCCCTCGGGCGGTTCCTCGAAGGGCCGGTGTCGCGGTGGAGCTATCGGCGGCACGAGAGCGTGGCCGTCTCGCCGTCCACCGTGCTGGCCATGCGGGAACGGCTCGGCTGGCGCGGCCCTGTGCACATCGTGCCGAACGGGGTGAGCGTCGCCGCGCCCGCCGACCTGGTCAGGAGCCCGGTACCGCGGCTCGTCTGCCTCGGGCGGCTGGTCGCGCACAAGCGCGTGCACCTGCTCGTCGACGCCGTGGCGGCGCTGCGCGAACGCTGGCCGGACCTGGTCGTGGACGTCGTCGGCAGGGGGCCGGAGGAGGCGGCGCTGCGTTCCCGGCTGCCCGAGGGCGTGATCCTGCACGGCTACCTGCCGGAGGAGGACAAGGCGCGCGTCGTCGCGCGGGCGTGGCTGCACGTGAGCGCCTCCCAGGGCGAGGGGTGGGGGCTGAGCGTGCTGGAGGCCGCCGCGCTGGGCGTGCCCACGGTGGCCTTCGACGTGGACGGGCTGCGCGACGCCGTACGCCATGGGGAGACGGGCTGGCTGCTGCCCGAGGGGACCGACCTGGCCAAGGGCATAGCCGCGGCACTCGACGATCTGGACCACACTTATACCGTGAAATGTCGGGAATGGGCGGGCCGTTTCTCCTGGGACCGCAGCGCTGACCGTCTCACCGCCCTCATGCTCGGCCACGGCCACGGCCACGGCCACGGCCACGACGACGGCCACGGCCACGACCACGACTGCGGCCCCGGCTGGGAGCGGGAGCAGCGGTGAGCCAGGTCAAGTCCCTGCTGCCGACCGACAAGCTCGTGGCGGGCCGGCGTACGGGTGGCGGGCGGCCGGTCGGCGAGCCCGCCAGACGCCGGCTCTGGCTGCTGCTGTGCTGCTTCGGCTTCGGCCTGCTGGCGTTCACCACCAAGCCGGGCCACCTCATCTCCGACACCAAGATGGACCTCGCGCTCAACCCGCTCGGCTGGCTGGAGCGCGCCGCCCACCTGTGGGACCTGCAACACTTCGGCCAGCTCCAGAACCAGGTGGCCGGCTACATCTTCCCGATGGGGCCGTTCTTCGCGTTGGGCGACCTGGCCGGCGTCGAGCCGTGGGTGACGCAGCGGCTCTGGCTCACGCTGCTGATGTGCGTGGCCTTCCTCGGCGTGGAGCGGCTGACCGGGCGGCTCGGCATCGGCACGCCGGGCACCAGGATCGCCGGGGCCCTGGCGTACGCGCTGGCCCCGCGCGCGCTGTCGATCCTCGGTGAGATCTCCATCGAGTGGCTGCCCGCCGCGATGCTGCCGTGGATCCTCCTCCCGCTGCTCACCGCCTCGGAGACGGGCCAGCGCGCCCGCGGGGCGATCAGGTCGGCGCTGGCGGTGGCGCTGTGCGGCGGCGTGAACGCGGTCGCCGTGCTGGCCGTGCTGGTCGCGCCCGTGCTCTACATCCTGACCCGGCCGCGCCCGGTGCCGCGCTGGCGGCTGCTCGGCTGGTGGTCGGCGGCCGTCGCGGTGGCCACCCTGTTCTGGTCGCTGCCGCTGGTGCTCGTGGGCCGCTACGCCTTCTCCTTCCTGCCGTACACCGAGACCGCCGAGACCACCACGGCGGTCACCTCGCTCACGAACGTGCTGCGCGGCGCCTCCGACTGGGTGCGTTACCTGCCGCTGAACGGCGTCTTCGAGCAGCCGCCCGGGTTCGCGATCGCCACCTCGGCCACGATGGTCGTGGTCACCGGGGTGATCGCGGCGTTCGGCCTGGCCGGGCTGGCCCGCGGCGACCTGCCCGCCAAGGGGTTCGTGGTGGCGCTGTTCGTGGTGGGCGTGGCGGCGCTGGTGGCGGGGCACGCGAGCGCGCTGGAGCCGGTCGTGGCCGAGCCCGTGCGCCGGCTGCTGGACGGCCCGCTCGCGCCGCTGCGCAACCTGCGCAAGTTCGACCCCCTCGTACGACTCGCGCTCGCCCTCGGCCTGGCCCACCTGCTGGTCAGGGCCCGGATCCCGGTGCGTACGCTCACGGCGGCGGCCTGCGCCGCGCTCGTGCTGCCCGTCTTCAACCAGGGCCTGGCCGCGCCCGGCGACTTCAAGGAGGTGCCCGCGTACTGGCGCGAGGCCGCGGACTGGCTCAACCGCAACGCCGGCGACGACGGCGTGCTGATCGTGCCGGGTGCCAAGTTCGCCGAGTACGCCTGGGGCCGCCCCATGGACGAGCCCATGCAGGCCCTGTCGCTCTCCCGCTGGACCACCCGGCAGATCACGCCGCCCGGCTCGGTCGGCCTGACCAGGCTGCTGGACGCCATCGACCAGCGGCTCACCGCGGGCCACGGCTCGGCCGGGGTGACCGACGTGCTGCGCCGCCTCGGCGTGCGCTACCTGCTCGTCCGCAACGACCTGCTCAGGCAGAACCTCCAGGGCGCCTGGCCGTCGCGGGTCTACGAGGCGCTGCGCGAGTCGCCTGGCGTCAGGAAGGTGCGCTCGTTCGGCGAGCCGATCGGCGACAGGGAGACCGACGACGCGGTGAACCAGGTCGACCCGCCGTTCCCCGCGCTCGACCTCTACGAGGTGCCGGGCAGTTCCGACCTGGTCTCCGTGCAGTCGGCGGCCGACGCGGTGGCCGTGCGCGGCGGGCCCGACTCGCTGCTCGCCATGGGCGACCTCGGCCTCCTGGGCGACGGCCCGGTGCTGGTCAACGGTGACGCGGGCACGCGCGAGACGCCGACCGTGGTCAGCGACGCGCTGCGGCTGCGGGAGCGCTCGTTCGGCGAGATCCGGACGAACTGGTCGCCCACGCTGACGGCCGACAGGAAACGGGACTTCTCCGGGGTCAGGGAGCTCGACCTGCTGGAGGACGGCTGGCTGGACGAGACCGCCGTGGCCGAGTACCACGGCATCGCGGGGATCAGCGCCTCCTCCTCGGTCGCCGGTCCATACACGATCGCCGGGATCAGCAGCGCAGGACGCGGCCCGTGGGCGGCCATGGACGGCAACGTGGACACCGCCTGGGAGAGCGACGGCTCCGCGGCCCCGCAGGGCGAGTGGCTGCGGGTGGACCTGCCTGGCCCGGTGCGGATTCCGTACCTGGACGTCATGTTCGCCCCCGACCTGCTGCTCGGCCAGACGATCACGCGGGTGGCCGTGGAGACCGAGGGCGGCAGCCTGGTCCAGGACGTCCGGCGCGGCACCGACCCGCAGCGGCTGCGCGTGCCCGCCGGGCCCACCGGCTGGGTGCGGGTCAAGGTGGTCGCGACCGGGGCCGCCGGGTGGAGCTACGGGCAGCGGGTCGGCGTCGTCGAGCTGTCGATCCCCGGTGTCACGCCCGAGCGGTCGATCCGGCTGCCGGGCCGCGGCGGCGACGCGTACGTGATGGACCGGGGGCTCGACGAGCGGCCCGCCTGCATGCGCAACCAGTACCGGTGGGTGTGCAACGAGGTGGTGCTGGCCAAGCAGGGCGAGGAGACCGGGTTCGACCGGACCTTCCAGGCCGGGACCGCCTCGACCGCAGACGTGCGGGGAACGGCCGTGCTGACCGACCCTGAGCTGATCGACCGCTTCACCCGCATTCGCGCGGACCTGACGACCGTGACCGGCTCGTCCCAGCTCAGCGAGGACGCCGTGGTCTCGCCCAGGTCGGCGTTCGACGCGGACGGGAGCACCACCTGGATCCCGGACCCCGCCGACGCCGAGCCCACGCTCACCATCGCCTGGAAGGGCAAGCGGACGATCTCCGGACTCCAGATCGGCCGCCCGGGAGGCGACCAGGCGGCCCTGGACGTGATCGTGAGCGGCGACGGCGGCGCCGTGCGCGGCGGGCGGGTGGACGAGCGGGGCAACCTCACGTTCAAGGCCATGTCCACCAGCCGGCTCCAGCTCCGCTTCGCCCCCTTCTCCCAGCGGCTGCAGGTGACCGAGCTGGTGGTGCCCGGCGTCGAGCCGGTGGGCCGGCCCGCCGACGTCCCGCTGCGGCTGGACTGCGGGCTCGGGCCGCAGATCGAGGTGAACGGCCGCAAGATCCCGACCAGGGTCACCGGCAGCCACGCCGACCTGCTCGAACAGCGGCCGGTGGAGATCGTGGGCTGTTCGGAGGCCGAGCTGGTCGCGGGCGACAACCGGGTGCGGGTGGCAGGCTGGGACCCGTTCGAGATCGACTCGCTCGTGGTCGGCGCGCTGCCCGAGGAGCCGCGCGGTGTGGCGGGGGCCGCGGTGCGGGGCGCCTGGACCGCCTCCGCCCGCGAGGTCGAGGTGAGCGCGCCCAAGGACTCCTACCTCGTCGTCAACGAGAACCACAACGCCGGCTGGCGGGCCCAGGTCAACGGCGAGACGCTCAAACCCGTCAGGATCGACGGCTGGAAGCAGGGCTGGGAGCTGCCCGCGGGCACGTCGGGGACCGTCCGGCTGGAGTACCTGCCCGACCGCGCCTACCGGCTCGCGCTCGTGCTCGGGCTGGCCGGGATCGCGCTGCTCGCGCTGGCCGCCCTGGTGCTGCGGGGGCCGCGGCCCGAGCACGTACGCGAGACCGCCCCGGCCTCGGCGGCCCGGATGTCGCGGGCGCGGGCGCCGTACGTGGTGGTGCTGGCGCTGGTGTTCGGCGGCTGGGTGGCGAACTGGCCCGGCATGGTCGCGGTGGTCGCCGCCGTGCTGGTGACCCTGCTGCCCCGCGCCCGCGGGCTGCCCGCGCACTGGGCGGCGGCCGGGCTGTTCTGCGCCGCCACGGCGTCGCTGGCGGCGGGCCTGGTGCTGCGCGACCGCGGGATCGGCCTGCCCGGGATCGTCGTGGAGGTGCTCATGGACCAGGCGCCGCAGCTCGCCGCGTGCGCGGCCGTGGGCGTGCTGTTCGGCCGCCTCGTCACGGAGCCTGCGCGGACGGAACCGGAGCCGGAGCGCCCGGCGGTGGAACAGGTGCTGACCGGTGCCGGTCGAGCTTGAGCGCGCCCACCTCGACCAGGTGGTGGGTGCCGACGCTCAGCACCATCGTGACCACGAACGACACCACCGCCACGCTGAGGAAGTCGCCCTGGAACGGCTGCGCGCCGGTCAGCTTGAGCTGCAGCGTGATCACGGGCGCGTGCCAGAGGAAGAAGCTGTAGGAGATGCGCCCGAGATAGGCGCTCACGGGGTTGCCGAGCACCCGGTTCCTGAGCGAGCCGGGCCTGGCGGCCAGCGCGAACGGCGCCACCAGCAGCACCGCCACGGCCGCCTCCAGGCTCAGCCGCCACAGCGACTGCGACAGGGCGGGCAGCGTGAGCGTGCGCGGTCCGGCCAGCTCGGTGCTCAGCAGCGCGTACAGCAGGGCCGCCAGCACGAGGAGCTGCGGCGCCAGCGAGTCGACCACGCGGCTGTGCCCGATCCACACCGACAGCACCGCCATCGCCATGCCGCAGGCGAAGAACACCAGATGGTACGGCAGCAGCAGGGCGAGCTGCGGCTGCTCGAACAGCCGGGCCACGATCACGGTGGCCGGCGAGACCGCCGCCAGCGCCGCGATGCCCGCCAGCAGCCGGACCGGCCGGTTCCCGCCGCGCGCCCACCGGTGCAGCACCCAGGCCAGCACCGGCAGCAGCACGTAGAAGGACATCTCGATGGGCAGCGTCCACATCTGGTAGAGCCCGTCGGGCACCGGGTCGCCGGGGAAGAAGTTCTGCGCCAGCAGCATCCACTTCAGCCGGTCCGTCCAGTCGAACGAGCTCCACGCCCACAACGACAGCCCGGCGACCAGCCAGTAGGCCGGCATGACCCGCAGCACCCTGCGCCACAGGTAACGCAGCGGTCGCGGCCGTGCCGTATCCTCGATCACCGCGCGCGCCCACGGGCGGTAGAGCAGCAGGCCCGACAGGAGGAAGAAGATGGGTACGGCGATGCCCAGGCGGCTGATCATCCACGGGACCATGCCCTCGCGGTACATGACGCCCGTGTTGCTGCCGACGTGCAGCAGCCAGACGCCGAGCGCGGCGATCGCGCGGATGCCGTCGAGGGCGGCGTCCCTGCTCCTCATCGCTGCTCCCACTGGTCGCTCCCGAATGCGGAAACCAGGATAGAACCTGTTTCTATCGATTTGGTTGCGGTGGTATGCCCGCCGATGACGGGCCGCACCCCCTGGCATACTTTGTTGTTCGACGAACGGACCTGACGACAACATGTTCTATAAAATGCGGAGGACTTGATGGGTCGCATCTCCACGCTCGTCCTCATCGGGTTCGGGGCATTCTTCATCGCGCTGGCGCCGCTGCTGAAATTCTGGGCGGCCGGCCAGATCATCTCCGCGCCGGCCGACCAGTTCGGCATCTCGCGGCTGGAGGCCAAGGGCGCCCAGTACTTCTCCCTGCAGGACCTCAAGGTGCTCACCGGCGACCTCGACATCATCGTCACCACGCGCGGCGACGTGAAGGAGGCCACCGCCGACCGGGTGGTCTGGGACGAGGCCACGGTCGTCAACGACGTGACCAACAGCCGCCCGCAGATCGACATCACCGAGCGGCGCAGCGCCTTCGACCGCTACACGGGGCTGGGCCTCAACTGCTGCGGCACCAGCGTCGAGAAGGCGCCGGTCACGCTGGAGGGGCAGATCTACAAGTTCCCGTTCGACGTGGAGAAGAAGACGTACAAGGTGTTCAACGCCACGGCGCAGAAGGCGTTCGACGCCGCCTTCGTCCGCGAGGACAACGTCGACGGCCTGCCCGTCTACGTCTTCGAGCAGAGCGTGCCCCCGACCAAGACCGAGACCCGCACCGCCCCCGCCAACGTGCTCGGCATCACCGACACCACCGGTGACGTGCAGGTGGACCGCTGGTACGACGGCAAGACGACGTTCTGGGTGGAGCCGGTGACCGGCTCGCCGGTGCGGCAGGAGGTGCAGCGCCACGAGGTGCTGAAGACCCAGGACGGCGTGGAGCGCTCGGCGGCCTTCATCGCCACCGCGAAGATGACCGAGCAGACCGTGAACGACCTGGTCAAGAACGCGCAGGAGGGCAAGAACACCATCAACCTGCTGCGTAGCGTCATCCCGCTGGTGCTGCTGGTCGTCGGCGTCGTGCTGGTCCTGGCCGGCGTGGTCGTGGGCCGCCGCCGCCCGGCCGGCGACGCGTAATCCGCACGCATTTCCAGGGCCCGTGAGAACGGGCCCTTTTCGTTGACTGCGGTTCCTGCTAGAACGGGTTATAAATCAAGGTTACTCACCGGTACCAGACCAAAGGTTCTAGTCTAGAACGCGTTGCAGTTTGCTGACCCGCGGACGTATTGTCAGGCCATGCGGACCCGTGTCACGGACCTGTTCGGAATCGAGCTCCCGATCTTCGCGTTCAGCCATTGCAGGGACGTGGTCGCCGCCGTCAGCCGGGCCGGGGGCATGGGGGTGCTCGGGGCGCTCTACTTCACGCCGGAAGAGCTGGAGACCGAGCTGGCGTGGATCGACGAGCACGTGGACGGCAAGCCTTACGGGGTGGACGTCGTCATGCCGGCCTCGTACGAAGGCGCGGACTTCGCCTCCGATGAGCTGGTCGGCCGCCTGCGGTCCATGATCCCGGACGGGCACCGGGCGTTCGTCGAGAACCTCCTGGCCCGGCACGGGGTCCCGCCCCTGTCGGCCGACGCCGACGCGGGGAGGGTCCTGCTCGGCTGGACGGACGCCACCGCGCGGCCTCAGGTCGAGGTCGCCCTGCGCCATCCCATCGCGCTCCTGGCCAACGCGCTCGGCCCGCCGCCCGCCGACGTCGTCGAGCTGGCGCACGCCCGCGGCGTGCGGGTCGCCGCACTCGCCTCGACCCCGCGCCACGCGCTCAAGCAGGTGGAGGTGGGCGTGGACGTGGTGGTCGCCCAGGGCACCGAGGCCGGCGGGCACACCGGCGAGATCTCCACCATGGTGCTCATCCCCCAGGTCGTGGACGCCGTGGACGTGCCCGTGCTGGCCGCGGGCGGCATCGGCAACGGCCGCCAGATGGCCGCCGGGCTCGCGCTCGGCGCCGAGGGCGTGTGGACCGGCTCCCTGTGGCTCACGGTCGAGGAGGCGGACACCCCGGAGCTGGCCAGGCGCCGCATCCTCGCGGCCACGTCCCGCGACACCGTGCGCTCGCGGAGCTGGACGGGCAAGCCCGCCCGGCTGCTCAGGAACGAGTGGACGCAGGCGTGGGAGTCGGAGGAGTCGCCGGGGACGCTGCCGATGCCGCTGCAGTTCATGCTGGTGTCGGACGCCCTGCGCCGCATCGGCCGCTCGGACGCCGCCGAGCTGGCCACGTTCCCCGCGGGCCAGATCATCGGCGTGCTGAACCAGGTGCGCTCGGCGAAGGACGTGGTCTACGACCTCGTGGCGGAGTACGCCGAGGCCCTGGAGCGTCTCGGACGCCTCACCGCCGACTGACCAGGCGGCCCGTCCCCGTCCCCGTGCCCGTGGACGCCCGTCAGCGTCCCTCGTAGACGGCCGGCCGCTTGTCGCGGAAGGCGCGGGCACCCTCCTTGGCGTCCTCCGAGCCGATCACCGGCCAGCCCAGCTCGTCCGACACCTTCAGCGCGTCCGCCTCCGCCAGGCCCAGCGTGTCCCGGTACGTCCGCAGGATCGCCCGCACCGCCAGCGGGCCGGCGGCTGCCACGTCGTCGGCCAGCTCGTGCGCCGCGGCCAGCGCCTGCCCGTCCGGCACCACGCGGTTGACCAGGCCCATCGACAGTGCCTCCGCCGCCGTGACCGCGCGGCCCGTGAGGAGCAGGTCCATGGCGTGGCTGTACGGGATCTGCCGGGGCAGCCGCACCGCGCTGCCGCCCATCGGGAACAGCGCCCGCCTGGCCTCGAACAGGCCCAGCGTGGCCGACTCCGCCACCACCCGAAGGTCCGTGCCGACCAGCAGCTCCGTGCCGCCCGCGACCGCGTACCCCTCGACCGCGCAGATGACCGGCTTGGTGGGCAGGTCCTCCCGCAGCAGGCCCTTCCAGTGGAAGTTCGGCATCCGCGCGGCCCTGGCCTGCACCACCGGATCGGCGGACGGCGCGCCCATGGCCTTGAGGTCGGCCCCGGAGCAGAAGGTGCCCTGCGCGCCCGTCAGGATCGCCACCCGGATCCCGGGCTCCGCCGACGCGTACGCCCATGCCGAGGCCAGCCCGACCAGCATGTCCGAGGACAGCGCGTTGCGGGCCTCCGGCCGGTTCATGGTGACGGTCAGTACGTGGCCGTCGCGTTCGATCCGGCAGTGCGGCGTGCTGATCGGCAGGAGCTCCACGGGTGCCTCCGAAGTCGCTAAATCAAGCGCTTGCTACGAACTTTGGCCCAGGATACGCTCCCACCAGCAAACGAGAACAGGTTCCTGTTTTGCACGCCCTGAGCTGAGGAGATCAGATGGGCACGCTCGGTTTCTGGAGGCTCGCGCAGGCGGATCCCGAGTGGATCGCGGCCGTGGATCCCGACGGCACGCGGCACCGCGCGGGCGACCTCCTGGCCCGCTCGAACCGTCTCGTCCACGGCCTGCGCGCGCTCGGCCTCCGGCCCGGCGACGGCATCAGCGGCCTGGTCCCGAACGGGGCCGACGGTCTCGTCCTCTACCTGGCCGCCCTGCAGGCCGGCTGGTACTACACGCCGATCAACTGGCACCTCACCGGCCCCGAGATCGCCTACATCGTCTCCGACAGCGAGGCCCAGGCGTTCTTCGTGCACCCCCGCTTCCTGACGGAGGGCGCCCGCGCGGCCGAGGCCATCGCGCCCGAGCGCCGCTTCCTGACCGGGGGAGAGTCGCCGGGGTTCCGGACCCTGAGCGAGCTGACGGGCGGGCGTCAGGACACCGCCCCCGCCGACCGCACCGCCGGTGCCACCATGCACTACACCTCCGGCACCACCGGCAAGCCCAAAGGCGTCAGACGGCCGCTCAGCGGCCTGGACCCGGACGACTCCGCCGAGCTGATGACGTTCCTGCTCGGGTTGTTCGGCATCACCCAGGGCCGCCCGAACGCCCACCTGGTGACCGCCCCGAACTACCACACGGCCGTGACCCAGTTCGGCGGCACGGCCCTGCACATGGGCCACACCCTCGTCTACATGGACAAGTGGGACGCCGAGGAGATGCTCGCGCTCTGCGAGCGCCACCGGGTCACCAACTCCCACCTCGTCCCGACCCACTTCAAGCGGCTGCTCGCGCTCCCGGAGCAGACCCGCGCCAGGTACGACCTCTCCTCGCTCACCTGGATGATCCACGCCGCCGCCCCCTGTCCCGTCCCGGTCAAGTGGGCGATGCTCGACTGGTGGGGCGACTGCGTGTACGAGTACTACGCGGCCACCGAGGGCGGCGGCACCCTGGCCACGCCCGAGGAGTGGAAGGCGCATCCCGGCACGGTCGGGCGGGCCTGGCCGATCAGCGAGCTGCTGATCACCGACGAGCAGGGCGAACCCGTCCCCACCGGCACCCCCGGGACGATCTACATGAAGATGATGGGCGCCTCGTTCGAGTACAAGGGCGACCCCGCCAAGACCGCCGCGAACCGCCTCGAGGACCACTTCACCGTCGGCGACATCGGCTACCTGGACGAGGACGGCTTCCTCTACCTCTGCGACCGCAAGGCCGACCTGATCATCTCCGGCGGGGCGAACATCTACCCGGCCGAGATCGAGAACGAACTGATGATCCACCCCAAGGTGGCCGACGTGGCCGTGTTCGGCATCCCGGACGAGGAGTGGGGCGAGCAGATCAAGGCAGTCGTCGAGCCCGCGCCCGGCGCCGAGCCGGGCCCCGAGCTGGCCGCCGAGCTGCTGGCCTCGCTGGAGGGCCGGCTGTCCAGGATGAAGTGGCCCAAGACCATCGACTTCATCGCCGAGATGCCCCGCGAGCCCAACGGCAAGCTGCTCAAACGCAGGCTCCGCGACCCGTACTGGGAGGGACACGACCGTGCCATCTGATCCGCTGGTCGCTCAGCACGTCCTGGAGTTCCCCGGCGGCTACACGCGTACGACGGGGCCGGTGATCGGCCGGTTCCTCAGCGAGCTGCGCGCCGGCCGCATCGTCGGGGTGCGCACGGCGGAGGGCCGCGTGCTCGTCCCGCCCCTGGAGTACGACCCCGCCACCGGCGAGCCCGTCACCGGCGAGTACGCCGAGGTCGGCCCGGCAGGCACGGTCACCACGTGGGCGTGGGTGGCGGAGCCGCTCGACGCGCACCCCCTCGACCGCCCCTTCGCCTGGGCGCTGATCCGGCTCGACGGCGCGGACACGGCACTCGTGCACGCCCTGGACCCGGGCGACCCCAAGGCGCTCAAGGCGGGCATGCGCGTCTGGCCGGTCTGGCGCGACCGGCCCACCGGTCACATCACCGACATCTCCCACTTCGTCCCCGAGGTCACGAAGATCGTGTCCAACGTGCGCGCCGAATACCGCCTCCAGGCGGGTGGCGCGCTGCGGGTCTTCCTGTCGGGCGTCGAGCGCGGCGTCTTCCTCGGCGGCCGGTGCGAGCGCTGCCAGAAGGTGTACGTGCCCTACCGGCTCTCCTGCCCCGAATGCGGAGCGGCCATCCCGGAGACGCTCGAACTCCCCGACACCGGGACGATCACCACGTTCGCCATCAACAACCTGCCTGATCCCCGGGCCCCGCAGGTGCCGTTCGTGTCGGCGTACATCCTGCTCGACACCACCGACATCCCCCTCATCGCGCTCATCGGGGACGTGCCCGCCCACGAGGTGCGCCAGGGCATGCGGGTCAGGGCGGTCTGGGTCCCCGAGAGCGAGCGCACGGCGTCGATGGCGAACGTTCGCTGGTTCGCCCCCACCGGCGAGCCCGACGTGGAGCTGTCATGAGAGAGGTCGCCATCGTCGCGTTCGCCCAGACGCGGCACACCGCCCACGACACCGGCCTGACCGAGCCCGAGCTGATCGCGCCCGTGATCGACGAGGTCAAGGAGCGCACGGGGCTCACCCGCTTCGGCTTCACCTGCTCAGGAAGCTGCGACTACCTGGCAGGTGCCCCGTTCTCGTTCGTGTCGGCGCTCGACGCGCTGGCCGCCTGGCCGCCGATCTCGGAGAGCCACGTCGAGATGGACGGCGCCTGGGCCCTGTACGAGGCGTGGGTCCGCCTCCAGCACGGCGACGTGGACTCCGCCCTGGTCTACGGCTTCGGCAAGTCGTCGCTGGGCGACCTGCGGACGATCATGACCCTCCAGCTCGACCCGTACTACCTGGCGCCGCTGGGGCTCGACCAGCTCTCCTACGCCGCACTCCAGGCCAACGCGGTGGGCGCCGACAGGAAGGAACTGGACGAGATCGTCCGGCGGAGCCGGGCCGACGGGCGGGGCAACCCGTACGCGCTCGACCTGCCCGAGCCCGACGGCGAGGACTTCGCGGTGCGACCGCTCAAACGGACCGACGTCCCGCCCCTCACCGACGGGGCCGCCGCGATCGTGCTCGCCACCGGCGACCTGGCCGGACGCCTGTGCGCGAACCCGGCCTACGTCACAGGCATCGCCCACCGCACAGAACCCCACTACCTGGGCATGCGTGACCTGGCCAGGTCCGTCTCCGCGGCCGACGCCGCACGGGCCGCGGGG
Organism: Nonomuraea sp. NPDC051298; assembly: GCF_055586305.1. Lineage (NCBI taxonomy): Bacteria > Bacillati > Actinomycetota > Actinomycetes > Streptosporangiales > Streptosporangiaceae > Nonomuraea > Nonomuraea sp. NPDC051298. The sequence continues at coordinate 711,682 of NZ_JBVJIM010000003.1, forward strand.
GTCGGCAAGGGCCCCGTGGAGGTGGCCGAGCTGCACGCCCAGTTCCCGCACGAGGAGATCCTCCTGCGCCGGGCCCTGGACCTGGGCGGCGACACCCGGATCAACCCCTCCGGCGGCCCGCTGGCCGCCAACCCCGTCATGGCCACGGGCCTCATCCGCATCGGCGAGGCCGCGCGGCGCATCCACGACGGCGCCGCGAACCGTACGGTCGGGCACGCCGCGGGCGGCCCCTGCCTGCAGCAGAACCTCGTGACCGTCCTGGAGGGATGACGATGGGAAACCGGTGCGCGGTCATCGGCGTCGGCCAGACGCACTACACGACCAAGCGGAGCGACGTCTCCATCGCCGGGCTGGTGCGCGAGGCGGCCCTGCGGGCGCTGGCGGACGCCGGGCTGACGTTCAAGGACATCGACGCCGTGGTCATCGGCAAGGCGCCCGACCTGTTCGAGGGCGTGATGATGCCGGAGGCGTACCTGGCGGACGCGCTCGGCGCGGCGGGCAAGCCCATGATGCGCGTGCACACGGCCGGCAGCGTCGGCGGCTCCACCGCGCTGGTCGGCGCGAGCCTCATCCAGGGCGGCGTGCACGAGCGCGTCCTCGTGGTGGCGTTCGAGAAGCAGTCGGAGTCCAACGCCACCTGGGCGCTGTCCACCCACCTGCCGTTCAACTCGTCGCTGGTGGTGGGCGCGGGCGGCTACTTCGCGCCGCACATCCGCGAGTACATGCGCAGGTCCGGCGCGCCCGGCCACATCGGCACGCTGGTGGCGGTCAAGGACCGGCTGAACGCGCTGAAGAACCCGTACGCGCACCTCAAGATCCCCGGCATCGACCAGAAGATGGTCGAGTCCACGCCCATGCTCTGGGAGCCGATCCGCTACCTGGAGACCTGCCCCTCCAGCGACGGCGCCTGCGCCATCGTGCTGTCCTCGGAGTCGGCGGTCACCGGCACCCCCGCCTGGGTGCACGGGACGGCCATGCGCTCCGAGCCGATCTTCCGCGCGGCGCGCGACACGGTCAGCCCGCAGGCGGGCAAGGACTGCGCCGCCGACGTCTACCGCCAGGCCGGCATCGCCGACCCGCGACGGCAGATCGACGTGGCCGAGATCTACGTGCCCTTCTCCTGGTACGAGCCCATGTGGCTGGAGAACCTGGGGTTCGCCGCGGACGGCGAGGGCTGGAAGCTCACCGAGTCGGGCGCCACCGCGCTCGACGGCGACATCCCGTGGAACGCCTCGGGCGGGGTGTTGTCCAGCAACCCGATCGGGGCGTCCGGGCTGATCAGGTTCGCCGAGGCCGCGATGCAGGTCCGCGGGACGGCCGGCGAGCACCAGGTGGACGGCGCCCGTACGGCGCTCGGCCACGCCTACGGCGGGGGAGCCCAGTTCTTCGCGATGTGGATCGTCGGACGGGAGAGACCCTGATGGAGTTCAACCACGCTGACCTGTTCGAAGGGCTCGCGGACATGATCGGGGACCGGACGGCCGTCGTCTGCGGTCAGGAGCGGCGCACCTACGCCGAGCTGGAGGCCGAGTCGAACCGGCTCGCCCACTACCTGCTCGACCTGGGCATCGGGCCGGGCCACCACGTCGGCCTGCACCTCTGCAACGGCATCGAGTACGTCGCCGGCCTGCTCGCCGCACTCAAGATCAGGGCCGTGCCCGTCAACGTGAACTACCGCTACGTCGAGGCCGAGCTGCTCTACCTCTACCGCGACTCCGACCTGCGGGCGCTCGTCTACGACGTCGAGTTCGAGCCGCGGGTGGCCGCCGTGGCGGACGAGGCGCCGCGGCTGGAGCACCTCGTCGCGGTGGGCGGGCCGCCGTCGATCGGCTCGGCGGTGCCGTACGCGACCGCCCTGGGGCGCGGCAAGCCGGAACGGGGCTTCGCGCCGCGCTCCGGCCAGGACGTCTACATCATCTACACCGGCGGCACCACCGGCCTGCCCAAGGGCGCGATGTGGCACGTCGAGGACCTGTTCATGGGCTTCGGCGGCGGCAACCCGTACGGCGAGCCGCGCACCACCCCGCAGGAGGTCGTCGACGAGGCCGTCAAGGCCAACCCCATGGTGATGATGGCCGCGCCGCCGCTCATGCACGGGGCCGCGCAGATGGCCACGTTCATCGCCTTCTGGATGGGCTCGGCCATGGTGTACGTGCGCAAGTTCGACGCCGACGAGGTGTGGCGGGCGGTCGAGCGGGAGCGCGTGTTCACCCTCAACATCACCGGCGACGCCATGGCCAGACCGCTGGCCGAGGCCCTGGAGGGCGGCGGCTACGACGCCTCCTCGCTGTTCGTGGTCAGCTCGACCGGGGCGATCCTGTCCGGCGCGGTCCGCGACCGTCTCCAGGAGCTGCTCCCCAACGTCATGATCCTGGACAGCTTCGGCTCCACCGAGTCCGGCTACACGGCCTCAGGCGTGGCCGGCTCCTCGCCCGAGAAGGGCCTGCGCTACCAGCCGAACTCCATGGTCAGACTGGCCGTGCTGGACGAGCGGCACCGGCCCGTCGAGCCCGGCTCCGGGCAGCTCGGCACGGTCGCCAGGTCGGGACGGGTGGCGTTCGGCTACTACAACGACCCCGGCAAGACCGCCCGCACGTTCGTCACCGACGAGGACGGCACCCGCTGGCTGCTCACCGGCGACCTGGCCACGGTCGGCACCGACGGCACCGTGAACATCTTCGGCCGCGGCTCCCAGTGCATCAACACCGGCGGGGAGAAGGTGTTCCCCGAGGAGGTCGAGGCCGTGCTCAAGGGGCATCGGGCGGTGTTCGACGCGGTCGTGACCGGGGTGCCCGACGAGCGCTGGGGGAGCAGGGTGGCCGCCGTCGTCGAGGCGCGGCCGGGCGTCGAGGTCACCGCCGCCGACCTGGACGCGCACTGCAGGAAGCTGCTGTCGGGGTACAAGGTGCCGCGCACGTACGCGTTCGTACCGGAGATGGTGCGCTCACCGGCGGGCAAGGCCGACTACCGGTGGGCGCGCGAGATCGTCGAGAACGCCGAGCGCTGAAGGCGCGCCGCACGTTCACCCGGTGGGCAGGACCCGCGCCAAATAGGCGGCCAGCTCGCCCGGCCGCGACAACGGCACCATGTGGCCGCCGGGCAGCTCGTCCGGGGTGATGCCGAGCCGCTCCCGCACGTGCCGGCGGACGAACTCGGGAGTGAAGAGGCGGTCGTCGCGGCAGAGCAGGTATCTCGTCGGCACCTCCGGCCAGGCCGCCAGCGGCCACGGTTCGCCGCTGGCGCGGTCCATGCTCATCTTCTCGGCGAGCGGGCCGTCGTGGGCCAGCACCCGGTCGGCCAGCTCGCGCGGGACGTCGTTGAAGTAGAGCTGGTAGTCGTCCTCGATGCCGGACGTCTGGTAGCCGCTGCGTTCCCACCACTCTTCCGGCGACTCGCCCGGACTCGGGATCATGGCGGTCACCAGGACGAGCGCGGCCGCCTCCACCCGCGCGCAGACGAGCGGACCGACGAAACCACCCCAGGAGTGGGCCACCACCACGAGAGGCCGGCGCTCGCCGATCGCCTGGACGACGGTGTCGGCGTAGTCCCACAGCCCTGCCTGGGGGTCGGACATCGGCAGGTCCACCGCGACCGTGTCGTGCCCGCGGGCACGCAGTTCCGCTTCGAGCAGGTGCCAGTCGAAGGAGCTGCCGCCGCCGCCGTGGATGAGAGCGAAGGTTGTCATGACGGTACTGACCGGCGGCGGCGGGAAAACTCGTCGGCGCGGCTCAGCTTCGGCGGCCTGCGCCTCATCGGCGCAGCTCGTCCTCGACGGCCTGGGCCTCCTCGCCGCGGCCGGCCTTCTCCAGCAGCTTCAGCCGGGCCTGCAGCACGTCGCGGCGCAGGTCGCCGCCCTCCGCCCGGGGCAGGTCGCGCAGCAGGTCCGCCGAGACGCGCAGGGCCGCGTCGGCGGCGTCGTCCCTGCCCAGCTCCCGCTGGCAGAAACCGAGCCGGGCGTGCGCCACCGCCCGGGAGAGGGCGTCCCGCGCCACCTGCGTACTGCGGTGGAAGACCAGCCCGGCCTCCAGCGCCCGGTCCGCCTCCATCAGCGCGTCGCCCAGCATGAGCATGGCCCTGGACAACAGCCCCGCCTGCAGCGGGTTGCCCGGCGAGAACCGTTCCAGCGCCGCCACCGCCTCCCGCAGCGGCAGCACGGCCTCGGCCGCCAGCGCCCGCGTCCTGAGCGCCGAGGCCAGCGAGAGGCAGGCGCCCGCGCGGCTGACGTGCAGGGCCTGCGCGTTCACGCCGGTGGTCAGCAACTCGTCGTAGATCGCGATGGCCTCGCGCGCCCGGGTCTCCGCCTCCACGCCGCCGTCCGGCCGCAGCAGGGGCAGCAGCTCGGAGCTCTGCGCCAGCGAGTCGGCCAGGATCGCCCGGTACGTCAGGTCGTCCGGCGACCGCCTGGCCACCCGGATCAGCTCCCCGACCAGGACGTCGGCCTCGATGTACGCCCCGAGCACCATGTGGCACCCGGCCAGCCGCTGGGTGGCCAGGGCGTGCTTGACCGTGCCGGGCTCGTGGCCGGTCGTGGCGATCCTGGCGTACCCGGCGGCCTCCTGCGGGCGTCCTGCGGCCAGGAGGTCGTCCGCGATCAGCGCGGCGGTCTCGGCGGCGGCCGTCGGCTCCGGCAGCTCCGTGAACAGCCGCAGCGCCTCCACCAGGTCCGTCATCGCCTCCTGCCCCTGCCCGAACACCCGCAGCATCCGCCCCCGCACCTGGATCGCCCGCGCCCGCACGCGCCGCAGCTCCAGGCCCGCCTCTCCCGCCCGGTCCAGCTCGGCCAGCGACCAGGCGATCGCCTCCAGGGCGGCCCGCGGGCGGTCCAGCGCGGCCAGGGTGCGGCCGAGCTGGGCGTAGACGACGGCGGCGACGGCCGGGTCCTCCAGCTCGTCGCACAGGTCCGCGGCGCGCTCGCAGTGCGCCAGAGCCTCGACGGCCCGGCCCTGGTCGAGCAGCTCGGCCGCGTAGCGGTGCAGGGTTTCGACGAGCGTACGGTCGTGGCGGTCGCCGAGCAGATCGACGGCCTGCTCCAGAACGGCGAGCCCGGGGGCGGCCAGGGCGGCGAGGGCCGTGCCGAGCGGCTCGCGGTAGGCGCCGGAGACGGCGGCGAGACCACGGTGGACACGTACGTTCAGCTCGGCGACCTGGTCGGCGGCGGCGGTGTCGCCCGCCCGCGCGGCGGCGGCCGAGAACGTAGCCAGGCACCGGCCGTACCGCTCGTACGTCTCCAGCCCTCCGGCCCCGCCCAGCGGCACCTCCCGCGCCAGCGCCTCGGTGAACGCGGTGAGCGGCCCCACCAACTCGGCCACGGCCGTGACCTCGTTCGCGAACCGGGAAAGCGCCTCGACGAGCGCGTCGAGCGCATCCGCGCCGGGCAGCGGCCGCAGGTCCAGCACCCGCCGGTACAGGGCGACGGCGGCGGCCGGTCCCTCTCCCTCCACCCGCAGCCTCGCCAGCCGGATCAACGCCAGCAGATGCACCCCGACCAGATCGCGGGGGACGGGCGCGAGTCGCGCCATGGCCGCCGTGCCCTCCGCCAGCCTGGCCTCGGCCGCGTCGCTCTCGCCCAACTCGGCCAGGCACAGCCCGCCCAGCTCCAGGCAGGCGGCGGCGAGCAGGCGTTCCCGCTCACCGGGCGATGACGGGATGAGGCCGAGCGCCCGGTTGACCGACTGGAGCGCGCCCTCGGCGTCGTGCCGGGTGAAGCGGACGCCGCCCTGCAGGCGGAGCGCTCCGGCCAGGGCCAGGGGGCTCTGGAGCTGTTCGGCCACCAGCTCGCCGTACACCCCGACCAGGCGATCGGCCGCGGCCGCCACCTCGGGCGGGCTCGCGGTGCGGGACAGCGCGACCGCCTCCAGGGTCATCAGCTCGGCCAACTCCGTACGGATCGCGGCGCTCGTCCCGGTGTGCGGCTCGTACGACTCCATGGCGGTGCGCAGGTGCCCGATGGCCTCGTCATGGCGGCCGAGCCCCACGAGCGAACGTCCGAGCGCGGCGGCGACCATGCCCACGGCGATCGCGTGCGGCCGGTCGGGCGCGGCCTGCCGCCGGAGCAGCTCGGCCGCCTGCGTGGCCAGCGCGTACCCGTCCGCGGCCCGCCCCGTGTCGGCCCAGGCCCGCGCGAGCACGGCCTGCGCGGACAGATACGCATGAACGTGCTCGATCTCCGGCGTGTCGACGCCTTCGACGGCCTGCCTGCACTCGGCCAGCCGTCGTTCCGCCCTGCCCACGGACTCCTCCGGCCGGTCGGCGACCATCGTCGGCAACCACGGCTCACCGTCGTCGCGGTCATGGCCGGACGCGGTCCGTATCGGGCGTAGGCGCAGCATGGCCCGTACCTCGCGGCCATGGGCCAGGAAGGAGGCGTCGCCGGCGCCCAGCCCGTCGTACAGCTCGGCGGCCAGGACGAGCTGGGCCGATCCGTCCTCGGCGCGGCCCAGGCCGTCGAGGCAGAGGCCGAGCAGCCGTCTGCCCCTCGCCCGCGTGGCCGGGTGCCCCTCGCCCGCCATGGCCATGGCCTCCTGCACCGGCTCCAGCGCCGCCTCCGGCCGGTCGTCGACCAGCAGCAGCTCGCCGAGGTCGAGGAGCTGCCCGGCCAGGGCGGGGCGGTGTTCGCCGGGGTCGAGCGTGACGAGGGCGCGCAGGTTCCGTACGGACTCGGCGGCGGACCGGACGGCCGCGTCCAGGTCCTCCACCGACGCGTGCAGCCGGGACAGCGCGGTGGCGGCGGTCGCCAGCATGGCCCGCAGCACGGGCTCCTCGGCGGCCAGACCGCGCAGCCGCGCCACCGCCTCGGCCGCCGGCACGAGCGCGTCGGACGGACTGGCCCGCGTCTCCAGCCAGGCGGCGATCAGGTGGAGCCGGTGGGCCACGTCCCTGTTGGTCGTGGCCACGTTCCCGACGGCGGCGGTGGCCGCGACGGCGAGACACCCGGCCAGCTCGGGCAGCGCGTCGGCGACGCCGGTCCCCTCGAACGGCGTCATCGGGTCGGGGACCCGCACGGGTCCCGCGACGCCTGACGCGCTCCCGTGCCCGCCTCCCGACGCCACGACCTGGGACGGCTGAACGTAGGCCCCCGGCCCCAGGCCGAGCACCTCGCGGATGGGCGGGGTCGGGTGGTCGTCCGGCGAACCCCGACCGGACTCGCCCGCCGCCGGAGCCGGGGGGAACACCCGGCGGTCTCCCCTCGACCCTCCGGACTCCCTCGCTGGGGACGGAGGCACCGCCGCAGCGTCCTCGGGCCGGGACACCACGGCCAGGACACCCGACACGTCTGCCGCGAAAGCGCCGTCGCCACCCGCCGCCTCGAACGCCGCCACGGCCTCACCCAGCCGCCCGCTCCCCAGCAGCGCGCACGCGACGTTGTAGTGCGCCCGCGCGGCCCGCTCCCCGTAGCGGGGATCGTCCTCGGCCAGCACGCGGAACCTGGCCGCCGCCTCCTGCGCCGGTTTCAGCGCGCCCTCGGCCTCACCGCCGAGCAGCAGGCACGCCGCCAGCCCGAACAGCGCCTCCGCCCGCCCGGCGGCCTCCTCGTACGGGGGAGCGCCCGCGTAGACCTCCACCGCCTGGGCCGCCGCCACGACCGCCTCACCCACCCGCCCGGCGGCCGTCAGCGCGCCCGACAGCCACGTCAGCGCCCCGGCCGAGGCGAGCCGCTCACCGGTACTACGTCGATGCCGCACGGTCAGCTCGGCGAGCGTCACGTTGAGCGCCCGCAGCCCCAACCCACCCGCGCCCAGCCCAAGGAGGCCCGCCCGTGGGTCCGGCCTGGTCACGTGGGGCGGCAGCATCGGCAGCATCGGCAGCGCGGACGCGGCCTCGGCGAGCTGCCGGTCGTCGGAGAACGACCTGAACGCGGCGTCGAGCACGTCGCCGAGCCGCGTGCCGGGGTTGGCCACCGCCTCCGCGACCAGCCTCCCGGTCCGGCTGGCGATCAGCGACCACAGCGCCGACCTGGCCCGCTCCGCGCCCGTCGAGCGCCGCAGGACGTCCAGCATGCGTACGAGATGCCCGGTCGTACGGCCCTCGTGGTCGTGGACGGCGAGCACGAGCGCGTCCAGGTCCTCGACCTCGCCCAGGAACCGCTCGGCGACCAGGTCCGGCCCGAGCGGTCCGGAGAAGACGCGCCCCAGCCAGCGAGCCACGCTCACGGCACCACTGGTCATCTGAGCGAGGCCCGTCGCCCCGGGGCCGCCCGCCGCCCGAGCGCCGCCCGCCGCCCGAGCGCCGCCCGCCGCCCGAGCGCCGCTCGTCGACCCAGCGCCGCCGGTCGGCCCAGTGCTGCCGGTCGGCGCGGTGCTGGCGGTCGAAGTGGTGCCGGGAGGGGGTGTGGCCGGGGTGCGGCTGCGGATCCCGGGCACGGCCGTCAGCAGGCCGGGCAGCTCGGCCGGGGTGGGCGCGGTGAGCACGAGCACCGCCACGGCCTGCCGCGCGGTCACGTCGCCGAGTCGCTCCTCGCCGCCCGGCCAGACCCGCGCCCACTGATCCCACTCCCGCGCGACGAACCGCCCGAGCAGCCCACCCCTGACCGCCGCCGCCCCTCCGCTGCCGCCGGGCACGCCGTCGCCGGGTGCGGCGGCATCCTCCTCCACGTCATGGCCACGGGTGCCGGACGCCGCCGGTTCCTCGCCGTTCGCGTCGCGCAGTCGCAGCAGAGCGGCCAGGTGGACATGGAGGGGAAGGCCGTACTCCGGGTCGTCGAGGCGCGGCGGGGCGGGGAGCGCGGCCCGGCTCGGCGCGTACGCCTTCATGGCCGCCAGCGCGTGCTCCCCGCGCTCGGCCAGCGTGAGCGGGTGGGCGTTGAGCGGCACGGTCGTGGTGTTGAGCCGCCTGAGGCGGCCACCGGCCGCCGTGTCCAGCCGCCGCCACCAGTCCATCTCCCCTGGCTCCCTGACCAGCAGCAACAGCCGTACGCGAGGGTTGTGCCCGTGCTCGGCCAGGTGCCGGATCAGCTCGCCCACCAGCGGGGACGACCCCTCGGGCCGATCGACCACGACCAGCGTCGGCCGTGGCGCGTCGAGGCGGACGTCCCTGGACAGCAGGCCGCACACCGCGTCGAGCGGCAGGAACCCGGTGTCCCAGCCCGCCGCCGCCAGCTCCGCGCACAGCTCGCCCGCCAGCCTGGACTTCCCGATTCCCGCGCGACCGGTCACGACGGCGATCGACAGGGCGGTCGACGAGGCGGTCGACAGGGTGTCCGGCCCGGCCGCCCAGGACCGCAGCTCACCCAGCTCCTCGTCCCGCCCCAGGAACGGCACCACCGCGTGCCGCGCCATCAGCACCGTCCAGTCCGCGCGGTCCTCCGGCAACCGCTCGCGCGCGGGCGTCAGCAGGCCGGGCAGGGCCACCCGGGAGCCGTCCTCCGCCACGGTTTCGAGGCAGCCGGGAGGTACGCCCACCAGCTCCCTGAAGCGCTCGTCGACCAGCAGCGCGCTCACGGGTACGGCATCGAGCCGCCGCTCGGCGTATCCCGCGGGACTCGGGGTGACCACGCCGACGATCTGCCCGGCGGGCTCGGCGAGCAGGGCGGCCCCCGACAGCCCCCGCCAGAGCGAGATCGGCATGCCGTCGGGCTCCCGGCCGGGCAGGCTTGCCGTCAGCGCCGTGGTGACCGCACCCGTGGGCGTCTCCACCAGGCCGGACACCGGCTCCGCGGCACGGGACCCGGCCCGCCGCCCCGCCTGCTCGAACCCCCCGGCCACGCAGCGCACCCGCTGATCGCCGGAGGCGGCGACCCGGGCCCACCGGGTGTGCTCGACCCCCGGTGACGAGGCCCACGCCGGTTCGGCGGCCCGCAGCAGTACGGCGTCGCCGCGCCCCCGCCACACCGGCTCGGCCCGCAGCCACCGCGCCGACCCCGCCGGCCGTACGTGACAGGGGACGCCGGTCGCCACCACCTGGCCGGAGGTCAGCACCAGATCGGCGCCGATCGCGTATCCGGAGCCGGTCACGCCGACGTGGTCGTCATGACCGGAGAAGACCTCGACGACCCGTTCGAGCCCGACCCGTTCGAGCCCGACCCGTTCGAGTTCGAGGCGGTGCGGTGCCGTGTCCAGGTGCGGTGCCGTGTCCATGGGTCCGCCTCTTACCTACGTGCCGACGTGCCGTCTCCCTGATCAGCGGGTGATCTCGTTCTCACTATGGCACGATGGGCCGGAAATTTCCTGCCTTGTCATGCCTTCTCAGTTGTGAGCCAGGCGGCCAGCCCCAGGTAGACGATCCCGCTGCCGACGTTCAGCCGCCGCCTCGCGAGTGCCGACCCGCGGATGCGTCCGGCCAGGGCGGAGGCGAGCATCGCGTACGTGCCGTCGGAGGCCATGCCCAGCAGCATCCACAGCAGGCCGAGCACGAGGATCTGCGGCCCGACCGGTCCGAGGTGCGGCTGGGCGAACTGCGGCAGGAACGCCATGAAGAAGATGGCCGTCTTCGGGTTGAGCACGTTGACCACGAAGCCCTCCCAGAACAGCCGCCGCTTCGACTGCACCCGGATCTCGACGGCTTCCTCGGCCTTCTCCCTGCTCATCAGCTTGCGTACGCCGAGCCAGACCAGGTAGGCCACGCCCACGTACTTGACCACGGTGAACGCCGTGGCCGAGGCCGACAGCAGGGCGCTGATGCCCAGCGCCGCCGCGGCCACGTGGACGAGGGAGCCCGCGTGCACGCCCAGCACGGAGATCAGGCCGGCGCCGCGGCCCTGGGAGACGCTTCTGGTGACGATGTAGAGGACCGCGGGCCCTGGCACCACCAGCAGGCCCAGGGTGACCGTGCAGAAGAACGCGAGTGTTGAGATGTCCGGCATGGGGTCATGGTAGAGGCGACGTCAAAGGCTTTCTCTGAGCGCCTTCAGCAGGGCTTCGGTGGCCGGTGGGTGAGGTGGTTCGCCGTAGACGGCCGCGTACACGTGCCTGATCGAGCCCGGCACCTCGCGGGCCTCCACCTCCGGGTGGCGGTGGGCGGCGAGGGCGAGCCCCGGCAGCAGGGTGAGCCCGAGCCCGGCCGCGACCAGGGCCTGCACCGCCACGATGTCGTCGCTGGTGAACGTGATGCGCGGGGCGAAGCCGGCCTTCTCGCAGACGTCGAGCAGGTGGCTGCGGCACCGGTCGCACCCGGCGATCCAGGCGGAGTCGGCGTGGTCGGCCAACTCGCCGGGCCGGGCGTTCGAGAGCAGGAAGCTGGGGTCGTCGAGGAGGTGGACCAGGTGCAGGCCGCTGTCCTCCGGATCGGTGTCGTCGTAGCGGAACATCACCGCCACGTCCACCCGCCCGGCCCGCAGCAGCCGTAGCGCCTCCGGCGGCTCGGTCTCGGTGAGGTGCAGGCGCAGCCCGGGATGCTCGGTGGCGAGCCGCCGGGCCGCGTGCGGGATGAACGTGCCCAGCGCCGAGGGGAAGGCCCCCAGGCGCACGCGGCCGGTACGCAGCCCCACGTGCGCGGCCAGCTCTTCGGCGGTGGCGTCGAGGCGGCCGATGATCTCCGCGGCGCGCTCGGCCAGCAGGCGGCCCGCCTCGGTGAGCCGGATGCCGCGCCCGGCCCGCTGGACGAGCTTGGCCCCGGTCTCGGCCTCCAGCCGGGCCAGGTGGTGGCTGACCGAGGGCTGGGAGTAGTGCAACTCCTTGGCCGCCGCGGTCAGCGAGCCCTTGCGGGCCACCGCGACCAGGACGCGCAGGCGTACGACGTCGAGCATCCATCAATCGTATCTATTGATTGCCCAAAAGACTTCTGTTGGACCTATCGGTTGAAATGCAGGACCGTGGAAGGGGAAGCCGGATTATTGATTTTCCCTAGGGGAATACCATGAATATCACAGCCACCACGGTCACCAGGCCGGGGCTCGACGTCCTCGTGTCGGGGGTGTCGAGGATCGTCGCCCGCGGGCTCGGCGGCCGCGAGACCGCCTTCGCCGTCGCCGGGCTCATGCGCGAGCACCTCCCCGGCCTCGACCTCCTCACGCCCGAGGAGCGCGCGGGCTCACCCGAGCGGTACGTCTCCCACATCCTGCACGCCGAACGCGACTTCTCCGTCGTCGGCGTCGTGTGGCGGCCCGGCCAGGACACGGTCGTCCACGACCACGTGTCGTGGTGCACGTTCGGGATCATCAGCGGGATCGAGCACGAGACCCTCTACCGCGACATGGGCGACCATCTGGTGGAGATCGGGCGGACCGACAACGGGCCAGGGGAGGTCAGCGGCTTCGCGCCGCCCGGCGACATCCACACGGTCCGCAACACCAGCTCGGAGACCGGCGTCTCGCTCCACGTGTACGGGGCCGACGTGTCCAGGCTCGGCAGCAGCGTACGCCGCGTCTACGACCTCCCGGTCAGGTAAGGGCCGGGGCCGCCCGTTCGGGCCGCTCCGCTCGCGCCGCGATGAGTTCTCGCCGTCCTCCAGGTCTGCCCGGGTAGTACCACCCGACATCGCATCGCCCCGGCCGAACGGGGCAAGGGAGCCGACCATGGAGCCGATCACCGACCTGGACGCCCGTTTCAGCGCCGACGACGCCGCCCCCACGCCCTGGGCCGAGGCGCGGGCCCAGCTCGAGCGGGCGGAGACGTACTGGCTGAGCACCGTACGCGCGGACGGCCGTCCGCACGTCACCACGTTGCTGGCCGTCTGGCGGGACGGCGCGCTCTACTTCTGCACCGGCGGCGAGGAGCAGAAGGCCAGGAACCTGGAGTCCAACCGCCACTGCGCGCTCACGACCGGCGCCAGCGCCCTGCACGAGGGCCTCGACCTGGTGGTGGAAGGCTCCGCGGAACGCGTCACGGACCCGGACAGACTCAGGGAGCTGGCCGCGGCCTGGGAGGCCAAGTACGGCCAGGACTGGCACTTCGAGGTGGGCGACGGCGGGTTCGTCAACCAGTCGGGAGGACCGGCCCTGGTCTTCGAGGTCAAGCCGGTCAAGGTGCTGGGCTTCCGCAAGGGCGACTACGCGCAGACCCGCTGGCGCTTCTGAGCCGCCCGACTCCGAAAGGAAATTTGCGCAAATAATATTGTGCAAATTTCCTTTCCTGTCTACGCTGGGATCATGGCCGCCCCGGAGAAGACCACCCGCGTCAAAGACCTCGACACGCTCAAGGCCCTCGGCCACCCGCTGCGCATCAAGCTCTACCGCGCCCTCTACGTGGCCGGCACCGCGACCGCCTCGCAGCTCGCCGACCAGGTGGACGAGGCCGTGTCGCTGGTCAGCTACCACCTGCGCAAGCTCGCCACGCACGGCATCATCGAGGAGGCCGAGGGGCACGGCGGCGACGGCCGGGAGCGCTGGTGGCGTCCGGCCGCCACCGGCATCACCACCAGCGACGCGGACTTCGACGACGCCCCCGAGCGGGCCTCCGTCCACACCGCCGTCTCACGCCTCTACGCCCGCCAGCGCGGCGAGATGTACGACGAGTACCTCGACGGGAAGCAGTCCTGGAGCACCGGCTGGCGCGGCGCGGCCTTCAGCTCCGAATACCTGCTGTCGCTCACCGCCGACGAGCTGGGGGAGCTGGGCCAGGAGATCGACGACCTGGTCGTGAGATGGCGCAGGCGCGGGGAGGCGGCTCGCGAGGCGGGCGACACGGCGGGCCGGGAGAACGTCGCCGTGCACGCGTACGGCTTCCCGTTCCGCACCTGACGGCCCGATCCGCGGGCTCGGCGCCACTCCGGCCTGATCTGAGGAGATCACCGATGTATCCGGACTCATACCTGTACGTGGAGCGAGTGAGAGCCCGCGAGCTGAGGGCCGACGCCGACCACCACCGCCTGTCCCGCTCTCGGGCCACCAACCCGGTGGCCCGAGAGTGGGAGATCCGCCTGGGCTGGGCCCTGGTGGAGACCGGCCTGCGGCTCATCCACCGGCGCGCCGTGAACCACTGACGAACGGCGCGGACGAACCGTCCGCCCCGTGCGCCCACCCGGCCGGTCCCCGATGCCGGAGGGCTCGGGGTCCTTGAAACGTGCGAGACCTCCGCCCCGAGATCGGGGCGGAGGTCCTGTGAGATTCACCACGCGGGACCGGGCCCGCGAGATGGGCCGGGCTACACCCCGAGCGCCGAGGGCAGGCTCAGCTCGCGCAGGAACAGCGCCTCGGTGGTGGCCACCCTGCGCAGCTCCTCCAGGTCGACGCGCTCGTTGGGGGCGTGGATGGCCGCCTCCTCGTCCTCGGCGCCGAACAGCAGGATCTCGGCCGCGGGGAACTGCTTGAGCAGCGTGCTGACCAGCGGGATCGAGCCGCCCGCGCCCACGTCGCGCGGCGGGCGGCCGAAGGCGCGCTCCATGGCGCGGTTGAGTGCCGCGCGGGCCTTGCCGCCCGAGTCGGCCTGGAAGCCGGCGCCGACGGTGAAGTCGCCGAAGGCCACCTGCACGTCCCACGGCGCGACCTGCCGCAGGAACTCCACGACCGCGTTGACCGTCGTCCTGGGGTCGCCGGCCGGAGGCACGCGGACGGTGACCCGGGCCCGCGCCACCGGCTGGACCGCGTTGACCGCCCCGGAGACCGAGGGCACGTCGAGCCCCGTGACCGTGATCGCGTACGACGACCACAGCCGGTCCGCCAGCGACCCTGAGCCCACCAGCGAGACGCCGTCGAGCACCCCGGACGTCCGCCTGAACTCGTCCTCGGACGGCCCCTGCCCGAGGAACGACCCCCGCGGCAGCCCCGGCACGCGGACGTCGCCGTTGTCGTCGTGCAGGGAGGTCAGCATGCGCATGAGCGCGGCCAGCGCGTCGGGCGCGGCGCCGCCGAACGAGCCGCTGTGCACGGCCTCCCGCAGCGTGCGCACCTCGATGGTGAAGGCGGCCATGCCGCGCAGCGACGTGGTCACCGCCGGGTCGCCCACCCGCGGGTTGCCCGTGTCGGCCACCACGATGGCGTCGGCCCGCAGCAGGTCGGGGTTGCGCTCGACGAACGCCTCCAGCCGGTCGCCCGCGTATTCCTCCTGGCCCTCGATGATGACCTTGATGCCGACGGGGAAGCGGCCCTGGAAGGCGCGCAGGGCGGTGACGTGCGAGATGACGCCGGACTTGTCGTCGGCGCAGCCCCGCCCGTAGAGGCGGCCGTCGATCAGGGTCGGCTCGAACGGCGGGGTGCGCCAGGCGGCCGGGTCGCCCGCCGGCTGCACGTCGTAGTGGGCGTAGAGCAGGACGGTCGGCATCCCGGGCGGGGCGGGCGCCTCGCCGTAGACGGCCGGGAAGCTGCCCTCCACCGGCAACTGCTGCACCCGCGGCAGGCCGGTGGAACGCAGCAGTTCCTCCGTCATGGTGGCGGCGGCGAACACGGGCTCTTCGGGGTGCCCGGGGAAGGCCACCGAGGGGATGGCGGCCAGCCGCTTGAGCTCCTCGACGGCCTGCGGCATCGCGGCGGAGACAGCGTTCTCGATCTGGTCAGGAGTCACGGGACGGTCCCCCGGGGGTCGTTCTCAACAGGTCACGGGTCAACGGTTCGCGGGCGGACGGCGGGCTCGCCCGGTGGGTGACCAGGCGTCCGGCAGTTCGCGGCGGTTTCGTCTCATTGGATCACAACCGGCCCTGCGCTGCGGAAACGGGGCGTGCCGCGGTTTTGACCCGCGCGCTAATCTACATGCGGATTTCGTTGCCCCTACATAGTGGTTCTGCGGATCTCGGATTTCTTGCAGAATGCGGCGACCGATTCGCTTGGCAATCCGCAGGTGAGCATGCAGACTGTGGGAAGTTGAGACACGAGGGAAGATAACCATGACGCAGCCGGAACACGACGTCCTGAAGGCCGCGCAGGACAACCTGTGGTTGCACTTCACCAGGCACAGCGCCTACCAGCAGTCCGAGATCCCGACCATCGTGCGCGGTGAGGGGTCCTACGTCTACGACATCCACGGCAAGCGCTATCTCGACGGCCTGGCCGGGCTCTTCGTGGTCCAGGTGGGCCACGGGCGCCACGAGCTGGCCGAGGCCGCCGCCAAGCAGGCCCAGGAGCTGGCGTTCTTCCCGCTGTGGTCCTACGCCCACCCCAAGGCGGCCGAGCTGGCCCAGCGCCTGGCCTCCTACACCCCCGGTGAGCTGAACCGTGTCTTCTTCACCACGGGCGGCGGCGAGGCGGTCGAGACCGCTTGGAAACTCGCCAAGCAGTACTACAAGCTCGTCGGCAAGCCGCTCAAGCACAAGGTCATCAGCCGCCA
The DNA here is from genome assembly GCF_055586305.1 of Nonomuraea sp. NPDC051298. Classification (NCBI taxonomy): domain Bacteria; kingdom Bacillati; phylum Actinomycetota; class Actinomycetes; order Streptosporangiales; family Streptosporangiaceae; genus Nonomuraea; species Nonomuraea sp. NPDC051298. The sequence continues at coordinate 727,812 of NZ_JBVJIM010000003.1, forward strand.
GATCGCCTACCACGGCACCCCGCAGGGCGCGCTGTCGATCACCGGCATCCCGGCGTTCAAGCAGATGTTCGAGCCGCTGGTGCCGGGCTCGGTCCGGGTGCCCAACACCAACCACTACCGCGCCGACGAGATCACCGGCGTCAAGGGCATGACCCCCGAGGAGTACGGCATCTGGGCGGCCGACCGGGTGGCCCGCGCCATCGAGATGGAGGGCCCCGACACCGTGGCCGCCGTCTTCGCCGAGCCCGTCCAGAACGCCGGCGGCTGCTTCCCGCCGCCCCCCGGCTATTTCCAGCGCCTGCGCGAGATCTGCGACGAGTACGACGTCCTGCTCGTCTCCGACGAGGTCATCTGCGCCTTCGGCCGCCTGGGCACCATGTTCGGCGGCCAGAAGTTCGACTACGTGCCCGACATCATCACCTGTGCCAAGGGCATGACCAGCGGTTACTCTCCGATCGGGGCCATGATCGCGCACGAGCGGCTGTTCGAGCCGTTCAAGAACGGCGACACCATGTTCGCCCACGGCTACACGTTCGGCGGTCACCCCGTCTCGGCGGCCGTGGCGCTGGCCAACCTCGACATCTTCGAGCGCGAGGACCTGCTCGGCCACGTGAGCGCGAACGAGCCGCGCTTCCACCAGGCCCTCGACGGCCTGCGCGACCTGCCGATCGTCGGCGACGTACGCGGCTCCGGCTACTTCTGGGGCATCGAGCTGGTCAAGGACAAGGCCACCAAGGAGACGTTCGACGCGGACGAGTCCGAGCGGCTGCTGCGCGGCTTCCTGTCGAAGGCCCTGTTCGACGCCGGCCTCTACTGCCGCGCCGACGACCGCGGCGACCCCGTCATCCAGCTCTCCCCGCCACTGATCGCCGGACAGAAGGAGTTCGACGAGATCGCACAGATCCTGCGCGGCGTGCTCAGCGAGGCATGGGCGCGGCTCTAGCCCCTTGACCAGGGGGCTCACCACCCCTTCCGGCACGACGGAGTGCCGGTTCCCGAAAGGATCCACCGCCATGAAGATCGGCGTCCCGGCCGAGGTCAAAAACCATGAATACCGCGTCGCCGCCACCCCGGCGGGCGTGCACGAGTTGGTGCGCAACGGGCACGACGTCACCGTGCAGCGGGGCGCGGGCCTGGGCTCGCAGATCCCGGACGAGGAGTACCTCGCGGCCGGCGCGAAGATCCGCGACAGCGCCGACGAGGTCTGGGCCGACGCGGACATGGTGCTCAAGGTGAAGGAGCCGATCGCCGAGGAGTACCACCGGCTGCGCGAGGGGCTGGTGCTGTTCACGTACCTGCACCTGGCCGCCTCCCGGCCGTGCACCGAGGCGCTCCTCCAGGCCGGGACGACCGGCATCGCGTACGAGACCGTGCAGGTCGGCAACGCGCTGCCGCTGCTGGCCCCCATGTCGGAGGTCGCGGGCCGGCTGGCGCCGCAGGTGGGGGCGTACAACCTGATGCGCTTCAACGGCGGTCGGGGTGTGCTGCCCGGCGGCGTGCCCGGTGTGGCCCCGGCCAGGGTGGTCGTCATCGGCGCCGGCGTCTCCGGGCTGAACGCCGCGCAGATCGCGGTCGGCATGGGCGCGGACGTCACCGTCCTCGACACCAACGTCGACCGCCTGCGCTTCATCGACGCCGTCTACCAGGGACGTCTCAAGACGCTGGTGTCCACCTCGTACGCGATCGAGCAGGAGGTCCTGCAGGCCGACCTGGTCATCGGCGCGGTGCTGATCCCCGGCGCCAAGGCCCCGACGCTCGTCTCGAACGCCCTCGTCGCGCGCATGAAGCCGGGCTCCGTCCTCGTCGACATCGCCATCGACCAGGGCGGCTGCTTCGAGGACTCGCGGCCGACCACGCACGCCGACCCCACCTACAAGGTGCACGAGTCGGTCTTCTACTGCGTGGCCAACATGCCGGGCTCGGTGGCCAACACCTCCACGTACGCGCTGACCAACGCGACGCTGCCGTACGCGGTCAAGCTGGCCAACCTGGGCTGGCGCGCGGCCGTCAAGGCCGACGCCGGCCTGGCGGGCGGGCTCAACACCCACGCGGGGCGGCTCACGAACGAGCCGGTCGCCCAGGCGCTCAGCCTGCCGTACACGCCGGTCTCCGAACTGGTCTGACCGCTCAGGAGGGCACGGCCGCGCCGCCGTGCCCTCGCGCCGTGGCGTCGGCCCGGGTCAGCGCACTCCGAGGCGGCGGCGCAGGTCGCGGGCTGTGGTCAGGACGTGCTGGAGCTCGCCAGGGCTGGGCCACGGCGCGGTGCCCGGGCGTACCAGCGTGCCGCGTACCGAGGCCAGGTGCTCCACCGCGCTGGCGTGCACGCCGCTGCGCGCCACCAGCCAGGCCAGCACGTCGGGGTGGCGGTGCAGCGGCCGGGTCACCAGGTCCCAGGTGGCCAGCACCTCGGCGAGGTCGGCCGCGGCCAGCGGCACCTCGCCCCGGCGGCCGGTGGCGATGGCGGCCAGCTCCGCCCGCGCGGTCAGCTCGGGCTCGGCGGGACGGTCCCAGGCGGCCGGCGGCGGGTCGGACAGCCACTCCCGCGCCTCCCCGTGCTCGCCCGCCACCGACAGCAGCCCGCCCAGCTCCACCGCGGCCCCGTGGTGCCCGGCCCGCGCCGCCTGCCGGAACCAGTGCTCGCCGCCCACCAGGTCGCCGAACTCGGCGATCAGCAGCAGCCCGTAGTCGAAGGCCGCCTCGGCGTCGCCGCCGGCCGCCGCCCGGCCGAACCAGTGGCTGGCCGCCGCCGGGTCGCCCAGCTCCACGCAGACGAACCCGGCCATCCGCTGGTCCTGCGCCCGCCCCGCGCCCGCCGCCTGCTCGAACCAGCCCCGCGCCGTACGCAGGTCGCCCAGGGCCAGCGCGACCCCGCCGAGCCGCGAGGCCGCGCCGGGATGCTCGCTCCTGGCGGCCAGCCGGTAGTACGCCTCGGCGCCCTCGGGATCACGGCTGGCGTGCAGATAGAGCCCCAGACAGTACGCCGACTCGGCGTGCCCGCCCCGGGCCGCGCACTCCCACCGCCGCAGGGCCTCCGCGTCGTCGCCCGAGCAGTAGGCCAGGAACCCCAGGTCGTGGGCGGAGGCCACGTCGCCGTCGTCGGCCGCCCGCCGGTACCAGTCGCGGGCCGGGCCCAGCTCGCCCGCGTCCTCGCACATCAGCGCCAGCCTGCGCGCGGCCGTACGGGACCCGGTCGCGGCGGCGGTCTCGAACCAGGCGCGGGCGGCCACCGCGTCGCCGCGCTGCTCCAGCAGGAGCGTGGCCAGGTTCGTGGCGGCCTCGGCGTCGCCGGTGCCGGCGGCGGCCTCGTACCAGGTGAGGGCCTCTTCCAGGCTGCCGTGCTTCTCGTGCCAGATGCCCAGGTTGTAGGCGCTGTCGACGTTGCCGCCCGCCGCCGCCCGCTCCCACCAGAGCCGGGCGGCCGCACGGTCGCCGTGCTGGGCGTAGAGCTTGCCGAGCCGGTGCGCGGCCCGCGCGTCGCCCGCCCGCGCGGCGGCCAGCAACTCGGGCTCGTCTCCCACGCGCGGCGCCGGTACCGCCACCTCTCCTTGCCAGGCCATGGCGACAGACTGGCACGTGATCACCCGATCGCGAACCGTAATCGCCGACAAGGTCCTACGAGAAGTCGATGAAGCCGGTGTACATGCCCATGCCGCACACGTACCGCAACGTGCCGGGGGGTTGCGGCGGCAGCCGTACGGTGGCCGGCAGCGGCACGTCGCGCCCGTCGATCGTGACGGTGCCGGTGCACCCCCGGCCCGCCACCTTGAACACCACCTCGAGGGGTACGCCCGCCCGCGCCGACACCATCGCCGGCCGGTAGCCCTCGCGCGTGGCCCACACGGTCACCGACTGCGCGCCGCCGACCGCCCGCGCCGCCGCGAGGCCGGGGCCCGCCGTCGGCGCGGGGGCGGCGAGCCAGCCGCCCAGGTTGAGCCCGGCGCCGACCGTCCAGAGCCCGGCGGCGACGGCCACGACCCCGGCCAGCCGTGCCAGCCGGGTGCGGGAGACGCGCCGCAGCGCGTATCCGAGCAGGGCGAACGCGGGCGCGGTGCCGACGACGAACCCCGTCATGGCCGCCGCGCCCGCCACCGGCGAGCCGCTGGAGACGGCGAGCATCTCGATGCCGAGCGTGACGCCGCAGGGCACCAGGATGGTGGCCGCCCCCAGGAGGGGCGCCCGGTAGCGGGCCGCGCTCCGCACCCGGGCCGTCGGCGTCGCGGGGGCGCAGGCGGCGCGTCCCCGCCGCATGATCCTGACGGCGTAGGCGACGACCGTGAGACCGGCCGCGACGAGCAGCACCGCCCTGGCCTGGGGCGGCGGGCTGACGGCCGAGCCGAGCAGCCCGAGCAGCGCCCCGGCCGCGCCGTACGAGGCCAGCCGCCCCGCCAGGAACCAGGCCACCAGCGCGGGGTCGCGTCCGTGACCGTCGCCCGCGAGGCCCATCATGAGCCCGCCCTGGGTCGCGGTGCAGGTGGCGGTCCCGGCCACGAGACCGGCGGCCAGGCCGCCGGCCATCAGGGAGACGGCCTGCGCGCTCAGCGGACGAGCACCGTACGCTCAGCGGCGGCGTGGCCCGCGAACGGCCGGCGGCGACCGCGGCCGCACCGGCCGCGGGACGTGGCGATGGCGCGCATGGCCGACCCCGCTCTCTACGAAGGCGCATTCGCAACGTAACGCGGGGCCGGGAACGCGGCCAGTGACAGTTGTCCCACCCTGGGTGACGTTTGGGGCGAGCCGCCCCGGAGCACGGACCTCGTCCCGGCGGAGGCGGGCCGTCACGCGGCCCGGCCGGTGGGCCTCCTCGCCTCGATGAGCACCCGGGCGGAGTGGGCCACGAACGGCCCCTCCGACTCGATCAGCTCGTGCAGCTCCCGCAACCTGTCGCGGTGACGTTCGACCGAGAACCCGGGCACGGTCCAGATCACCTTCCGCAGGAAGTAGACCACCGCCCCGATGTCGCCGAACTCCATCCGCAGCCGCTCGTGGCGCAGGTCGAGGACCTCCAGCCCGGCGGACTCGGCCTCCTCCCCGGCCAGGACCCGCTCGTCCGCCGCGCCCTCGCGCGGCCCCATGAAGTAGTCGCGCAGCTCGGCGACGCTGCGCGGCCCGATCTGCTGGGAGAGGAAGGTGCCGCCGGGCCGCAGCACGCGGGCGATCTCCGCCCACCACGTCCGCACCGGATGGCGGCTGCTCACCAGGTCGAAGACCCCGTCGGCGAACGGCAGGCGCGGCTCGTCGTCGTCGGCCACCACCCAGGCCCCGCGCGGGCGCAGCCGGGCCGCGGCCAGGGCCAGGTTGGGCGGCCAGGACTCGGTGGCGACGGTCATCGGCGGCAGGGCGGGCAGCCCGGCCAGGACCTCGCCCCCGCCGGTCTCGACGTCGAGCGCGGTCCGCGCCCGCGCCATGCGCTCGCCCAGCCGCCGGGCGTAGCCCCATGAGGGCCGCCGCTCGGTGGCCCGGCCGTCGAGCCAGGAGAAGTCCCAGCCCGCCACGGAGACCTCGTCGGCCTCCCGGACCAGCTCTTCGAACGTGCGTCGCATCCTTCGACGATCTCAGCGGCCGGCCCCGCGTTCAATCGGATTTCTGTCCGGCGAAGCGGTCGCGGACGGTCGCGCGGTCGAGCCCGAGCTGGTCGATGAGCTGGGCGACGGGGTCGGGCCGCCTGCGCTCCAGCAGGTTGAGCGCCAGGTGGCGGGGCATCTGGGCGTTTCTCGTCTTCGCCGTGGTGGCCTTGACGGACTCGTTGAGCACGGCGCGGGCGCTGGAGGTGAGCGCGGTGGAGGGGACGGCGGGATGCTTGCGCGGGGTCTCAGGCAGCTCGCCGACCTCCAGGCCGAGCAGGCGCAGCGCCGCCCGGTCCAGCTCGTCCAGCGCCGTGCGGGCGGCCGCCAGGTCCACGCCCATGGTGTGGGCCGACTCCTCGTGGTGCAGGAGGCCGAGCAGCAGGTGCTCGGTGCCCAGCCGCCGGTCGCCGCGCAGCCTGGCCTCCTCGAACCCGGCCTTGACGATCACCGCCACCGCGCTCTTCTGCCTGCCGAACATGGTCAGCTCCTCACTTCCCGTATTTGGCGTGCACCGACTGCCGTGACATGCCGAGCGCGTCGCCGATCTGCTCCCAGGTCCAGCCCTGCTCCCTGGCCAGCGCCACCGACACGGCCTCGACCTGCTCGGCCAGCCGGTGCAGCGCGCCGACCGCGCGCAGGCCCATCGCCGGGTCTTCGGCCCGGATCCGCTCGGACAGCTCTCTCACGTCCACGCCGTCAGTCTAGCCTGACGTGGGAGGAGTGTGTCAACCTGGCCTGACAGAAAGGAGGTTCACAGCCAGCCGGGCTTGACCAGGCCCGACTCGTAGGCGATCACGACGAGCTGGGCGCGGTCGCGGGCGTGCAGCTTCATCATGGCCCGGCTCACGTGCGTCTTCGCGGTCGCCGGCGACATGAACAGCTTGGCCGCGATCTCGTCGTTGGTCATCCCGGTGCCGACCAGGCAGAGCACCTCGCGCTCGCGCTCGGTGAGCTGGTCGAGGCCCTCGGCGGAGACGGGCTCCTTGGCGCGGGAGGCGTACTCGGCGATCAGCCGACGGGTCACGCTGGGCGACAGCAGCGCCTCCCCGGCGGCCACCACCCGCACGGCCTGGATCAGCTCGGCCGGCTCGGTGTCCTTGACCAGGAAGCCGCTTGCGCCGCCGCGCAGCGCCTCGAAGACGTACTCGTCCAGCTCGAACGTCGTCAGGATGATGATGTGCGGCCCCGGCGGCATGCGCCGGGTGGCGGTCAGGCCGTCGGTGCCCGGCATGCGGATGTCCATGAGCACCACGTCCGGCTGGTGCTCGCCCGCCAGCCGGACGGCCTGCGCGCCGTCGGACGCCTCGGCCACCACGGTCATGTCCGGCTGGGCGTCCAGCAGCGCCTTGAAGCCCGCGCGGACCAGCGCCTGGTCGTCGGCCAGCAGCACGTTGATCATGAGGTCTCCTCGGGTAGTGGCAGCCGGGCCTCGACCTGGAAGCCGGGGCCGGCGGGGCCGGCGACCAGCGTGCCGCCAAGCGCGGAGGCCCGCTCGCGCATGCCGGGGATGCCGTTGCCGCTGCCCGACTCGGACAGCACGGCCGGGGTGGTGGCGCCCGTGTCCGACACCTGGACGACCAGCTCGCCGTCGGCGAACTCCAGGCGCACGCTCACCGCCGAGCCGGGGGCGTACCGGGCGGCGTTGGTGAGCGACTCCTGGACGATCCGGTACGCCGCCCGATCCACCTGCGACGGCAGCGGCCGGGAGCCCACCCGATCGAGGCTCACCTCCATCCCCGACCGCTCGACCAGCTCGTCGAGCCGGTCGAGCCCGGCGGTGGGCGAGCGCGGGGCGCCCTCGCGCAGCACGTCCAGCACCGAGCGCATCTCGCCGAGCACCTCCTTGGAGGCGGTCTTGATCGTGGCCAGCGCGCTTCTGGCCTGCTCGGGGTTGGCGTCGATGAGGTGCAGCGCGGTCGACGCCTGCACGTGGATGAGGGAGATGTTGTGCGCCAGCACGTCGTGCAGCTCCTGCGCCATCGTCAGGCGCTCCTCGCTGGCCTGCCGCCTGGACTCCTCCTCGGCGGTCCGCTCGCGTTCGGCCCGGCGCTCCCTGACGATCCTGACCAGCTCGGCCGCGACCATCAGCAGCATGATCGAGGTCAGGATCCACACGCTGTGGAAGATGTCACGGTTGCCGACCATCCAGGCGTACGTCAGGAAGGACGCGAGCGTCATCCCGGCCATGAACCACGCCATCAGCCTCCTGCCGCGCACCACCAGGAGCACGAGCAGGACGCCGGGGCTGATGAAACTGGGGCCGTAGGCGTAGCCGGCGATCAGGTAGAGGTCGCACGCGGCGAGCGCGGCGGCGGTCGTGAGCAGCGGGAAGCGGCGGTGCAGCAGCACCGCCAGCGGGCCGACCAGCAGCAACGCGTAGGCGTAGGGGTCGAGCGGCTCCCGGGTGAACCGCTGCCCCCACGAGGCGCCCCTGGCGATCACCATCTGGCCGACCGCCACGATCAGGGCCAGATAGGGGTCGAAGCCGTACTTCCTTCGCACGTCACCCACGCTAGAGGACCCTTCTGACCAGCGCATCATCCCGGTGTCTCAGGGGGCCCTACCGCGACGGGCGTACCTGGGTCATCGTGGAGACCATGCGCCGTGTGATCATTCCCGCAGCAGCAGTCCTCATCGCGCTCGCCTCGGCACCCGCCGCGCTCGCGCAACCCCAGCACTCCCAGAAGAAGGTCCCCGTCGCCGAAGGGTACGGCGGCGCCGTCGCCACCGTCGATTTAGATGCCAGCAAGGCCGCCATCTCCGTGCTCAGGAAGGGCGGCAACGCCGTGGACGCCGCGGTCGCCGCCGGGGCGGTGCTGGGCGTCACGGAGCCGTACTCGTCGGGCCTGGCCGGCGGCGGCTTCATGGTCTACTACGACGCCAGGCGGCGCGAGGTCTTCACGATCGACGGCCGAGAGACCGCGCCCCAGGCCATGACCGCCACGTCGCTGGAGGGCATCCCGTTCGAGGAGGGCGTCACCAGCGGCCTGTCGGCGGGCGTGCCCGGCACGGTCGCCAACTGGGACCTGGCCCTGCGCAGGTTCGGCACGATCTCCCTCAAGCAGGCGCTCCAGCCGGCGATCGAGGTGGCGTCCAAGGGCTTCGTGGTCGACCAGACCTTCCACGACCAGACCGCCGCCAACGCCGCCCGCTTCAAGGACATCGCCTCCACGGCCGAGCTCTACCTGCCCAACGGCGCCCCGCCGCCCGTCGGGTCGGTCTTCAGAAACCCCGAGCTGGCGGACACGTACCGCGAGCTGGGCAAACGCGGCCCCGCCTGGCTCTACGGCGGGCAGCTCGGCAAGGAGGTCGTGGCGACCGTCAAACGGCCGCCGGTCACCCCTGGCAGCACCCGCAACGTCCGTCCCGGCCTGATGGAGCTGTCCGACCTGCTGGCCTACCGGGCGCTCCTGCGCGAGCCCACCAAGGTCTCCTACCGGGGCATGGACGTGTACGGCATGGCCCCGCCCTCCTCCGGCGGCTCGACGGTCGGGGAGGCGCTCAACATCCTCGAAGCGCTGCCCGACGTGGGCCTGCACGAGTACCTGGAGGCGTCCAGGCTGGCCTTCGCCGACCGCGGCAAGTACGTCGGCGACCTCCCCGGCGTCCCGCTGGACGAGCTGCTGTCCGACGGCTTCGCCAAGGAGCGAGCCTGCCTGGTCGGCGACACCGCGATGGGACACCCGGCCGCGCCCGGCAACCCCGACGGCTCCTACGAGCCCTGCCCCACGCCGACCGGCGAGGCCGCCCCGGTCGCCACGGAGGGCCCGGAGACCACCCACCTGGTCGTGGCCGACCGCTGGGGCAACGTGATCGCCTACAACCTGACCATCGAGTCCACCGGCGGCAACGGCATCGTGGTGCCGGGACGCGGCGTGCTGCTCAACAACGAGCTGACCGACTTCACCTTCGGCCCGGCCCTCGGCGACCCGAACCTGCCCGGCCCCGGCAAGCGGCCCCGCTCGTCGATGGCGCCGACGCTGGTGTTCGAGGACGGCCGGCCGGTGCTGGCGGCCGGTTCGCCCGGCGGCTCCACCATCATCACGACCGTCCTGCAGATCCTGGTCAACCGGTACGACCTCGGCATGAACCTGCCCGACGCGCTCGCCGCGCCCCGCGCCACCCAGCGCAACACCGAGCAGACGCAGGCCGAGCCCGCGTTCCTGGCCAGGTACCAGGCCGAGCTGGCGGCCAAGGGGCACAAGTTCGCCCAGAACCCGGAGATCGGCGCCGCCACCGCCCTGGAGTTCCTCGGCCGGGGCCGGATCCAGGCCGTGGCCGAGCCGTCGCGACGCGGGGGCGGCAGCGCGCTGGTGGTGTCGCCGAGCAGGTGAGGTCACCTGCTCGGAGCTGAGCCGCTAGTAGATGAGTTCGTACGCGCCGGGCCTCACTCTCCGGGTACGCGCCCAGTACTCGAAGGTGAAGCCCGGCCAGATCGTCCGGTTCACGCCGTTCTCGTCCAGGTACCAGGAGTGGCAGCCGCCCGCGTTCCAGACCAGCGGGTCGAGCCGCCGGCGCAGCCGGTCGTTGAACGCCCGCTGCGCCTGCGGCCGGACGTCCACGGCCCTGGCCCTGGTGCGGGCGAGCAGGCGCAGGCACTCGATCACGTGGCGGACCTGCGACTCGATCATGAACACGACCGAGGTGTGCCCGAGGCCGGTGTTGGGGCCGAGCAGGAAGAACAGGTTGGGGAAGCCCGAGGTGGCGATGCCGTAGTAGCCCTCGACGCCGTCCTTCCACGCCTCCTGGATGCTCACCCCGCCCCTGCCGGTGATGCGCCGGCCGGTGAGCGCGTCCACGACCTTGAAGCCGGTGCCGTAGACGATCGCGTCGGCCTCGTGCTCGACCCCGGCGGCGTCCACGAGCGAGCGCTCGCGGACCTCCACGACGCCCTCGGTGACCAGCGTGACATTCTCCCTGGCCAGGGCGGGGTAGTAGTCGCTGGAGACCAGGATGCGCTTGCAGCCGATCAGGTAGTCGGGGGTGAGGGCGGCGCGCAGCCCCGGGTCGGGGACCTGGGCGCGCAGGTGGCGGAGCGCGAGCCGTTCGTGGGCCTTCATCAGGCGCGGGTGCACGGCGAAGCCCAGGGCCCGGCTCTCCAGGGCCCAGTAGACGCCGCCGCGCAGGGCCCTGGCCGCGCCGGGCGCGCGCAGCAGCCGCCGGGCGGCGGGGGAGAAGGCGAGGTCCGGCTTGGGGTGGATCCAGGGGGCCGTGCGCTGGAAGACGGTCAGGTGGCGGACGACGGGGGCGAGCCGGGGGACGAACTGGACGGCGGAGGCGCCGGTGCCGACGACGGCGACGCGCCTGCCGGTCAGGTCGGCGGAGTGGTCCCACCCGGCCGAGTGGAAGGCGGGGCCGGTGAACGACTCCCGCCCCGCGACGTCGGGAAACTTCGGGAGGTGGAGGGCGCCGATCGCGGCGACCACCGCCTTCGGGCGCAGGACGTCGCCGTTCTCCGTGGTGAGCGTCCAGTCGCGGGCGGCGTCGTCGTACTCGAGGGAGGCCACGCGCCTGCCGTACCTGAGGTGGGGGGTGATGCCGTACTTGGCGGCGCAGGTGCGCAGGTAGTCCTGGATCTCCGCCTGCGGCGAGAACATCCGCGACCAGTCCGGGTTCAGCGCGAACGAGTACGAGTACAGGTGTGAGGGCACGTCGCACGCGCACCCGGGATAGGTGTTGTCCCGCCAGGTGCCGCCCAGCTCGGCGGCCTGCTCCAGGACGAGGAAGTCGTGGAAGCCGGCCTCCTTGAGCTTGACGGCCATGCAGATCCCGGCGAACCCGGACCCGATGATCACTATCCGCGGCTCACCCACTCGACCTCCCGGGGGCGTGCGCTTATTGGATGAAAATCCAATATAGTGATCGTGCCTGACCGCGGTCCAGCGTTCTGTCCCGGGAACGACGAAGACCCGCCACGGCCTCCGCGGCGGGTGATGCAGTCGGCTGCTACCGGACGGCTACTGGAGCAGCAGGAAGGCGGCCACGCCGATGATCACGATGGCGACGACGACCGCGATGATGGGCACGAGCGGCGACTTCTTGGGCTTGGACACGGCCGCCTCCTGCTCGCGAGCGTTCGCGAACGCGCGGAAGGCCTGGGTGTTGCCCGCGGGGTCGATGTGCTGGTCAGACATGGCCAGCAGCCTAGCGTCATTGCCTGTGCCGTTTGTGTCTTTTGGCGGGATCTGCGGGGCGGGCTGATTACGGGACCGCCCCACCGGCCGGATAGCTTTGAAGCATGCTGAGGACCCTGCTCTCACCCCGGCTCATGGGGCTGCACCTGCTCACGACAGGGGTCCTCGTCGCGTTCATCCTGCTCGGGCGCTGGCAGCTCGGCGTCTTCCAAGATTCGGGAAAGCCGCACGCCTCCACGGATCCCGGGCCTGTCGCGGTCGCCACGCTCGCCCAGGTGGGGTCCCAGATGACCGGCGAGGCGGTGGGCCGCAGAGTCACGGCCGAGGGCGTCTACGAGGCCGGGCGTCAGCTCCTGGTCGCCGACCGGCGCGCCGACGTCGACGCCCCCGGGGGCAACGTCTCGCGCGACGACGGCTACTGGGTGCTCACGCCGCTCCGGCTCGACGACGGCACGCTCATGCCCGTCGTACGCGGCTGGGTGGCCAAGGCCGACGACCCGGCGGTGGCCTCGGCGCCGCAGGGCCGGGTCGCCGTGGCCGGGCGGCTACGGCCCCAGCAGGGCACCGACAGCGTGCAGCGGCGCGCGGAGGGCCTGCCGGCCGGCCAGGTGCAGACTGTCTCCACGGGCGAGCTGGTCAACCTGTGGACCGGCCAGCGGGTCCGCACCGGCTATGTCGTGGCGCAGCCGCCCTCCGGCTCGCTGACGCAGGTCAAGGTGGCCCCGCCGGTCGTGGGCGGCACGCTGACCTGGCGTAACCTGGCTTATGCCGCCAACTGGTGGATCTTCGCTGGATTCGCCGTCTTCATGTGGTTCCACTTCGTCCGCGATGCCGTGCGGGCGGACCGGGACCGCGGCACGTCGTCCCCTGAGATGGTTCTGGAAGGTTAACGGTGGAATCGGCTCTCAAGCCCTTCCGGGTGCTCGCGTACGCGGTGGGTGTCATGCTCCTCGTGCTCTGCGTGGCCATGGTGCTGCGCTACGGCTTCGGCGAGGCGTCCATGTCCAAGGTCATCGCCCCCATCCACGGCGGGCTCTACATGATCTACCTGATCGCGGTGATGAATCTGGGCATGAAGGCGCGCTGGACGTGGCCGTACATGCTCGGTGTCATGCTCGGCGGCACGGTGCCCTTCCTGTCGTTCTACGTCGAGCGAAGGGTGACCCAGCGCGTGCAGGCGGCGCCGGCCGCGGCGGGGGCCTGAGAGCCGGGCCCTCGGGCCCCGCCGCCGACGGGGTCAGTGGCCGGTCAGTGGCCGATGCCGCGCTTGCGGGCCCTCTTGAGCCGCTCGCGCTGCGACGGGTCGAGCATCAGGTAACCCACGACCGGGGCGGCGACCACGCCGAGGACGACCAGCAGGGTGACCCAACCGGGCAAGAAGATCAGCGAGAACAGGACCGCGACGCCCGCGCCGATGGCGTACTTCTGGATTGGAGACATCCGCAACTTCCTCCGAACGCGGAGCCCACGCCCCGCCTCTCCCACATTCTGCGTCGCCTGTCCAACGTGTGAACCCACCGCCGTGGTTCCATTCGCGATGTATCGCAATCGTTGCGCCCGTCGCCGGGCCTCTCCGCCCCTTTGCCCCGGATCTACGTGCCGCCCTGTTCGACGACCGCCAGCAGGTCGAGGCGGACCTCGTCGAGGGTGGGACGTTCCAAGGGGTCACCCGCCAGGAGCCGGAACAGGACCGGGGCCAGTGTGCCCGCCCGCGTCAGCGACGCTCCGGGCGCGGGCGGATGGCCCTCGACGGCGGCGAAGAGCGTGGCCCCGAGCGACCACAGGTCGGCCGCCTGGGTGACGGCCCCCTCGGGGGCGGTGTAGGCGGGCAGCGTCCCCGACCTCGGCAACGGCGTCAGCCGCGCCCGCCCGCCGGCGTCCACGAGGAGGTTGCCCGGCTGCACCCCGCCGTGGAACTCGCCCAGCTCCGCCAGCCGGTCGAGCACCGCCAGCCCGATCGCGGCCACCTGGGCGGGCGGCAGCGGGCCCGAGTCCTCGATGACCGCCTCCAGCGGCCGGTCCACGGCCAGTAGCTCGAGCGTCTCGCGTACGACCTCCGTCGGGGGCGGCCCCGACGGGTGCAGCATGGCCCGCAGCAGCGACCTGAACGGGTCGGCCCCCGCCGCGGGCACCTGACCGGGCGGCCGGCCCTCCACCGCGAAGTGCAGCGTGGCGGCCAGCGACCACAGGTCGGCCGAGGGCAACATGCTGAGGCTGGGGAACCCGAACCCGCTCAGCAGCGCCCGGCCGGTCGTGGTGAGCAGCACGTTGCCGGGATCGACCCGCCCGTGCACGATCCCCGCCTCGTGCGCCGCGGTCAGCGCCGACAGCACGCAGACGCCCACCCTCGCCGCCTGCGGGACGGGCAGCGGGCGGCGCGAGCGTACGGTCTGCTCCAGCGAGGCCCCGGAGACGAACTCCATGACCAGCCACGGAGCATGGTCCTCGAACAGTACGTCGAGCACCCGCACGACGAACGGGTGCCGCAGCCCGGCGGCCCTGCGCGCCTCGAACAGGGCCGCGTCGCGCAGCTCCGGAGGCACCCGCAGCCGCCTGACCGCGACGTCGCGGTGCTCCACCTCGTCGAAGGCCAGGCGTACGGAGCCCGAGCCCAGGGAGTTCAGCAGGCGGTAGCGACCGTTCAGCTTCCTGGTCTCACCCATGTCGGAACGCACGATAGCGCCAGGACACCGCCGAGACCACGGGGCGGCCCATCACGCGGAGCGGCCCGTCAGCCAGTTCTCGTGGGCCTTGTTCACCTTGCGCCACAGCTCGTCCTTCTCCTCGGCGCTCACGTCGTCGAGCGGCAGCAGGAAGACGTCCGCCAGGGCCGCGTAGTAGTCGCGCGAGGTGTCCAGCGTCACCGAGTGCGCGCCCGCGCCGAGCCGGGTGAGGTGCAGCCCGCGCGGGCTGTCCACCCCGTACGCGTCGCGCCGCTGGACCGCCGCCACCCGCACGAAGCCGGACTCAGGAGACGTGGTCAGATGGCGATGCATACCGGTGAACGCCGACATCTCCGCGGGCTCCATGGCGAAGTCCATGCCGTCGAACGAACCGTTCGGGTCGTGGTCGAACCGCCACCCGCCGGGCGCGACCTCCGAGGCGCGCAGGGCGTACTGGAAGGGCCCCTGCCGGTACGTGCCCGCCACCAGCGGCAGCGGCTCGTGCAGCGCGTCGCCGAGCCCGACGTCCACCAGCCACTCGCCGCCCGGGTTGTCGCCGGAGGGCAGGCCGCGCACGGTCAGCACCAGGTGGCTGGCGTCGACCTCCGGCGCGCCGCCCCGCTTCTGCACGCCGCCGACGTGCCGGACCACGTCGTAGCCGAGCGCCCCGGCCAGCGCGAAGAACGCGCCGTTGAGGTGGTAGCAGTAGCCGCCCCTGCCCCGGATGACGCGCTCGGCGGACTCCAGCGGATCGACGGTCGTGGACCGGCCGAGCCAGATCTCCAGCGCCTCGTACGAGACCTTCTCGACGTGGGCCCGGTGGAGAGCGCGCAGGCCGTCGGCGCTGACGGGCAAGGGGAGCGGATCGGGCAGGCCGAGCCGGCGGAGGTATCCAGCGGTGTTCACCCGCCAAGTCTGCACTGTTTGTGCACGAATTTAGGAGTGTCGTCTGCACAGGCCGCTTCTAGGCTTTCGTACGTGGCAGAGCAGCGACGCATCCTCGTGGTCGAGGACGATGTGACGATCGCGCTGGCCGTACGGAACAGGCTGGCCGCCGAGGGCTTCGACGTCAGGGTGGCCGGCGACGGGCAGGACGCCCTCGTCCAGTACGGCAACGCGGAACCGGACCTGGTGATCCTCGACCGGCTGTTGCCCGGTCTCGACGGGCTGGAGGTCTGCCGCAGGATGCAGGCGGCCAGGCCCGTGCCGGTGCTCATGCTTACCGCGCTCGGCGAGGAGACCGACGTGCTCGTCGGGCTCGGGGTCGGGGCCGACGACTACCTGGCCAAGCCGTTCAGCATGCGCGAGCTGGTGGCCAGGATCCACGCGCTGCTGCGCAGGGTGGAGCGGGCGTCCCAGCTCGCGGCCGAGGACACCGTGATCAGGGTGGGCGAGGTCGAGATCGACACCGCCGCCCGCCGGGTGTTCGTCCGCGGCGCGGAGGCGCAGCTCACCAGGACGGAGTTCGACCTGCTGCGCCGCCTGGCCGAGCGGCCGGGGCAGGTCTTCGAGCGCGACCGGCTGCTGTCGGACGTGTGGGGCTTCTCCGAGGCGGCCGCCACCAGGACCGTGGACAGCCACGTCCGCGCCCTGCGCCGCAAGCTGGGCTCCGACGTCGTACGCACGGTGCACGGCGTCGGCTACGCCCTGGTGCGGCGATGAACCCGCTCGACTTCCTCGGCCGGATCAAGGTCAAGCTCGGCATCGTGATCGTGCTGGCCGTGGGGACCGCGTTCGTGGTGAACGAGGTCGGCATCAACGCCGGCCTCTCCCGCGAGGTGCGCATCGCGGTCGCGGTGGTCCTGGCGCTGATCATGGTGCAGGTGCTGGCCATGGGCATGACCAAGCCGCTGCGCCAGATGGCCCGCGCCGCCCAGACCATCGCCAAGGGCAGCTACACCCTGCGCGTCAACGCCACCTCGCGGGACGAGGTGGGCGAGCTGGCCAGGGCGTTCAACGCGATGGCGGCCGACCTCGGCGAGGTGGACCGGCAGCGGCGCGAGCTGGTCGCGAACGTCAGCCACGAGCTGCGCACGCCCATCACCGGGCTGCGCGCCGTCCTCGAGAACGTCGTGGACGGCGTCTCCGCCGCCGACCCCGGCACGATGCGGACCGCGCTCGCCCAGACCGAACGACTCGGCCGCCTGGTGGCCCAGCTCCTGGACCTGTCACGGCTGGACTCGGGCGTGCGCCTGATCGAGGCCGAGGCCGTCGAGCTGGCCCCGCTGGCCGAGCAGGCCGTGCGGGAGGCCGCGCTGGCGCGCGAGGACGTGGTGCTGCGGCCGCTCGTCCCCGGCGGCCTGGCGGTGCGGGCCGACCCCGACCTGCTGGCGCAGGTCCTGTCCAACCTCCTCGACAACGCGGTACGGCACAGCCCGCCCGGCGGCGTGGTGACCGTACGCGGGCAGGCGGACGGCTCAGGGATCCGGCTCACGGTCGACGACCAGGGGCCCGGCATCCCGTCCTCGGCCAGGGGGCGGGTCTTCGAACGCTTCTCCCGGCTGGACGCGGGCCGCGCGGCCGACTCCGGGGGCGCGGGGCTGGGGCTGGCCATCGTGAAGGAGATCGTCGAGCTGCACGGGGGATCCATTCGCATCGACGACTGTGCCGGGTGCCGGATGGTCGTCGAATTACCAGGGAGGACGACGATGACGGACGTGCCCTTGCAGGCCGAGCACGGCACGGGGGACGAGGGCACGGCGGGGGAGCCCGCCGACGCACCCGTTCCCGCGAGCACCACAGGGGTGACGGCCCTCACTCCCGCGCCCGCACCCGCGCGCCCGCCCGCGCCCGTGCCCGCTGCGGCTGCGGCTGCGGCTGCGGCTGCGGCGGTCGGCGGTGCCGTGACCGTGGAGCAACCCGTCGGGCGGCCCGCCGCCCAGGTCACGCCCGCCGGCGTCCCGGCCCCGACGATCGGCGCCGCCACGAACGTCCTGCCCGCCCCGGCGGGCACCGCCGTCGCGGGTGCCGTCGGGGCGGCCGCGGGGCCCGTCGGCGCCGGAAGTGCTCCGGGTCCCCTCCCGGTGGGGAGCGCGCCTTATGGAGTGCCGGTGGCGCCGGGCGCCTCCGGGGGAGGCGGGGTGTGGGCCAGGTTGATCGGCGGCGGGGTCATCGGCGTCATGGCCGGGTTCCTGGTCGGCATGTTCGCCGCCGTCCTGGCCAGCGTGATGGTCGGCGACGGGTTCGCGCTCGTCACGCTCGTCGGCTGCGTCGCCCTCATGGGAGCCGTCGGCGCGGCCCTGGGCGCGGGCTCCGGCAGGCGGGCCGCCGCGGCGGCGTACGAGGCGACGGCGCCGTACCGGGGCCAGGCCGGGCCGCCCCCGCCCTACGTCCCCCCGCCGCTCTTCCCCAGACCCGAGCTGCCCGAGCCGCCCCGGTGGCTGTTGCCGGCGGCGGCGGGGGCGGGCGTGTTCGCCGCCGTGGCGCTGCCGGAGGCGCAGATCGGGCTGGGCATAGTGCTGGTGGCGATGGTGCTGGGCGCGGCGGCGCTGCCGGCGGTGCGGCGGCGGATGACGCCGTGGACGCTGGCGTTCGGGGCCACGGCGTACTGGCTGATCTCGATGGCGGCGGTGCGCGACGCCGACTGGCTGGTCGCGATCCTGCTCGTGGCGGGGGCCGGGCTGGGCGGGCTGGCGGTCTCCGGCGCGGGAGGCGGCTGGCTGGGCGTGATCAGGGGCGGCGTGTCCGTGGTGCTCGCGCTCGGGCCGGTGCCGTGGTTCCTGGCCAGGCCGGTGAAGCGGCTGACCGCGCGGCGGCGCGTGCTGCCGATGGTGGCCGCGCTGGGCATCACGGCGGTGCTGCTGCTGGTGTTCGGGCTGCTGTTCGCCTCGGCGGACGCGGTCTTCGCCGCCTACGTGGAGCGGCTGACCACCGCGCCGGACTGGGTGGAGTCCGCGCCGGTGCGGATCTTCCTGTTCGCGCTGTTCGCGGTGCTGCTGGCCGCCGTGGTGCTGGTCGCGCTCAGGCCGGTCGTCGACCCCGTGGGGCCGGACACCAGGTTCGGGGTGAGCAGGAGCGTCTGGCTGGTGCCGCTCACGGCGGTGAACCTGCTGTTCGCCTCGTTCGTGGCGGTGCAGATCACGGCGTTGTTCGGCGGTGACACGCTGGTGGTGAGGACGGCCGGGCTGACCTACGCCGAGTACGCCAGGCAGGGGTTCTTCCAGCTCGTCGTGGTCAGCGTGGTCGTGCTGGGGATCGTGGCGGTGGCCGCGGGCCTGCTGAAGGTCGGGCGGCGCGAGCGCTGGCCGCTGGCCGTGCTGCTCGGCGTGCTGTGCGGGCTGACCATGGTGGTGCTGGCCTCCGCGCTGCACCGGATGAACCTCTACACCGACGCCTACGGCCTGTCCCGGCTGCGCCTGTCCGTGCAGGCCACGGTGTGGTGGCTGGTCACGCTGTTCGCGCTGGTGCTGGTGGCCGGTGGCGCGCGCATGGCGGGGCGCGGGAGCGGCTGGCTGCCCCGTACGGTCGTGCTGGTCACGGGCCTGAGCCTGGGCGCGTTCGCGGTCGTCAACCCCGACCTCCAGGTGGCGCGAACACAGGTGCAGGTACGCGGCCCCGACAAGATGGACTCCGACTACCTCGGCGACCTCGGCGCGGAGGCGGTGCCGGCGCTCGACCGGCTGCCGGAGCCGCAGCGCAGTTGCGTGCTGGCGGCCGTGGTCGAGGCGAACGGGCTCGCCGAGCCCGACCCGTGGAACGGCTGGAACCTGGCCCGCTCCCAGGCCCGTGACCTGCTGGCAGTGCGGCCCGTGAAGGAGGCCGCGGACTGCGGCCCGGCCTACTCCCGCCGCTCTGATTGAATCCTGGGGTGAGCTTCGACGTAGTCATCAGCGGCGGACGGGTGCTCGACGGCACGGGCGCCCCTCCGTTCCGCGCGGACGTGGCGGTCACCGGCGACCGGGTGGCGGCGGTAGGCCGACTTGACGGCGCCAGGGCGGGCACCGTGATCGACGCGACGGGGCGGTTCGTCGCGCCCGGCTTCGTCGACTGCCACGCCCACGGCGACGCGGCCGTGTTCGACCCCGCCGTGCAGCGGGCGGCGCTGCGGCAGGGGGTGACCACGTTCGTGCTGGGTCAGGACGGGCTGTCGTACGCGCCCGGCTCCGCCGCGACCGTGGCCTTCGTCTCCCGCTACTTCGCCGCCGTCAACGGCGCGCTGACCGAAGGGCCGCTGACCGTGGGCGAGCTGCTCGACGGCTACGACCGGGCGGCGGCCCTGAACACCGCCTACCTGCTGCCCCACGGCACGATCCGCTACGACGTCATGGGCCCCTCGCCCGACCGGGCGGCGTCCGGCGACCTGGCGGCGATGGTCCGCCACGTCGAGCGGGGGCTCTCCGAGGGCGCGGTCGGGCTGTCGAGCGGGCTCGAATACCTGCCGGGCCGCTACGCCGACGCCGAGGAGCTGGCCGCCCTGTGCGCCCCGCTCGGCGGGCTCCCGTACGTCACCCACATGCGTGCCTACGGCGCGAAGGCCGGGACGGGCATGGAGGAGGTCGTGGAGATCGCCGGGCGTTCGGGCGCGGCCGTGCACGTCTCCCACCTGCACGGGCCCGCCGACGTGCTGCTGCCGCTGGTCGAGCAGGCGCTCGGCAAGGGCGTCGACCTCACCTACGACACCTACCCCTACCTGCGCGGCAACACGATCCTGGCCATGGCCGCGCTGCCGCCGTCGGTGCCGGGCGCGGACCCGGGCCCGGCGCTGGAGATGATCGCCTCCGGCGCGCTCGACGCGTGGTGGCCGACGCTGTCCGGCCTCTGGCCCCGGCTGACCGTCTCGCACGCCCCCGGGCTGGAGTGGGCGGAGGGGCTGACCATCGTGGCGGCGGCCGAGCGGGCGGGGGTGGAGCCGGCCGAGTTCTGCCGCCGGCTGCTGACGGAGACGCGGCTGGAGGCCGGGGTCGTCATCGCCCGTCCCGACGAGGGCCCGCACGGCGAGGAGTCCGTACGCCGGATGCTCCGCCACCCCTCCCAGACCGGCGGCTCCGACGGCATCTACGTCGGCGGCCACCCGCACCCGCGCGGGCACGGGGCGTTCGCCAGGTTTCTCGGCCGGCACGTCAGGGAGCTGGGCGACTGGACGTGGGAGCAGGCCGTGACGCACCTGTCCGCCCACCCCGCGCGGCGCTTCGGGCTGGCCGACAGAGGGCTGCTGCGGCGCGGGTTCGCCGCCGACGTGGTGGTGATCGACCCGGCCACGGTGGCCGACCTGGCCACCTACCAGGCCCCGCGCACGCTCGCGGAGGGGATCGACGACGTGCTCGTCTCCGGCGTACGCGTGCTGGCGGGCGGCGAGCTGACCGGGGCCACTCCCGGGCGCGCGCTCCGGCCGTGAGCGCACGCCCGTCGAGACAGCCGTTGAGATAGGGTCGGACGCGGACGAAGGGGGTGTTGTGCCGGCGATCCTCGGCCAGTCGGTCTTCGACGGCGAGCTCGAATTTCCCGCGATGGTGGTGCACCGCGACGCGCTGGAGCACAACATCACCACGATGGCGGCCTTCGTCCGCGACCACGGCATGGAGCTGGCCCCGCATGCCAAGACGCACATGTCTCCCGAGATCGCCGCGCGGCAGCTCGCCGCCGGCGCGTGGGGGCTCACGGTGGCCACGCCCCGGCAGGCCGAGACGGTCAGGGGTTTCGGCGTGGGCCGGATCATGGTGGCCAACCAGATCGTCGATCCCGCGGGGCTGGCGTGGGCCGCCCGCGAGCTGGCGGCCGACCCGGAGTTCGAGTTCCTGAGCTTCGTCGACTCCAGGGCGGGGGTCGACATCCTGGCCAGGCACGCGGGCGAGCGGCCGTTCCGGGTGCTGGTGGAGCTGGGGCACGAGGGCGGGCGGGCCGGTTGCCGCACGCTCGACGAACTGCTCGAGGTGGCCGCGTACGCGCAGCGGACGCCGGGCGTCGAGGTGGCCGGGGTCGCCGGGTACGAGGGCGCGCTCAAGACCGCCGCCGAGGTCAGGAAATTTCTCGACTCGCTGGCCCAGGCCGTCGAGCACATCCGGGTCAAGAGCCCCATCCTGACCGTGGGCGGCAGCCAGTGGTTCGACGTGATCGGCCGCGAGCTGGTCGCCGCCCAGGCCCGGATCCTGCTGCGCAGCGGCGCCTACGTCACCCACGACGACGGCTTCTACCGCGAGCACACTCCGTTCAACCGCATCGAGGGCGAGCTGCGCCCGGCGCTGGAGGTGTGGGCGCACGTGTTGTCCACGCCCGAGCCGGGCATCGCCGTCGTGGGCATGGGCAAGCGCGACGCCCCCTACGACGAGGGCCTGCCGATCCCGCGCCGCGGCGGTGTCACCGTCGTGAAGATGCAGGATCAGCACACCGTGGTCCGCGCCACCGGGCTCAAGCCCGGTGACCTGCTGGCCTTCGGCATCTCCCATCCGTGCACGGCGTTCGACAAGTGGCGCGTGCTGCCGCTGGTGGACCGGGACTACCGTGTCGTTGGCACTGTAAGCACGAATTTCTAGGGAGATCAGGTGAAAAAGGAGCTAAAGACCACGGAGGGCGCCGCCCCGGTCGGCGCCTACTCGCAGGGGCTCGTGGTGGGCGACTTCGTCTACACCTCCGGCGCGGGGCCGCTCGACCCGCAGACCGGCGAGGTCGTCGGCGACGACGTGGCCGCCCAGACCCACCAGGTCATGCGCAACCTCGGCGCCATCCTGGCCGCGCACGGCCTCGGCTTCGACGACGTGGTCAAGTCCACGGTGCACCTCCAGCACCTCAAGCGGGACTTCAAGGCGTACAACGAGGTCTACAAGTCGTACTTCAACGCGCCTTACCCCGTCCGCACGACCGTGGGCTCGGAGTTGATGGACATCCTCGTGGAGATCGACTTCGTCGCGCACAAGAGCGCTTAGGGTCTGCGGGTGGACAGTTCGGTGTACGTCTTCGTCGAGGACCTGCGCGGCGAAGGCGTCGAACGGGTGCTCGACAGGATCAGCGGTTACGGCGTCTCCGGCATCACCGTCGGCGCCGTGCACCACTCCTCCATCGACGTCACCCCGCACGGGCTGTCCCGGCTGACGGTGCGCCACGACGGGGCCCACTTCACCCCGCCGCCGGAGTTGTTCGCCGGGCTGCGGCTGAGCCCCGTGCCCGGCTACCCGGAGGCTCTCGACGGGCTGCGCGAGGCGTGCGCGAGACGGTCCATGAAGCTCCACGGCTGGACGGTCTTCCTGCGCAACACCACGCTCGGCACCGAGCATCCCGACGTGACCGTACGCGACTGCTTCGGCGACCGCGGTTCGCTCACCGCCCTGTGCCCGGCCCACCCCGACGTGCGCGAATACTCCGTCGCGCTGGCCAGGGCGGTGGCCAGGCTGGGCGTCGACAGCGTGGTGGCCGAGGCGCTGCACTTCCGGCCGCTCAGGCCGCAGCGCTCGTTCGTGCCGCTCGGGCCGATGGACTCCTACCTGTTCGGGCTCTGCTTCTGCGACTACTGCCTGCGCCGCGCCACCGACCTGGGCGTGCACGCGGAGGTGGCGCGAGACGAGTGTGCCAGGATCGTGGGCGGGGTCTTCGACGGCGACCCGCCCGCGCAGGGCGAGGTGACCAGGGCGGCGCTGACCGCGTACGCCGGGCCGGACGTCGTGGCCTACGCCCGCGCGCGCTCCGAGACGGTCACCACGCTGGTGTCCGAGGTGTCCTCGGCGGTGGCCGAGGAGGGCTCGAAGCTGGTGTTCATCGACTCGACCGGGGCGGTCAAGGGCTACGCCGACGGGCTGCCCACGCCCGGCCTGGCCGCCCACGACGCCTGGCAGCTCGGCGTCGACCTGGTGGCGCTGGGCGACCTGGTGCCCGCGTTCGGGGTGCTGGCCTACGCGCGTGACGCGGCGCGGGTGGCCGACGACGTGGGGGCCTACCTGCGTTCCGTGGGCAAGGACCGGGAGGTGCGGGCGGTGCTGCGGCCCGGCTACCCCGACAGCGACTCCGTCGACCGGCTGGTGGCCAAGGCGCGCGGCGCGAAGGCGGCGGGGGCGCTGGCGGTCGACTTCTACGCGTACGGGCTGGTGCCGCACCCCGTGCTCGACCGCATCCCGGCGGCGCTGGCGGAGACCCGCTAGGCGGGGCCGGGCCCCCGACGGACGCCGTCGAGGACCGCCGAGACGGCCTCGGCGGGGAAGTCGTCGGCCACCCGCAGCCCCCGGAACACCGCCCGCATCCAGACCGCCCCGGCCAGCAGATCGACGATCAGCATCGGGTCGGCCGGCCCCTTCAGCTCGCCCCTGCGGGCCGCGCGCTCGAAGATCTCGCGTTCCCTGGCGAAACGGTCGGCGAAGAAGCGCCGCGCGTCCAGCTCGGGATGGCGGACGGCGGCGCCCAGCGCGGCCACGGCGATGTCGCTGCCCGGCGGCTCGGTCAGCAGCCGCCTGACGCCCTCCACCAGCGCGACCAGGTCGCCGCGCAGGCTCCCCGTGTCGGGCGCGTCGAAGCCCAGGACGTCGGACTCGACCAGCGCCGCCCCCAGCAGCGCGGCCTTCGACGGCCACCAGCGGTAGATCGTCGTCTTGTTGACGCCCGAGCGCTCGGCGACCCCCTCGACGGTCAGGCCGTCGTAGCCCTTCTCGGCGACCAGCCGCAACGTCGCATCGAAGATCTCCTGCTGCTTCCTCGGCGCCATGAGGCTCATTTTCTCCCGGCGAACGCCGTGGCCACGCCCAGCCCGAGGTAGACGACGCCGCTGACGTGACGCAGGGTCCTGGCCCTGGTGCCGAGGCGGCGGCCGAGGGTGCCGGCGGTGAGGGCGTACACGAGGTCGGAGACCAGGCCGAGGAGCAGCAGCGTGAGGCCGAACACCGCCACCTGGAGCGCGGGCGAGCCCGCGCCGGGGCGCACGAACTGCGGCAGGAACGCCAGGAAGAACAGCGCCACCTTGGGGTTGAGCACGTTGACCAGGATGCCTTCGAGGAACACCTTGCCCAGCGGCTGAGGTTGCGGCTCGGGCCCGCCGGGCTCCGCGTCCTTACCGGTGAACGCGCGGATGCCCAGGTAGACGAGATAGGCGACGCCGGCCCACTTGACGATCGCGAACAGCGTGGCCGACTGCTTGATCACGTACGACAGGCCCGCGGCGGCGGCCACGATGTGCACGAGCGTGCCGGTCTCCACGCCCAGCGCGCTCGCCAGGCCCGCCGCCCGGCCCTGGGCGATCCCTCTGGTGGTGATGTAGAGGTGGTTCGGCCCTGGGATGAGGACCAGCGCGAGCGAGGCCGTCACGAAGAAGGCAAAATTCGTGGGAGATATCACGAAAGAGCAGCGTAAGATGGTTTTGGTATGTCGGAGAGGGCCAATCTCGGCCCGCTTTTCCGGACCAATCCTCTGTCAGTGGAGCGTGGCATAGTTTCAGGCGTGAACGGTCTTCTCGTCGGACGATCCGCTGAGCTGGCGGGGCTGGTGCGGGTGCTCCAGTCCGCCGCCGGAGGCGTGGCCGGGGTGGCGCTCGTCGGCGGTGACGCGGGGATCGGCAAGACCCGGCTGATCACCGAGCTGGCCGCCGAGGCCCGCGAGCGCGGCTTCCACGTGCTGGTCGGCCAGTGTGCCGAGCTCGGCGACGCGCTGCCCTACCTGCCGCTGGCCGACGCGCTGCGCGGGGCCGAGCCCGCCGTGCGCGAGGCCGCCGCCGCCCACCCCATGCTCGGCGGGCTGCTGCCCGGCACCGAGAGCGCGTCCTCCACCGGTCTCACGCAGCAGCGGCTGTTCGGCTCGCTGCTCGGGCTGCTGTCCGACGTGCAGCCGGTGCTGTTCGTGATCGAGGACCTGCACTGGGCCGACCGTTCCACCCGCGACCTGCTGGTCTTTCTCAGCCGCATGGTGCAGAGCGAGCGGGTCTGCGTGGTCGGCACCTACCGCACCGACGACCTGCACCGCCGCCACCCGCTGCGATCCGTGCTGGCCGAGCTGAAGCGCCTGCCCACGGTGATGAACGTCGACCTGGGGCCGCTGGGCTCGGGCGACATGTCCGACTACGTGGCCAGCATGGGCACGGTCGACGCCCACGGGCTCGGCCTCATCGTGTCGCGCGCCGACGGCAACCCGTTCTACGCCGAAGAGCTGTTCGCCGCCATGGCCGAGGGCGACCGGCTGCCCGACGGGCTGGCCAGCCTGCTGATGTCCAGGGTCGAGGTGCTGTCGGAGCCGGGGCAGCGGGTCCTGCGGGCCGCCGCCGTGGCCGGCCGCAGCGTGGAGGACGACCTGCTGCGCGAGGTGTCCGGGCTGCCGCTGGCCGAGTTCGAGGAGGCGGTGCGGGAGATCGTCTCCCGCGGCCTGCTCAAGATCAAGGGCCACGGCTACGCCTTCCGCCACGCGCTGCTCCAGGAGGCCGTCTACACCGACCTGCTGCCGGGCGAGCGCACCAGGCTGCACGCCGCCTTCGCCCGCCTGCTCAGCTCCCCGGCCGAGCTGGCGCACCACCACCTCGCGGGCCACGACCTGGCCGGGGCGCTGGCGGCCTCCGTCGAGGCGGGCCGCGCGGCCGAGCGGGTCGGGGCGCCCGCCGAGGCGCACAGCCACTACGACCGTGCGCTCGGCCTGTGGGACCGCGTGGAAGACGCCGCCCGGCTGGCCGGGGAGAGCCGGACCGAGCTGGCCTTCCGCAGCGCCGTGACGGCGGCCGACAGCGGCGACAACCACCGGGCCGCCGTCCAGTTGCGGGCGTTGCCGCCGACGTCGGAGGTCAGCGAGCGACTGGCCTACTACCTCTACGAGCTCGACGACAGCGCGGGCGCGGTCGCGGCGGCCGAGCGGGCCGTCGAGAGCGCCGACGACCCGGTCGCGCTCGCCCGCGCGCTGTCCACCTACGCCCGCACGCTGCTGTGGTCGTCGCGGCACCAGGAGGTCGAGGCGCTGTGCGGCCGGGCGCTCGAGACCGCCCGCGCCGCCGGGGCCCGAGACGCCGAGGTGGGCGCCATGCTCTCGCTGGCCACGTTCGTCGAGCAGCGCGGCGACGTGGCCACGGCGCACAAGCTGGTCGAGGCGGCCTCCGCAGAGGGCACCGGCGACCTGGCGATGGACCTGCGGGCCCGCTTCCACCACGCCCGCATCCACTACGAGCAGGGGCTGCTCGCGCACGCCGCCGAGGTGGCCGACGAGGGTGTCAGGATGGCCGCCGAGACCGGGCTCAAGTGGAGCACCTTCGGCACCGACCTGCGGTTCCTGCGCTTCCTCATCCACTACGTGGCCGGCGAGTGGGACCAGGCCGAGCAGGTCGCGGGAGGCTTCGGCGCGCGGGTGGGCACGCAGCCCGAGGCCATCCTGTCGTCGTTCGCGCTGTTCATCGAGGTCGCGCGCGACCTGCCCGCGGTCGAGGGGCGGCTGAGGTGGCTGCGGCCCTTCTGGTCCGATGAGCTGGCCGCCTACATGTCCAGGGGCCTGGCGGCCGAGCACGCGCTGTGGCACGGCGACCCGGCGGCGGCGCTCGACCATGTGCGGGCCGCCATCGCGGGGCTGATGGACGGCGAGGCCAGCGTGCTGCGGCTGGCCGCCGTCGGGCTGTGGGCGCTGGCCGAGCTGGGCACCACCGAGGGCGCCGACGAGCTGCGCGCCCGCGCCCGCGTCGCGGTCGAGGCGGGCCCCGTCGGGGAGGGCGGCTACCTGGGGGCCGAGGGGGTGGCCTGGGGGCTGCGGGTGGAGGCCGAGTGGCACCGCGTGCACGGGCGGCTCGACGTGGAGGCATGGCGACGGGTGGTGGCGGCCTTCGACTTCGGGTTCGTCTACGAGGTGGCGCGGTCCCGGTGGCGGCTGGCCGAGGCGCTGCTCGCGGCGGGTGACCGCGAGGGGGCACTGGAGGAGTGGGCGCTGGCCAGGGAGACGGCGGGCAAGCTGCGCGCGGTGCCGCTGGAGAACGCCCTCCTCGACTTCGGCCGCCGCGCCCGCTTCGGCTCGGGCACCGGCTCCGGTTCCGGCGGCCGGGGCTCCGCCGGTCAGGGCGGGAGCGGTCAGAGCGGCGGGCAGGGTGGCGGCCAGGGGGGTGGGCTCACGGCTCGGGAGGCTGAGGTGCTGCGGCTGGTCGCCGACGGGCTGACCAACCGGGAGATCGCGGAGCGGCTGTTCATCGCCCAGAAGACGGTGAGCGTCCACGTGTCCAACATCCTGGCCAAGCTGGGCGTCGCCACCCGCACCCAGGCCGCCGCGGCCGCCCGGCAACGCGGCCTGCTGACCTGACCCGCCGGAGGTGGGCCGTGTCCCCACCACGGCGGTGGCGCGGCCGGGCGGCCTTGCGGCCCGGCGGTCAGCTCGTGATGGTCTGGTCGCGCAGCAGGAAATAGCTCGCGTGGTCGGTCTGCAGGTAGGCGTGGAAGTTCGGGGCCATGGAGTCGGCCGACTTGTCCGCCGTGACGATCGTGACGACCACGTACTTCTTGGACGCGCTCGAGAGGATCTTGCCGTAGACGTACTTGGCGTGGGCCTTGTCCTGGCGCCACCTGACCGCGTCCGACGAGAGTTTGGCGAGGCGGTCGGCCGTGGTCTTGGCGGCCTTGTCGCTGGGGAAGGACATCATGATCTGCACGGCCTTGAGGTGGCCGCTGTAGGCGGAGTAGGCGAGCTGGATCGCGCGCTGGCAGTCGTTCTTGGCCAGCAGGCCCTGGCCGTCCACCGGGGTGCACGAGTTGTAGGTCCAGCCGCCGACCTTGTCGGCCTGGAACTTGACGCCGCCCAGGGCGAAGTCCCAGTCGTCGAACTCCTCGTCGGTGAGCGGCGAGCCGGGCTGGGCCTGGTTCGAGGACGAGTCGGGCTCGGAGGTGGGCTGTGCCGGGGTCGGGTCGTCGGAGGTCGAGGCGTCGGGGGTCGGGTCGTCCGAGGGCCGGCCGGATGAGGGCGCCCGGGTGTCGGCGGGCTGGGCGATGGGGGCGGACACTCCGGCGGAGCTGAGGTAGAGGTACACACCCACGCCGCCGCCACCGAGGAGGAGCACGGCCAGACCGACGGCCAGGCCGACGATCAGGGCGGTGTTGCTCTTGGCGGGAGGGCGGGGGGCGTAGCCCGCCGGTGGGAACGGGCCGCCCTGCGGACTCTGCTGGTACGGGCCGCCGCCGTAGCCGGGTTGCTGATGCTGGCCGGGTGGCTGGCCGTGGCCCGGCTGTTGGTGCGGGGCGGGCGCCTGACTGTGGTTCGGCTGTTGCTGTGGGCCGGGTGCCTGACTGTGGCCCGGCTGCTGCTGTGGGCCGGGTGGCTGGCCGTAGCCCTGTTGCCAGGGGTCGGTGGCCTGGCCGTGGCCCGGCTGGTGCTGCGGGTCCGGCCCTCGGCCGTGGCCCGGCTGGGGCGGGTGCGGGCTGGGTGCCCAGCCGTAGTTCGGTTGCTGGGGGCCTGGTTGGCCGCCCTGCTCCGGCGGTGGTTGGGGGGACGGCTGCGGAGGGCCGTAGGCGTCGGGGGCGGGGTGGTGCGGGGGCGGGCCGTAGGGCTGCGGAGGGCCGTACCCTTGCGGCGCCCCCTGCGCACCGCCCCGAGGTGCCGACTGGTGGGGCTGGGGAGGCTGCGGAGGGTATGCCATCCCCCCATTCTGGTGCAGCCCATTACCTTCTGCCTCAAATACCCCACTAATCGTCATCTACCGTGGTGGAGATGCTTTGGTCGGCCCGATGGCGACCAAGGTCTGATGCCCCGCGGCACGGGCTGTCCGTAGCTTCGGCGCATGACTGAAGTGCGCACCCCGCCCGCCAGCCGCGTCCACGAGGTGGACGTCGTACGCGGGTTCGCGCTGGCGGGCATCCTGATCGCGAACATCGGCTACTTCGCCGACCCCGGCTACGCCCAGTCCGGCGACATGCCCATCCCCGACGGCCCGGTGGCCCTGGCGATCACCGCCTTCGTGCTGACCAAGTTCTACATCGTCTTCTCGTTCCTGTTCGGCTACTCGTTCACGCTGCAGATGCGCTCGGCCGAGCGGGCGGGTGCGAGCGTGACGGCCAGGACGCTGCGCAGGTGCCTGGGCCTCTTCGTGATCGGCGTGCTGCACGGGATCCTGCTGTGGATCGGCGACATCCTCACCCTGTACGCCGTGCTCGGCCTCGCCCTGCTCGGCCTGCGCAACCTCAGGCCGAAGACCGCCGTCGTCATCGGCTCGGCCATCGTCGGCGTGCTGACCCTGCTGTGGGCGGGGCTGGCGTGGTTGTCCAGCCTCGACCCCTCGGCCGGGCAGGCGACGCCCGTGGACGACGGGGCCAGGGCGCTGGCCCTGGCCACCGGCGGGCCGCTGGACTTCCTGACCCTGCAGCTCGAGACGTACCCGTCGATCGTGGCCATGATCTGGCTCTTCCAGGGGCCGATGGCGCTGGCCATGTTCCTGTTCGGGCTGGCGGCGGGCAGGTCCAGGCTGCTGGAGGAGCCGGAGCGGTGGTCGCGGCTGCTGCCCCGGGTGCAGTGGGTCGGCTTCGGGCTCGGACTGCCCGGCGGGATCCTGATGGCCTGGACGGCCGGAGCGGGCGGCACGGGGGAACTGGTCGGGATGGCGGTGAACAACGTCACCTCCGTCCTGCTGGCCGCCGCCTACGTGGCGACGCTGCTGCGCGCGATCAGGCGTTTCCCCGCCGTCGGGCAGGCGCTGGCCCCGGCCGGGCGGGTGGCCGCCTCCAACTACGTGGGCCAGTCGGTGCTGGCCTGCCTGGTCTTCACCGGGTACGGCCTGGCGCTGGCGGGCCAACTGCCGCCGATCGCCGTCATGGGGGTGGCCCTGGTGATCTACACGGTGTTGCTGTGGGCGAGCGCGCGCTGGCTGCGCACCCACCGCCACGGCCCGGTCGAGTACGTCCTGCGCCGCCTCACCAACTGGGCCTAGACCGCGGCCTCCGCGCACGTCCGCCTGCGGTACTTGCCGGGCGCCACCCCGTACTCGCGCTTGAAGGCGTTGCCGAAGGCGAACTCCGAGCCGTACCCCACCTGCCCGGCCACCTCCGCCACCGACGCGTCGGTCTCGCGCAGCAGCCGCGCCGCGCTGGCCAGCCGCCACCACGTGAGGTACGCCAGCGGCGGCTGCCCCACCAGCCCCGTGAACCGCCGCGCGAACCCGGCCCGCGACAACCCCACGTGGGCGCCGAGCGACTCGACCGTCCAGCGGCGGGCGGGGGCGCGGTGGATGGCGTCGAGCGCGCCGCCGATGGCCGGGTCGGCGAGCGCGGCGGCCCAGCCGGTGTGCGCGCAGACCCCGGCCTCCCGGTCGAACCAGGCCCGCAGGATGTAGAGCTGCAACATGTCGAGCAGGGACGTCACGACGGTGTCCGCGCCCAGGCGGGGGTTGTCGATCTCGCCCGCCAGCAGCTCGACGGCGGCCCTCAGCTCGGGGTGGCAGCCGAGCGTCGTGGGCAGGTGGATCACGGCGGGCAGCGCCCTCAGGATGGGGTGGGTCCGGCCGGCGTCGAGCCGGTAGCCGCACGACAGGGTGACGGTCTCGGCCCCCGAGCCGCCGAGGTCGGCCGAGGCGAACAGGTCGAGGTCGCCGCGCGGGTCGCAGGCCGCAGGGGGCAGCGGCCTGGCCGGGTCGTCGGTGAGGCCGTACCTGTCGCCGTGCGGCAGGAACACGACGTCGCCCACGCTCAGCGCGACCGGCTCACCGGCCGGGGGGATCAGCCAGCACGAGCCGCGCAGCACGACCTGGAAGCTCGACGACCCGGAGGCGCCGGGAAAGGTGTGGCCCCAGGGGGCACGCCAGGAGACGCGGGCGGAGGTCGGGCGGCCGGTGCGCATGAGGGCGACGACGTCGCTCAGGACATCCATGGGCGCAGTATAGGCGTGGAGACGATCGCGTATAAATGCTGGACAGCAGCGCATTCAGTATCTCAACTCTGGCTCCTACGGTGGTCGCGTACCGATTTTCCGCTGAGAAGGAGACCACGATGGCCAAGGTCGGCATCATTCTGGGCAGCACCCGTCCAGGGCGCAACGGCGAGGCGGTGGCGCAGTGGGTCCACGCGCTCGCGGCCAAGCGCGGCGACGCCGAGTACGTGCTCATCGACCTGAAGGACTACGACCTGCGCCACCTGGACGAGCCCAAGATCCCGGCCATGGGCGACTACGCGCACGAGCACACCAGGCGCTGGGCGGCCACGGTGGCCACGCTCGACGCGTTCGTGTTCGTGACCCCGGAGTACAACCACTCCATCCCGGGCGCGCTCAAGGACGCCATCGACTTCCTGTACGCGGAATGGGGCAACAAGGCAGCCGGGTTCGTCGGTTACGGCGTGGACGGCGCGGTGCGCGCCGTGGAGCACCTGCGTCACGTCCTGGCGATGGTGAGCGTGGCCACCGTGCAGCAGCAGGTCGCGCTCTCGATCTTCACCGACTTCGAGAACGCCACCGACTTCAAGCCCGCCGCCGCCCACGAGGACAAGCTGAACGCCATGCTCGACCAGGTGCTCGCCTGGAGCTCCGCGCTCGGCTCCCTCCGCGCCTGAGGCGGTGCTGCGGGCTTGAGGCGGTGCTCCGGCCGGTCTCCGGGCCCGGACGGGCGCGCGTGCGAGGGCGGGTAAGGTCGAAGCGGTCGCGCCGCCAAGGGAACGGGGTCGTAGTGCCGGATGATCTGTGAGGAGTTCGTCCGCGTTTCTCGGGATCCGGCGGTGGAGCTGTTCACCGTACGGGCCGCCGATCGCCTCGGCCTTGACCCCTTGCTGGTCATCCACGGCGGCCCCGACTGGGATCACGCCTACCTGCTGGACCCGCTGGCGAAGCTCGCCGACCGCCATGACGTGATCTTTCCGGACCTGCGGGGATGCGGGCGGTCCACCCGCGGCCTGCCAGACGGGCAGTACACCCCGGCCGCCGCGACGGCCGACCTCGTCGCGCTGCTCGACGCGCTCGGCGTGGTCAGGGCCGACGTGCTCGGCTTCTCCTACGGCGGCCTGCTGGCGCAGCGGCTCGCGCTGGCCGCACCCGGCCGCGTACGCCGCCTCGTTCTCGCCTCCACCAGCGTGTTGCCCGTGCCCGCCGACGCGTACGACGACTGGCCGGAGCGCGACAGGAGGGTGAGCGCGGCGGCCGAGGTGTGGTCGGACCCGGCGCTGTCGGGGCCCGCGCTCACCCGCGCGGCGGCGTTCGCCGGTGCCGAGGCGGACGTCTGGCGGGCAGAGGCCCTGGACGGCTACCGCGAACGCCTGTCACGGGTACGGTTCTCGGCCGAGTGGTCGCGCCCCTGGCGGGCGGGCACCCTGCCCCCGGCCCGGCCCGATCGTGCCGCGTACCGGCTGGCCGTGCTCGGCGTGCCGATCCTGTTGCTGCACGGTCGCCGGGACATGACGTTCCCGGCCGCGCTGACGGAGCGGGCGGGGGAGCTGATCCCGTCCGCTCGGGCGGTGCTTCTCGACGAGGCGGGTCACATGGCGCACGTCGACCGGCCCGGCGCCTGGCTGGCGGCCGTGGCGGACTTCCTGTCGGCACCCTGACACCACCACCCCGGAGGAAACGACGAGCATGGCCAACACGCTGCCGGTCACCCTGGACGACGTCCACGACGCCGCCGCCCGTATCAAGGGCGTCGCCCACCGCACCCCCGTCCTGCGCTCCCGGACCCTCGACGCCCTCGTCGGCGCCGAGGTGTTCCTGAAGTGCGAGAACTTCCAGCGCGTCGGGGCGTTCAAGTTCCGCGGGGCCTACAACGCAGTCTCCCGCCTCTCGCCCGAGCAACTGGCGAGGGGCGTGGCGGCGTACTCGTCGGGCAACCACGCCCAGGCCACCGCCCTGGCCGCGCGCGAGCTGGGCAGCACCGCGGTGATCGTCATGCCCGGCGACGCGCCGCGCTCCAAGATGGCGGCCACCGCCGGTTACGGCGCGGAGATCGTCACCTACGACCGCTACACCGGCGACCGGGTGGCCATCGGCGAGGCGCTGGCGGCCGAGCGGGGCCTGACGCTGATCCCCCCGTACGAGCATCCCCACGTCATCGCCGGGCAGGGCACCGCCGCGCTGGAGCTCATCGAGGAGGTCGGCGACCTCGACGCGCTGCTCACGCCCATCGGGGGCGGCGGGCTGATCGCGGGCAGCGCGACGGCGGCCAAGGGCCTGCTGCCCGGGATCCGGGTGATCGGCGTGGAGCCCGAGGCCGGCGACGACACCAAGCGCTCGCTCAGCGCAGGCGAGCGGGTGTCGATCCCGGTCCCGCGGACGATCGCCGACGGCCTGGCCTCCGAGATCCCCGGCGAGCTGACGTTCTCGCTCAACCGGCGGCTGGTGGACGAGGTCGTGCTGGCGAGCGACGACGAGATCAGGGCGGCGATGCGGTTCGCGTTCGAGCGCATGAAGATCGTCGTCGAGCCCAGCGGGGCGATCCCGCTGGCCGCGCTGCTGTCGAAGCGGGCGGGCGACCTACGTGCCCGCGGGCGGCGGATCGGAGTGATCGTCTCGGGCGGCAACGTCGACACCCGCCGCTTCGCCGAACTCTGCGCGGACGCGCCCGGCTGACCCGCTGTCGGTGTGCTCGCGGGCGGCGGCACAATGGGCCGGATGACCTCCCCCCAGCCGGATGCCCGCGAGCGCCGGGACTTCCGTCGCCTCTGGTCGGGCGCCACCGTCAGCCAGCTCGGCTCGGCCGTCGGCATGGTCGCGCTGCCCGTGGTCGCCGTCACCGTCGTCGGGGCCTCGGCGTTCGAGGTGGCGCTGCTGTCCGCGTTCACCGCGGTCACCACGGCGCTCCTGGCCTTCCCGCTGGGCACGTACGTCGAGTTCCGCCGCAAGCGGCCCATCATGATCACGACCGACGTCGTCAGGTTCGCCGCGCTGGCGAGTGTTCCCGCCGCGGCGGCGCTGAACGTGCTGACCTTCGCCCACCTGTGCGTCATCGCCGTCGTCAACGCCTCCTGCCTGATCGCGTTCACCGCGGCGGCCCAGTCGCACCTCAAGGCGCTGGTCTCCGGCCCGCGCCTGATCGAGGCCAACAGCCGCCTCGAGTCGACCCGCTGGCTCAGCGTCTCGGCCGGGCCGTCCGCCGCGGGAGCGCTCATCGGCCTGCTCGGCGCGGCCGGTTCGCTGCTGATCGACGCCGTGTCGTTCCTGGTCAGCGCGGTGGCCGTCAGGTCACTGCGCACCCGGGAGCCCGCGCCGCCGGTACGCGAGCGGGGCGCGTCCAGGCGGGCGGAGCTGTTCGGCGGATGGCGGTTCGCCTGGCGGCACCCGCACCTGCGGCCGATGCTGGTGAGCTGGGTGACCTTCGCCGGGGCCAGCTCGATGGGGGCCGCGGTGTCGGCCGTGTTCTACCTGCGCGATCTGGGCTTCGAGCCCTGGGAGTACGGCCTGGTCATGGGGGTGCCCTCGCTGGGCGGCTTCGCCGGGGCCCGGCTGGCGCCCCGGCTGGCGGCGCGGCTGGGCGCCGTACGCGCGCTGTGGTGGGCGAGCGTGCTGCGCGGCCCCTGGTACTTTCTCATCCCGGCCGCCGTGCCCGGCACCCCGGGGTTGCTGATGTGCGGCTTCGGGTTCGGGATGGTGCTGCTGTTCGCGGGCGCGGCCAACTCCACCATGACGAGCTACCGCCAGCAGCGGACGCCCGACGAGCTGATGGCCAGGGTGGCGGCCCTGTGGTCGTTCGCGACGACGGTCACCCAGCCGCTGTTCATCCTGCTCGGCGGCCTGGTCGCGACCTGGGCCGACAGCCGCGCCGCGCTCTTCGGGGCGGCGGCCCTGATGTGCGCGTCGGCGTTCCTGCTGCCGCGCGGCTCCGCGAACGGCCACCGTCCGGACGCGCCGGAGCGCGGCTCCGCGGACGGTCACCGTCTGGACGCGCCGGGATCGTCCGGTTCGACCGGCTGAGCGGGCTCGCTCCCGTCCACCAGGGCGGCCAGTTCTGCGCGGCGGGAGATGCCGAGCTTGGCGTACACGCGGGCCAGGTTGTTGTTCACGGTCGCCACGGTCAGCCCGAGCCGTTCGGCGACCTGCTTGCTGCTGTGCCGGGCGGCCAGGACGGCGACCTCGCGTTCCCTGCGCGTGAGCACCGCCGTGCGGTCGTACTCCAGCAGCGGCGTGACCGCACCCTCGCAGCGGTCGCGGAGCCGGGCCGCGCGTTCCGCCGCCATGACGGCCTTGCCGGTCAGCCCCGCCCCGCGGTACGCGCGAGCCCCCGCCATGACCGCCTCGGCGGCCGGCAGGTCGTGGCCGAGCCGGGCGAGGTCGGTGGCCGCGTCGCACAGCGTGTCGCCGTCCAGGTTCGCCAGGGCCCGCGCGGCGGTCGCCAGCGTCCGGCCGAACGGGGTGCCGAGCGCGGCGCCGAGTTCGTCCAGTCTGGCGAGGTCCGGGTCGCCGCCGAGCCGGGCCACGTCGTAGTGGGCCCGGCACTCCACGGTGGGCAGCCCGATCTCGCGGGCCAGCGCGGCGGCGCGTTCGGCGGCCGCCACGGCCAGCGACGACTCCCCGGCCGCCGCGCGCGTCCAGGCGTCCGCCAGTACGGCCCAGGGCGCGAACAGCCGGTTGGCCCCGTTGTCCCGGTACGCGGCGCGCTCTACCCAGGACCGCGCGGCGGACGCGTCCCCGGCCAGCGCGCCCGCCGTGGCGAGCCCGGACATCAACGTCCCGGTCAGCCGGATCGTGTCGCGGCCCTGGAGCGCGGTCACCGCCTCGCGCAACGACCGTCCGGCGGTCTCCGGCCGTCCCTGGGCGCACTCGACGAGCCCGCGGAAGCCGACCGGCCCGGCCGACATGAGCGGCGCGGGACCGGCCAGGATCTCCCGGTAGCCCCGCTCGGCCACCTCCCACGCGGTGACCAGGTCACCGAGGGCCAGGCAGGCCAGGCACCGGGCCAGGCCGAGCTGTACGACACCCCACGGGTACTCGCCCGGATGCGCCGCCAGCAGCGCCTGCCCGCGGTCGTGGAAGTGGTCCGCCTCGTCGGGGCGGCCGAGGAAACCGGCCGACGCCGTGGCCGCCACCAGGCCCCACAGGACCGCCTGAGGGTCCGCCGACTCCCAGGCCGGCAGCCGCCCGGCCGCCTCGATCGCCGCCTCGCACCGCCCGTCGAACAGGAGGATCCACGTCCTGTTGCCCTCCACCAGGTCGCCGCCCGCCAGGTCGAGCGCTCGTTCGGCGCCCGCGCGGTCGCCCGAGCCGAAGTACAGCGTGTCCGAGCGGGCCAGCGCCCAGCGCACCCGTTCGGGGCCCGGCGGCGGCACGTCCGACAGGACGGCGGCGGCCTCTGCGCTGTGGCCCCGGTATTCGAGGATCTCGGCGAGCAGGGCGTCGGCCTCCGGCCCCGGCTCCGCGTCCCGTGCCGCCCGCGCCAGCCGCTCGGCCAGCACGAGGTCCGCCCGCTCGACGGCCTGCCGCGCGCCCCCGCGTACGACGTCCGGCCGCGTCACGGCACCGCCTTCGAGCTGCCAGATCCCAGCCCGCAGCGCGTCGTCCGCCCGGCGCAGCGGCGCGGCCAGCGAGGCGCGGGCGAGGTGGCCCGCCAGCAGCCGGGCCCGCGCCGCGGGGAGACCGGCCCGCAGCAGCTCGCCGTAGAGCGGGTGGGCCAGCCGCAGTTGCACGCGGGCCCCAGAACGCTCCGACACCGCCAGCCCGCACGCCTCGGCCCCCTCGACCGCGACCGGGCCCGCCAGCGCCTCCAGCAGGGCGGGTTGCAGCGGCTCCCCGCAGGCCAGCAGCTCCAGCACGAGCCGGGTGGGCCGGTCGAGCGGGCGCAGCCGGTTGAGCAGGAGCTGGCGGACCCCGCCCCCGAGCCGGGCCTCGCCGCTGAGGTGCCACACCCCGTACGCCTGCCGCAACGTCCCGTCCGCCAGCGCCGCCGACAGCAGCTCGCGCAGGGCCAGCGGGTTGCCCGCGGCCAGGCGGTGCAGCCGGGCCCTGGCCGCGCCCTCGACGCCGCCGTGGAGCTCGTGCTCGATGAGCCGGTCGACGGCGGCGGGCGGCAGCGGGTCGAGGTCGAGCCAGGCGGCCGGGCCGTCCTTCCACAGCGTGAGGACGGCGTCGGGCACCGGCTCGCCCCCGCGTACGGTGATCACGGGCACGACCAGCCCCTGGGCGACCAGGTGGCCGAGCACGGCGGCCGACCCCTCGTCGAGCAGGTGGGCGTCGTCGAACCCGAGCACCACCCGCCGTCCCCCGCCCCAGTCGCGTACCCGGGCCTCGGCCAGCGCCAGCAGGTGCAGCCCCGCCTCGTGCGATGGTGGCCCTGACGGCAGCGGGGGCAGGCCGGTTCCGTGCGGCGGCGGCCCGGCCGACCGCGAGAGCAGGCCGGTTTCGTGCGGCGGCGGCGCGGCCGACAGCGGGGGCAGGCCGGTTTCGTGCGGTCGTGGCGCGGCCGACAGCAGCGCGGCCACGACCCAGAACGGGATGCCGGTCAGCGCCCTGGTCGCGGCCACCCAGCCGGTCGTGGCCCCGCCGGCCGCCTGCTCGGCCAGGATCTCGCGGGCGAGCCGGGTCTTGCCGACGCCCGCCTCCCCGGAGACGACCACCCCGATCGCCTCTCCCGTGGACAGACCCGCTCGGACGCGGTCCAACTCGGCCTCCCGCCCGACGAACGGCCACCCTCGCATGAGCCGAGCCCCCTTCGTTCCCGCGTTCCCTCCCCTCATTCGCCCGGCGGGACCTCCCGGATGCCGCTCCCGGCCCAGGCGCAGGAATCTGGAGGCGGCCAGGGCGGCGGCCGAGGTGTGGGTGGTCTTCGGACGCCTGCGCCGCAGACTCAAGGCCCTGGAAGGAGAGGGCGGCCTGTCCTCCGCGCAGGCGTCGGTCCTGGACCCGGCTGAGCAAGCTCGGCCCCGCCTCGGCCGGCGAACTGGCCGCCGCCGAGCGGGTCAGGCCGCAGTCGATGGCGACGATCGTCGTCTCGCTGGAACAGGCCGGGCTCCTGGAACGGCACCCCGAACCCACTGCAGAACGGCGTTCCGGGCGCCCTGCACCCCTGCGCCGACGCGGTGCCCGGACGTACCGACCGCGGCGGGGCCTCCGGCGCCCGGCCCGCGGGCTGGGACACGATCGCGGACGACCTGACCGGCCACCCCGGCGACCTCGTGGTCACCAAGCGGAACTGGTCGGCGTTCTACGGCACCGATCTCGACCTGCACCTGCGCCGAGACCGGCACCACGGCCGAGATCCTCGACCTGTTGGCCAGAACCGGCCCGTGAAGCCCCTACTCGATGTCCATGACCGCGCTTTGGACTGCGTTCTGGGCGGCGCTTCGGGCGGTGCTTTGTGCGGCGCTTCGGGCGGCGCGGAACAGGCTCGCCGCCCGATCGTCCGGGACCCCTTCCCTGAGGCGGTTCATCACGTACGCGAACGCCAGCCCGCTCCCCGGATCCGCCATGCCGATCGACCCGCCGAGGCCGGGGAAGCCGAAGGCCGTGGGGGAGTACCAGTACGCCTCCGGCGAAGGCAGCCCGAACCCCGTGCCGATGCGTACGGGGACGCGCAGCACCCGATCGACGCCCGACACGCGCTCCTCGACGGCGTCGGCCAGCGTGTCCGAGGTGAGGACGCGGTGCCCGTCCACCTCGCCGATGAGCGCGGCGTAGAACCGGGCGAGTGAGCGGGCCGTGCAGATGCCGTTGGTGGCGGGCATCTCGGCGGCCTGCTCGGCGGGGTCGTTGTGGTCCAGCGGCGGCGTGACGACGCGCATCGTCCGCACGGTCAGTGACGACGGGTCGGCCCAGGCCGCCATGACCTCGCGCGCGGGCTCGGGCAGGGCGTCCAGGTCTATCGCGGAGACGTCGAAGGCGCCCGGGTCCGTGAGGATGCGGCTGACCCGGTGGTGCTCCGACGTGGGC
This sequence comes from Nonomuraea sp. NPDC051298, assembly GCF_055586305.1. Lineage (NCBI taxonomy): Bacteria > Bacillati > Actinomycetota > Actinomycetes > Streptosporangiales > Streptosporangiaceae > Nonomuraea > Nonomuraea sp. NPDC051298. The sequence goes on from NZ_JBVJIM010000003.1 coordinate 766,845, forward strand.
AACCCGATCCACAGGTCGAGGCCGAGCGGCCCGGCGATCTCCTCGGCGAGGTACGTGCCGAGGCTGCGTCCGGTGACCCGGCGCACGACCTCGCCGACGAGCCAGCCGTACGTGAGCCCGTGGTAGCCGTGCTCGGTGCCCGGCTCCCAGGCCGGACGCTGGGCCGCCAGCGCGTCCACCATGGGCTTCCAGGCGATGGCCTCGGCGGGGGTGACGGGATGGTCGATCACCGGCAGTCCGGCCTGGTGGGTGAGCAGCCACCGCACCGGGACGCGTTCCTTGCCGTTGGCCGCGAACTCGGGCCAGTAGCGCGCCACGGGGGCGTCCAGGTCGAGTTCGCCGCGCTGCGCCAGCAGGTGGGCGCAGGCCGCCGTGACGCCCTTCGTAGTGGAGTAGACGACCTGCAGGGTGTCGCGTTCCCACGGCCGTCCGGTCTCGGGGTCGGCGATCCCGCCCCACAGGTCGACGACCTTGCGTCCGTGCAGGTAGACGCCGACCGCGGCACCCACGTCCTGGCCGCCGGCCAGGTTGGCCGCGAACGCCTCGCGTACGGCCTCGAATCCCGGTGCGGTCTCCCCGCCGATCCCGGGCATGCGGCTTTCAGGCATGTGTCATCACCTTTCGTCGTTCGTCGTGAGGTGATCCGCTTTTCGTCGTGAGGTGACCCGCGAACGTTCGAGCAGGCTCAGCGGCGGAACTTCTCGATGAGCCAGGCGCACAGCTCGGGCTCGTTCATCTCGGGGAACTCCACGGCGAACGCGGCCAGCGCCCGCGCCGCCTCGTCGCGGTCCAGGCCGCGCGCCATCGCCGCCTTGAAGTACTCCTGGCGGGCGGCGGTGGGCCGGCCGCCCCCCGTGCCGCGCCCTGGCAGGCCGGCACGCCACCGGGAGATCTCGTCCAGCCGATCGGCCCGCCAGCCCGGAGCGCCGTCGACCTCGACGTCAGGCTCGGGGAAGGGGTGGTCGGAACCGTTCGGATAGCGGGTGCGCCATTTGTGCACCGCATGCCGGGTCACTCCCAGGGCCTCGGCCACACCGACGACCCCGAGGTAGCGCTCGGTCATGGATGCACCTACTCGTCCGTCCGGCCTCCCTTGCGGATCTCCAGTACTACCACGTACGGCGTCCCGCCTCGTGCGAGCGCCTGAAAACATTGTCTACGTAAGAGACGATGTTGGCAAGTGTGGCGAGCAGGGCGTCGGGCTCGTCAGAAGTGCCGGGGGTCGCGGTGCGCGGCCTCCAGCCGCACCAGCACGCCTACCGGCCGGGCCCTCAATCGCAGACGTCCACCGCACCCTCCGCTCCACGCCCGTCCCACGCCCGTCCCGCCCTCCCCTCCAGATGCACCGTTCCTCAGCGGCATCCCTCGGGTCATCGGCGGTGTCCTCAGTGACCAACAGCCCCTCCCCGCTCAGGGGCAACCGAGTCGTGGTCGATGGGCGCGCGGTCGGCGGCGGGCCCGGCTCGTGTAGGCCCGCCCCAGCCCGGTGCGCCCCCGCAGCCCGCGCGAAGTGGTCCTTTCCTGGTCTTTGCCCAGGTCCATCCGGAGCGGTTTGCGGGCGGGGAGCCCGTTTCCCGCCGAGAGCCGGGAGCCGAGAGCCGAGAGCCGAGGACCGGGAGCCGGGGGCTCGGGCCGCAGTTCGAATGTGACGGACGGCGGTATGAGGGTAGAGGGCCCGGGACATCCATCACGGGGAGGAAAAATGCGCTCCTCGATCCCATTGGGTCACATCGGCGGAGTCAAGGTCGGGCTCAACATCAGCGTGCTGGTCATCGTCGTCATCCTGGTGGTCGGTCTGGCCTTCGGGCGGTTCCCCGCGGTCTTCCCCGGGCGCTCGCCGGTCGTGTACGTACTGGCCGGACTGGTCGCCGCGGTGCTGTTCCTGGCGTCGCTGCTGGCCCACGAACTGGCCCACGCCCTGGTAGCGCGCCGCCACGGCATCGAGGTGTCGCAGATCACACTGTGGCTGCTCGGCGGCGTCGCCGAACTCCGCGGGGAGCCGCGCACGCCCGGCGCCGACCTGAAGATCGCCATCGTCGGCCCGCTGACGAGCCTGCTGGCGGGCGTGGTCTTCGGCCTCGTGGCAGTGCTGGTGGCCGCGGTGGCGGGGCCCGCGCTGCTCGCGGGGATCTTCACGTACCTGGCCGGGGTGAACGTCCTGCTGGCCGTCTTCAACCTCGTCCCCGCCGCGCCCCTGGACGGCGGGCGGGTGCTGCGGGCCGCGCTGTGGGCGCGCTGGCACGACCGTACGCGGGCGGCGGTCGCCGCGGCCCGCGCCGGACGGGCGTTCGGCTACGTGCTCATCGCCCTCGGCTTCCTGCAGGTCGTCACCGGCCGCGGGTTCGAGGGACTGTGGCTCGTCCTGATCGGCCTGTTCCTGGTCAACGCGGCCACCGCCGAGGAGCAGCAGACCCACATCGGCACCGCCCTGTACGGGCTGCGGGTGGGCGAGGTGATGTCGGGACCGCCCGTCGTCGCCCATCCCGACGAGACCGTGGCGGGCCTGATCGAACGGGTCGTGATGCACCGGCGGCTGTCCACGTACCCGCTGGTGGACGACGCCGGCCGGTTCGCCGGGCTGGTGACGCTGAACCGCATCCGTACGGTCCACCCGCCCGACCGCGACGCGACGCGCCTGCGCGACATCGCCTGCCCGCCGGACGAGGTGCCGCAGGCCCACCCGGACGAACTGCTGACGGACCTGCTGGGACGGATGGGCGGCAGCGCGGACGGTCGCGCCGTCGTCCTCGACTCCACGGACCGCCTGGTCGGCCTGCTCACGCCCAGCGACATCAGCAAGGTGGTCGCGACCGCCGACCTACGGGCCGCGGACCCGTACCAGGGGCCTCGCGGCGCCGACCTCACCGTGCCCCGCCCCTCCCCTCACCAGGACCACCCGACCAGCCACCACTCCACCTGAGGAGAGGAAGCACCCACCACCCACTTCTCGCCCCAAAACCAGTGGACGGCATTGATAACGTCCTGAATGTCGAACCATCGATGCCGATACCGATGCCGATTCGGAAGGGGCCGATGTGGAAGGGGCCGATGTGGAACGGGTCGGAATCGAAGCAGCCGCCGTCGAAGGCGCTGGGATGGAAGGCGCTGAGGTCGAAGGGGTTGACGTCGAGGAGTTCGTCACCACCGGCTTCGCCAAGGTGGAGGGCATCGTCCCCCGCGAGGTCGCCGACGCTGCCAGGGCGTTGCTGTGGCAGCGGATCGGCCTGTCACCGGACGACCCTTCCGGCTGGACCCAGCCCGTCGTATGGACCGCAGACCTGACCGGCGAGGGCCCGTTCGGACAGTTCATGACCAGTCCGCGCCTGCACCGGGCACTGGACGCCATTGCCGGCCCTGGCGGGTGGACGCGACGCGGCAGCGTCGGCAACATCCCGATCCGATTCCCCAGGCTGCCCCCGGCCGACGACCGGGGCTGGCACGTCGACGCCAACACCCAGCGACCCGACGGCTCGTGGGGCGTGAGCGGGCGTCCGGCCACGCTCCTGCTGCTGGTGCTGTTCTCGGAGGTCGGCCAGGACGACGCACCGACCCGCGTCCGAGCAGGCTCGCAGCGCGACCTCGCCAAGATCCTGGACGAGAAGGTGGGCGACCCGATGCGGATGGGCCCGGTCTTCGACGACGCGGGCCGGGACCGTCCACTCGCCCTGGCGACCGGCGTACCAGGAGATGCGTACATCCTGCATCCCTTCACCGTCCACGCCGCTCAGGAGCACCTGGGCGCCGAGCCTCGATTCATGGCCCAGATGCCGGTCATCCTGACCAACCCACTCACCCCGAGCGACACCACGCCCCTGGCCCGCGCCGCCGGTTGGTAACACCCGTACGGGTCACCCGCCGTTTGGTACACCCGCACGGCCAGAAGAAGCACGCGGCAGCGACCACCCGCCGGACCTCCACCACGTAGGAAAGCCCCGCACCGCAGCGACCCCTGCCCACGCAGGCCCTTCGCACAGCACGGGACCACCCGCCCTGAACCCGCACACCCCAGCACCCGACGACCTCAGGCCCCAAACGAACGGAACGGGACCTGGCGAACGAACACCACGGGACTCGCGGCTCAACTCCGAGAGCGCGCCGCCAGATCCCGTACCACCTCGATCAACTCTGCCGGATCAAACGGCTTGGTCAGATAGGCATCCACCCCGATCCCTCGTCCTCGGACCCTGTCATCGTCCTGCGCCCTGGCCGTGATCAACACAACCTTGATATGGCTGGTCGCCTCGCCCATCCGCAACCGCTGCGCCGTCGTCCACCCATCCAGGAACGGCATCATCACATCAAGCGTGATCACATCGGGCATGACGTCCAGCACCCGATCAAGGCAGTCCTGCCCATCCGTGGCGGTCACGACCTCGAACCCCTCCAGGTTCAGGTTGACCGCGATGAGCTGCCGGATGACCTCGTCGTCATCCACAACCAGTACTTTCCCAAGAGCCTCACCCACGGCCGCAAAGCTAACCGGTAGTGGGGTGGTCACGGGCGGTTTCTCTGGAAGTGTTCAAGGACGTTTATCTGGTGCCGAGTGGTGCTCAGATACTGATAGCCTTGTCACTCGTCGAGCCCCCTTAGCTCAGGGGATAGAGCACCGGCCTCCGGAGCCGGGTGCGCAGGTTCGAATCCTGCAGGGGGCACTCGATCTTGACCAGCGGTTTGGGCCGCTGACCAGGGCAAACATCGTAGGAACGGGCGGGCCTCCAGTCTCACGGAGCCCCGCCCGTTCCCGTTGACGCTCACTGGTTGTGGGCCAGTTATCGGCCAGGATGAAGGGGATTTGCGCGGGTCAACGGATCCGTCGGATCAACCAGGTGCTGATTTACGGCACGGCACCGTCACATCGTTGCGCACCATGATCCCAACTCTTCTTCGCTGCCGGAGATTCGCCTAGTGGCAGCAGCCAGCCGAACACTCCGGGCGTGATCAAAGTAGTGCAGGTGAACATGTCACCACGTTGATGACCAAGTACATCTAGATGATTGATGCCAAGGCATAGCTGCGGAGATAGGGCGAGGGTGCCCATGCTCGATGTGTGACGAAAGAGTTAGACACCCTCGCAACTGCAC